>JAQWNC010000002.1 GCA_029246505.1 Arenicellaceae bacterium
TGGAACAAAGATTCTCTTAACAAAGAGTTAGAACGGGTTTACGATATTTGCCATGGTTGTCGCCGATGTGTGAGCTTATGCGATGCCTTTCCGACTTTATTTGATCTTGTCGATGAATCAGAGACTTTGGAAGTAGATGGAGTCGATAAAAATGACTTTATGAAGGTGGTTGATCAATGCTATCTCTGTGATATGTGCTATTTGAGCAAGTGCCCATATGTGCCTCCACACGAGTGGAATGTAGACTTTCCACATTTGATGCTGCGAGGAAAAGCACAAAAATTTAAGCGGCAGGGTGCTTCCTTTCGGGATAAATCAATTAGCAATACCGATACTTTGGCAAAACTTTTAACCATTCCTGTGGTTGAAGAAACAGTGAATGCGTTGAATAAAAATAAAACGTTTCGTAAGACCTTTGAAGAGAGTTTTGGTATCCATCGAGATGCAGTGCTGCCTGAATACAACCGTAAATCCTTGCGTAAGTTATGGGAAGTGCCCGGCCGAGAAGCCGCTCCTGCCGCGGCCGGGGTCACTACAGGAAAGGTTGCTTTATATGCGACTTGTTACGGGAATTATAATAGTCCGAATCTTGGAGAGGACTTTCGTGAAGTTTATCGACACAATGATATTGTAATTGATTTGGTAGATAAAGAAGCTTGCTGCGGAATGCCAAAGATGGAGCTTGGTGATTTGTATGCTGTCAAAAAACTTAAAGAAAAAAATATTCCGGGGTTGGCAAAAATGGTTGATGAGGGCTATGACTTAATTGCCCCGATCCCCTCCTGTGTGCTGATGTATAAGCAGGAATTGCCGCTTATGTTCCCCGATGATCCTGAGGTGATAAAGGTGCAGAAGGCGTTTTATGATCCGTTTGAATACCTCTTTTTGCGACATAAGAGCGGTTTATTAAATACTGACTTTAAAACTTCACTGGGAGATATATCCTATCAAGTAGCTTGTCATTTACGGGTACAAAAAATCGGATTAAAGACTCGCGATATTCTTGCATTGGTGCCTGATACTACTGTGCATGCGATTGAACGCTGCTCGGGGCATGACGGTACCTATGCGATGAAGAAGGAAACTTATGCCACTGCAGTGAAAATAGCACGTCCCGTTGTTCGTAAAATGTCCCAACAATCAGCGGATTATTTTTCCAGCGATTGTCCGATGGCGGCTGAACATCTAGCTAAACTCTCACAAACTACGCAGCAGGCAACCCACCCCATGACTCTGCTGCGCACCGCATATGGAATCTAACCAGGCGAATCACATGAATAAATTGAATAGAGAGGATTTATACAGTCTAGAGCAATACGCTGAAATTCGACCTCAATTTCGAGCCGAAATTATGGAGTATAAAAAGAAGCGGCAGTTACCTTTGGGGAAGAATGCGCGGTTGTATTTTGAAAGCAAGGCAACCATTCAGTACCAAATACAGGAAGTGCTGCGGGTCGAGAAGACCTTCGATGCTGCGGGTATTGAAGAAGAGCTAGAGGCCTACAATCCTCTGATTCCAGATGGTAGTAACCTTAAAGCTACTTTTATGTTGGAGTATCCGGATGCAACCATTCGTGAACAAAAAACAGTAGAGTTGCGAGGGATTGAATATAAGGTTTGGTTGCAGGTTGAGGATTGTGAGAAAGTGTTTGCTATTGCTGATGAGGACTTGGCCAGGGACGATGGATCACGAACCTCTACCGTACATTTTATGCGCTATGAGTTGGCGCCTACCATGATAGTAGCGTTAAAAAAAGGCGCGAGCTTAGCGGCTGGTATTGATCATGAAACCTATACAGTAGTCGTTAATAGTGTGCCGACTAGTATCCGAGAATCATTGACCGAAGATCTCGACGACAGGGCAATTAACTAAATGAGCTAAGTTATTTATTTTGTAGCTATTTAGCTCAATACTCGATTTCAGAGGTGAGATATTGGCTTCGCTTATAGTCTTAAGGGCTTATAAGTGGTTGCAAAAACAGATCTGATTCGTCGGCTTTTTTTAAATATGTAGGTCTTATATTGGTCTGCCAGTCTATTCGAATACCCTTGTGTAAACGTAATTATCCGGGTCTGGCTTTTGAAAGGTGCCTTCGTAAAACTAAAGGTTCGTTGCCCACTTAGTGGTGTTCTTGCCAACCGGCAGGCCCCCATGTAACGACTTGGGATTGAATTCATTGGTGCCATAATTGCAGGTCTGAAATATTACAATCCGGTCTTTGCGCTGCTTAATTTCCGTATCCAAATGCGGGAAGCCGGTTTAACCACCTTCGGTTACGTCATTTAGAGACATCAGAGCAGTCATAACGCGCTGTCTTGATGTACCTATGCACTACTTATATTCCGGCTGAGTAGGATCGAAGGCATCCTGGTGCGGCTTGTATTCTTGGCCTTCGTCGTAGTACACAACTTGAAGGTCTTCTAGGTTATTAGCCGGCAATTCGACTCACGACTTCACTAACGAGTCTATGTTGTGTTTCAAAAACATATAGTCGTTGGCTCGAATATCGCTTATCTTGCTTCCATCGTCTTCAGTAACGGCGGCGCGCTCGAGTTTTGGTTATGCTAATTCGATTATTCGTGCGCACTCAGGATCCGATAAATAATCATCATAAAAATATACTAATGGATCCGCTTCCACAGCTGTGCTACCAATAAACGTTTGTTTTACTTTGGTGTGGTCTGGCATTTTTATGTTTTAAAGCTAATTTATATGAACACACCAATAATAGTTCCGACGACTAACACCACGTTGGAAAGAAAGGTGATGATCATTCCTGGGGCACGTTTTTTGGCATCGTTGGTATAACCTTTAGAGTAGACAAAGCGTCCGATAATAAAGGCAACGCCTAGCACTTGAGCCCATAGAGGGCTAACGTAGGTGCTAAATGTAAAGAGCGCAGGCATAAAGATAACCAATTGCTCTATGGTGTTGTAGTGCACACGATTGATTCTTTCAAAGTCGGTATTTCCGGTTGTTGCTGGAGCATCTACACCAAACTTGGCACGCGCATCACCCACACGCATGGAAAAATAAATACACTGGAGAAGGGCTAACATGGCGATTACGACTGTATATTCTTGCATACTAAAGTACCTCGGTATTTACGTAGATGGATAAGCTGCGGCTTAATTTTTAACTAATCTGACTAGTCAAATTAGCGTTAATTCACAGATCGTAAATAATACGGATTAAATGCATAATTGCACGCTCAAATATACCCAAGGTTTCGGACAGGTAACATTTTAATTAGTTATTCGTATTTCTGGGTATTGGCCCATGCTTAAGCTGTTAGATGCCATAAGCGCTTTGACCGGGCGAGTACTCATATGGCTTATTTTCGGCGTAATGATCTTTACTTGCGCAGTGGTATTTATGCGCTATGTATTAGGTAATAGCGATGTAACCTTTTATCAGGAACTTGTGATTTACTCGCACGCATCGGCATTTATGTTATCTGCCGCTTGGACACTTAAGCGTGACGGGCATGTGCGTGTAGACGTGCTTTACCGTTCCATGGGTGTTCGATCAAAAGCGTGGGTCAACATTATTGGGGCTTTGGTGTTTTTGCTACCGGTCTCGATATTCCTGTTTTTTACTAGCTTTGAATTTGCCAGCCACTCCTGGGCTATACAAGAAGCTTCGGGTGAAGCGGGTGGAATACCAGCAGTGTTTTTACTTAAAAGTGTTATTCCTTTAGCATCACTTTTTCTGATTATTCAAGGTCTTGCAGAAGTGACACGTAACACCCTTCTGCTGTACAAAACTGGATAACTTCTAATGCTTGAGTGGCTTCCAATTTTTATGTTTGCAGGGGTCTGTGGCGCTTTGCTATTGGGCTACCCGGTAGCGTTTACCTTGGCAGGGGTTGCCTTACTGTTCGCGTCTGGTGGGATTCTTACGGACAACTTTGATCCAGCATTACTAAAAGTAATGCCGGAACGAGTATATGGCACGATGAGTAACCAGACCTTAATCGCAGTGCCATTGTTCGTCTTGATGGGCATCATGCTAGAGCGTACGGGATTAGCTGAGCGGTTGCTGGACACCATGGCGCGACTTTTTGGTAGTTTATCAGGAGGGTTGGGTTTTTCAGTGGTGGTGGTAGGTACGTTGTTGGCAGCTAGCACCGGTATCGTCGGTGCTACGGTTGTGGCTATGGGGCTAATGTCCTTGCCTAGTATGTTAAAACGCGGATACGATCCGAGTTTCGCTGCCGGTACGATTTGTGCAACCGGCACGTTAGGCCAAATAATTCCTCCTTCGATCGCACTGGTTCTTCTGGGGGACGTATTGTCTAATGCATATCAGCAGTCGCAGATACGCTTGGGTATATTTAATCCGAAAACTATATCGGTAGGTGATTTGTTTGTTGGTGCGTTACTCCCCGGACTCTTATTGGTTTTTCTCTATTTGACGTATGTTTGGTTGAGAAGCTATTTGAACCCATTTGATGCACCAGCGCAAAAAGATGTCCACAAGGTTTCAACTTTCGAAGTTTTATCAAGTCTGCTGCCTCCAATTGGGCTTATGGTATTAGTGTTGGGCTCCATCATTATCGGTATTGCCACACCTACTGAGGCTGCTGGGGTAGGGGCAATTGGGGCAACTTGTCTGGCTCTGTTCTCAAGAAGGTTATCTTTCGCAGTGTTTCAAGAGGTGCTGGTTAAGACATTACAAATGACTTCTATGGTTTTTCTGATTCTGATAGGGGCTTCATTTTTCTCCCTAGTTTTTAGAGGGTATGGGGGTGAAGAATTAGTTCAATCACTATTTGAGCAGTTGCCAGGAGGAGCGTTCGGCGCCATGCTGCTAGTTATGGCTGTAGTATTTTTACTAGGGTTCATTCTCGATTTTATCGAGATTACTTTTGTGGTCGTGCCTATAGTGGGGCCAGTACTTCTTATTATGGGTATTGATCCGGTGTGGTTGGGAATAATGATAGCTATCAATCTACAAACCTCTTTCTTGACTCCACCATTTGGTTTTGCTCTGTTTTATCTTCGTAGTGTAGCGCCAGAGAGCGTTAAAACGATTGATATTTATAAAGGCGTAATTCCGTATATTGGAATACAGCTTTTTGTTTTGGCTATGCTTGCTCTATTTCCGGTAATTGTTACCTGGTTACCGAGCTTAATGTAGACGATTTTTGAACTCTTTTATGGCGGGGTCTAATTCAAGGTAAGATCAAGAAGGTAAGGGGGGGTCAAGCCGTGAGGGTATTAAATTGAGCTACCTATAACAACAACCCAGAGCTATAAACTTAACTCGATATTATAATATAATTTAGATTAGGTGTTAATTGTAATCCCTTGTTATATAATATTCTTTTTCTGAAATATCATGATATTTCCTAACGGTTATTTGGAAATTGTTGTACGATTCATAGATCTCTGCAAATTGCTCATCTTGAGCTGCTAATTCGGCATAATATTCTAGTGCGACTTCATTTAGGTATTGTAGAACTTCCCGGGGCAGGGCTTTCGGTGTAATACCAAAATTTGATTGTAAATTTTGTAGGGCAGTAGCATTTCTGGCGGTATATTCATCCAGTGTATCTTGATTGATTGCTCTAGCAGCAACTTCGATAATTGCTTGTAAATCTTTTGGAATCGAATTCCACTTATCTTCATTGACTATAAATTCAAGCATGGCGCCAGGCTCGTGCCAGCCAGAGTGATAGTAATGCTCGGCTACTTCGTGAAGCCCAAAGGATATATCATTGTATGGGCCAACCCATTCAGTGGCATCAATAACTCCGGTTTGCATGCTGGTATATAACTCGCTACCAGGAATGGTCACACTGGTACCGCCAGCTCTGGAAAATACTTCACCGGCTATCCCGGGTATGCGCATTTTGAGACCTTGCAAATCATCTATGGACCTAATTTCTTTCTTAAACCAACCGCTCATCTGTATGCCAGTGTTACCGCCAGAAAAAGGTATCAAGCCAAAAGGCTTATAAACAGTGCGCCAAAGCTCCAACCCCCCGCCATAATGTATCCAAGCGTTTATTTCCTGGGCATTCATGCCAAATGGAACCGAGGTAAAGAATGGGCTTGCGGGAATCTTACCTTTCCAATAGTAAGCTGATCCGTGTCCCATCTCTACGCTACCGTTACTAACTGCGTCAAAAATTCCTAATGCTGGTACCAATTCACCGCTGCCATAAACCCTAATTACGAGTCGCCCATTACTCATACGCTCAACTAATTTGGAAAACCTCTCGGGTGTCATACCAATGCCAGGGAAATTTTTGGGCCATGTTGTAACCATGCGCCATTCGTATCGTTGTCCGAGAGAGCCGGGCTCACCATCAATCTGCTTATTGATACTTGTTGATCTAGGAGAGTAGTCTACCGCGCGTTGTTGAACGTATAGTCCGCTTACGCCTACCAAAGCGGCTAATAATATGACGACCACGATAGAGAGTGTTCCTATCGGGGAGCTACTCGATATAGACATACAGACTCTTTAGTGAGCACAACGTTAGGTGTAGGTGGTTAAGCTAGAGTTTCTAGGACAATGGTTTTATAACGAACACAAGGTCACCGGCATTAATTTGAGATCCAGGTGCTTGATTTATTCGCACCACTTCATGCTTAATATCATTGTTATAAATATCCGAGCCAGCGTTGATACTGGACAAACTTAACTGAGTAAAAATCTTCATGGCTTCAATCTGACAAATGGTTTGATCGAACTCAATAACATCGCCTACTTTAACGTATTCAGGTTCTGACGGTGAGGGTGTGGTGTAGAAAATACCTGTCATTGGTGAATTAACCCGAAGTTCGTCTGAACCTTCAATCCGAACAGTACTTTGGTCATCACCGATTTGTTCAAGGCCAGTATCAGCCATTTTTTCGATTAATTTATCACCGTCAATTCGGGCTAACATTTGTGGAAGGTAGCCGGTATCGTATTTTCCTTTTTGGAATACAGAATCTGAAAGTATCTGGTTTAAAAGTGCCAGATTTGTACAAACGCCAGTAATCTTGATTTTATTGAGTACTTCAATTAAACGTAAAACTGCCTTTTTACGATTAGTAGCGTGCACAATTACTTGAGCAATCATGCTGTCGTAAAATGGTGAAATCGTTTTACCTGAGCCTACTGATGACAATATTTCAATATCATCCCCTTCGGGAAAGCTGCATTCAACGACGTTACCTGGAGTAGGGGAAAAATCAATTCCCCCTGTTGCCGTGTAGACCGCTTTCTCAGCAGTCACTCTAGCTTCGATCGAGTACCCATTGGCTACCGGTTTCAACTCCTTTATGCTTTTACCGGAGGCGATCCGGTATTGCTCACCGACGATAGAGATTCCAGTCGTCCATTCAGTTACTGGGTGCTCGATCTGCAATCTTGTATTCATTTCCATGAAATAGATAGAGTTGGACGGTAAATCGTAGATAAATTCTACAGTACCAGCACCAATATAATCCACCGCATCGGCTAGGTTTCCAGCACAGCGATAGGCCTCTTTTTCCAGCTTGGCAGGAAGCATGGTAGAAGCTGATTCCTCAATGACCTTTTGATTGTTGCGTTGCACGCTACAATCGCGCAGACCTAGTATGAGCTTATTTCCATGGCTATCGCGCAGAATCTGGACTTCTATATGGCGCATGGATTCAACAAATTTTTCGAGGTATAGGTCTCCGTTACCAAAGGCTGCCCGCGCTTCTGCCCGCACTTTTTGAAATGCCTCTTTTATTTCAGCATCGCTGCGTACGATCTGAATTCCTTTGCCACCGCCCCCGTGCACTGCTTTTAGCAGTACTGGGTAACCAACTTCATTTGCGACTTTAGCTGTCGCGTCCGCCGACGTTAGAATCCCGTAGCTGCCTGGCACCACGGGTACGTTATTCGCCATTGCCGTATGAATAGCGTTAGATTTATTCCCCATGATTTCCATGCTCAGAGCATAGGGCCCGATAAAATTAATTCCGTGCTCACGGACTAACCGTGCATACCGCTCATTCTCTGAAAGGAAGCCGATACCAGGGTGTATCGCATCTACTTCCTGGCGATCTGCAATTGCTAAAACGCTGTGTGCATTCAAATAGCTTTCATCCGAGGTTTGGCCGCCCAGAGAGACCAGTGTGTCTTGCTTACGCATCATGTCGGCTGGTACGGAGTTCATGTCGGGATCAGATTGAACTAATACCACATCAATATCGTTTTCCTGTGCTATACGAATGAGTTTGCTCGCTGTGCATCCTCTAGCATGGATTAGGACCTTTCGTACTGGCTTAAACTGATTGGTATTTTGCGATTCTTTTAACGAGTCATTTGTCGGCTGCTGATCGGGTAAGTATGAGCCCGCTATTACACGCTTAACGACATCTTCTACCGAATCACTCGGTACCGGTATGCTTGGATCGACTTTGCTCAGGCGCTCATCAAGGTCGCCTGCGAATGGATGCTTTACTAAGCCCTGCATAGCATCGCTATTATTCTTAAAATAATTTGCGATGGTATTTTGAGATGGTAAAAACGATGGCACGACAACCCTGCCGGCAAAAGGCATATCAGCCCCACTAAAGTAGTATGTGTGAACCAATGGGTGGGTAACAAAGCTGGCTTGTGAGCCACCCGTGCAATCACCGAAACCAAAGATAATTACTGGTAAATCGTTATCTCGTATAAATCGGGTAATTCGGTCATTTGTTACCGGCATCGAAAATAAAGCATTCGGCCCCTCTTTAGTTTGCATGCCGCCGGACGAGACAAAACATATCACTGGTAGTCGTCTAGCGGCGCAATGCACTAGAAGCTTGCATAGCTTGGTGGCGCCGGCCATATCAAACGCCCCGGCCTGAAAAGATATGTTAGATATAAATACACCAACTTTTCGGCTTTTATCAGCCTCCAATTTTGCGGTTCCCGTTACCACGCCACAGGGTGTGACTTTATTCGACAAAGCCTTTTCAACTGAAAGTCGAAACCCCGGAAAATTCATCGGGTTTGAGGTGATCAATTCGGCGTCTAATTCTTTAAAGTGTTTAAAAAATTTCTCTTGTATTGCATCAACGGTAGTTAAGTTTTGGCTCTTAATATCACGAACAACACGTTGAATACGCATGCTTACCGATGCAATGGCAAGTTGATTCCAGAAATCTTTACGCTTACCAATATGTACCGGGTTTACAGTGCCATCAAATTCTTTACTATTGTTGTTCGCTGCAAAATACCGAGGCAACAGACTTTCGAAAAAGAATGTAATTAATACTAGTAGAGCATCTGAAAGGCGCGGGAAGGCGATACGTTTCCATTCTTCCACGTCTTTTAAGAATTCTCCTCGGCGCTTAAATGACATGAAAAATATGAGCCAGGATGAAAACTCTGTAGAACTACTCGGGCCGTCTCCGGTGACTATACTGGTGGCCTGCTGCATTGAATCATCTAGTAACCGCTTCATAGTATCGGCAGAAAGGGTGTGAAAATTTTCTGTTTCAGCAGCTATTTCATTTAGATTATCTACAAACGTGTTGTAGAGCGTATCGAATATTAGAACGTTCTGAAAGTCAGCAATTAAGGTCTCACGCAGTTCTGGAGAGAACATAAGCTCACGCAGACTCAAATCTGCTAAACCATGGCCGAATAAGTCATCATCTCTTATTTCGTCACCACTAGATCTAAGGATGGTCTCCTTGAGGCGGCTAAAATTAAATGGGGCAGAGCCTTTCCATTGGTTATATAAATATAAGCCGATACTTGAACAAAGCTTGCGGCGTGCCTCTTGGTAATTCTTGCCGGGCTCACCCAATATTAGTTTAGCCAGTCGATTTCTATCGGCACCAAGCTCGTTTCTACGCTGCACAAACCCTTTAAAAGCTTTACATATAGTGTCTATGTAGATTAATTTTTCTGAATCGTCATACCATTGGGTAAAAGCAGCCTCTTGAGATTTTAGTGTCCGTTGTTCTAAATCCCCTTTAGGTAGTTCTTCATTTGCCAAGCGACCATATGCACTTATATTGGTTGCAGATATTCGTCGTCGTAAGCCTATATAACGCAGGTATCGACAGCTATGCCCAAATACTCCTGGGAATTGACTGGACCCCTTGGCTGAAGACAGAGAATCTATCTCTGACAGAGTTTTTAGCGCGGGCGAAGGATGCACAAAGCGTTTAACGCTGCGTTGGTAGTGCCGCATTATCTCTGGATGCTCTACGGTGAAATTAGCGGAAGCTTTTTCAATACTAATAATAGCCGAAGTAATGCTTTTTAGCAGTTTACCTATATTGTCTTGATCATTCTCCGGACACCAACGAACAACCCCATCGATAGATCTGCGCTTTGCTAATTCCCAGGATGATAAGCCAACATAGCGGGCGCTTTCTTGCCATGATAGACCGTACTGTCTCGCGATACTTGCGAGGCCCTGTGGCTGTATTGTGTTGAAAACACCAGTTTCGAGCGCTAATAATACATTGGTAGAGGCCAATGGGATTGCGCCACCTGAGTAGCCCAACCCATAAATTATGCCTACGGTAGGAACATGTGTATTGCACATTTCAGCGATAAGGCGAGAAATAGAATGAGCTTGATTAGCGACATTTGCCTCTGCACCAGCGTCAGCACCTGGTGTGTCAATAAAGGTGATTATGGGTACTCCATGATCACTAAAGTCACGTACGATTTTTACCGCATCGAGGTGATTTTGCGGTTTCCACACGCCATTATTAACCTCTCGATTTTGAGCTAGAAAGCCAATTCTTCGGATGCCATAGGGCATTTCAATATCGATTTCTGCTGCGTACAAAGCCTCATCTTTATGTTCATGAATAGTTTTGCCAGGAATTGCTTCGATCACCTTGGCCGCACTCAGGCGTTTCTTGACTTCGGCGGGTTCCAGAACGGCAGCGATGTACCTATCTACATCTAATTGACTCAGCTGCTGGACACGTTTGTTGATATAACCTGCACTTGCAAGCCCTTCGATCGGCGAGGCGATGCTCGGTGATGTTTCACCCTGGAAAAGACTGTAATCGCTGGCTAACTGCTCGGCGGCTTGAAATAATTCATCTGGAGTATATTTTTGAGTTTTGTTCGCCATTTTAAAACTTTAGTAGACCCTTTCTTAACTGCTTTTTTATAGTTATGACGGTTTATGAATTTTGGATGAAGCTCGCAAGCTACACGACCGAAAACCAGGCTGGAGAATATTTAAGTTTGCCACCAAGTATAGTGCAGCGATATTACGTGATCGGGTCAATTAATTCAGTCCTTTTTGTACTGAGCTATGGAGCTATTAGCTTTATTTTCTCGTACGAAACGAGACCCAATTAGACCAATCGAAGACTGTACTCAGGATCAACAATCCGGGCTTCTTCAAGATTAGAGTTTTTAATTACCAGGGACCCTTGTGCATCAACACCTGTTACACGGCCGACCACTTGTAGCCTGCCTTTAGTCGCGATTACGTCGCAGTTCTGGAATAAATGAAGACTGTGCCAGCGTTCGGAATAGGGTGCAAAGCCGTACGATTGAAATTGCTCACACAGATTTACCCAGTTGTTAACAAGATCTGCAATTAAATGATTTCGATTGAGGTTTTTATGGCCCGCTGTATATAGATCTGTACATTCTTGATCAATCGCCTGCTGGTCTTTGGCACTGATTTTTATATTTAGTCCGATACCGCAGTTGAGGCGTACTTCGGCACCTGAGTCCCCTTTAATATTTATCAAAATACCACCGATCTTCGCCCCATTTAGATATAGATCATTGGGCCATTTTAATTGCAGCCCTTTAACTCCTAAATTTCCCAAAACATCGGCGACCATTACACCGGTAGCGAGACTAAATGCCGTAATGTCTGTTGGCCAAACAGGAAACTGCCACGCTAGCGAGAGCATAATGTTCTGGAATGGTGTACTGATCCAATTATTAGAACGCCTTCCTTTGCCGAGATTTTGTACTTCGGTTGTGACAAACCCTGTTTGCCCAGCATTCAAGAAAATTGACTCAATTTGACTGTTGGTTGAGTCCATTACGATATGCACTTTCGATTTGGCTAGTTTTGAAATCGTAGATTGGTTTAACAGTTGTAAAATCGAATCCTGATTCAGTGGGGTAAATCCTTTTTGTAAGCGATAGCCAGTCGCTGCTTTTGTTTCTACAGGGAGCCCAGCAGCTTGCATTACCCGCAAACGCTTACCGATAGCCACTCGACTCATCCCCAATAAATCTCCCAGTTGATTACCACTTAGGTAGCTATCAGTAGAAGATAGTGCAGCGATAATCTTGTGATCTTTTGTATCGAACATAGCTATTAAATTTAGATGAAGTGCCCAATATACCGTGACTTTAAGCAGTGAAACTAAAGTAATATTTTTTTACACCGCTTATATTAAGGTAGCTTCAGGTTGTATCAACCGTAACTTTTCGCGGCAGGCATTCGTTAGTCGTCTAGTTGCTCAGCATATAGTAAACTGCGGCTGTATAAATAGTTTACTAATGATATGTGTTTATGAATGATCAAGTAGTGGCATTAGATTTACCTGCAAGTGGTTTGCTTTATAGTGAAGATGCGGTAATTGAGTTGTTCGCGTTGCCATTTTTGGAGCTTGTCTTTAAAGCGCAATCAGTTCATCAAAAGCATTTTAAAGATTCGGGTATTCAGTTAAGTACCCTGATGAGTGTCAAAACCGGCGCTTGCCCGGAAGATTGTTCATACTGTCCTCAAAGCGCACGATATAAAACTGGGTTAAAAGTTGAGCAGCTCAAACCTATAGATGAAATCATAGCCGCTGCAAAAGCTGCTAAAGCCACTGGTGCGACACGGTTTTGTATGGGAGCTGCGTGGCGCAGTCCTAAGCAAAAAGATATTAACCATATGGTCAAAGCAATAGAAGCAGTTCGGGCCGAAGGCTTGGAGACTTGCGCAACGTTGGGTATGTTAACACCGCATCATGCGGCTGAGCTTGGTGCGGCTGGCCTCGATTATTACAATCATAATCTTGATACATCCCTAGAATTTTATTCTGAAATAATTACAACCCGTACGTATCAAGATCGCCTGGATACACTTGAGAATGTGCGTAGTGCGGGTATGAAAGTGTGTTGTGGTGGTATTGTTGGCATGGGTGAGGGACAAAAGGACAGAGCGGGCTTGCTAGCAACACTTGCCAACATGGACCCTCAACCTGAAAGTGTACCGATTAATAATTTGGTTAAAGTTGAAGGTACGCCACTAGAAAACGCTCAAGAGCTCGACCCTTTGGATTTTGTGCGAACCTTGGCAGTGGCACGTATTCTTATGCCACGTGCACGTGTGCGTTTGTCAGCGGGCAGGGAGCAGATGAGTGATGAGATGCAGACCTTGTGTTTTATTGCAGGTGCAAATTCTATTTTTTATGGCGAAGAGTTACTCACTACCGGTAATGCCACACCAGAACACGATCGTGGCCTGTTAAAACGTTTAAAACTAGAGGTTTCAGCCTAGCTTTCAGCTGCCACGAGAATCTTTGCGATTTAATTGCATTATAGCTTAGATGGATTGGTCAAATTGGTTGGCTGAGCAGCAGCTCGCACGACAAAAGGGGAATTTGCAGCGAAACAGATTCGCATACTCAGGTCGACAAGGAAGTATTTTATCCGTCGGTGAAAGCCAATTTATAAACTTTAGTAGTAACGATTATTTGGGCTTGGCCGGTCATCCAGCATTGTCACAAAGTTTGGCTGAATCTGCTGCCGTGAATGGTGTTGGTAGTGGCGCATCACATTTAGTTTGCGGACATAGTGAGATTCATCAACAACTGGAAGCGGCTTTGGCAGCGTTTGTGGGAGCAGAGCGTGTGCTTTTATTATCCTCGGGATATATGGCAAATATTGGTCTACCGCAGGCATTAACCAGCCGAGATGACTTAATCTTAAGCGATCGACTGAATCATGCTTCTCTGATAGATGGCATTCGCTTAAGCCGGGCTAAAAAACGTCGGTTTCGCCATTGTGATATTGAGCATGCGCAGCTTCAGGCTGAACAACAGAAGTTTAGTCGTTGTCTGGTCGTGACTGATGGTGTATTCAGTATGGATGGTGATATTGCACCCATTCAGGAGCTTCGTCTTTTGAGCAACAAAAATAATGGATTGTTGTTAGTTGATGATGCGCATGGATTGGGTGTGGTCGGTTCAGGCGGGCGGGGTAGCCTATATGCGAGTACTGCAGGTGGTGAATTTATCGACTTTGAGAGTGTCCTGTTGATGGGAACGTTGGGTAAAGCTTTTGGTTGTTATGGTGCATTTGTGGCGGGTAACGCGAATCTAATAGAGCATATTTCTCAAAGCTGTAGAAGCTACATATACACAACAGCACCACCGCCTGCTATAGCCGCCTGTGCCTTATCTGCTTTGGAATTAGTAAAACAGGGGGAATTGACAAAAAATCTGCACACGAATATCCAGTATTTCGTTAGCCAGGCTAAAGCATATGATTTGCCAATCCTGACATCTTCTTCAGCCATTCAGGTATTACTGGTAGGAGACAATATCAGAGTTATGAACCTATCAAACATGCTCAGAGATAAAGGCTTTCTGGTTGGCGCCATTCGGCCGCCTACTGTTCCCGAAGGTACCGCTCGGTTGAGGATAACCTTGTCAAGCACGCACAAGGTAGAACAAATTGACCGACTCCTGATTGAGCTAAGAAAAGCGATGGATGATGAGTTATGACAGATATTTGCTTGTTACATGGGTGGGGGGTAAATCGTGCTGTTTGGCAGGGTATTGAAGATTTCTATGCGGCGTATGGCCGCGTAAGGACTATTGATTTACCTGGTTACGGCAAGCGTTCCAACGAAACATTTCCAGATCAATTAGATTTGGCGGCACAACAAATAGCGGAGGAAATGCCGGTAGATTCAATCGTTATCGGCTGGTCACTCGGCGGGACATTAGCTCTGTATATACAGTCAGCCCGGTTAGTGCAGATTCGCGCGCTTCAGCTAATCGCGGCAACACCGAAGTTCGTACGTTCACAAAACTGGCTGGCCGGTCAACAGCCGGAGACATTTGCAAAGTTCTTATTGGATTTTAAGGGTGATTACCTTACGGCGCTGCGGAGGTTTATATCGTTGCAGTTGCACGGAGACTCGATGAACTCAGATCAATTAGAAAACTGGATGGATAAGCTAAATGTTTACCCCGAACCAAGTAAAACAACACTAATTAATGGGCTTAACGTTTTAAATAAAACCGATCTTCGTAAAGATTTAGCGCTGATCAATATCCCAACTCATATCGTTTATGGTAAACGCGATCGAGTTTGCCACCCTAAAGCGAATATTTATTTACACGAATCAATTGCTAACAGCCAATTATCTGAATTTAATTGCGGGCACCTGCCATTTTATTCGTGCATAGCGGAGTATAAAACGCACACAGGGTGTTGGTTGGAGTCATTAGGTTTATTAAATTCGGCAGAATCAGAATGCATTTAGACGCAAATACACCTCAGGAAAATTTAGCTACTCTTTATGACGCTGAAGCAATTCGGGCACATTTTGGTGCTGCCGCGAAGCACTACGACGCTTTTTCTTCGATCCAACAAATCACAGCCAATCATCTTACTGAGCTTATTCCGCATACTACGGCAAATATAAAAAATGGAATATTGCTTGATTTAGGCTGTGGTACAGGATCAACCGTACAGAATTTTTATCGTGAATACCAAGGCCATTGTATTGGTTTGGATTTAACCTATCGAATGTTGAAAAATGCGCATGGCTTAAGCAGTGCTCTACAAGCCGATATGCAACAACTTCCTCTTCAGGCGCAAAGCATTGATTTATTGATATCAAATTCGTCATGTCAATGGGTGGCACCTAAACTGGTGATTGCTGAAATTCAAAGAGTGCTCAAACCAGGTGGTTATGCTTTTATTAGTTTGTTTGTTGACGGCAGTTTGCCAGAATTAAAACAGAACTTATCACTGCAGCACCGAATGCAAAAACTGCCTTCTGAAAGTCTCTGGTCAAAAATAATTAGGGAGACAGATTTATTTCTCGAGTATGAGGAACAGAAGCTGCATCTACAAGAGTTTGTTACGTCAAAAGCGCTATTTGATTCTATTCGAGGGGTAGGTGCCTCTATTTCCCCTGAGCGACACAAATACCTAGGTAAGAAAACGTACAAAGCTATGTTGTCTGACGAAGGCAATGAAAAGAAACTTAGCTGGCGGACGCTTTATCTAGTTTTAAAAGCGCCTGCTATCAAAACTGCTATCAAAACAATTGGTGTTGAAATGATTGCTGAAGGCATGACTGAAACTAACTCTATATTCAAGGTCGGCTAATGAATGGATGTTTTATAACCGGAACCGATACGGGTATTGGTAAAACCTATATTGCGAGTTCCTTGTTAAGGGAATTAAAAGTGTTGGGCGTGAAGGCGGCGCCATTTAAACCAGTAGTTAGTGGTATGGATGAAAATGGCATTAATAGTGATATTCAATCGTTAATTCTGGCCTCCGGTTTTTCCGGGAATGTAGAAGAAGTGTGCCCTTACGTATTCAAACCTGCGATAGCACCACATATGGCGGCGGAGTTGGCTGGTGAGTCGATAGCACTGCCGATAATACTAAGTGCGTTTAATCGTCTGGCGACAAGTTATGAAACAGTTATTGTCGAAGGAGCGGGGGGCTGGAGAGTACCTATTTCTGGGGATCACGATATGCAGTCGCTGGCAATTGCCCTAAATTTACCAGTAATTGTGGTGATAGGTATTCGGCTGGGATGTATTAATCATGGACTTTTGACCTTGGAGTCGGTCGTCCGGTCCAATGTTCCCATTGCAGGGTGGATAGCCAACCACTTAGAAGGTCGCAGTAATGTGGCTGAAAAAAATGTAGAAACATTACGAACACGCAGTCCGATAAGTCTATTGGGCGAATGCGCGTATGAAAGTAGCGATATTGGTTGGGCACCCGAATTTAATTTAGCGGAATGGATTGATAGCTAGATTTGTAGGTTTAGCTAGCTTGATCAGTGCGGTGAATCAGCAACGAAACTTGCTGCTAAAATTTTCGCGATCCCTATAATGCGCCGCTAGCTAATCAAAGGCGTCACTACCACTAATGAAACTCAGGAATATTGCCATCATCGCGCACGTCGATCATGGCAAAACTACATTGGTCGACAAGTTGCTAGAATGCAGCGGCGCATTAGATGCGAGAAAAGTGCCTATTGAGCGGATGATGGACAGTAATGACCTTGAGAAAGAACGTGGTATCACGATTCTGGCCAAGAACACTGCCATTGAATGGAAAGACCATAGAATAAATATTGTGGATACGCCTGGCCATGCTGACTTCGGTGGCGAAGTAGAGCGTATCTTGTCGATGGTTGATTCGGTATTGCTTTTGGTTGATGCGGTTGAAGGGCCGATGCCGCAAACAAGGTTTGTTACACAAAAAGCCTTCTCGCATGGATTAAACCCGATATTGGTTATCAATAAAATTGATCGTGATGGCGCACGCTCAAATTGGGTAATCGACCAGACTTTTGATTTGTTTGATAGCTTGGGTGCCAACGACACGCAGCTTGATTTTCCGATTATTTATACTTCAGCATTACAAGGCTATTCGACCGACGATCCATCTGTAAAAGCAGAGGATATGTCCGGGCTGTTGGACTGGGTTATCGATAAGGTACCGCCACCGGAAGTTTCGTTGGACGGTGGCTTGCAGATGCAAATTTCTCAACTTGATTACTCCTCCTATGTTGGCGTTATAGGTGTTGGGCGTATTACTCGAGGTCAAATTAAAACTAATGCAAGAGTTACTGTTGTCAATAGAAAGGGCGATTCCAGGAATGCCAAGATCGGACAGATTCTAGGTTTTAGCGGGCTAGAGAGAATTGAAATTCCGTATGCGAGTGCGGGTGATATCGTCGCTATTTCCGGGGTCGAGAATTTGGCTATTTCGGATACTGTATGCGACCGCGACGATGTTCGGGCTTTGCCTCCACTAAGTGTTGATGAGCCTACAGTAAGCATGAATTTTCAAGTCAACACTTCCCCGTTAGCCGGCCAGGAAGGCAAGTACTTGACTTCCAGGCAGATTCGAGATCGTTTACAACGTGAGCTATTACATAATGTCGCGTTGCGGGTAGACGATACTGACGACCCTGATAAATTTAAGGTATCGGGCCGCGGTGAGCTGCATTTATCTGTGCTGCTAGAAACTATGAGACGAGAGGGATTTGAGCTTGCAGTTTCACGACCGGAAGTTATTTTTAAGGAGGTGGACGGTGAGATCCATGAACCTTTTGAGCTGCTTACGGTTGACGTCCCTGAAGAAAAACAAGGGGATACCATGAAAGCCCTGGCAGAACGAGGTGGTGATGTACAAAACATGATGCCTGATGGCAATGGCCGGATTCGTTTAGATTACATAATTCCATCACGGGGGCTTATCGGTTTTCAAACCGATTTTCTTACGCTTACCTCTGGAGCCGGACTGATCTACCACGTTTTTGATAGATACGCGCTGCGTAAAAAACCTGATTTTGGGCAGCGTCAAAATGGTGTTCTGGTCTCTATGGCCTCTGGTAAGGCATTGGCTTATGCATTATTTAATTTGCAGGAACGTGGACGCTTAATGATTAGCCACGCTCAGATCGTCTATGAAGGGCTTGTAGTTGGTATCCATTCACGTGAAAACGATTTGGTGGTGAATCCGTTAAAGGGTAAACAATTAACGAATGTACGCGCTTCTGGTAAAGACGATGCTATTTTACTGGTACCTCCGGTTAAGCTAACACTTGAATCGGCACTTGAATTCATTAATGACGACGAGTTAGTTGAAATCACACCAAAGACGATCCGTATTCGTAAAACCTTCCTCAAAGAGCATGAGCGCAAACGCGCTTCACGTGAAGCCTGATTTGAGCAGCTCATACTTGGTAAAGTGTGGTGAAATACTTCTGTGCAATAAGAGCGCTGAGATTTAGAATGCATGGATGCCTGTTGCAATAGGCATCCGTTAACGACCAGCTGCCAGTTATCAGCAGTAATGTCCTAGCCCATAGTTTAGATATGCGGGTTAGATATAGGGTTTAGCAATAAGCTTTAAGTAGTAAACGTTAGCTATTTTGCTCAGTGCTAGTTTAGGTTTACATGTAGGTTTGGGTGGATTTATGCTTCGAAAATACTTTGATCGAGGAACTCAGTTTGTAGATGCCACTTTGTGGATCGAGCAGGATTAGCAGTGGTCATTTTTGATCTTCAATGCGAAGGTTTGCATGTTTTTGAGGGTTGGTTTTCATCACCCGATGATTTAAAAGCCCAGTTAGAGAAGGGAATGGTGATTTGCCCTATATGTGATGATAAAAATGTCCATAAAATTCCTACGGCTTCAAAGCTCGTCCGCAGTTCACCTAGTGAAGAATTAAAAGCAGGCGCTAGTACAGCGCTGCTATATAAGCACCAGCAAGACTTTCTTCGTAAAGTTCACACTCATATAGAAAAAAATTATGAAGATGTTGGCACTAAATTTGCCGATCAAGCATTAAAGATGCATCAGGGTGAAATGGAGCAAAAGGGCATACGCGGGTCAGCAACCAAGGATCAGGTTCATGAACTTAATAAGGCCGGAGTTGAGGCAGTTTCTATTCCTAAAAAACCACCTACTAAGAATCAAATAAACTGAATTTACAATAAGTTAGCATTAGTGCGTTGAGTGATTAATCACCCGAATTTTGGGCGTTCAGGTAGTTCAGTTTATGCGGCTTCTGATACCTCTCATTTTGCGCTCTCGATACTAGTCAGCGGGAAAGATATCCGAAACGTAACACCATCCCCAAGCACGTTATTTCTGGCGCTCACATTTCCCTGATGAAAGCGCGCGATTAAGGTAACGATGTATAAGCCCATACCAAGACGAGTCTTTTTAGCATCTGACCTACCTAAGGATACTAGGGGTTCAAAAATTCGTTCAGCCATACCTTCAGGCAATATTTTTCCTTGATTGGCAATATCCAATATCACATGTCCATGTAATTCTCTGACAATTAGTCGAATTGGTGTGCCGGGTACGGCAAAGTCCAAAGCATTGTCAATCAACTTATCTAACATCTGGACAATGTGATCTGGGTGACCATCTATATATGACGGTTGTTTGAACACAGAGAAGCGAAATTCGCGATCAGGATGAGTGTGACGACAACCATCAACATAATCTTCAAGCATTTTCGGAAAGTCGAAGACTTCTCTTTCATCGAGTTGCATGGCTTGTTCTAGGTTTGCAGCTTCAGTAAGGTTTTTTAATATTGAACGAATTCTTTGCAAGCCAGATTGCGCCCTACTCATATATTTACTGTCTGCCGATAACGGGTGCTCCTTACTTAAATTGTCCAATGAAGAATTGACTACGTTTAGCGGGTTGCTAACTTCATGGGCCAACGTATCTGGCAGGCCCTCCAGGTAATTTGTATATTGTGACAAACGCCCCAGCATGTCGTTTACACTTCGTGACAGGTCGCCAATTTCATCGCCAGCTTTAGCTTCCGCGGCTACCGCCGTTTGAATAATTCGCCCATCTCTGTCAATTGCACCGTCGGTTGCATTGCGTAATCTGGTAATTCTCAGGGTTAACCTTGAAGCAAATATAAATATAGCGGCAATTACCCCAATAAGAATGAGCAAGGTGGCACCAATGACTTTTTCTAGCACTGCTTGTTGCTGATACAGCACCTCATCATCACTCTGTTCAACGACTACAGCCCCAATAACATTATCCGCGAGCCATATCGGATGGGCCGCCATAACGATTACTCGCTCACTATCAGTTGAGCCCGATATACGGCTTGAACTCGGAGTACCATTCAGGGCTTGTTTTATAATCTCTTGGTTTAGGACGGCATCAGGCTCCCCGGTAAAAGTAATATTTGCGCTATCGAGATTCGTTTCTCCAATAAGTTCAAATATATAGCTTATTAATAGGTTATATACGCCTTCTAATCGACCTAGATAGCCAAATGTAGAACTACGGTTAATATTCTCGTCAGGTTGGCTTAACTCACCTAGTACCGTGCGTATATTACCTTCGCTATCCAACACCCAAATACGGCTATCCGGGCGATCAAGTGACCTAAGAATTCTGGTAATTTCGGGAGATGACACCACTACGCGGCTCAAGCTGGCAGACTCAAATTCAGGGTTAAACGGTACAATGTCTTGAACGGTTCTGCCTAGGCTGTCGTCTACGTCCACGATTTCCATTTGTATTCGAGCATCGCTGGAAAGCAAATAACGTGGAACTCGTAATTCAATCCTATAACCGTTATTACTGTTCTGAATATTAGCGGCCATATCGTAATTAGGGTCCCCACTTAGAGGGTACTCCCAGGCTTGGTCCATCAAATAGACGCTCATTCTGCCGGGCTCCTCAGCAGTAAATAAATATCGATTCTCGCCTACGGCAGGGCTCTGTAAAGTAATACGAAGTTGATCTGAGGTATCAAGTCGTACCATTTCAATATTCCTGCTTACGTAAAAATCATCTTCAACGTCAAAAAATGCAAATACGTAGGCGCCACGGTAACCAACCGTGTGTCTAACCAGTAAGTTTTCAGCCAATTCACCTTCGAGGTTCATCGCAAATGTGGTTGAACTTAATATTTCCTCACCCCAATCTTCAAGTTCACCATCCAAATTTATGAAACTTGGAAGAGGGTGGGCGTAAATATCACCTGGTTCGGCGGTGAGTACCTCTTCTTCGTCACTAAGAAACAGCTCCGGGCGATCATGTAGAACCGTTGCAATCGCCCGCACGGTCAAGGTAAGAGCATTTTCCTGACCAGCTAGTAAAAAAGACTTCATATCACGTACGTATACGTATGCTGTCCATGGGATTGTTAATAACAAAATGCTAACCAGAGCGAGCTTGGTTCGAATCGAAAATCCAAACCTTTGTTGTGTTTTATTGTTAGCTCGCACCATTCTTATTTCAACCAGCGATAGCCTACGCCGAACACGGTTTCAATATGTTTAAAGTTTCTGTCGGCCTCAATAAATTTTTTACGAACTCTACGTACGTACCCGTTTATGGTATTTTTTTCTACGTACGTCTGACGCGTAACCTGCATAATATTATCATATGTTTTTACAATCCCCGGTCTGTGCGCTAAGGCTTCGACTATCCAGAACTCAGTCAGCGTTAGGCTTATTGGGTGCCCCTGCCATGATATGGACATCGAATTAGGATCAATTATCAAGTCTCCTCTTTCTAGTCGATGTTGATTGGCAATCTCTTCTGGCTCGTTCAAGCTATTTACGATTCGGAATAAAGAATTAACCCGCACAGTCAAAAACTCCATACTCAGTGGCTTGGTTAAATAGTCCCATGCATCAAGCCTAAGTCCGGATACTCTGTCGATATCACTATCGCGTGCGGTCAAAAATATTATGGGCAAGCGTGGTGCAATCGCTCTTAAGTCCCGGCATAAATCAAAGCCACCATCCATTTCATTTTCCAGCATGATATCCAGGATTGCCAAGTCTGGAAGGTTACTTTTCATACCGGCTAAAGCGCTGGTACGATTCGCATAAGCAAGAACCTCATATCCGTTTGCGACAAGCGCGTCGGCATAGTTTTCTCGTTGATCAAGATCGTCTTCAACGATCGCTACAAGCTGTGCCATGGATATTTATACCTTTAGGTTTGTTATCTCGATTCTGGCTAATAAAAAACCACATTATCACCACTTTTATACCCGCGAAAAGGGTGCTCTATAGTCTTTAATGAGCAACATCGGTAAACATAGCAAAGAAGATGTTGCTGATAAACGTGTTCAGGCAAAATTGGTTTAAAAAGCGGTATGTCGAGTGGGGCGCGACCCGTTAATCAAATTTTTTTGAGCATAGAGTGATGATAATGCAATTTGGAGTACGAAGACTATGACACACCAACTATTTGTCGCCCTCACCGACGATATTCTCTATGAGCACCCCGAGAATATTGACGGCCCGTTGGTTCCATATCAATCAGGAATGGAATGCCACCATTGGCTTACAATAGAGCTAAACCCTACTACGGAGCCGCCAGTGCGGCGTAAAAAGTTCATTGGCCGAGCAATTACCAATTTATCTACGAGAAACCTATCTTTAGCGACACACTAAGCCCTTAACGATATTTTTCATAGAGAGAGTGGGGCGGATGGAGGCGCACCTTTTTAGAGCTACTGACGGCTAAATAAACACGTTTAGTTTAAGGATAAAGTTTAAGGATTGAAAAACTCACGCCAACTCGGTGTGAATGATTTATGTATATAATCACCATCACTATTAACTTTATAATTATCATTTAAATCTTTGATATTAATCATAATACATTCTAATGATTTAACTAAATAATCAATATCTTCTTGGGTGGTGTACAGCGCAAAGCTGGCCCTAACCATGCCGCGCTTTCTATTTATGTAATTCTCAAGTTGGTCTTTTGGTATGTCGTCAAGATCAAGATCCCATAATTCACTTTTAAGTAAGGAGCGAACATATGGGTGAGCGCAAAAGCATGCGTTTCTAACGGCAATTGCGTAATAATCACTTAAAATTGCCGCCACTAATCCATGGTCGATATCGGCAATATTAAAAGAGATTGCGGCAGCCCTTGGTAAAGCGAGGTCTCCATATACACTAATCTCCGGGACGGTAGCGAGTCGTTTCATGGCATATTCAGCGATTTCTTGAGAATGCTGTGCGATTGACTTAAACCCCATGTCACTTAATACCTTGAGCGTGTTAGCCAAAGCAATTACTCCTACGATATTTGGGGTGCCCGCTTGCTCTTTATAAGGACTATCAAGTAGTTCAAAACTTTCCGTGCTAACTTGTTTTACAGACCCACCACCTATATCAAATAGGGGTAGGGCGCTTAAGATCGTCTTCTTTGCGATTAAAACGCCTGGGGAGGAAGGTGTGTACACTTTATGGCCCGAAAACACCCAAAAGTCGGGCGTCTCATCCTCATTTACGCTTATTTCTGGCCCCAAACAGGAGGTTGATTGCGCTGCATCCACCAAAACGTACACATCATACTTATGGACTAACCGGCAAATTTCATCAACCGGAGTTTTGATGCCTGTAACGTTACTTAAGCTATTGATGGCTATGTAGTTTACTCTTTCTTTGTGTTCCTCAAGTAATGATTCGAGTTGATCCAGATCAAGCGCGCCATTATTCTCATTTGGCGGTTCAATTACGGGTATAAATACAGTTTTTTGGCTATTTAAGCGATGTGGTAGGTCATTGGAGTGGTGTTCCATGCCCGAAATGAACGTCACAGGCCTCTCAGGGCGTAATTTGGTTAGCCCACGGGCTATCCGATTAAATGCTGCCGTGCTGCCAGAACCTGCAAAAGCTAAATCGTACAATGTTTTCTCGAAACCAAGAGATTCGAGTATTGATCCTTGTGCCCAGGTATACGCCTCAGTTGTAATGCGTGCACTAAGATGTGCCTTGCTATGAGTGTTGGCGTAGAACGGCAGCAGTTCGGCGATACAATCCTGGGATGATTTAAGCCCAAGTGGAGATGCGGCAGCATCTAGGTGAACTCTACGATGGGTCTTACCATTAGCAAGAGGGAGTTCCGTGTCGATACCGACAAACTCAGGTATGTTCAATCTGGTTTATCCTTTATCCATATAATTTAACATAATATATATTATACGACATCTAATAAGTAATATATTAGCATCATCCGATTAGACCTTTCGATAGATTACCAATCAAGTTGAGTCAGTTACTGGTTTTGCGTGTGAAAATAGCCTGAAGAAGTTATCTGTAGTGGCCTCAGCGAGCTCGTTAAAGCTAATCCCTCTCAGTTCAGCAATATATTCTGCTGTATGTTTAACGTATGCGGGCTCATTAGTTTTTCCACGGTATGGTACTGGTGCCAAAAATGGAGAATCAGTTTCAACCAACAATCTATCTAGCGGTGTGCGTTTGGCGACTTCTTTTACTTTTTTGGCATTTTTAAATGTCACAATTCCAGACATAGATATATAAAAACCTATATCCAGTGCTTGTTTAGCAACATTCCAGTCTTCTGAGAAACAATGCATAACGCCACCACATTCAGAGGCTTGTTTTTCCACAAGTATCCTCATAGTGTCTGTTGCCGCGTCACGTGTATGAATTATTAATGGCTTTCCTGTGGTTTTACCTGCTTCTATATGAGCTATAAACCTACTGTGCTGCCATTCCAGATCTCCCTCCGAACGGTAATAATCCAAACCTGTTTCACCAATAGCCACAATACGGTCATGATTAGCTAATTCGGTAAGGTGAGTTACCTCAACAGTATGAGATTCAGGTTCGTTTGGATGGATTCCAACGGACGCAAAGATATGTGGGTGACGTTCTGCAAAACTAAGTACTTGCGGGAAATCTTGTAGATTCACGCTGACACAGAGCATGTATCCGACGCCATTAAGTTCGGCATTTTTTAGTACAGCCAGTTCGTTTTCTGCGAGATCAGGAAAGTTTATGTGACAATGAGAGTCGACCAGTTTCATGTGCGTAGCACCCGTGCGTAATATTAAGGTATAGTTGAAAAATAGGCCCTATACGGCACTTTATTTACCATTAGTCGATGCTCAGTTAGTTTTTCCAGCATTAGCCAAGTCGAATGCAAGCGACTCGATAATCAGCAACTTATCACTAGAGCCCGCCATCAGTTGGGCTGTTTTTAGAGTCTTTTGCCACATCGAAAATAGCTTTTTGGAGTTTAGTCGATTTCCCTGTCGGTGCAACCATTGCTTCTGTGCCTTATAAAATGCTGGTTCAACCTGCTCGCTGACTCGGCAGCGAATTAGGTCTGAAAATAGTTGCTGGGTAAGCTGCACAATTAGCTCTGGAGCGTCTTCATGCCATATCTTTGCTGCGCTTAGTGGTGCAGTCTTACCCATAAGAACATCGCACAGTTGACGCAGTAGATTCGAGTGCCTCTCTCGATCTCCGGTTTTGTGAAGTGCCAAAGCCAGCAGTGGAGCCCCGCCCGCGAAGGCCAATAAAACCTCGACATTATCGATGTTTTCTCCCCTTCCTGACTCCGTGCCGTTAGCTCCTGATTGGGTTGATTCTTGCAGCCAGTTTTGTGTAATTTCGCTACTGGGGCATCTAAAGTAAATCGGTGTACACCGGCTTCTTATTGTTGCAGGCAAGCTTTCAGGTTTATCGCTAAGCAATAAAAAAACTGTTTCACCAGGAGGTTCTTCGAGGTTTTTTAACAGAGAATTCGCGGCATTCGTGTTCATTGTACTGGCATCAGGTAAAACTACCACTCGTGAACCATGGCCCACAGTTGTTGATACTATTGATTGTCTAAGGGAGCGTACCTGGTCTACAGAAATTATTTTCTTGGGCTTACGTGTACCACGTTCTCCCAGATACCGGATGGCGAATTTAGCGAATATTGTGTCCGGCTGGGCATCAACGGATGCCTCACTCATTAGTACATGCATATCTGGGTGGGTGCCAGCTTCAAACAAGTTGCCAGCAGCGAAAGAATCCTGCTGCTCATTATCAAGTAATACATGGCGAGAGTAGGCTTCTGCCAGCGCTTTCTTTCCTAGGCCATAAGCACCACAAAACAATAAGGCGTGGGGTTTTCTACCTGATTCAGATTTCGCAATTAAATTATCCCAAACTACTTTATTCCATGGATGGATTTTGGTGAGAGGGGTCATATTAGAATAAGTTCAATTTCTCCATATATTAAAAATCAACGGTTTTACCGGCTATTTCAGATATTTACGCTCATAAATTTCATTACTTACGTTGAGCTGATGGCATCGGAAAATCTCGCTTCCAGAACAATTTTAATCTCCTGTTGCACAGACGCTAGAGTTCGATCAGCGTTAATGTTAACTATTCGGTCGGGTTCATTTTTTGCGAGTTGTAAATAACTTTCACGTACCCGAGTTTTAAAATCTATGGTTTCAGCATCAAATCTGTCTGATTCTCCTCGATTAACAACGCGAGACAAACCTACATTAACTGACACATCTAGTAATAGGGTTAGATCCGGCTGTAATTCGGCCTGAACCAACGTCTTTAATTGTTCGATTTTAGTTAGGGTCAGTCCTCGGCCGCCGCCTTGATAGGCAAATGAAGCATCTGTAAAGCGGTCTGAGATTACCACCCTGCCCTCAGACACCGCTGGCTGAATAACTTCTTCAATATGCTGCGAGCGCGCAGCAAACATTAACAATAATTCAGCCATCGGGGATACGGGTGCGGAGTTTTTACTAAGTAGCAAATCACGTATGTTTTCGCCCAACAGTGTGCCTCCAGGCTCGCGCGTTAAAACAACAGCGCGTGAGCGAGATTCAAACCAATCTCGTATAAACTCTATGTTACTACCCTTACCCGCGCCATCTGAACCTTCGACGGTAATAAATATTCCTGACTGTTGGTTCATACTTTATAGACTATAGATAAAGGTAGTATTGGATAGATTAGATCCGAAAATTTCGATCTTATGATGCTATCTGGAAGACTTATTTTGTCAACAGCTCTGATAAATAACACTAAGTATTAGTTCTGGCTAATGTGACGCGCGCAAGATTCGAAGATAATCTGCAACTGCTTGGTTATGCTGCTCTAGCGTATCTGAAAAATTATGCCCACCATATCCATCAGCCACAAAATATAATGCAGAAGTAGCTTCCGGGTTTACCGCAGCATCAAGCGATAACCTGCCTGGTAAAGCTATCGGGCCAGCTGGTAATCCATATCGAGTGTACGTGTTGTATGGCGTATCTGTTTCAAGATCGACGCGGCGCAAGTTCCCATTAAACTCGTCGCCTAAACCGTAGATAACAGTTGGGTCGGTTTGCAGCATCATTCCTATGCGTAGACGGTTATGAAACACACCGGATATTTTTCTTCGCTCACCCGCTATGCCAGTTTCTTTTTCGATAATGGAGGCGAGAATCAGCGCCTCATAAGGCGTTTTTATCTGCAGCTCTGATGATAGTGCTGACGCCCTGCTTGCCCACGCCTCGGCAAGTTGTATTTGCATATTCAGATACGCCTGATACAAAATTTCTGTTCCATTCATACCGTCAGTGTAAAAATAGGTATCTGGAAAAAACAGGCCTTCAAGCGACTTACCTGCCTCGACTCCAAGGTTCTCAGTTAGGATATTTTTTTGATAATCATCTGCCGGGTGGTTTAGGCGATCCAGGCTACTGAGCTTGTCCAACATTTCTTGAAAAACCCAACCCTCGGGTATTGTGACCGTATGTTCGATTACCTTACCTATTATCAGCGTGGCAAAAAATGATTTCGTATTCGCTCCATTTTTGATCCTAAATTCACCAGCCTTAATAGTATCAATACGAGTTACCCATCGGCCATATAGCTCGACGATAATTTGGTTCAAGAAGTGGCCTGGAGGGCTTATTTGTGAGGCGATTTTCTTAACTGATGCACCCGGCTCGACGACGTAAGATGATGCCTCGCTAAATAGCGATTGGTTTAGCAATTTTTGGGTATAAAAGGCTCCTGTAGTACTGCAGAGAATAAGCAGTAGCGCTAGAACTCCGCCGAGTTTACGCATTGACCACAGCGCCTATTAGCTTAAGTTTCGCATGAATTTCGCGGGCAACGCCTATATCAAAAGACTTCCTTTCTAGCTTGCGGACCGGCCACACGCCGATAATGCTATTGGTAAAGAATAATTCCTGCGCTGAAAGTAATTCGCTAAACCGAACGTCACGGATGATTACCGGGCGGCCTTCATCATTCGCTAGATTAATGATCGCATCTCGAATTACCCCGGCGACGCCACAGTAAGACAAGTCTGGTGTGATTAGCTCCTCTTTGCTACCCAAAAAAAAGATATTTGAATAACTACCTTCAATTACCTGATTGCTAGTACTTGTCATAATGACTTCTGGCCATGCAGTTGGACTGTGTCTTCGAGCCATAACTTGCTCTAGGCGATTCATATGTTTTAGTCCGGCGAGGAGCGGCTGGCGCGACAAGTTGACCTTGGAGACACCTGTTTCTATACCCTCCTCTGAGAATTTAGCTAGTCTATGGGGCCAGGGCCTTGTCGAAATAATCATATTTGGATGAACAATTTCAGGTGGCTTATATCCTTCGCCCCCCTCACCACGCGTTAGTGATACACGCACGATGCCAAGATCAATACTTTTAGAAGACTCGAGTACACTTTTGCGTACCATAGCGGCATCAATAGGAATATCAAGTCGTTGGCAGCCCTCAGCAAGGCGATCTATATGCGCGGGGAGTATCAAAGGATAGCCGGATTGAATTGCGATCGTTTCAAATAGACCATCGCCATATAGGAAACCGCGATCAGAGGCAGGAACCGCTCCTCGTAGAACTGTATCCTTAAACTTGGTTTGTGAACGGCTTATACATTTTTTTATCGAAACTCTCTTCATTGTGAAGTGTATGCTCCGCCGGTGTATGTGCTCTAGGTGTGCGCTTTAAAGGCAAGCGTGCCATTAGTTCCGCCGAACCCAAATGAATTGCTCAAGGCCGCTCTAATAGGCATCTCTCGCGCAACATTTGGAACATAATCTAGATCGCATTCAGCTGAAGGATTGTTCAAATTAATTGTCGGGGGTGCTACCTGATCGCTAATCGCAAGAGCGGTATACACTGCTTCTACACCCCCAGCTGCACCCAATAAGTGTCCTATCATGGATTTTGTACTGCTAACAGCTAGAGATTTTGTTGCATCACCAAGACATCTTTTTAGAGCCTTAGTTTCGGCCACATCTCCTTGGGGCGTGGATGTTCCGTGGGCATTGATGTAGTCAATATCCGATGGATTTAGTTTTGCATGCTTCATTGCCATAGCCATACATCTTGCTGCTCCATCGCCATCAGGGTGGGGAGATGTCATATGATGTGCATCAGCGCTTATTCCAAATCCGGATAACTCAGCATAAATTCGGGCGCCACGTGCTTTTGCGTGTTCAAGTTCTTCTAAAACAAGTATGCCTGCGCCTTCACCCATAATAAAACCATCACGTTCCTGATCCCAGGGACAACTGGCTTTGGACGGCTCAACGTCTCGCGTTGATAGCGCTTTTGAGTTGCCAAAACCGGCGATACCAGTTTGCGTGATTGCTGATTCGGCGCCACCGGCAATCATTACATCTGCGTCGCCATATTCTATTAATCGTGAAGCGTCGCCTATTGAATGCGTGCCACTTGTACAAGCAGTCACTATGGATAGGTTTGGACCGCGCGCACCTATTTCTATAGAGACGTTACCGGAGATCATGTTGATAATCGCGCTGGGTACAAAAAATGGAGACACCCGTCGGGGACCCCGTTTATTAAATAATCCAGTGGTAGCTTCGATGGTTCTAAGTCCACCAATCCCGGAACCTATATAAACGCCGACCCGGTCTGAATTATTGTCGGTGATCTCCAGACCGCTATCTTCAAGCGCTGCCAATGAAGTGATATACCCAAGCTGCATGAAACGATCCATTTTGCGGGCTTCCTTGGCGCTCATGTAGTTGTTTACGTCAAAATCAGCCATTTCACCTGCAATTTTGCAGGAAAAACCTTCTGGATCGAAAGATGAGATAGTGGATATGCCGCTGACTCCACCAAAAATATTTTTGCGGTTTTCGGCTAAATCCAATCCTACAGAGGACATAACCCCAAGCCCCGTAATCACTACACGACGTTTACCCATGATTGGTACCTAAAGCCACTGGAACTCAACGACTAGTTTTCAGTCATCAACCCAATAAGCGGACATATACAATTTAGTGCCTAAGTATTCTACCAAGACTATCGGACAAAAAAATACCGGCTAACACCGGTATTTTTAAAATTGGGTACGATGTGCTATCACCCAATTCTCTTATCTAAGACTTTTCTTATACTTCTCCTAATACCTTTAAGTATACTAGGAGAACTATTAAGAATTAGCAGTGACGTAATCAACAGCCTCTTGAACTGTTGTTATCTTTTCAGCCTTTTCATCTGGAATCTCAGTGTCAAACTCTTCTTCAAGAGCCATCACCAATTCCACTGTATCCAGTGAATCAGCGCCTAAATCATCCACGAAAGACGCCTTAAGCGTAACCTGGTCTTCTCCAACACCTAGCTGGTCTACAACAATCTTACGTACGCGTTCTTCTAAACTGCTCATTAGTATAATAGCCTCCAAAAGTTGAGCTAATCTAGGCAACATTCACTAGGAATCCGAATCGATTCACAGGCAAGTCACCCGATGTGGGGCGTATTGTACTGATGCACCACAAATTAACAATCGTATTTTATCGTCTTAAGTTACCCATTTAACATTACAAGCAATTTAGTTAATGGATAATATTGTGACGGGGTTAACAGCTTGTTTTATTAAGTTATTTGCAATGGGGATATATAAGCCAATAGCTATGGTAGTAGCCGAATTTAGCTCATATACATGCCACCGTTGACATGTAATGTAACTCCAGTTACGTAAGCTGCCTCATCGCTGGCTAAATAGGCTACGGCACTGGCAATATCTTCTGGTTGGCCTAGTCTTCCCATAGGTATATTAGAAACCAACGCGGATTTTTGATCCTCGGACAAGCTATCTGTCATATCAGTTTGAATAAAGCCTGGAGCGACAGAATTTACCGTTATTCCGCGTGAGCCAATTTCTTGAGCTAATGATTTGCTAAAGCCGATAATCCCAGCCTTTGCTGCGGCGTAATTGGCCTGCCCGGCGTTACCAGAGACCCCAACCACTGAAGTTATGTTAATGATGCGGCCAAAGCGTGCCTTAGTCATAGCCCGTAAAGCAGCCTTACTCAAGCGATAAACAGATTTTAAATTAGTATTCAAAATATCGTCCCACTCGTCTTCTTTCATGCGCATTAGCAAGTTGTCCCGGGTGATACCTGCATTGTTAACCAGAACTAAAGGCGCGCCATAAGATTCAGCAATTCGGCTAAACAGGGGGCTTACATTTTCGGCGTCATTCACATTTAAAACTTCGCCACGTCCGGTAATGCCACCCTCAGTTAAATATGCACTGATTACATCGGCCCCTGCTTGGCTGGTTGCTGTGCCAACGACAATAAAACCGGCATTGCCCAGCTCGGCTGCTATTGCTTTGCCAATACCGCGAGAAGCACCAGTTACCAGGCTGACTTTTGATTCTTGTTTTCTCATTAAATTCCCCTATTGAAATTTTGTTATTCGCAGGCTTCGATACCGTCACTTAAAGTCCAATAAAGTTAGCTTATTGCACCTGCGCATGCCTGCATCGCTTCGGGTGTATCTACATTAAAGGATACCGCTTCACGATTAATCCTCTTTATTAGCCCCCCCAAGACCTTCCCCGGACCAGATTCAACAAATGTGTTTATACCATTTGCCTGTATGGCTTGAATTGAACTTACCCAATGCACTGGCGAATGTAATTGCTGTACTAATTTTGCTTTTATTGATTCAGCAGTGGAGGCAATAGAACAATCGACATTATGGTAAACGGGTATATCAGTGGCTGATATGTTGATGTCCTTAAGTCGTTCAGCAAGCCTTTCTGCTGCAGGTAACATAAGTTCACTGTGTGAAGGAACGCTCACTGGCAACGGCAATACACGCTTGGCACCTGCGGCCTGGGCATTTGCTGCAAGCCGATCAATTGCGTTCGTATGGCCAGCAACAACAACCTGACCTGGCGCATTAAAATTTACCGCCTGTAATACGTCATTCTCGCGATATTCATCACACGCGGCACGCACGCTATCATCGTCAAGGCCAATTACTGCGGCCATACTGCCAACGCCTTGCGGAACGGCTTGCTGCATATAGCTACCTCTATCACGTACCAATTTAACGGTTTCTGCAAACGGTAAGGCGCCCGCGCAAACCAACGCAGTAAACTCACCCAAGCTGTGGCCTGCCATAGAGGCTGGTCTAAGACCTATTTCGGTCATCCAGACACGCCATACGGTAACACCGACGGCTAGTAATGCAGGCTGTGTGTATTCAGTTTGCGATAACTGTTCTCCGGCATCGTTTTGAGTTAAACCCCATAGATCGTAGCCTAGCGCGTCAGAAGCTTCGGAAAAAGTATCATCGACAAGCGTTGATTGCTCAGATAGCGCAGCAAGCATGCCCACACTTTGGGAGCCTTGACCGGGAAACACAAATGAAAAATCCATAATTATTCACTTTATAATATTTATATAAAATTTTGTATTTAGTGAGTGTTTAATATAAAAATAGTTTTTTATTATACGTCGACTGTAATGGAAAATAAGTAGCCTAAAATATGCTAGGCAAACTAGCACTAATCAATGCTGCCTTAGACTCAATCCAGGTAAATCAGCTCGATGGCGGTAACTCAAAAGACTCTAACTGTCGTTCGACAGCTACACTAATACGTTTTGGCACACTCATTTTTGCCTGTTTGGCTGCCTCGGTAATTGCGTATTCAAATGCCATAATATCGGCGCCTCCGTGACTTTTTACTACTGTTCCACGTAAACCTAGCAAGGATGCTCCATTGTAGCGGCGAGGATCCATTCGCATGCCTGCAGCTCTCATTATTGGTAGTGCAATCAGGGCGACCAATTTAGTAATAAAGTTCTTGGCAAATTCCTCGCGCATAACGCCCATAATGAACTTTGCCACACCTTCACTCGTTTTTAGCGAAACGTTGCCAGAAAAACCATCAGCGACAATAACATCCATACGGCCAGAATAAATTTCATCAGCTTCTACATAACCATGATAATTTAGCCCGGAGTCTGCGATCAACTTAGATGCTTGTTTTACTACCTCACTACCCTTGATGTCCTCGGCGCCGATATTCAATAATCCAATGCTGGGTTCTTTAATGCCATCGACTTCTGATGCCAATACAGAGCCCATGATAGCGAACTGCCGCAGCATATCTGGTCCACATTCGACATTGGCACCCAAATCAAGCATTCGTACGTGACCGCTAAGGGTCGGTAGTTCGCCACAAATAGCCGGACGCTTAAGACCTGGTATCATTTTTAGTACAAAATGCGAGGTCGCCATTAAGGCACCGGTATTGCCAGCGCTAACCGCTGCTTGTGCCCGCTCCACTTTAACCATGTCTATGGCTACTCGCATGGAGGAATCTTTCTTTTTCTTTAATGCGAGCGCTGGTGGTTCATCCATTTCAACTATTTCACTAGCTGCCTGGATTTCGACCCGTTTCGCGACATCCGAATAATCGCCTAACTCTTCCTTTATTTTCTCAGCATCACCAACCAGCAGTAATTCGAGATCCTTATCCTGACGTAAAATATTAAGTGACGCGGGTACTGTCACTTCAGTACCACAATCTCCACTCATTGCATCAACTGCAATTGTGGTAGTCATTTGATCAACAACCGCCTACAGCGTTTGTCATAGTGAGTGAGTTAAAGACCTAAAGGGGTCTTTTTTACTCTTCGCCTTTAACTTCTACGACTTTTTTGCCCCGATAGTAGCCACTTGCCGTTATTCGGTGCCGCAAATGTTGCTCACCGGTAGTTGGGTCTATAGACAATGTTGGCGTGCCTAAGGCATCGTGCGATCGACGCATACCGCGCCTTGAAGTTGATTTTTTACTTTTTTGTACTGCCATGGCAATTTCTCTCAACGTATTATGAATCGACTGAAGACTCACAACTCACTAATTTAGATAACAAACTTATCTAAATAAAAGCTTTTATAGCGAGTCAATTATAAAGACTCGGTAGTGCTTTATTTGGGCGCGAATCATATAGACGGGTCGCTGTCCTGTCAAAGCTATTTGGTTCTTTATACATACTATTTAAATGTCTTTAAACCCTCATAAAATAAATAGAATTCGCTATGTGGGTTTGGTTATTGGCGTTATTAATGAGACCTGCTTTCAGGTTAAGTCTAATGCTAAGTAGTAGAGGTATTATTACAAGGTTGACTGGTACTAATGGAAGTCGCGTGAAACAACCGGTAAATCATTTAGATAATGGCTGCAATCTGCCAGATAACCAGCAATTAAATGTAGTACGCCTTGTTGAACCTGCAATTGGCCTTTAACCAACAGTAAACGTGAGTAGAGTAATGGCTGGCGGTATTTTTTAGCAATAGCAGGCCATACGATTACATTTAGAATGCCATACTCATCCTCTAATGAGATGAATACCACACCAGAGGCAGTGCCTGGACGCTGTCTACCAATAACTAAACCTGTGCAGCTAACATAACTTCCATTTCGTGCCTGCCAACATTGCGATGAGTGGAGGTAACCGAGAGACTGAAAAGATTCTCGTAGTAAAGCCAGAGGGTGAGACTGCAAACTAAATCCTGTGCTTTGGTAATCTTTAATCACTTCTTCACCAATACCAGGCTTGCGTAATAACGGCGGCGCGTCTTTTCTATAGCTATTTTGTAGCAAATCGTCATCAACTCCGGTTGTTAGTTTAGTGATATCCCATACCGCCTGATGGCGATGCCCGCTAACCTCTTTTAAGGCATTCGCCGACGCTAGTGCCTGTAAATCACGCTGTGGAAAATGATGGTTATGTAAATCTCCTGCGGTAATTAATTTGCCCTGCCCATATAACTTACGCCGTAAATTAATAATGCGGCCTATCGACTTTTTAGACAGCCCCTTAATTTGGCGCAAACCTAAACGAACAGAAGATTTATCAGGAGAGCTATTAGAAGAACTATCAAGAAAGTTATTAAGAGAGCTATCCGGTTGTTCAACAGAGGTTTTGACCAACTGATTGTCTTCATCGCTGTGCCGAATATCCGCAGGAAGAATTTTGACACCTTGTCGGCGCGCATCGTAAATCAACTGCCCGGGGGCATAAAACCCCATTGGCTGGCTATTTAATAAAGCACAGACGAATACCTCCGGGTAATAGCATTTAAACCATGAAGAAGCGTAAGCCAATAAGGCAAAACTAGCGGAATGTGATTCGGGGAAACCATACTCGCCAAAGCCTTTGATTTGACGAAATATCTGTTCGGCAAACTCTATCGGATAGCCATTATCAGTCATCCCTTGGATAAGCTTATGTTCAAACTTTTCTAGCCCCCCGCGGCGCTTCCAGGCCGCCATGCTGCGCCTTAGATTATCAGTCTCCCCTGCACTAAACCCCGCTGCTACCATGGCCAACCGCATCACCTGTTCCTGAAATATTGGTACACCGAGTGTGCGTTCTAGTACCGCCTTTATCTCATCATTGGCATAGCTCACCTTTTCGAGGCCGTTACGCCGTGATAGATAAGGATGCACTATATCGCCCTGTATTGGCCCTGGCCTGACAATAGCGATTTGAATAACCAGATCGTAGAAGTTAGCTGGCTTAAGGCGTGGTAGCATCGACATCTGTGCCCTTGATTCAATCTGGAATACGCCAACGGTGTCACCTCGTTGAATCATTTTATAAACCATCGGGTCCTCAGCTGGAATATCTGATAGTTGCCAGGTTTTACTGGTCATTTGTGACAAATAATTCAAACCACGACGCAACATCGACAACATACCCAAAGCTAAAATATCGACCTTGAGTAAGCCCAATGCTTCTAAATCATCTTTTTCCCATTGAATAACCGTCCGGGCTGGCATGGCAGCATTCTCTACTGGCACTAAATCCGAAAGCGTATTTCTGGCAATTACGAAACCGCCCACATGCTGGGATAAATGTCGTGGAAAACCGATTAACTGCTTGGTTAAATCTAACCACTGATCTAGCGCTAATTGGGCTGTTGATAAGCCAATTTGTTTGAGCCCTTCATTGGCATCAGAAGACAAGGTTTCCTTTTCGCGCCAGCGACTATGAACTGATAAACGATCAATTGTATCGGCTGGTATACCAAATACCTTGCCAACCTCACGTAAGGCGCTTTTAGTTCGGAAAGTAATAACGGTTGCTACTAGCGCCGCACGATCCCGGCCATATCTTTTATAGATGTATTGAATAATCTCTTCGCGTCGCTCATGTTCAAAGTCGACATCAATATCTGGTGGCTCTTGTCGTTCCCGAGAAATAAAACGTTCAAACAACAGGCTCATCCGTACTGGATCAACTTCGGTAATATGCAAACAAAAACAGACGACCGAGTTTGCAGCCGAACCTCTACCCTGGTGTAAAATACCTTGTCTGCGGGCAAATCGAACGATGTCTTCAACGGTTAAAAAGTAATGCTCAAATTTCAGCTCTTTTATTAATGCCAACTCATGAGTTATTTGTGTTCTAACACGTGTAGGCACACCTTGTGGCCAACGTTTTGATGCACCCTGCTCAGTTAAACTAGTTAACCAGGAAATTGCGCTATAACCCTCAGGTACTAATTCTGCCGGGTATTCATAACGTAATTCATCAAGTGAAAAATGACACTGAGCGGCAATCTCTACCGTTTGCTTTAGCCATTCAGGCGGATATAGTACCTTGAGGTAAGTTCTAGAGCGTAAGTACAATTCAGCATTTTTATGTCCACGATAACCTAACTCAGATAACAAACACCCATGGCGAATAGCATCGATTACATCTCTTAATGCGCGCCGTTCACGATGATGCATATGCACATTACCGCTAGCACAAATGGGTACGCCAGAGCCAAGTGAGAGCTGCTTGAGGCGCTGCAGTTGCTTAGATTCCTCGAACTGTAAACTACGTTCAGCAGCCAACCATAAGCGCCCTGTGGCGTATTCTTTTAGCCAGCTCAGGTCTGGGTACTGACGCATGCCATTCGGTAGATAAAGTAGTAAACACTCAGAGGTTTGGTGTTGCTGTAATTGTTCACGGCTCAGTTTATAACTACCTTTACTGGCATTGCGTCGTGCCAGACTAATTAGTGAGCATAATTGCTGATAGCCTTTTCTGGAACGTGCCAGCAACACCAGCCCAAGCGTGCTATCCAAATGAAATTCACTACCAATCAATAATTGAATATCTAAAGTCTTAGCCGCTACATGCGCTTTAACAACACCGCTAACACTGCACTCATCAGTAATGGCTATGGCTCGATAAGCCAACTCATGAGCACGTTCTACCAGTTCATCCGGGTGTGAGGCACCACGTAAAAAAGAGTAATTACTAATGGTGTGTAACTCGGCATAGTCAGGTAGGGTCATTATTTATTAGGCAAGGCCCAAGTGTTATTTTTCTATTATTAATTTTGTAAGTTATGGCTTTGAATAAAAAGTTAAGCAAACAATCCATGTAGAAACCAATGCTGGTTTTCCAGATCACGATAAACCCATACATGTCGCGACTGGGTATCTTGCATAACGTAATAGTCACGTCGCATGTCAACCCCATCCCACCAGCCACTTTCGATACGCTCCGGGCCAGAAATTCGCTGGTAACTTGCAGGCCAACCGCTGAGTAGCTTATCCAGACGTTGAGCCTTATTGAGTAGCCAGCAAGGCCTTGAGCCAATTAAGTTATTAGAGGCTAATTGAGATTTGTCTGAAACGGCCTTCGGACATTCAGGTCGGTGAGATAAAGCATCTTCAGACGAAAATAAAGTCAACTGTTTTTCTGGTCGGTGGTCTGCCTGCGTATTTAAAAAAAACAAATGACTCTCACCGAGGCGAATAGATAATTCAGCGAGTGTCGTCGACCAATCATCACATCCAGCGAGCGATGATTGTCGAAATAAATCTAGATTTTGTAAATGAGCAGGGTAAACATGCTGGCTATGCAATTGCAGTCGATTTACCGGCTCTACCAATACTTGACGTTCCAGGTAAAGATTAAGTAGCGGTAGCCATTGAGATTTATGTGCATTGCCCTGCCGGTTGCCAATATTCATACGTTCAATAACACGATTATTGTGCAGAAAAACAAATTCCATTTGACTCGTCACAGCATTAATTGTTCCCAACCAATCACACAATTGCTCTAACAAATGTTCACAGCCGTAGCTTAGCCATTGACGACTATCAGTTTCTGTTTCTAGATCCAGCGATTGTGAAAAACAGGGCTTACTCTCATGCGCTGGCCTTACATCTATAGCCTTCCCTTGTATACGCTCCAATAAGGTAATAAAGTTATCACTAAAACGTTCCTTTAAGCCTGATAAAGGTAAGCGCCACAGGTCTTGTAGGTTATCGACGCCCATGTCGTGAAGTTGCCGAAAGCTACGTTTGGCATTTTTAACCACACCAGCTAATGGTAAATAGCTCACAGGTAATGAGCTCAGGGCTGTTTTAATCGCCGCTATTTCAGTGATCAAAGCCGGCTGCCCCGCACGAGCCAGAATTAGACTGGCTTCTGGTGTAGGCGTTCCTGCTAGTATAAAACAGGGGCTTTCACTTGCTTCTTTTTGACCTTTTGCGTTGCTTGTTAAAAAGCTGTGTAAGGAATGCTGTAGGGAGTCATACAACGCAGCTAAACCACCGAATAAATTTATGCTATCGCGCACCTCAAGCAAAATAGCATCAGGCAGTTCTACATGAACCATAGGCGTAAATACCTGTAAATTTTCAGCCAAACTAATGAGGTGCTGCCGCTCTTTATCTGGCTGTCGCTCACGAACCTGTAATTCGGAGCATAAGGCCTGCGCTGAAAGCAGTTTCATACCTGCTGTAATACCGGCCTCAAAAGCAAATTCACAGGCTGCGTAAACAATAGACTGGCCGCGCTTTTGTTCGATAACCAGCCTTGGTTTGCCTGAATCTGAACCTAAATTTAAGCCGATATCATCCCAATCACAAACTGCTAAACAAACATCCGGCAGATAAACGGCTAACCAAACAGCTTGTGTCGATGAGACATTATCGGGGTTTACCTGGTCGGCAGACGATAGACCAGCAGTCTTAATACTTGTTATACCCGGCGATAAATGCGGGTGGTCAAGCCTGTGTTTGAACCTACTGGGTTTACTAGCGTCTGTTAATGCCAGTTCAGTTGAACGGATACTTCGCCGCATTGGCTCTTAAGCTTTCTAAAATGAACGGCTAAACCACTTTGGTTTGCTTTTAACTGTAAGCGTATGCTCAGTGGTAAAGACGACTGGTCGTTTAACGAGCGTGTAAAAACAAAGCCATGTGAGCCACCCGCTTGTGCTGCGATATGTAAGCGGCGTGCCTGCTGAAAATTAAGTTTTCCCCAGAATAAAACCGCACCAACATCGCCACAACGCAACAGCTTTTCTGTACTCCAGAGTGTGTCTAACATTTGTTCTGTCTGAATCCACACTAGTTGTTCGAGGGCTATACCTGCTTGTAGCATTGCTGGTGCATAAGGCGTCATTGGAGGCGCTACTAGTGCAATGCGCTTGCCCCGTGCAGCCAGTTCGGCCAAACAAGGCATTAGTAAACGTATTTCTCCTTGGCCCCACTCAGGTACGGCGATCTCGGTTAATTCAGATGCAGGCCATCCACATGAAGGCAGCAGAGCATCAAGCACCGCGTAGCCCGTACTGACGGAGCTAACTGAAGAGTCAACCTGAGAAGCGTCTTTTAAACCTTGCTTATAAGATTTATATACTGGTACCTTATAGCGATGTCCTTTCCAAATGTCGGCGCGATCCAAACAGGCATCCAAACTAATTCTTTGGCTTCCTTGTCGTTCCAGTTGCTGCTCATTTTCACTAAATAGCTTACCCATACCAGCCCTCTTTATATATGCTCATGTTTTCCAGTACTATCTGGTTCTTTCCAAAAGTCCTGAGACTAGGGAACCTTGTTCTATCCAGTAGTATCTGATCTAAACGCCAAATATACTGTATAGATTAACAGTATTAATGTCTAGTGAAAGCAATAGTAAAGGGTAAAATAAGAAAAGGTGTCGATGACAAATGAAAACAATACATGTAGCCGACATGATGCAAAAGGATTACTCATATTGCCTTTTGGCGCCGATGGGAAAGAACTTTGATCCCAAATTCACACCAGAGTTAACCCCTAAAAAAATGCTTCAGTTAGGTGTGTTTGGAGGGAAGTATTTGAATGACTGTAAACAGGAATTTCCTGATAACTGGTTCAAAAATGCAAAATTAAGCAAACAAAAAGATATAAGTCTAAATTACTTTAAAGTTGATGCATCACTACCATTGAGTGAATGGGAGAGAAAAGGATGGATCCACCATCAGGATCCCCGAGGATGGTTTCAATGGTATTGTAGATATTACATAGGACGACGAACCTTGGACGAAGACTCTTATCAGATAAAACGTTGGTTTGCTTTTAGGCGTCATGTAGGTGCGATTAAAAAGTACTGCGAACGATATGATTTTAATTGTAGAAAGAAACAGAGGCAGGCCTTGTTACATTGGGCATACGATTCTCGAAATCTATAGTAAGCACTGGACAGATTATTTCACTTTGATACTCGGTATTCGTCTATACGCCTTACAATAGCTTAGGGGATACCTTAATAGCAGAGGACCACTTGGGTGAAGTTGATGAGAAATTGAACGCAAAGCAGTACTAAGGTTTTGTGAGTTATATAAAAGAACTCGGTGGCAAATAAAACTTAAATATATTTGTCACCAACCCTTTATTTTTACTAACTATTTATAGCTACTACTCTTAATAAAAATACTCCAATAATAGTTCGTGTTACTCGATCACCGCCCCTTCATTACTATTCATTGTTGTAACCTTGATGAGTAACAGTCTATGGATCATAAGTTATAGCTATTAAAGAGTAAGAATTTCTTCCCTAAAAATCTAAACATCACCTATATTATAAATTGATCCAAAGATATTAAATTTACTATTATCAACTAAGGACAACAGAATATGCCTCAATTTAAACTAGTTTATTTTGATTTTAACGGTGGCCGCGGCGAGCCGGCCCGCTTAGCCATGCATATTGGTGATATTGAATTTGAAGATTTTCGATTTACCTTCGAGTAGTTTCCTGAAGTTAAAAAGACTACACCGCTAGGTCAGGTACCTACTCTATTTATTGATGGCAAACAGATTACTCAAGGCAATGGTATCAACCGCTATATAGGAAAAATAGCAGGTCTTTATCCTGAAAACCTAATGCAGGCTTTGCTTTGTGATGAAATAATGGGTGCATTAGAAGATGTTACTAACAAGTTGGTTGGAACCTTTGGGCTTGAAGGCGACGCACTTAAACAAGCTCGAGAGGAATTATCGGCTGGCCCAATAATGCAATATCTAGAATGGGTTGCAGATCGTCTGGCTGAGCAAGGTGGCAAATATTTTGTTGGGGGTACGTTATCTATGGCGGACCTTAAAGTCTTTTCTTGGGTAAAAGGTCTAAATTCTGGCCGGCTGGATCACATCTCTAATTTACTGGTTAAAGAGGTTGCTCCAACATTACAGGCTCACTGTGATCGGGTTGCTCAATTACCGAAAATCGCCTCGTATTACGCGTCTCAGCAGGTTTAAATAGAGTACTGGCTGGGCTCTTCATCTGTTATGAAGCAATCACCTCTCGAGTTAAGCCACTGAGTGGCAGATAAAAATACTCTAGCTAATTGTACAACTCATACCTTGACCAGAACACATTAGTGATTTGATTTTTCCATGTTCGTTAGGGCATTTTGAAATCTATACCTCTGAACCATCTTCTTTTGTCAAACTGTCATTAACCAATGGCGTATCACATTTTGCGCACGTTGCCATTACATCTTCCTCAGTTTTTATCGTTATTAAATATTTTCTCTTTTGCAGTAAACATTGTTATATAAAAAATTTAACCCACTGGATGGATTGTATCCTTAATGATCATATAACGCCCTTTAGTTTGAATAAAATATGGTGTTAGATCTTGTGTTGCGCAAACGGTCTATATTTCTACCTATATATAAAAAGACAGGGCGCAACCCTAATAGTTGGCCCTGCCAATTTATTTCAAATTTTTATTTAGAAGGTGATCTATACCCTAACCACTATAGCGTTGCTAACATGGACTCGGCACTGCTTACAGTGATTTCACCAGCTGGCTCGAGACCTATGTGGGATATAACGCCATCTTCAATAATCATTGCGTAGCGTGATGATCGATTACCCAATCCTGCTGCGTTTAGGTCTTTAGTTAAACCTAAGGCCATAGCAAGTTCACCACTACCATCGGCCAGCATCATGATATTTTCAGCGTTTTGGGATTTACCCCACGCGCCCATAGTCCAGGCATCATTAACGGATACACAAATAACCTGATCAACACCTTTGGCTATTATGTCGTCATAACTAACAACGTAGCCTGGTAAATGAGTAAGACTACATCCGGGTGTGAAGGCACCGGGAACAGCAAACATTACGACCTTCTTGCCTGCCAATACTTCTACTAAATTAACTGGAGTTGGTGCTCCCTCGTCATTAAGTACTCTTAGGGTATCCACAGATGGGACCCGATCTCCTACGTTTATTGCCATATCATTTCTCTATAAAACTCAGTGTGGAAAGAGAAGCAATACTAACAGAGCATCCCGCAGGTAAAAAATAATTAAACCCTATTTACCACTACTCCGGTGGAGGTTACTTAAAGCAACGCTTATTAGTATTTTTTATTGTAGACTGAACTTGAACTGTTTGAGGACACCAATTGAACTGGTTTTCATGCAGAGTTTCTTATTCCACGTAGCTTACTGCACGGGGCTTCTACTTGTTTCGCCAGTAAAATCAGTGGGGATTTTCTATGACTATTTAACGGTTAATTAACGGCTATGAGAAGAGTTTCTAATAGTAACTACTAGGAACTTTTCCTTTTATACTAGCAGTTAATCGAGGGCAAGGTTCAAATCGATCACCGTAAGTTTTACTAAATTCCAGCAGCTCATTTGCGAACTTATCCATGCCTATGGAGTCAATATATCGAAATGGGCCACCAGTATATGGTGGAAACCCAAGGCCAAAAATCGCTCCAATATCACCATCACGTGCAGAACGAAGAATATTCTCATCAAGGCAAAATGCTGCCTCATTCAGCATGGCATAAACGCAGCGTTTTACTATGAGACGGGCAGTGATTTTGCCAGGCTCCGGTATTACCCCAAGTAGGCCATATATAGATTCATCAACCTGCTTGTTTTTAGCTTTCTTTTTATCACTGTATAGGTAGAACCCTTTTTGATTCTTTCGTCCTTTTCGTCCGGCAGTAAGAATACGGTTTAGCTTAGTTAATGTTTCGTGACGCTGGCCAAATGCTGCACTTAAGGTTTCGCTGATATGGGCTCCTACATCCAAACCCACTTCATCCATTAAAGCAATGGGGCCGACCGGAAATCCAAAATCCGTTAGGGCTTTGTCCACTTCCTCTATTGGTACTCCCTCGCTTATCAAGCGCATTGCTTCATTAGCATAAGGTGACAGAATTCTGGTGGTATAAAAGCCAGGTCCATCATTTACTATTATTACGGTCTTACCTTGCTGCCGCCCAAGCTTCGCTGCGGTGACGGTAACCCAATCTGCTGTTTTACTACCCTTCACAATCTCTAATAACGGCATTTTTTCTACTGGAGAAAAATAGTGCATACCGACTATATTTTCAGGAAATTTTGCTTTGCTGGCGATATCATCAATAGGAATAGCAGAGGTATTTGTCGCAAATATAATGCCTTTATCTGTTGGTGTTAGCGATTTGGGGTTGGCTCCGCTCAATGCTTCTACATCGGCGACCATTTGTTGTTTTAGGTCGAGGCTTTCAAATACTGCTTCAATGATTACCTGGCAATTGGATAAACCGGAATAATTAATCGTGCTGCTTAGTCTTGATAGTATTTGGGTACGTTCTAATGCGCTAATACGTCGACGCTTAAGCATACTGCCTAATACTTTTTGAATGTACTGTATGCCCTGCTCCAGGCCTTTGGAGCTAATATCCTTCAAGCGGGTCTTAATTCGTGCTTTGTTAATGGTTACCGCAGCGATTCCTGCACCCATTAAGCCGGCACCCAGCACGCCAATTTTAGTTACCGTAGTAGGTTGAACTGCTTTATTAGATGAGCCAAGGTCTTTTTTAAGCTCTGTAGTAGCAAAAAAAATCCCCATTAGCTGCTTGCTTACAGGTGTCATTATTAGTTCTGAAAAGCTCTTAATCTCAGCTTTAAAACCTACATTTCGGCCTTCAGATAATCCAAGCTCAACCACATCAATAATTTTTAGTGGAGCGGGATAATGCCCTTTTGTCATCTTGGTGACTTTTTTACGTGCCTGTTTAAATACAAATCCACGTCCAAACTTATTACCAGCCAGCAACTTGTTTCTGATAGATGATGCTGGACCCTTACGCTTGCTTACAGCACGTTTTTTTGCCAACCTTAACGCCGCATCTAACAAAGCGTCTGGCGCAGTATAATCATCGATTAACCCGGCTTTATACGCCCTGATGGTATTTAATCGTTTGCCGGTCAACAACAAATCAAGCGCCCGTTCTAGTCCAACTAATGCAGGTGTGCGTTGTGTGCCACCTCCTCCAGGAAGCACACCAAGCTGGACTTCTGGAAAGCCTAGGCTTGTTGTCCTATGCTCGGTAGCGATACGCTTATCACAAGCCAGAGCAAGCTCGAGTCCACCACCCAAACATGCACCATTAATTGCTGCAACAGTGTTTAGGCGTAAAGACTCTATGCGATTGAAAATTTCGTGTGCCAGTTCGAGCGTCTCGATGGCATCCTCTTCAGACTTGATTGAATCCAACATATTAATGTTGGCACCCGCGATAAAACAGTCTTTCTTAGCAGAAATAAAGATTAAACCATTTAAGTCAGGTTTTTGTTCTACCTCACCCAGTATCCCAACTAATTCTTCAGCGAAGCCGGTATGCATCGTATTGGTCGAAGCATTTTGGTCATCTATCCAGACTACGCATACATCTTCGCGATATTCCGCAGTGAAAACGTTTTGGGTCAGGGGGAGGTTCTTGGTAGTTGGCTTGGCAGTGGTGCCAGTATTTTTAACCGTAGTTTTTTTCGCTACGGTGCTACTTGTTAGTTTCTTTTTTGTCGTAGTTGGCTTTTTTAAAGATGGCTTCTTCGCAGTAGTCTTTTGGGCAGCTTTAGTCTCGGTAACTACCATTTTGATTGGTACTGCTTTAGTTTCAGTCTTATCTCTAGACTCTTTTTTTGTAGCCATTATGCTACCTCCACGATCATTGCCGCGCCCAAACCACCAGCGGCACATGCACTGATTAGCCCCGTAGTTTTATTCATTCTTTTTAAATCATGTAATAGTTGAGTCAATTGCCGTGTTCCGGTAGCGGCGAACGGATGGCCTAAAGAAATGGAACTTCCGCTAATATTTAATCGATCCATATCAATATTGCCTATCGCACTTGCCCTGTTTAAGTGAGTTTTAGCAAACTCTTTGGATTCTAAGGCTTGTATATTTGACAGAACTTGTGCAGCAAATGCCTCGTGCATATCAATAAGATCGATATCAGCTAATTTCATCCCGGCATAATCAAGTGCTTTAGGTATAGCGAAAGCTGGCCCCATTAACATTTGCCATTCAGGGTCAATTGCATGAAATGCGTATGATCGAATATAACCTAAAGGTGCATAACCTAACGCCTTAGCAACTGATTCAGGCATCAATAATACAGCGCTTGCACCATCAGTAAGCGGTGAGCTATTACCCGCAGTTACGCTGCCATGGCGTCTATCAAATACAGGTTTTAATTTTTTATATTTATCTAACTCGCTATTCGATCGATATAAGTTATCTTTAACCACGGCTTTAAACTTTGGGGCCGGAAATACATTAATGACCTGGTCATCAAACCAGCCTTGCCCCCATGCATGTGCGGCATTTTTATGACTGCGATGCGCGAACGCATCTTGATCTTCACGCGAGATATGATTCTCTTTTGCCATTTTCTCAGCAGCCTCCCCCATGGTGTAATTGGACGATGGTTCCTTGATAGCGGGTGCCTTTGGCACGATATCTGTTAGTCGAGCGCCACGAAATGCTACCAGCTTGCCACCGAACGAACGCGCCCTAGAAGCAGTAACCAATGAACGAGAAAACGATTTACCGATTGAAAGGGGTGCATCACTAATATTATCGGTACCGCCGGCAATGCCGATTTGGCACTGCCCCGATCTAATATTCTGAATTACGTTTGCACAAGCTTGATATGCAGTTGCGCAAGCTCGGCTGACACTATAAGCATCAACCCCGACTGGTAAACCACTACCAAGCACCACTTCTCGCGCAATATTTGGTGCTTCGGGTGACGGAACTACCTGCCCGTAGACCAATTGATCAATTGAGGCTGGCGAAATATTGCTTCGCTCAACCAACTCCTTGACGACCCATCCACCCAATTGACGAGGGCTCGAAGCCAAATACGCACCTCCCAGCTTTTGAAAAGGTGTACGAAGTCCAGCAACAACGGCTATTTTTTCGGTGGTTTCACTCATACAATACGAATCACTATTTATTGAAATTATTTGGCGTTATTATTTTGTAACGACTTTAATTTGTAATTTTAAGGCACAATCTTAATGCCTCTCAGCCACACTATAAGCGACATGTATTTAACCTTAACGCTTTGTTGTATTTGATGCCAGTTAACGTATGACAACAATTGTGACTTCGTGAAAAAACCTGATTCCACATTACAAAAATTAATTCTAGCCTCTTCATCTGTCTATCGACGACAACTGTTGGCCAAGCTAGGAGTAGAATTTGAATGTGATGCACCATCCATTGATGAATCTGCCTTGCCAGGCGAATTAGCACAAGATCTGGTATTACGACTCGCACTGCAAAAAGCGCAGACAGTCGCTAAGCGGCATTCCTTTGGTTTGATTATTGGCTCTGATCAGCTAGCTGTGCACCCTTCAGGGATAGTAGGTAAACCTGAAAATCATCAGCAAGCAATCCATCAGTTACTCGAGGTCTCTGGCTTAAAAATCAGTCTTTACACAGGATTAGTATTGTTAGATTCTATAACTGGTGAATATCAACAAGCTGTTATTCCTTTTGATATTCAGTTTCGAAAGTTCGATCAAACGATAATCGAGGCTTACCTTAAGCTCGAAAAACCCTATGATTGTGCCGGTAGCTTAAAAGCTGAGGGTTTGGGAATATGGTTAATAGAGAAATTCGAAGGAAACGACCCAAATGCGCTAACTGGTCTTCCTCTGGTTCAACTAATTAGTATGCTAACCAACTGGAATTATCCTATTTTTGGAAGCAACAATTATAAGAACTGTTAATGTTTTATCAAATTACACCTTTCATCCTTACTTTGAATGAGGAGATGAACATAGGCCGCTTCTTAGAGCAACTTAGATGTGCCCATATGGTGGTCGTGTTAGATAGTGGATCAAAAGATAAAACCGTTTCAATTTATGCTCAATGTACAAATGTGCATTTTATTATACTAAAGTTTAAAGACCATGCTTAGCAATGAAGCGCTTCAGTACAGAACCCTCTAGTGAATACAGAGTGGGTCTTGACCCTTGATGTGGATTACATTTTAGATGATGAATTAGAGAGAGCTCTGATCGTTGGAACCAGACATAACTATCGCAGCTTATGTATCTGCTTTCACTTACCAGATTGATGGACAAGCACTTTCTCAAAGTGTGTATCCGCCAAGAATTGTATTGGCACGCAGGAAAACCTTAGATTCTATTTAGATGGGCACACGCAGAGGCAAAAAGTATCCCGGCATGTTGAAAAACTATATAGCAAGCTTCAATATGACGACCGTAAACCAGAGTCGTATTGGCGATTAAGTCAAGCCAAGTACGCAGAACTAGAGGCTATTAAGCTTACTGAATCGATTACATCTAATTTGTCATGGAGCTCTATTGCTAGAAAACACTTTATATTTAGTCCATATTTAGTCAGCGTGTACTTAGGCCTCATTAAAGGAATGTGGTTTTCTAACTCGAATGCTAGGCTATATATACTACAACGAGTATTCTTTGAACGGTTGTTGAAGCAGACGTTAAAATCTAAAAATAATTTTACCAATAAACCAATTTAGCCCAAACGGAGAGCCACATTGGAAAACCAAGCATCTACCAATAACAATCAAGCAAGCCAAATAGGCATAGACCCGAGTATTTTAGGTGACATAGCCAAGGACTACTTAAAAGAGACGCGTAATAAACGGCGTTGGGGAATATTTTTTAAAGTAGCATTTTTGGTATATTTACTAGCCCTATTGGTGATTATATCCCGTCAGGGGGTCAGCTTAGCGCCTGATGGTGATTTCACCGCAATGGTTAGCTTGGAAGGTTTAATCGCTCCAGAGGCCAGTGCTAGTGCTTCTGTTGTACTACAAGGATTGCGAAATGCCTATGAAGCAGATGCTAAGGGTATCATTTTGTACGTGAATAGCCCGGGTGGCACAGTTGCGCAATCAGCGGCTATACATGATGGAATCCTGAGACTAAAAGAGGAGTTTCCAAGCATACCTATTTATACAGCAGTGGCCGATATGTGTGCATCTGGAGGATACTATGCTGCTGTCGCTACTGAGTATATATATGCCCAGCGAAGCAGCATCGTTGGCTCGATTGGCGTGTTGATGGACATGTATGGGTTTAGCGGTACATTAGAGAAGCTTGGCGTTGAACGACGACTTCTGACCGCTGGATCCAACAAGGGTATGCTCGATCCCTTTTCTCCGGAAAACCCCGCACATACTACACATGCTCAGAGCATATTGGATGAAATGCACCAACAATTTATTGAAGTCGTTCAGACCGGCCGTGGAGATCGACTAGCCAGTGATCCGGACATATTTAGTGGACTGTATTGGACTGGGAGCCAAGCGGTTGATCTCGGTTTGATAGACGATTTCCTTACCCCAAGCCAGATTGCACGCGATGTGATCGGTGCCGAGGAATTGGTAGATTTTACTTTGCACCCAACACTATTGGATCAGCTCAGCGGCCAATTTGGTATCGTTATGTCATTACTAGGAATTTCAAATAGCACTTCAGTGGTGTTACGTGGAATGCCGATGTTTCTTCCTGCAGGGGCTAGCCCACTGTAGTGCTTTAGGAACTGACTAAACCGCGGATTAAACGGAAGCTACTGTTCCGGCACTAATTTGTAATTTGTATCGTCGAGGACAATTCTTCCGCGGTCTTCAAAAACTGCCAACGAAGGCAGCGGCGCGCCAAAACACGGGCCGCCCGCACATGCGCCGCTATCGGGAGCATAAGTTGCGCCATGGGCTGCACAAATTAGTAATTCTCCACTGGCATCAAATACATCGCCTGGTCTAACATCCAACGGAATCCCAAGGTGGGCACATTGATTCAGGTACGCATAAATAGTGCCTTCGTAACGAATTACAAATGCTGGTTTCCGCTCACCGTTTTGCTCAACGGTGAAACGAATTCCTATACCACTATCTTGTAGGTCTACTGATCGGCCTAAAGTTTGTACGCTCATGGGCTGTCGTCTTAAATTGCTCGCTCGTTTAGCCAGGTGGCCGCATCACTAAAGCTATCGACAATAGTAATTGGATGGGAGTTTAGAAGTTGCTCCCTGCTATGCGCACCTTGAGCAATGCCGAGGCTATCAACACCAGCTGAGTTAGCCATATCCAGATCAAATGTTGTATCACCGACCATGACAGCTTGTTGAGGATCCATAGCGGTTTCATTTAATATCTCGGCAATCATTTGCGGATGTGGTTTGGAGAAGCATTCGTCTGCACAGCGGGTTGTAACGAAGTGGTGATGCATCGAATTATTAGTTAGTTCACGATCTAATCCAGCACGTGATTTACCAGTCGCTACTGCCATTAACAAGTGATCAGGGTGACCATTTTGAAGCCAATCTAAAACACCAGGAAATAGACCATGACTGGTAGTATTTCGAAGCACAAACTCCTGCTTATAATGTTCTGCTACCTGTTGGGTAGTGCTGATGTCTTCGTTTGGAAACAGGATATTAAACCCTTCTTGCAAGCCCAGGCCAATAACTTGTCTGGCTTGCTCTGCCGATGGTTTTTTAAGGCCTGATAAAATTGCAGATTGCTGCAAGCACGATACGATCCGTGCGGTAGAATCCATTAAGGTTCCATCCCAATCAAAAATAACCAGTTTATAGCGCTTATTCATTGGGTGCCCTGTAAGGCTAGTAATACACGATCAAGATCTTCCGGAATCTCCGCTTTAAGCGCGAGTGGCACTGGGTTATCCGGTAATTTAAATTCTAATAAATAAGCATGCAGAAATAATCGGTTTAAGCCTGCTTCTGACATTTTACGATTGAATCGTTTATCTCCGTATTTATTATCGCAGGCGACTGGGCAGCCCATCGATTGTGCATGCACACGAACCTGATGAGTACGACCAGTATGTAGATCTACCTCACATAGCGTAGCCAAACTAGCCGGCCATGAAACTGGCCGAAATGTGGATGCCGCTACGACGCCATCAGGGTGTACGACAACAATCCGTTCACCGTCATGTTTACCCTGGCGATACAGTTTATGTTCAACTTTAGTTGTTTGCTTCATCCTGCCTTTAAGGAGCGCTAAATAGCACTTTTTTATCCCAGAATTAGCTTCAGTTTTCTGTTTAAATAAATTATTTAAATATCTGTTTAATTGTCGTTTTTTAGATATTAAAAGTACGCCTGATGTCTCTCTATCGAGCCGATGGCATAGCTCCAGATCAGTACCCGCTGGATGTATTTTTCGGAGCAGCTCAATTAAGCCATAGGCGATTCCGGTACCCGCATGAACAGCGAGACCAGAGGGCTTGTTAATCGCCAGTAAGCCACCATCTTCATAAATAACTCTATCTAGTAGATAAGCATGTTTATTAACCGCTGAGTCAGGTACTTCCCCAGGTTCTAGAATCATTACAGGCGGAATACGCAATAAATCGCCTATAACTAACCGCGTCGTTGGTTTGACTCGCCCTTTATTCACTCTGACCTCTCCACTACGAATCATTCGATATATGCGCGATCGTGGCACACCTTTTAGGACACGTAAGAGGTAATTATCCACACGCTGCTGATCGGCATTATCTTTAATTTCAACTATGCGAACGTCCTTGTGGGAAATCTTGCTTGTTGGATTGAGTCTACTCATGGGCCGCGGATGATACCGCAAGCAGCACACACAGCTAAAGGTTTAAACAAGGTCTATGATTTAAAGTTAAGTTTTGCGTTGGTTACACGCAGTTTTATTGCATAACTTAACCGTATTTCAGGTATATTTATTTGAGATTGCTGAGTTTTAGAGCAAAACTACAATCTTTATGAAAGAACATTAACTCCATGTAGTTTGCTACTGATCAGACTCACTGTTATAGTCGCGCCCGCAGTATCGAATAAGGTACTGGCAAGGATTTCTGGATAGTGCGTTAAGCATTATCTTTCGAAGCCCGCAGGAACAAGATTCACCCTTACCATATATTTTTAAAACCCGGTACAAATATTTAAGGGTTTGGTTTTGGGGTAAAGTAGATTCGTTCTACTGTGAAGCTCTTCTAGCTTGCTAGGTTGTACTAATGGTTAATAAACGAACCACAAAGGTTAAACCAAATTTAGTAGTGCTAGAGAAATAGCTTCCCGCCTGAATAGGAGCATGCTTAAGTGCCTCAACCGATACGGATTCAAGGTGCATCAAAAACTGCAGGTTCGATAAAACGTTTCTGGTAAGAAACAGGCTTAGTAAAATTTAACAAAAACTGCACTTAACTCGAACATCGCTTAAGGTTTTAACCGTAATTGATCTGCTAACAGCCGATCATACTGTGGCGATTGAATTAGGATTGTAGAAGAGTTTTAACTAATAAGCGCATTGTTGCGTATTAGCCTGCACAAAACCAAAGCGTTAGCTGTATTACTAGTTATTAGCGGCTAACGTGGTATTCGCCTAATACCACTGGTTTGTCTTACCCCAAACATTGGGCGTAACCGGTGTACCGGTTTTACGGCATACAGTCGTAATTGTCAGGTACATTCAAAACCGGAAATCCTTTCTAAGCCTATTCATACTGCATTGAACACTGCGTTTGCGTCGTGTGGAATTTCCCACCCGATAAAATTAGCGCAGACAATGAACAGATTTATGCGTACGCCTGACTAAGGTTTATACCAGAGGCTTGCGCGATTAGGTCAATAGGAATAAAAATGAAAAGAATGTTATTTAATGCGACTCAACCGGAAGAGTTGCGTGTTGCCATCGTAGATGGTCAAAAGCTCCTCGACTTGGATACCGAGGCATCAAACAATCAATTTAAAAAGGGTAATGTTTATAAAGGTCGTGTTACTCGTGTCGAGCCAAGTCTGGAAGCGGCATTTGTAGAATACGGTGCCGATAAACAAGGGTTCTTACCGCTAAAGGAAATTTCGAGAGTCTACTTCGATAATTACTCATCCAAAACTCCAATGTCTCAGGTACGTATTAAAGACGTACTGAAAGAAGGTAAAGAGCTGGTAGTTCAAGTCGAAAAAGATGAACGTGGCAACAAAGGCGCGGCACTCACAACGTTTATAAGTTTAGCCGGCCGTTATTTGGTGTTAATGCCAAATAATCCAAAAGGTGGTGGTATTTCCCGCCGCATTGAAGGCGATGAACGCACCGATCTTCGGGATGCTTTAAAAGATATTGAAGTGCCCAAGGAACATGCGTTAATTGCGCGTACCGCAGGTATCGGTAAATCAACCGAAGAATTGCAATGGGATTTAGATTACCTGCTCCGCTTATGGGAAGCGATAGACGAAGCCACTAATAAAAAAGCTCCGTACCTCATTTTTCAGGAATCTAACCTTGTAGTTCGCGCTATTCGGGATTATTTGAGAACGGACATTAGTGAAATACTGGTTGATGATCCTCAAATATTTGAACGTGCGACGCGTTTCATGAATCAGGTTATGCCGCATAATTTAGTTAAGTTAAAACTTTACGAAGATTCTATCCCCCTATTCTCCCGGTATCAGGTTGAAAACCAAATCGAATCGGCTTACAGCCGGGAAGTAACATTAACTTCAGGTGGAGCCCTTGTTATTGATCACACTGAGGCTTTAATTTCGATTGATGTGAATTCAGCCAGAGCCACCAAAGGGTCAGATATTGAAGATACAGCCTTGCGAACCAACCTCGAGGCTGCCGAAGAAGTTGCGCGCCAGCTTAGAATTCGAGATTTAGGTGGTCTGATTGTTATCGATTTCATCGATATGATGCAGAACAAGAATCAGAGGGCGGTAGAAAAACGAATTCAAGACAGTATGCGGATGGACCGTGCCCGTGTTCAGTTCGGGCGGATCTCAAAATTTGGCTTATTAGAGATGTCTCGTCAACGGCTTCGATCATCAATTAGTGAGGCCAATTATTACTCCTGCCCACGCTGTGAAGGTACCGGTAGCATTCGAACAGTTAGGTCTTCAACGTTGAATATTTTGCGTATTCTTGAAGAGGAAGCACTGAAAGAAAATACTGAGGCTATCATTGCGCACCTTCCCCTCAAGTCGGCTACTTACCTGTTAAATGAGAAGCGCCATGAGGTAAGTATGATCGAGAATCGATTGGGTACGCAAATTACTATCGTACCTACAAATGAACTTGATACTCCGCATTTTCGCTTGCAGCGCTTACGTGGAGAAGATCTAGCTAACCTCCCAGATGTGCCGAGTTATAAGCAGGAAATAGTAGAAGAAAAACGCGGTCGACAACCGGCAAGGTCTCGACAACCGGCTCAAAGGAAAGGGCAAGTAGAGGAAGCTGCCGTTGGTATAGATTCGGTGAAGGTTGATGCTCCACTGCCACAACGGAAACCCAAAAAGGCTTCAGGTTTGATTGGCGATTTCTTTAAAAAACTGTTTGGTAATGACGTAACTGAAGATAAAAAAGAAGACAATAAACCCAGACGGAATACCCGTAGTCGAGGCGATAGAGATAATCGTAATGAGAATCGAGGTAAACGTGGAGGGAATCGTAGCGGTCGTTCACGCGATCGAAACGATAATCAAAATCGTCGAACTGGTAACAAGCAGAGCGATAATAAGCAAAAAGATAGAAACGATAACCGTAGTAACCGTAATTCGCAGGGCGATGGAAACAAGCCGCCACGGAATCGTCGTGCTGACAATGGCAATAAGCCCCAGCAACGCATGAATAAGGCTGGGTCAGAAAATAAGCCGGTAAATCGTAATCGTTCAAGAAATCGAAACAATAAAAAACCTGAACATACTAACCAAGGCAACGAAGCGGATGTTCAAACAGTTGTGACTTCGAACGTAGATGCAAACGCTATTGAATCTAAAGCTTCGGTGGCACCAGTCAAGATAGATACTGCCCCTGCACCTAAGGTTACAGAAGCACAAAACACCGAAGCTCAGGTTGAGAAGAAGCCAGCACCAAGACGGCGTAAAAAAGCGGTAGAACTTTCGGCCAATTCGGTAGAAACAAAAACTGATTCTAAGCCTAAAGTTAATGAGCAAATCGAACCTAAGGTTGACAGCAAGGTTGAGAGTAAAACCGAAAATAAAGTCGATTCTAAACCAGCGGCTAAATCTCCGACTAAAGCAAAACCCAAACCTAAACCTGCTACTAAGCCTACAGCAACAGGAGCCCGCAAAAAACCTGCGGCCAATTTGCTCCAGATCGAAACATCAAGCTCGATAACCAAAGCTGTACCCAAGCCTGAAAAGGAAGGTAACGTAACCCCTGTCGTAAAAAAAGAGAAAGTCGTTCGTAAAAAGCGTGTCGCCAAGCAAGAACAAGCACCGCTAAAACAGGTAGAAACTCAGTCTGCTACTAAAAAGGAATAATTAGACTTTCTGTTATCTTAATCAGTACAAAAAACGGGCCCCGATGGGCTCGTTTTTTTTGTTTAGCAAAAAGTAAGTGGCTGATTTACCCAGTTCTATAATTCGAATACTGCGATTGATTCAACATGCGCGGTATGTGGGAACATATCTATCACTCCCGTTTGTTTGAATTTGTAACCGTGAGTATTAACCAAAATATCAGCATCTCGAGCAAGTGTGGCAGGGTTACAAGATATATAAACAATACGTTTAGGTGCAAAATTATTCATTCGCTTACACATTTCAAAGGCGCCTGATCGTGGTGGGTCCAACAAAACCTTGTCATAGGTCTTATTAGTCCATACGTGCTGGACATTTTCTATAAATAAATCGCCTAGATGAAATGTAACATTGTTGAGTTGATTTTTTGCGGCATTCAATTTTGCACGGTTTATTAAGCCAGCATCGCCTTCTACACCGACCACTGTAGCTCCAGAGCGCGCTAACGGTAATGTAAAGTTACCTAGGCCACAAAAAAGATCGAGCACTGCCTCACCAAGCTGTGAGTCCAGGATGGAGCACGCCTGGGTTATTAATGCTTCGTTGATCGAGCCGTTGACCTGAATAAAGTCAGTTGCTTTAAATGTCATCTCGGTATTAAAACCTTGATGCCGATAAATTAACTCTAGTCCTTCAGTTGGGTACAGTGGATGTACTGAATCAATATTACCAGGCTGTAAATATAAGGCTACGCCGGCCACTTCAGCAAAATGACTTAGTAAAGCCAAATCTGTATTGCTTAGTGGCTCCAAATGCCGAATAATCATTATCACGCCATTATCGCCCTGGGCTACTTCTACCTGGGGTATTCGCTTTCGACTGGAAACTTTTTGGAGCGCTTTTGTTAATGCCGGGATATGTTTAGCAATATCTGGATGCAGTACTTCACAATTGTTCATGTCGGTTACAAAGCTGCTGTTTTTTTCTCGAAAACCTATCAGAAGAGCACCCTTTTTTTCGACATCACGCACGCCCAAGCGAGCTTTACGCCTATAACCCCAAGTATCACGCTGCATTGGGGCCAATACCGTTTTCGCTTGTACATGGCCAATTTTCTCCAAATTCGAAATTAACTGGTCTTGTTTGGCGCTTATTTGATCTTTACTGCCTAAATGCTGCAGACTACAGCCCCCACAGGTTCCAAAATATTCACATTTGGGCTCAATTCGATTTTTCGCAGCTTCAAGTACCTTTATGGTAGTACCTAAACCATAGCCCTTTTTACCGCGTAGGGGCTGATATAGAACTCTTTCCCCAGGCAGCGCGTAATCAATAAAGGTTACCTTTCCGTTACTATCTCGGCCTACACCTCGGCCATCATGAGATAACGAATCTATGGTAATTTCTGCTGGTTCTCGGCGTTTATTTTTTGCAGACATCTAATTCAATAATTTAAATTTGGGTTTCAACATAACAATTTAGTGATCCCTTTAAGTAGGTAAAAAATTGCAAGGAACATGAGCTATAAACCAATTTGGTCAAGAGCAGTGCAAAAGTTTAAAAAAATAAACTAAAGTAACCTAGCTACGTCATGCCGCTAAAAACTCCTGCAAATAAGGTTCTGCCCCAAGCAATACACTTTCCACCATCTTGGTTTCCTCATCAAACTGGGAGGCGGATAATACGCCTTTCATGCGTTGCCAGTGTAAGTATATTAAGTAGGTATTTAACGCATCAGTTTCGCAATAATCACAGATGGCTTTAATTTCACCATGCTGGTACTGCTGCCAAACTTTCGAACCACTCATGCCCATTTTACCGGGTAAACCAAGTAGTACGGCAATCTCATCGAGCGGTGCAAAGATGCGATTTTGATAGCCGGCTAATCTGTCCATTAGGTCGGTATGCCGTGCGTCAAACCGGGAAATATAGTTATTCCACTTAAAATCCCGATCATCATCACCCTGGTCCCAGTAGCGGTCTGCGGTAACGCCGTTGATAAGCCCACGATGGTGCAACACCGGCAAATCGAAGCCCGAGCCATTCTAAGTGACTAGCGTCGGTGTAAAACGCTCTACGCCTTCATAAAAGCGTTGGATTACCTCCTTATCGCTTGAACTCTCTTCTCCGAGAGTCCAAACCTTAAACGTATTACTCGCTGTGTTTCGATACACAGCTTAGATAGCAACGACTTTTTAAATGTGAGTGGGCAAAAAATCGCTAGCTATTTTTTCTCGACGCAACTGAAACATAGCTTCAGCAACTTCACTATCCGCTAGACCGTCAAGATCATGTAATGCGCGTCCGCCATCAACATCAGGAATAGTTTCAATGTCAAATGCAAGTACATTTATATAACGATACTCAAAATTGATACTAGTCTGAATAAATGCCGGTTGATATGTAGCGATCCCCACGGTCACAAACGATTGACACTATTTTTCCACCGGGGTTTTCTCGAGCTACATCTAGTGCTACTTTCATGGCTCCACCAGAGGAGACGCCGGCAAATATACCTTCAATTGATGCTAACTTACGCATTACTCGCTCAGACTCCTCTAGAGATACGTCAATTATACGATCGACGCGTTCTGGCTGATAAATACGTGGTAAGTATTCTACCGGCCAGCGTCGAATTCCAGGGATACTGGCACCCTCTTCCGGCTGAACACCAATAATTTGAACCTCTGGATTCCTTTCTTTCAGGTAGCGTGAAACTCCCATGATCGTTCCGGTTGTGCCCATAGAGCTAACAAAATGAGTTATATCTCCTTCAGTGTCTTCCCATATTTCAGGCCCGGTGGTCTCATAATGTGCACGCCAGTTATCCGGATTGGCAAATTGGTCCAGAACGATACCTTTACCTTCCTGTTGCATTGTTTCAGCTAGATCACGAGCACCTTCCATGCCCTGTTCTTTGGTAACGGCAATAAGCTCCGCGCCATAAGCCTTCATAGAAGCTCTTCGTTCGGTACTCATATTTTCTGGCATGATCAAAATCATACGAAACCCCATAACCGCCGCTGCCATGGCTAAGGCGATGCCGGTGTTACCACTGGTCGCTTCAATTAGCGTGTCACCTACTTTAATATCACCTCGTTCAGCAGCTCGCTTTATCATGCTTAACGCTGGGCGATCTTTTAATGAACCGGCAGGGTTATTGCCCTCGAGCTTTGCATACACCACTCCATCAATATCGTTGGTCATACGCTGTAGTGCGACCAGTGGTGTATTACCTATTGCATGTTCTATTGTTTTCATAGAGTAATTTTATCGGAAATCAAGCACTAAGGCACGACTGAATCTTGGTGCCACAATATCTAATGAAAAATTTAATGTAATCGACTTTGTTGAGATTTCAAGGTTAGGTATACTCTATTAATGTCTAAATTAAATCCTACCTAATAGAGGAATTTGAATAATGAGAAAATTAATCGTCAGCGCCGCATTAGGCAGCTTACTTATTGCCAGTATCGCCGATGCTCAGGAGCGTGATCCTATTCAGGCTGAGATCAAGTACCGTCAAGCTGTATATACTTTGATCGGAGCGCATTTTGGTCCAATTGGCGCTATGATGCGTGGTCGCCAAGATTTTGATCTGGCAGCAGTGCAATCCAATGCTGCAACATTGGCGGCGGTTGCCCCACTTGCGGTTAATTCGTTCACACTTGAAAGTCATGCTGAAAATTCTGATGCGTTATCGGCTATATGGGAAAACAGAGCAGATTTTGACGAAAAAATGAATAACCTCCAAATGGGCGTGGCTGATTTTGCTGAAGCCGCTGCAACAGCAACGGGAGTAGATGATCTTAGAGAGGCTTTCGGAAATGTCGGTGGTACATGTAAAGCTTGTCACGATGACTATCGTGCTGAACCTCAAAATAGAGTTCGATGAAGTGCTAGTAAAGTAATAGTTTTAGCACGTGTAGTCCTAGAATTTAAATTATTACGGTCTTAGACGTGTAGATTCGGTTATAAAATGCTGGATAAGAAACCTGTCGCATTTTTGGGCAGGTTTTTTTACGCCATCTGGATGCGTTTTATAAAAACCTTAAAATAGTAGTTACTCTGAGGTTTCTAACGAATAACCTACTCCATAGACAGAACGAATTAATTCTTTACCTCCGGTTGCCGCTACTTTCTGTCGAAGATTTTTGACGTGTGAATCAACCGTTCGATCAGATACTACTCGATAGTCATCGTACAGAACATTCATCAGAGCATCTCGCCCAAATACTTTGCCAGGTCGAGTCGCTAGGGTCATCAGTAGACGGAACTCTACCCGAGTTAAATCTAGGTCAACACCATCCAAGCTAGCTCTGAAAGCTTCTTCATCGAGCTGCAATCGAGCTGATTTTTGCTGTGCAGTAGCCAAAGGTTCACGCCTCAATACGGCTTTTACCCGCGCAACCACCTCTCGGGGGCTATAAGGCTTACATATATAGTCATCAGCACCCATTTCGAGACCGATCAAGCGATCTATCTCTTCAACTCTGGCAGTGGTCATTATTATTGGTACATTTGAGAACTGCCGAATTTCTTTACACACTTCAATACCATCTTTACCAGGTAGCATTAAATCGAGCAGTACAAGGTTCACCGGGTTTGTCTTTAGAGCTTCAACGGCTTGATCACCACGTTCGATGCAAACGGTAGAGTAACCGGCGGAGTCCAGATAATCTTTTAGCAAATCTGCGAGCTTAGCTTCATCCTCGACAATCATTATCAACTGTTGCGTATCTTCACCTATAGATGAGGTGCTCGTAGGCTTTTCGTTCTGCGTACTCACGGGTGATTTCCGATAGGGTTTATAGGTAAAACAACCACGACAGTTAGACCGCCATATTTAGATGCTGCTGCCGATATAGTCCCACCATGCGCCTCGGTAATATTCTTACAAATAGCTAAACCAATTCCAGCACCGCCGGTCGTGCGATTACGTGACATCTCCACTCGAAACAATCGATCAAATAAATGGGGAATGTGTTCTTCAAGCACACCTGGCGAACTATCGCTAACCATTAGTTGAATTGCGTCCGCAGCTGAAGCTGAGCTCAGCGATGAAGCTGGAGACAAGCTCACCACAACTTTACCTGGCTTATCTGTGTAACGAACACTATTGGTTAGTAAATTTGATACAAGCTGTGCGATACGGTCCTCGTCCAAAGACATTAGCTGTGTTGAAACAAGTAAATTTTCAAATTTAACGTCCAAACCTTCTCTGTCTGCGGTAACCCGAAATGAGTCGACAATACTCTGAACGATTTCGACCAGATTACATGGGCGAAATTGGTACTTTAATCCACCAGCATCTGACAACGATAATTCATACAAATCATTCACCAAACGAGATAGGTAAGCAACTTCTTCCAATAAAGAACTCAATGCAGTTTCGTTAACTTTTCGGGTGCCGTCCTGTAGCGCCTCAATTTCGCCACGCATAATGCCTAGAGGGGTCCTTAATTCGTGTGCGATATCCGCTACCCATCGGTCCCTAGCCGACTTGCTCGCTTCAAGCGAACTGGAAAGCTTGTTAAACAAACCAACAAGTTCACCAAGTTCGTCTTTTCGATGGTTCTTTAATTGCAACCCAAGTTTGCCACCAGCTAGTTCCTGAGTCCCTTTGGATAAGCGATTTATTGGAGATAAAAAATACCTGCCTACGGCCCAAGCCATTAATGCACTGAACATCAATAAGACAATGGCAGTTATATAAGTCAAACGTCTTTGTGCTGCTTGAAAAGCGAGTTCGAATTCGCCCTGTAGAAGTGCAATTCTATTAACCGTTAGTTGACCGACAGACTGTCCGTTGTACTCTAAAGTAAAAGCTTGTGCATTGGGTGCCGGATTGCGCGGTCCCGCCACAAGCAATCCTCCTTCATCGAGTAATCTTATACGTCTTCCTAAATTTGTCTGTGGACGTCGCCTTGGGGCTGGAGGCCGAAATCTAAGCTCATTATTGCTGGCTTCCCTATTCCTAAGAGCATTATTGTTTCTGCTGGCATTATTTCTATTCGGAGCACTTTCATTCGTACCATTTTCGTTCTGGGTTGAGCGTGCAGTTTCAATTATTTGCTGAAGCCCTCGTCCCCTGATATTGCCTACTGAAGTTTCTATAAAAAGTTGCCATGCGCGATTAGTTCCCTGAAATAAATTCCAACTTTGTTGTTCAGCATAAAAGCTTTCAAGATCATCGTGTATGTCCAATACCTGTATTTGCTCACGTTGGTTCACATAATTCAGCAAACCATCTCCACTGGATACAATTAAGACCAAGGCGGCAACGGAAGCAAAACTAAAAAATACAAAAATTATCACCAACTTAGGCAACAAACCTAGTGTAATGAGTTTTTGTATTCGTTTTTGAAGCATGTGTAGTTTTAAATTATTTATAAACAGGAATAGTATAGCGCTTCCATGTGCTTAGCGTAGCCCAGATTAATTCTCCACTATTTCTCCTTATTCCCTCCACGCTTAATCAATTCTTGAGACTTAGTATGTCACTTCACTTAAAACACAGAGGTTATTCGACATGAAAAATCCAAATACAAAATTCCTGATATTACTCATGGTAACAACAGCGAGCCTTTTAACAGTGCAATCTTATGCTCAATCCAAAGGGCCTGGTGGACCACAACGGGGCCTAGATTTTAGCATGCAGAATGTATTGGAGCAGTTAGATTCAAATGGCGATGGTACGGTGACAAGAGATGAAATTGATGCTCGTCAGCAGGCTCAACTAAAAGAGTTCGATTCAAATGGTGATGGTTCAATGAACCTTGAAGAGTTTTCAGTGCTGTGGAGTTCGCTTAACAGAGAGCGCATGGTTAATGCCTTTCAGGCGATCGATAATGATGGAACAGGCGAACTAACAGCAGATGAGTTGAATGCTCGCACAGAAGGTTTAATGAGACGATTGGATCAAGATCGCGATGGTTCAATCGTACTTAGCGAAATACTTCGAGGTGGTAATCGGAGTTACCGGGATCGGAACGAAAGCGACCGATCGCGCAGAGGCCGTAAAAGCGAATAGGGTTACCAGCGTAGCTGGCGACATTCAACAGCTGACCTAAAAGGTTTATTCTCCTTCTTGGGGCCAGGACGTAAGTCTTGGCCTTTTTCCCCTACTTATTAACCAATAAAGCTATAAGCATAAAATAATATCCTTAAGACTCTTCGTATTTATTGTACGAGTACATGACAAGATAGTGACAGTAAGTATAGATATAACCGGCTAGAATAACGTGAAAACAAGTAGGTAGTAGTTGCCCAAACCAAGACTTATCTGGTGAGCTTGCCAGCGCGAATACGAAGCTTGCAACTATTGATAGGCAATACAGGTAGCTAAACCAATAAAGACGATTATCCGCTCACTAAACTCTGTTAGAGAGTGGCAGAGTAGCCGCTAGCTAAACAGCCTCAGAGGCTTACCAGGTAAAATAAAACCCAAGCGCGCAAGTAACAGAAAATATCGCTAATGCTACCCATGGAGAGCGCATTTCCGGTGCAACAGTTACTTTATCCGTTTGTTTGTTGCCGGTTATCATCGAACCAATTAAATTCTTGCCTTTAATCTGGTAGACAATAGAAGCTAGGATATGTATCCCAATCAATATCCACAGATAGTCAATGTTTCTATGATGCATGCCGTTCAGCCAATCTGCTAAATCTGCATCGACGGAAAAAAAGAATGGCCCAGAGTAATAAATATTATCATCCGCGAACAACCCTGTTGTCGCCTGCATCAACAGCACCAGCATTAATGCTAGAATCATCCATCCGCCAGCAGGGTTATGCCCTTCCGTCCGACTAGTATCCTTACCAAATAGATAGCGAATACCACTAAATGGCGAGCGGATAAAGTTACTAAATCGCGCCGTGGTACTACCGACAAAGCCCCATATAATCCTATAAACTAACATGCAGAGAATTAGTCTACCCACAATCATATGATACTCCATCAGGTCGAAATCGCCAGAGCTGTACCACATGAAAGCGATACCTATAAGTAGTGCCCAGTGAAATATACGTGTCGGAATATCCCAAACTTTTATTTTTTTCATATTAATTCTGCTCATGGTAATTTGATAAGTAGATTAAATAATTTGAACTAGTTCATCGTCTAATCTTTGGCGCTATGCTGGATATGTTTGACCATTAATTGAAGTGTGTCAACGCCCTGCCAGTAATTGATATCGAGGCTATATACCACTTCAATTTCACCCCTTGGCAATTCGTCATAATTCTTTAAGTAACTAAACGCTATAGCATCCATCAATTTACTGCCTTGCGGTGTTCGAAGCTTCAGTTTGGCATGAATCCCACCTACTAAGCGCGCCTCCTCCACAATGAATTTGCCACTGAATAGAGGTTCTTCAAATCTTTGACCCCAAGGCCCGGCTTTTCGGATTGCCCGTGCAGTAGACAACGAGAGCAACTCTTTATTTAACGAACCATCAGTCAAAAGCTCTTGTTTGAATTCAAGCGGCATATCATTCACTTGCAGATACCACTCTGAAACAGCATTAGAAAACACCTGCTGTAACTGATCTAAATTATCCGCTTTTATACTTAAGCCGGCAGCCATTGCATGCCCACCATAGCGTTCCAGTAATCCTACATTCTGCGCATCAATATAAGCCAGTACATCACGAATATTCACGCCTGGAATACCACGAGCAGAACCCTTCCACATTCCATTGGCGGAAGGAGCAAGGGCTATCACCGGACGATAGCTCCTTTCCTTTATGTTGGATGCAATTAGGCCAACAATCCCCTCATGCCAACGATCATCAGACAAACAATACCCTGCTACCTTAACGCGCTCTCCGGTTTGTTGATCACCCTCTAATATAATTTTACCGACGACCTTGGATGCCTGTTCGACCATGTCTGCCTGCATTTCACGTCGCTGAATATTAATTTCGTCAAGCTGGCTTGCATAAGCTTGTGCCTTCTCAGGGTCATCGGTAAGCAGGCATTCAATTCCAATCGACATATCATCTAATCTGCCAGCCGCATTCAATCTAGGTCCTAATGCAAAACCCAAATCACTTGTGCTACAGGTATCCATAGAGCGCTTACTAACCTCAAGTAATGCTTTAATGCCAGCAACACATTGACCTTGTTGTATACGCTGTAAACCGTGCCGCACAAGGATTCTATTATTTCTATCGAGCGCTACTACATCAGCTACCGTTCCTAAAGCTACCAAATCCAAATAATTTGCCAGATTAGGTTCGGGCAAGCCACGTTGCGAAAACCAATTTAGGCTACGAAGATGTGCTCGCAACGCCAGCATTAAATAAAATACGACGCCAACCCCGGCCAGACTTTTACTAGAGAAGTTGTCGTTGGGTAGATTCGGGTTGACGATAACATCAGCTGTTGGTAGTTCATCACCAGGTAGATGGTGATCGGTAACAATAACCATCATTCCTAATGCCTGAGCAGCGTAAACACCAGCGACACTAGAGATACCGTTGTCTACGGTAATAATGATATCTGGCTCCTTTAACGCAGCGACGCCAACTAATTCAGGCGACAAGCCATATCCATATTCAACTCGATCGGGTACCAGATAATCTACGTGTTCAAACCCCATGCCTTTGAGTGCGCGAACTGCAAGAGCACAGGAGGTGGCGCCATCAACGTCAAAATCACCAACTATAAGAATGTTGGCATTGGCTTCCAGTGCTTCAAAGAGTAATTCCGTGGCTTCACGCAAGCCAAATAAATTTGTCTTCAATAAATGTTTTAGTGAATAGTCCAACTCATCATGAGTTGTTATGCCACGCGCAGCAAAAACGCGGGCCAACAGTTTACTAAGCTCGTCTTTGCTATCATCTAAAAACGATATGTTTGCAGGCAGCTCACGCCGTCGTATACTTATTGGCATCTTGGCACTTCGTGCTATTTAGAATAAGCTCATTTTGCCTTGAGTGCTGCAAAGATCAAAATCTATTTCGCACGTCTAACCTTATTTCTTATTCCTTTTTGGGGAACTTGGTTAGCGTTACAGCCCAGCTATAGCTTATCTCCCTGGATGCCTTACAACTTGATGAGATGGTTAGGATTTCCTTATTCTGCGCTGCTTTAGCTTGATCACAACATTGCTCTAGTAATTCATTTTTCGATAGCAACTATTGGGACTACGCTACTCTACTACAGCCACTTTTTATAACCCCGATTAATTATAACAACTAGTGGTAAACCTTAAGCAAACGTAAAAATGCTATCGGCGCAACTTTGTGCCTTGGTATTTTGCATGCTCGCATTAGACCAAGGGCTAGCAAAAGTATTTGTAGGCCGAGGCTTCGAAATGAGGGACTTACTGGTTCGGTGTAGCGATAGCTTATAAGTTTATAAGCAAACAGAAAATAGCTAGTCGCTTGGAACGATGACAATCGCTAAAACTATAGGTTGAAACAAAAAGGAGCCAGATTTGAATTCAGACTCCTTTAATGACTAGCCTTATAACAGGTATTAAGCTGCCATTACCTTGTCGGCAATCTCCTTGCCCTTCTTTGCAGCTTCTTGATACGAATCGATTTGGTCGAAATTCATATAGCGGAAAATCTCTTCTGACATCGAGTCAATCTTCAGCGCGTATTCCATATATTCGTCTACCGTTGGTAATTTACCCAGAACCGCACCCACTGCTGCGAGTTCAGCTGATGTTAAATAGACATTTGCGCCATCCCCCAATCTATTCGGAAAGTTTCGAGTAGAGGTTGAGAGCACCGTACTACCCGCTTCAACTCGCGCCTGATTACCCATGCATAAGGAGCAACCGGGCATCTCGGTTCGAGCACCAGAAGCTCCAAATATATTGTAATAGCCCTCTTCCATAAGAGTTTTCTCATCCATACGAGTAGGTGGCACTATCCACAAACGTGCATCTACACCAGAAGTCTCCGCAAGTAATTTACCCGCTGCCCTAAAATGGCCGATATTGGTCATGCACGAACCGATGAATACTTCATCGACATTATCACCAGCCACTTCTGAGAGAACTCTTGCATCGTCAGGATCGTTAGGGGCACAAACGATAGGCTCATTCACTTCAGCAAGGTCAATTTCTATGATTGCAGTATATTCAGCATCAGCGTCTGCCTCTAATAATGATGGCTTAGCCAACCAGGCTTCCATGTCACGAGCACGCCGTTCGATGGTTCGAATGTCGCCATAACCTTCAGATATCATCCAACGCAGCATGGTTATATTAGATCTCAAATATTGGCTAATAGTTTCTTCGTCAAGCTTGATTGTGCAGCCAGCTGCAGATCGTTCTGCAGATGCATCAGATAATTCAAATGCTTGTTCTACGGTCAATCCTGTAAGACCTTCAATTTCAAGAACCCGACCGGAAAAAATGTTTTTCTTGCCTTTTTTCTCAACCGTTAATAGGCCCTGTTTGATAGCGTATAGGGGGATAGCATGTACCAGATCTCGCAAAGTGATTCCGGGCTGCATCTCACCTTTAAATCGAACCAATACTGATTCGGGCATATCTAATGGCATTACTCCGGTTGCAGCCGCAAAGGCTACCAGGCCAGAGCCTGCTGGAAAGGAAATACCTATAGGGAAACGGGTGTGAGAGTCGCCGCCAGTGCCAACCGTGTCCGGTAACAACATTCGGTTCAACCAGCTATGAATAATACCATCGCCAGGTTGCAATGAAACTCCTCCACGGTTACGCATGAAGTCTGGGAGGCTATGTTGTGTTTCAATATCAACCGGTTTTGGATAAGCAGCAGTATGACAAAATGATTGCATCACCAGATCTGCCTGAAACCCAAGACAAGCTAGATCTTGCAGTTCATCACGTGTCATAGGCCCGGTGGTATCCTGTGAACCAACGGTCGTCATTTTGGGTTCACAATAAGTACCGGGATGTACACCCTCTACCCCGCATGCCTGACCAACCATTTTTTGTGCAAGAGTAAATCCGCTTTTGCTATCGCCACCCGAAGTAGGTTTGTTAAATATATCTGTATCGCCTAAATCAAGTGCTTCTCTAGCCCGACGCGTTAGTCCTCTACCAATAATTAATGGAATTCTGCCACCAGCACGAACCTCATCGAGTAAAGTATCAGTCGCCAACTCAAAAGTTGTTAATACGTCATTGGTACCGTGTTTTTTAACAACACCTTGATGAGGATACACATCAATGACATCACCCATCTCCAACGACGAGACATCCATTTCTATAGGTAGTGCTCCTGAATCTTCCATGGTATTGAAGAAAATAGGAGCGATTTTGTCACCAAAGCAATAACCACCCGCACGCTTATTCGGAATAAACGGAATGTCAATCCCCATGTACCACAATACCGAATTAGTCGCCGACTTGCGTGACGAACCAGTACCAACTACGTCGCCAACGTAGGCGATCGCGTGACCTGCTTTGTTCAGTTCTTCAATTTTTCCGAGCGGATCATTAGTCAGGCCTTCGCGTGGCATTTTGAGCATAGCCAGCGCGTGCAACGGAATATCTGGTCTTGACCATGCGTCAGGCGCTGGAGACAAATCATCGGTGTTGGTTTCGCCAGGCACTTTAAATACTGAAACGGTAATTTTTTCAGTAACCTCGTCTCTGCTAGTGAACCATTCGCCATCTGCCCAACTTTGCATAACTTTCTTTGCAGCCTTATTGCCAGAACTGGCAAGATCCTTTACGTCATAAAATGCATCGAACATAAGTAAAGTATGCGATAACGTATTTATCGCGATATCTGCTAGTTCAGGATCTGATAAAGAATCGACCATAGGCTTTACGTTATAGCCACCCAGCATCGTACCAAGTAGTGTCAGAGCCACAGCTCTGTCAACCAACGGCGATTCTGCTTCCTCATTAACAATGGCTGTTAAAAACCCCGCCTTTACATACGCTGCCTCGTCCACACCAGCCGGTACCCGGTGAGTTAAGAGTTCAATCAATGTCTCTTCTTCTCCCACAGGTGGGTTTTTTAATAAATCTACGAGATCAGCGGTTTGCTGTGGATCAAGTGGTTTAGGTACGATTCCAAGTTCAGCACGTTCTGCGACGTGAGCTCGATAAGCTTTTAACACGATAAGTTTCCTATAATATTTTCAGAAATAAAGTTTACTGGCCCGCGATGCCACCATTTACACAATCAGTTTTTCGATTTCGAAAACGGTAAGTTTGGCCCAACATTTGATCCAGTTAAGCGGGTTGGTATTTTAAGCGCAACCAACACTAAAAGCCATGGTCATGGGAGTAGAAATGCTTCCTTTTCCCATTCAAATTACAATCCGCTTGCTTCGTACCAAACAGCAAAAGCAGATAAATGGCCTGTTGAATGGTAGTATAAGAATCTCATAGGGCTTTTAAATAACAACGCATTGCAAAATATACCCACAGAGATTTTAGCGCTGTTGCTAGTGGCGTTGATCGTCACATCTGCTTGTTTTTCAGCTTCAGAAACTGCCATGATGGCAATTAACCGATATAGGATAAAACATAAAGCACAAACTGGGCATCGGCCGTCTATTTTGATCGATGAACTATTGCAGGCGCCCGACAGACTACTCAGCACAATCCTCATTGGTAATAATATTGCCAATATTAGTGCTACTGCCCTGGCAACTATTATAGGCTTAAAATTATACGGTGATGTTGGTATCGCTATAGCGACAGCTATTCTTGTATTGATAATATTAGTGTTTGCAGAAGTAGCGCCAAAAACATTAGCAGCAACACGGCCAGAGCTCATCGCATATCCTGCGGCCTATGTACTAAAGTTTTTACAAACTGCATTCAGCCCCGTCATTTGGTTGGTAAATATATGTAGCAATAGATTTTTAAAAATATTTGGTGTTTCCCTGGAATCTAGAGGAAGCTCCTTAAACCCTGATGAATTGCGTGCAGCTGTGATCGAGTCAAAAGGCTTGATCAACGAAAATCATCACAAAATGCTACTGCGCATTTTCGAATTTGATAAAATGTGCGTCGATGATGTAATGGTGCCAAGGCAGGAACTGGAAACAGTTGACATAAATGATTCCTGGGAAGAAGTAGTAGATCAATTGGCAACCTCACATCATACCCGCATACTAATTTACAAAGACCATATCGATAATCTTTTAGGGGTTATACATATGCGTCAATTATTTCATTTATCGCAATCGCCAGAAGGACTAAATTGCGATACTGTGACAGAGATGATTCAGCCACCGTATTTTTTACCTGAAAGTACAACGCTGTCCAGTGCTTTGCTCCAGCTACAAGAGCAAAAGTATAAGTTTGGCGTTGTTGTTGATGAATATGGTGATATAGAAGGCATCATTACTATCGAGGAAATTATCGAAGAGATTGTCGGCGATTTTACTATGGTCCTACCTGGGCTTGATGAGGGTATTAAAATTGAGGAAGACGGTTCGTTTTTGGCCAGTGGCTCGGTAAATCTTAGAGAACTCAACCGACAACTGAATTGGAATCTTCCAACCGATGGAGCCAAAACACTAAATGGTTTAATTCTTGATTATTTGGAAGACATACCCCAACCGGCAACGACTGTTAGACTGGGTGACTTTTTAATAGAAATAATACAAACTCGCGGTACAGCAGTGACAGAAACTAGGCTCCGTAAAGCATGAAATTTTTATTACCCCCGTAACATCTTCGCGCCCTAACTGGCAAATTTATCGGAACGCTCATTCTCACACTAATGCTAGCTAACTACAGCAGCGGGTCTGTCGACAGCGCAGGCCCCTGCCACCAGCCACTTCGTATTCAGGCACACATACCTCGGTAACGCTGAGCATAAGTGAACCAGTACTCACCCGACCGGGCAAGCAACTATTGCAGCTAATGTGACATTTAATTTCTCAGCGGATTAGGCAGGCACTTTAACCGGCGTGGTTAGCATTGCAGATGCGATGACCAATTGTTTTAGTTGTGGGCTAGTGACTGGAACTGTTATAGGCTCTTCAATCAACGTAAACATAACCGATGGAATTGCCGGCGCTGTAAACTTTATTGGAACGATAACTTAAACCAATATTAGCGGAAGTTATTCACGTACTGACAATATCACATCAACGACTGAAACTGATCCCGTAACCATGATAGCTGTAACAATTTTTTCTGGCTGCCCTGCGTACTCTGGGTCAATCGAAGCCGCTACATAAAGGGAGTTAATATTTTAAATTACGCACAACATCTAGTTACTCGATCTGCTTACCCAGTTCTTTTTTTGATTGGCTTGTTGTTAAGCGCGTCGACCCAAGCTGAAACTTTCGACATTTATAATACGCTGGGAACCGAACAACAGCGCCCACTAGACGAGCGATTGGAAGTATTCGAATGTGAAGATACTGTTTATACCGTTATTAAAATGTCTGACATTAGTCTTGGTATGCACGAGCTTGAGGTCAATTGGTTCGACCCCAGCCAATCGAAAAGAGAAGTAACTCGCTACGATTTTACGGTAGTAAGCGGGCAGGAACGTATCTGGGCTTGGTTACGCTTGCGTAGGGCTAGCGGTACAGGAATGATGAAATGGCTTGATAGTTCGGCTGGGCTCGAAGAATTTATTGGAGTTTGGCTAGTAGAGGTGAAAGTAGATGGGCGTGATATTGGCCAAACTAGCTTCAGGGTGTTTTGTTAATAGTATTAAAACCTAAGTTATTGATTTCGGTTTATCTGCAACGTTGTTGCGCACATATAATGGAACGAGCCGTTCAGCTTCAAGTGGCATTTCACCACTCGCCAATTTTATTGATGCCCAATGCAATAGGTGTTTCGAATTTGAGAATTTCGCTAAACGATCAGTTGTCGGCTCCATACTTACTTCCGGAGTCCGCCTAACTGCAGTGACATCTAGTTTGCCGCGAATTAAAGCAGGGAGCGATTCACTATATATATTCCAACCTGAACCAACGAGTGTGTGGTCTTGGCCGAATAGCTTATTCACCTCTCCCGGGTTGCAAACTATGGTCTCTGTAGTTTCAGATACTGAATCATCATCATTTATTTTAAAACCCGCGTTATACAGTTGCCCCATACGTGCATCAACAGCGACAGCGTAATTTCCAGGTTGAAGGTCGGCTGACAAATAACCTAACAACGAGTTTATCCCAAGCACTTTTAGTCCAGCGCTATAGGCTAATCCTTGTGCTACACCTACGCCTACTCGTAAACCAGTAAAAGATCCTGGCCCGATGCCACATGCTAGAAGATCAATATCACTCAATGTCTTGTCAGATTTAGATAATAGCTCGTCGATCATTGCCAGCAGACGTTGCGCATGTAAAGCAGGCCCTGAATCAAGCAAATGTTGAATATCGCCTCTAATTCTTAATGCAACTGAGCAATTGGCAGAGGAAGTATCGATGGCCAGTAAGTTCATATTGATGCCAAAAAATTACTTACAAGATTACGATCACTGGTTTGTGGCATTTCTGACAAACTTTCCAAAAACTTCTTTCCATACCGCGTACTTCTGGTTCGTGGATCAGCAAGTATAAGAACCCCATAATCGTCAAAGTCTCTAATTAGCCGCCCAGCGCCTTGACGTAACTTTATCACTGCCCGGGGAAGCTGATACTCCATAAAAGGGTTCAATCCATCCTGCTCCATGCGAGCCAGTCTTGACTTCAACACGGGATCACCCGGCGACTCAAACGGCAATTTATCTAGCATCACCAATACTAGGGCATCACCCTTTACATCTACGCCCTCCCAAAAGCCCATAGTGGCAAATAACAATACTTTAGGGTTGCGCTGGAACGCTTCCAGTAACTCAGCTTTTGGTTTGTCCCCTTGTACTAGTACCTTAAAATCGGTTCGATCGATAAAATACTCTGCCGCTCCTTGCATTGCTTTATAAGAAGTAAACAGCATGAATGCGCGGCCTTTACTGGATTTGAATATTGGCTCAAGGTGTTCCGACAAAGCACGTTGATAGTTCTCATCCCGTGGGTCTGGCAAACCTTCAGGTAAATATAATAACGTTTGATCAGCAAAGTTAAATGGACTGCTCCAGCTGTACTCATCAACCTCACCTAAGCCCATTTGAGATCGGAAATAGGAAAAATCACCAGCCACCGTTAAAGTTGCCGAAGTAAAAACCATGCTGGTATTCCGGCGGGAAAATATCTTTGCCAGTAAGGGCCCAGGATTTATTGGTGTTTCACAAATTCGAAATCCAAATCGAGTAACGTCAACCCACCGAATGGTATTGCTGTCCGGTTGATCGAGTAGCTTAGAAATTTGACCGCTAATTGACGCAGCGCGCTCGTAGCATCGTTCCAAGTGATCACCACTATCGGCCGCAGCTGCTAACACTTCCACTAGCTTGCCGGAGGTTATCGCGAGATCATTCAGTCGAGACTCTAACTTAGGTTGACTAGCGACAAGTTCTTCCCATGAATACCGTTGAATCCGCTTACCCATTGCCAAACGTAAATCTCTTATCGCTTTCTCTAATGCCGTAGCTGAATCTAACAGCGCCGGAATACCGCTCTTGTCTTCTACTTCGGCTTGGCGAACATCGGTAACCAAGCCCTCAATTTGTCGATGCCCGATTGCAGTGCCCAAAAAATTTCCAGCGGTATCGGGCAATTGATGGGCCTCATCAAATATATAAGTATCTACATCCGGTAATAATTGGCCAAACCCATCTTCTTTAAGAGTTGCATCAGCAAAAAATAAATGGTGGTTGACTACAACAAGCTCAGCTTCCGCTGCTTTCTTACGAGCCTTATTTATGTGGCACTTGTTGAAATGCGTGCATTTACTACCCAAGCAATTATCTACGGTAGATGTCACCCATTGCCATACTTCAGAATCTTCCCTAACACCAGACACCTCTGACTTATCACCTGTTTTGGTGCTCGCCGACCATTTATAGATCTCTTCCAGCTCATCCCTCATTAGCACTGAAACACGAGTGGCGTAACGCGACTGTTCCAATCGATCAATGCACAAATAGTTTGCCCTGCCCTTTAGCAAAGCGGCGGTCACCGATACTTTAAGTTTCTTGGCAATAGTTGGAAGGTCTCGATGAAATAGCTGCTCCTGGAGATAGCGCGTGCCAGTAGATATAAGCACCTTTTTACCTGAAAGCAATGCCGGCACCAAGTAGGCAAAAGTCTTGCCGGTACCGGTACCTGATTCAGCCAGAACGGTACCTCGATATTGGATGCTTTCTTCCACCTTTAGTGCAAACTCTTGTTGCGATGGGCGTGGCTGAAAACCTTTAAGAGTGGCTTTTAACGGTCCATGCTCACCCAAATACCATCCAGCGCTATTTTGTATCAATGCTTGCCCCAGCATCTGCGTATCCAATGCATGTTTCAAGCGCTTGCGCCCAATCAGGCATTCGAATCCCCAGGTTTTTATTAAGCGCGCTATTGTCTAACACTGAGTATGCCGGTCGCTTAGCGGGCGTAGGGTATTCGGCGGTAGACAGCGGTACCAACTTTACATCGCTATAACCGCTTGACGAAAGTAACGCCTTAGCAAACTCAAACCAGGAGACTTCACCACCGCAACTCAAGTGATAAGTACCCCATGGCTGTTCTGCATCGTTTCTAATTTTCTCGATAACCTGCCAGCTACAGTTAGCTATCGCCCTGGCATATGTAGGCCCACCAATTTGATCACTGACTATTGACAAACTGTCCCGCTCAGCCGCGAGCCGACGCATTGTTACGAAGAAGTTTTGCCCAAACTCTCCATATACCCATGCAGTTCTGAATATAAAATGCTTACTATGGGCCTTGCGCACTACCTGCTCACCTTCCAGCTTACTTGAACCATAGACACTATTGGGTCCAGTTGCATCTAATTCTACATACGGCGAAGAAGCGTTACCGGAGAATACATAGTCAGTAGAATAGTGAATCATCGGCACTCCACGGGCTGCGCATACTTTAGCCATTTCACCCGGCGAATCTGCGTTTACCGCGTGTGCTAACCCAGACTCCGATTCAGCCTTATCCACTGCGGTGTATGCTGCTGCATTGAGCAATAAATCGAAGGAGTACGAGCCTAGTTTGTCAGATATATGTTCTGGTTTAGACAAATCTAACTGCTCACGCCCTAAACAAACCAGTTCAATATCTGGCTGTGTGATTTGAATAAATCTCGCTAGCTGGCCTGTTTTACCGACCATCAATACTTTCATTTACACTTCCTTTATCAGGCAGTAAGGCTCAAGCACCTAACTCAAAGCCGCCAGCAAGCGATTCTAACAACGGGGCAGCGATATCTTTTTCTGAAAGAAGTATCTCTGTATCCGGAAGAGGCCAAGAAACCCCAATCGCTGGATCATTCCACTGAATACCTGCCTCCATACTCGGCTGATACAAACTCGTTACTTTGTATGCTACATCGGCATATTCAGATAAAACTAAGAAACCATGTGCAAAGCCTGCTGGAACATACAGTTGCTGTTTATTTTTATCTGACAAGCAAATACCGAACCATTCGCCAAATGTCGATGAATCCTTACGAATATCGACTGCCACATCATATATTTCACCTACAAGGACTCGAATTTGCTTACCCTGCCATTGTGGATACTGGTAATGCAGTCCACGTAAAACTCCGCGCGATGAGCGTGACTGATTGTCTTGAACAAAGTTTGTTGGCAGACCTTTTTCGCCTGCTTCATGTGCATTGAAGGTTTCCATAAAGAACCCTCGATCATCACCAAAAACCTGTGGCGTAATAATGGTTACGCCGTCCAAAGACGTTTGTTCAATCTTGATCAAAGTAACTCAGCTCGTAACGTTCTAAGAGCGAAAGTTTAGCGTGTTGTGATCTGAACACAAGTACTACACAACCACCTTGTGCAACTACTGGCAAAGAAATGCTGATAAGAGGAAGCTACCGGTACAATAAAGTGAATTGCAACCCCGATATCATAGCCAACAGGAGTTAAAATATCGCTGATGTCACATGACCGAAAAATTATTCACGTTGATATGGATGCATTCTTTGCATCGGTAGAACAACGAGATAACCCGAAACTTAAAGGTCACCCAGTTATTGTCGGTGGCCAACCGGATAGCCGCGGCGTTGTGGCGGCTTGCAGTTATGAGGCGCGGCAGTTTGGTATTCACTCCGCGATGCCATCGTCGCGTGCCTACCGCATATGCCCCGAGGCGGTATTTGTAAAGCCGCGATTTGAGGCTTATCGTGAAGCGTCTCGCAAAATAAACAATATATTTAAAATCTATACCCCCTTAATTGAGCCATTATCTTTGGATGAGGCCTATCTTGATATAAGCAGATGCACGCAGCATAAGGGCTCTGCAACTTTGATCGCCACATCGATTAAGGCAGAAATTAAAGAACGTTTGAATTTAGTCGCTTCAGCAGGTATTTCTTACAACAAATTTTTGGCCAAAATAGCATCAGATATGGATAAACCAGATGGGCTATATGTAATTCGTCCTGAGCAGGCGATTGATTTTATCCGAGCTCTACCAATTCGTAAATTTTATGGTGTGGGTAAAGTTACAGAAGCAAAAATGCACAAACATAATATATCTACTGGAGCTGATTTGGCACGATTAAGCGAATCAGAGTTAACAACTTTGTTCGGTAAATCTGGAAGCTATTACTATAGAATTACCAGAGGCATCGACAATCGACCTGTGAATGCGGATAGAAAACGCAAATCTATAGGCAAAGAAACCACCTTTACAGATGACTTATTAGATGCAGAGTCGATTAATACACATTTTTACAGGCTGATTGACCGGGTTGCCGAAATTATGCAAAAAAGAAAATTTGTAGCTAAAACGGTCACCATAAAAGTTAAATATTACGATTTCACTCAAATTACGCGAAGTATCTCATCGGTCAATACGATCAGCGACAGCAACGATATGCTACTTTTGCTACCGGGACTCATTGAAAAAACAGAGCTTGGTGCACGACCTTGTAGACTATTGGGTGTAAGTGTCTCGAATTTCGTTGATGAAACGCAAGAGGATCAAAAGCAGCAAGTTCTATTTGGCTAAGTAGCTTATTTGACCATTTTTTTATATTACTATAAGCCAATATCCAGATCTTGTTTTGCATTTATCATAGCGCTTGCGTCAGGTATGGCAGGTAAACCAAGCAGTTCAAGTGCCAAATTCGCCGCATCCCCGTTTCTAATTGGCTGAATCACCTCGTTATAGTCAGGTCTACTCGTGCCTGGCTCCATTCGCGTGCGTTGGTTTAGCTCATACAATTCCTTACCACCAAGTGCGAAAGCTGTGCCGTCGGGGTTTGAAGCCCAGACATAAAAAGGAATACGGTAATTCTCATAATCAGTCTCGTCACCATGCGATCGTCCCGCACCACCATGGTCTGCAACCAGGATAATGGTAGTGTCACTTAATTCGACATCCGAATTAATTAGATCAAACAGTTTTTGCAGGTAGCCGTCTACTCTTATCAGAGCATCCATATAACGTGGTGTTCTCCATCTATCACCATGCCCTGCCCCATCTGTATCTGTAATGTGCAAAAAAGAAAAATTGAAGTGTTGTTTACGCATATCTTCAACATATTGAGTAATTAAAGCATTAGCAGTTCTGTCAGGCGCGCGGAATAAATAGTAGTCAATTTTATCCGTACCATTATCTGCACCCGTCGTATCTGTAGCTCCGGATTCCTCATTATAGGTTTGTTCATACAAGATGAATTTGCTTTTACTCGCATATAACGATGTAGATAATCCATGATCATGCGTAACGTCAAAAACACTACTTACGTAGGCTTCTTTGCCTGTATTGTTATGCAAAGTTGTGCTTAGTTCCGGCATATCATTATCGCTTTGCCCGTGACCGTTAGCACCAGTAACACCGCGTGCCGTCATCATCGAAGCGTGATTAGGTAAAGTTCGGGTGTAGTCGAAATCAGTGCGCGCATTATCCGTCCAGGCTCCCTGCTCTCGAAATCGAAAAAATGCAGGTAACTGTTCTTTACCTAATTGCTGAATAGCTTCTGGTCGCAAACCATCTACCGATACCAAAATCACATGTTCTGCTGAAAAAGCTAGTTGCGGTGCCAGTAGTACGAGGCCGTTTAACCAAACATATTTAATATTCATCGTCACATTCTACCTGGGTCAGGTTCACTCGCACAGCGCGATTATTTCCCGATCGTTCGGGCATTACCTTGTATTGGCAAAGGCTATACGGTAATCCTACTTCTGCAACAAACTAAGTGCAACACCGATAGCGTAGGCCTGTACGGATATTAAAGGCAATAAAAAAGCCCTACCGGTAATCCGGTAAAGCTTTATTTTATATGGCGTCCCCAAGGGGATTCGAACCCCTGTTGCCGCCGTGAAAGGGCAGTGTCCTAGGCCTCTAGACGATGGGGACAGTAACTTTTCACTGTCATAGCCTAACTACTAACGTGTCTCTGGTGGAGCCAGGCGGGATCGAACCGCCGACCTCAACACTGCCAGTGTTGCGCTCTCCCAGCTGAGCTATGGCCCCTAAAGAGAACCACCCTGTGACACGGAGCGCGTAATGTACGTGCAAGCGGAATGATGGTCAAGCGTAAATAACAGGTATTTTTATAGGTTAAAAAAAGCCCTATTTAGGCCGTTTTAATGGTGTATACGATGATGCAAAAACTGTAAGAATCTGAAATATCTGAATACACACTGCAGATGATTTATTGGGAATTTAAAATCCCTGTATTTACTAGAGCCCACTCCACTTGCACATGCGTTGAAAAAAGTTTACCTCTTGTATTAACTCGATGCGCTGCTTCAAATACCTATTACGCGCTTGCATTATGCGGTTACGATTTGGGTCATCCCAACGAGTTCGTTCTGAGTGCCGCAACCCAATATGCGCTTGTGGTGCATGCTCTAGATAAAGCCCTGTACCAGTTAAGATAGCTGCACTAACGTCAGCGTTCGGCATGGCTGTACCCCTAGTTTTAGCATTTGATAAATTTGCTTCAACCATTTCAACGTCCGTCAGTACGGCCTTTAGCAATGAGACATTATTCATATGCGCGCCGTTAAGATCTGCACCATTCAAAATTGCACCATTCATATTCGACCCGCTAAGTACCACTCCTTCAAGATTACTACCCTGTAAATTTGCAGCACTAAGATCAACTGATTTCAATGATACATTTTTCATATAGGCACCACCCAGTTGAACAGCGTGTAGTAGTGCTCCACTTAAGTTCGCATCCTCCAATTGGGCATCTCGCAAGTCAGAGCCCGTTAAATCAACTGAAAACAAATTTACCTTCGTAAGATTTGCTTTAACAAAAATACTGTAAGCAAACCGACAACCGCTAAGTTTTGCATTTGATAGATTTGCATCAGAAAAATCGCAGTGCTCAAATTCTGCACCATTAGCGCTAATTCCCGCCAAGTTAGCGGCTGAAAATTTCGCGCCATTTGCTTTTGCGCCCGTTAAACGCGCATCACGTAAGTCCGCTGCAGTAAGGTCGGAATTTGTCAGATTACACCCGCTCATGTTTGAACCAGCCAGTTTTGCTTCGTAGATGTCTGCACCGGTAAGATTTGCACCCTGTAAATTAGCCCCGGAAAGATCCGCTCGAGATAGATCGGCTCCGCTTAAATCGGCACCAACCAGACGGGCCTCAATTAAATTTGCCCCACCCAACTCAGCGCCATGCAGACTAAACCCCGAAAGGTTGTAGTTGCGTAAATCTTTAGTATTCACTTTGGGTGTCATGTGGTTGGTAGATATCTAATGCAGGTGTTCAATTAGTGATTTTCTGACAATAAAAAAATATTGTCCAATACAGAATTCGGCGGATTTAATTCCACAGCGCTATTCCAACACGGCATGTAACTCAGGGTGCAAAAATAAGTTCTTGATGAAAACACGACTTATACTTGTAACAGTAGAAGAGTGAATCACCTAGTTCGAGTTGCGCTCTATTGCTGAAGTTTACGCCAAACTGATTTTTCACCAGTGGCTTGCTCCAAACGATCCACCCATTCTATATGATTTTGTAACTCAACAAAATTAGCCTTTATCACCGGCAATTCACCTTGCGGCCGGGTTATTAGCGTAAATTCCCCTGAGCCAGAGTCTGCTGAAGACAGTTCTTCTTCCAAAACCAGCAACGTTTGACCACCGCTCATACGCAGATATACATCTGCGAGTATTTCCGCGTCGAGAAGCCCGCCATGCAAATCGCGATTAGAATTATCTACTTCATAGCGTTTGCATAGAGAATCCAAATCGTTTCGCTGGCCGGGATGCAACTGCCTTGCCTGCACCAAGGTGTCGAAAACCTCACAATAGTCGGTAAGATTCTCATACCCCTCAATACATTCGGCAAACTCGTTATCGAGAAAACCGACATCGAACGGTGCATTATGAATAATTACCTCAGAACCTTTTAGGAATGCCAATAAGTCCTTAGCTACATCAGCAAAAATAGGTTTATCTTGCAACGATTCATTGGTAATTCCGTGCACAGCGATCGCTCCTGTATCAATTTCTCGCTCTGGATTTACGTAAAAATGAAGGTTATTGCCTGTTAATTTTCGGTCTAGTAGCTCAATACAACCAACTTCTATCATTTTGTGGCCCTGGCGAGGGTCTAAACCAGTTGTTTCAGTATCCAGCACGATCTGCCTTATGTTCATTTTTTTACCTCACCCACGTGCTTATACATTATCCAACGCTTCAGTAATCGCTAAGTTTGCTAATTCATCGGCTTTCTCATTGCCAGGGTCACCTGCATGCCCCTTTACCCAATACCAATCTATATTATGACGGGTAATTTGTTGTTCCAATTCTAACCAAAGCTCTTTATTCTTAACCGGTTTTTTAGCCGCGGTACGCCAACCATTTTTGATCCAAACCTGCATCCACTCGGTGATCCCCTTACGCAAGTATTCGGAGTCGGTATACAGGTCGACTTCGCATGACCGCTTTAAAACCTTTAAAGCCTCGATAGCCGCTTGTATTTCCATACGATTATTAGTCGTTTCAGGCTCATAGCCATATAGCTCACTCTGAGTCTCCTGATAGGTAAGAAAGGCACCCCAACCACCAGCACCCGGATTACCTTTACAAGCCCCATCAGTATAAATAACAACCCTACTCATAACTTTAGTCTTATCTCTAATTTACAATTCTAACCTTGATTCATTATAGCGCTTTTGAGCAATTAACTAATCCGCTCACCTGACTCAATTACTCCTTATGTTGTTCTTATCTGCGCACATTTAACCTGATCATAATCGTAGGGCGCTTCAATAGCTTTCTGCTGCGAAGAAGTAGAACTGGGACCAAGCACCACTTTGCCGTGAGCGAACAGAGTTCGCAATTTCCCGCCAACAAATTTACGACCCAGCACTGTTTTTCTGGCTACCAATATATACGCTCCACCAAGCAACGGCCACCAACGGTTACCCGCTTTTTCAATAGCTTCACTCACGGCGAGGATTCGGGGGGCAATTGAGGTAGGAGCGTATGCAAACATACTGCTGGCAACTATTTCAAACTCCAGTAAACGTAGCCAGTCGGCAAGGCGAGGATGCCATATGCTCTTCGGATACTTTGATCCACGTAAAGCCCATTTCCCGATACCCCAATAGTTTGGGCTGATAGTATTGAACCCGGTAAACAATGCGTAGCCTTCCGGTTGTAGTACCCGTTTAATTTCACGTAGAACCTGGTCAGGTTGTGCACACATCTCAAGTGCATGTGTCACCAATACAGATGACATCGAATCAGTACCAAAAGGTAATGATTCAGGAAGAGCCGAGCAGGTTCTCAAGTCGCTTTCTTCGAAAGAAACACCCTGTTTGTGCGAGCCGACGACATATAAATAAGGGAAATCTCGATTTGCCGCTAACACTGCCGCATTTCTTGCCGATAAATCCGAACCCATACTGAGTACATGGGGGCCTGGCAAGTATTTTAGATGCTGATCAATCGCGCCAGCTTCACGAGCCCAATAATATTCTCCAGCAGGCGTTTCCAACCAACGATCGAATTTATATTTAGCTGCGTCGACACCCGGATTGGCGGCAGAATTAGTGCTAATGGTAAAACTCATCTTATAAATTTCTCGACATCAGAATCGCATCACAACGCCCATTATTACGCTGATAGTAATCCTTTCGTATACCGTTAGATTCAAATAAATCCCTAGTGTACAGCGCAATCGCAGCCAAGTTATCACTTGCAACCTCAAGATACACACGTTTAACCCGGCTTGTTTCGAGCATCTCCAGAAAATGACTCAGTAGCAGCGAAGCACAGCCTTGATTCTCCTGTTCAACAGCAGTCACCAGGTTTAAAATTTCGGCTTCATCCAATATTTTCTGGTACACGAGGTAGCCGGTAATTTGACCATCTTGTTCACCCAATAGAACATGTGCAGAATTATCAAGCTGCTTACTAAAAAACTCTCTCGACCAAGGATTTACATGTGCTTTTTGTTCAATTTCCAGGATTCGAACGAGGTCGTTTGAATCGAAACTTCGAACAAGAAATTTTTTACTCACCACTAGTTATGTCTACTAAATTATACACACCAAGCACTAAACACAAAGACTAGTTTACAGAGGCCGTTGAGGGGATAGTTTCAGAAGTCTCAGAAACGAGTGTTTTTGCCAGCAGGAGATCATTCCATACATGCTTCTTTTGCTGAGGCTCACGTAAAACGTCAGTCGGATGATAGGTCACTATGCAGGGTATATCCGTGCTCGCTAACTGATAAATTTTACCTCTCAATTTATCGATAGGCATATCATTTTGTAGCAATTCACGTATCGCGATGTCCCCTAGCGCGACCACTACATCGGGCTGCACTATTCTGATTTCGCGATACAAAAAGGCACGGCAAGTATCGATCTCTTTAGATTTTGGGTCACGATTTCCAGGCGGATGGCACTTCAATACATTGCTAACGTAAACATCTTGCTTGGATACACCAAGTGCCCTAAAAATGTTGCCCAATAATTGCCCTGCCCGGCCAACAAATGGCTCACCTTGCCGATCTTCCTCAGCCCCAGGAGCTTCGCCGATGAATAACCACTTTGCACTTGAGTTTCCAACCCCAGGGATGACATGGGAGCGCGTATCATACAGCTCGCAACTTCGACATGCCATGACTTCAACCCTCAGCATGTCCATACTGTCGGTACTATCTGAAATCTGCGTGGCCTTCACGTCGGTTTCCGTCTGGTGTCTTTGAGTCGCCGATGATCCAGCCAGCGTGGTCTGTTTAGGACCATCAGAAGCCAATTCGTCGGGGTTAATAGTACCGCTGAGAACGGTATCTATACCAAAATCAGCAGGTGCAGTTAACTTTCTACTGTTTCGAACCCAGATTTCGATACCCATTTCAGCCAACAATTGGGCTCTATCCATAATGTTTCACTATATTCATTGGCACATCAGAATTCCCGCTAAACCAAAATTTCGTTTTGTGGATGAAAACGCATTTCGCTATTAGCAAGTTTATTTAATGCGGCAACATAGGCCTTTGCTGATGCTACAACGATATCTGTGTCAGACCCTAGGCCATTTACAATTCTTGAACCATCTTTTAGGCGAACAGTTACCTCACCTAGCGAATCAGTACCACTGGTTATGTTGTTTACTGAATATAGTAATAGTGAAGCTTTCGCACCTAACATAGATTTTATCGCCTTGAATGACGCATCAACGGGTCCATCACCCGTAGCATTACCATTTAGCACCGTATCGCCATCAGTGATAGCGACCTTGGCACTGGAACTTTTACCCATTGTTGAATTGGCACTAAGAGAGATCAAACGATACTTATCCTGATAGTTTTTCGTAATTTCTTCACTTATAAGTGCCTGTAAATCATCATCGAAAACTTCGTGCTTTTTGTCTGCCAATTCTTTAAATCTTCCGAATGCAGATTTTAATTCCTCATCGCTGGAAAACTCGAAGCCCAATTCCCTCAGTCGGGTTTTAAATGCATTCCGCCCAGAATGTTTACCCAAAACCATTTTATTGGTATCCCAACCAACATCCTCAGCTCGCATAATCTCATAAGTCTCGCGCTTTTTGATAACGCCGTCTTGATGAATACCTGACTCATGCGCGAACGCATTTGCTCCAACTATTGCCTTATTCGGTTGCACCGGAAAACCAGTAATGCTCGAAACCAGACGACTCGCAGACATTATTTCTTTGGTATTGATACGTGTGTCGACCGGGAAAATGTCCTGTCGGGTACGAACAGCCATAACAACCTCCTCCAGTGAGGCGTTTCCTGCCCGCTCACCCAAACCATTAATCGTGCACTCAATCTGGCGGGCTCCTTTAAGAACAGCCTGCAGCGAATTACTGACGGATAAGCCTAAATCATCATGACAATGAACCGAAAATATTGCTTTATCTGAATTAGGTACACGTTCAATTAAATTCGCTATAGATTGCGCAAATTCCTCTGGCCATGCATAGCCCACCGTATCCGGAATATTGATCGTAGTAGCTCCGGCATGAATCGCTGTTTCCACGGCCCGGCAAAGGAAGTCAGGCTCAGTACGACTGGCATCTTCAGGCGAAAACTCAACGTCATCGGTATGATTTCGAGCCAGACTCACGGCAAATGTTATTTGCTCTAGCACTTGATCCGAGGTCATGCGCAACTTTTCCTTCATATGAATCGGAGAAGTTGCAAGAAAGGTATGTATACGACTAGCGTTTGCTGGCTTAACCGCCTCTGCGGCACGTTCGATGTCCCCCACCGTTGCTCGAGCCAGGCCACACACACGGCTATCCTTGATCGCCTCAGCCACTGCTTTAACAGATTCAAAGTCTCCCTGGCTTGCGATCGGAAAACCTGCTTCAATTATATCAACGCGCATCTTTTCCAACACACGGGCGATACGCACTTTGTCATTCAGGTTCATTGATGCGCCAGGGCTTTGTTCGCCGTCACGTAAGGTCGTATCAAATATTATTAAGTGTTCGCTCATTGTTCTCTCTGTACTCGACATCTAGCTATCGGTGGCTTCCAGCGCATCTGTAACCCAAAACCGTGTGTCGAATATGCTCTTAAAAAACTAAGTTTACAATTCTCGCATGGTGCCAATAAATCATCTACTAATCATAAATATATCGTGATAATTTTTAATAGCAGTAAGGCTTATTCGTACTAAGATTTAATCTCATTAGTAAAAGCTAATTCGAACGTTTGCAAGCGGATATATGTCAAAAGTTTATTATTTATTGATGCCTATATATTTTGGTAGATGGCATTGACTGTTTCACTTTCTCTTCACAGTAATCCAACAACAATTCAGTAACTTTTTCGGTATAACCGTGTTGGCCCTCGCGGGCCTGTATACCGGAAGCAAATAGCCAATGCCCCGGGTAAAGCTTGGCTAATATCTTGAAAAAACCGTCTGGTAGGCGAAATGAGCCAAGACTCACCGAATGTAAGGCTTCACAATCGAGTTGTTCCACCATTCTCTGAATCAAGTTTTCATAACCCTGTTCAAATTCTGCATACCAGATCAATGGGTCTAATCGTGCTGCGACCTTCCAGCCCGCTTGTTGTAATTTATACATCGCATCCAGGCGTTTTTCGATCGATGGTGCGCGCTCTTCAATATTGCTTGCTATTGCATCGCTATTTAGACTGAACGCAATAACTACATTGTCCAATGGCTGCATTTGCAATAAAGCCCTAATTTGAGTGCTCTTGGTGCGCAATTCAAGAATGGCATTAGGCCATTGAGAAAATTTTGGGATAAAAAACTCAGCAAAGCCAGTAATTGGCTCAAAGGCCAAACTGTCACAGTCGTATCCAGAGTAAAACCAAACCTCACTATCACCAGCGGCCTCTACGGTAGCGTCAATGTCTTTAACAAAGTCTTCAAAATTGACGAATACTAAATAGTTTGCTGAGCGATACATACCCTGCAAAAAACAATAGCGACAATCGTAAACACAATTAAGCATGTGCGAAAAATAGTAATGCTGCTCACCACCGGTTCCATAAGCTGGCGGTGCCGAGTGTATCCTAGTGCCATGTTTTTCCGCGATAATCAAAGACGGATTCTGTTTTTGTAAGCGAAAATTTTGTCCACGTGGATTAAACACTTCCTGGTGGCGCTCCAAATACAGATGCGGCTTGCCTGAATAATGTTCCAATAATTTTGCCGTTCGCGCATGGTGACGAACCGCCTCTTCTATGTAAACTTGGGTAACCATTTAGGGCTTTCGTTCCAAAGATATTGGCTTACTAAGTAGCTCAGACTCCATCCAATCCAGAAAATCTGTGGTCGATTTATGCGAATCCAGCGTTTGACGCAAGCTATCTATAGACCACCCAACTGCAGACCAGCGCCGCTTGAGTTCGCGCCAACGATGTTCTTGAGCGCTGGAAATACGCCTTAACTTACCCAAATTAAAACCCTCTCGACTTGTCTTAGACTTGGGCATTGTTTTATCTACACCTAATCCTAGGGAATCGAAAATTTGTTGAAGCCTCGTAAGCACAGTCTCTGTAGCCGCCTCTATAATCTCCATTAGCCTTAGCTCATCCAAATCATCAGATCGCTCTATAGCGTTATCACTCACGATTTTAATACTATGAATACGTTCTCGCTCTGTGACTCGTAACGCGGCTTGAATAAACCCCGAAGCTTCCATGTCGTAGAAATTCAGATCAGAACATTCCACCTCAGCTCGTTCAACGGTACAAATAGTGCCCGGGGATATACCGTTTACAAGAATTGGAATGAACCAGGTTTGCCCTGATTTACCATCTTCAATCTTGTTCGCAATGACTACACTACCGACCTCTGCAGTTTTATGCCCAGCCGACCCAATGTTTACCCATAAAGAAGCAGCACCATATGCGCCGTATAGCCAACTAGTTGCCATAGCCATATTCAACGAACCGGTGCCCGTAACTATCAAACGATAGCGGTCATTCACATAACACCGCCAGGGTGCAGAATCCTGAAGCGCCCTTAACTTCAATACTTGGCGAATTGACTTCGCTTCAGCATTTAGGGCCACAAGAATGTTAATCATCAACCAAGTAGTTGGAATAAAACTGAATTGATAGTTAATTTACTATTCATTCAAATTTACAAATCAGATATTAGTTTAGAATCAGATTGCATTATATCGAGCCATGCTAGAAGCTCAGTATTCTCACGCTTCAATGCGCCTAGGCGAAGTATTCGTAACTTTTCGTTAAGTATAGTTTTGACGGCTTTAATCTGATCCTCGTCCATAGAGTGGATTTTTAACAGTTTACAAAGTGATTGCACGCGAAATCGATCCATACCCCAATATTTACGCGACAACTGATCTTCATGGCCCCCATATTTTTTTAAACAAGCTTGTTCGACGAAATCGAACTCGTACTCTAAAGCGATACGTAACCATAGATCATAATCCTCGCAGGCCGGTAGCTGAACATCGAACAAGCCAACATCTGTAAATATATTCCGATGCATAAGAACTGAAGAAGGAGAAACCGTACATAAAGGCAAACAATTGATAAAAATTGAACCTCCCCGTTTATGATGCCTATTTTTGGGGTTCACTCGAACACCGTTGCGTATCCATACTTCTTCCGTGTGCGAAATTAGTCGATGATTGCGTTCTAATCCAGTAAATTGCAAAGCGAGTTTACCAGTTAGCCATTCATCATCAGAATCCAAAAAAGCGATCCAAGGCTGGGTACTTTCAGTGATACCACGATTGCGTGCAGCGCTAACGCCCATTTTTTTTTGGCGAATATAGCTCACGCTACTTCCGTAATATTGGATTGCTGATTCGATATCAATATCAGACCCATCGTCAACAACAATAAGTTGTTCAACTTCTGGCTGGCAAAGAACCGAATCTATAGCGCGACACAACCACTTTACACGATTGTATACAGGAATAATGACCGACACTGACATTAATTTTGATGCTGGTATTAGGCAAATCTAAGGATTTTGATAAATATAGTGGTAGTGAAAACACCATAATGTTGTGTAAAAACGCAACAAATATTGTTATTTGTTCATTTGTATTAACTTTGATTAACTATCATCAGTAATAGCAAGTTCAACTTGGTAAGGTAGGTTCAAGTGAATGATTGATAATTGCTTAGCAGTATCACTACTAAGAAGCTTTTGATCTTAACTTACTCTTACTCATACTCAACTCCTCCAGTGGCTACCGGCGAACCGGTAGCCATTTTTTTGTTCGTGTGTTTGCCTAATTATAAGCTGATCGATCCAATGCATCATTTATTCACAAATAGAAAAACATCAGCACATTAAAAAAACCGCTGATTTTACCAGCGGCTTTTTGCCAAATAATTAAAGAAGTACTACATTGAATTAACTCAATAAATCTTCGATAGCAGCTCGCTCTTCACGAAGTTCGGTTTCAGTTCCATTCATCCGGGCTCGACTGAACGCGTTAACCTCTAAAGCCTGAACTATCGTATATTCACCATCGTTACAGGTAACCGGGTATGAGAAAACAATGCCTGGCCCAATATTATAGCTACCATCACTTGGAATACCCATAGATACCCAATCACCCTCCGCAGTGCCCAAAACCCAGGTTCGCATATGATCTATTGCCGCATTTGCAGCTGAAGCTGCACTAGATGCACCACGTGCATCGATAATAGCCGCTCCACGCTGCTGAACAGTCGGAATGAAAGCATCATTTAACCAAGCCTCGTCAACCAATTCAGATATTGCCTTTCCTGAAACAGATGCGTGATAAATATCCGGGTATTGTGTTGCTGAGTGATTACCCCAAATTATCATGCGCTTAATGTCGGTGGTATCAGCGTCTAGCTTTTCAGCTAGCTGCGTAATTGCACGATTATGGTCCAGACGGGTCATTGCAGTAAAATTAGCAGCCTTTAAGTCAGGAGCGTTACTTTGTGCGATCAATGCATTTGTGTTTGCCGGGTTCCCAACCACTAATACCTTAATATCTCGGCTAGCAACATCATTCATAGCTTTACCTTGTACCGAGAAAATTGCAGCATTGGCTTCGAGTAAATCTTTACGTTCCATGCCTGGACCGCGCGGCCGTGCGCCTACTAACAGCGCATAATCAGCATCTTTAAATGCTACTTCAGGATCATCAGAAGTAACCACTGCCTTAAGCAATGGAAACGCACAGTCCTGTAACTCCATAACCACCCCGTTTAACGCGTTCATCGCAGGGGGTATTTCTAACAATTGAAGAATTATTGGTTGATCGGACCCCAACATCGAACCAGACGCGATTCTGAATAATAGAGCATAAGATATTTGGCCTGCCGCGCCAGTGACGGCAACACGAACTGGCTCCTTCATATAACTAACCTCGGAGATTTAAGATTGCATGGATTTACGGAAACTTGAAAGTGTAACCGTAATTGCCACGGCAATTTAATAGTGGAATGAAAGCGTGAGTTTAACCAAATTTATTACTGCTCGCTATCCACCATTGCAGTATCTAACAGTTTTAAATATTGGTTAGGGGTTTGAGTTTAGCAAAGTGCTTAAGAGGACACTTTCTTTTTTAACCTGCCCATCACTTTCAAGCATATCCACCAAAACATATGCCAAATCCCTATAGATTCTGAAATGTCGTTCATCTGCTTTGAGCGCCGCTAACTGACGTTCGATAAGAGCAACATCACCGAGAGCAACCGGGCCAGTTAACGCATTAGTAGCCCGATAAGAGGTACGCTGTGATTTGTAGCTTTCGCTGCAGAAAAATATCTGCTTACAAGCCGTTAAATCAATATCCTTTGCGAGCTGCCGTGTGCACTCGATAAGCAAATCATTAGCCATCGCTAGTATCATCTTTCGTAAGCTAGCCGCACGCAGATTCTCTTTATGCTTCCTCCTATCGCTTAGGACTGCGCCAATCGAACGCTGCTCGCCTAAAAATTCCTCCAGAACCTCTATTTTGGTCACCCCATCGACCAAACGGCTAACAATCACGCCAAAATTTCCTCTTAAATCAGCGCTGCTAACCTCAGTATCTTCGACCGTATCATGAAGCAGCCCGGCTATCAGTGCATAAGTATCAAGCCGCAATTTATGCAGTAAACTTGCCATAGCCATAGTGTGATTTAAATAATCTTCACCGGAAGCTCGGTACTGCCCGTAACGGGCCTTTCAAGTACACTCCAGTCCGATGCGTATGCGTGCTTGTTCGATCCCTGAATACCCTTCTGCAGCCGATGCGAGCGAACGCTCACTATGGCCGGCAGTACTATCCACGATAGCCGATTGTATTGCCAGTTGTACCATTTAATAATATTCAACTATATAACTCACTCTTGTCTAAAAATATCTACCCATACGCGCTACAATTCAAACGCCGAGACCAATGAAAATAGAATTTTGTTTATAAACATCAGACAATTAATACCGCAAGTTATCGAATCACTCACTATCTTATTGTGCATTTTCTGCTCTACCATGACAGGTTCTGCACTGGCGCAGGATCATTCCATGCATCAGCAGAGCATGGCCTCAAGCCCAAAAGACTTTAGCGGTATACCGAAAATTGATTTTAATCTGATCACCACTAACGGTCAGCAGATCATTCCGAAAACATTCACCGGAAAATATCTTATGCTTGCTATTGGCTTTACCCATTGTGAGCACATCTGCCCTACCATTGCCGCAAATATGGCAGCGGTATTACGAAATATTGATATCCCAACTTCTGGTCTATTTATAAGTGTGGATAACGAGCGGGATTCACCTGAAATCACAGATCAATATGCCAAAGGATTTCACCCGGATATGGTTGGCGCTAGCGGAGATTACCAAGCCTTGGCAGAAGCCGTCGAGAATCTCAACGCTAACTTCGTGGTCACCAAGTCTTCAAAAAGTTATGTTGTTCAGCATACTCCAGATATATATCTGGTAGACCCATATGGAGGATTTATAGAAGCCTTCGCCTTTGCCGATGGCCCTAACAAAATTATTACAGCACTTAAGGTTCACTATGATCAATAAATCGTTTAAACAGCTTGCGACGAGCTCACTATTGGGAATTCTATTGTGGGTTCTAAACGGAACCGTATTTGCTCAGGAACCTGAGCTAAATCCAACGGTAGGTTTACGTAATACACCTGACTTCTTATTTGCCGCTGATTCGAAAGAGAACTTAATCGACGTTGTCAGCGTGCATACACATAAAGTCGTGCATCGCTTTCAAACCAAGTACTACGTTGATCAAGTATTGGCGACGCCTAATGCACCTTTACTTATCTATACAAACATTGAGCACAAAAGAATAGTTGCTATCAATTTACTGGATAAAACAGTTTACAAAGATATAGCGCTTACAATGACACCAAGACATGTAGTGCTTGATACATCTGGTGTGAAACTTGGCATCAGCGACAGCATCGATGGTGGTTTTGTTCTATTACATGCCTACTCTATGGAACCTATTCTGGAACTTCCAGATTTCGTACCTACCCCCAACGTATTATTCGATCCAAACGAAGTGGATATTTATTACAGCAACAATCTATCCGGAGCCGTCGGGATAATTGATAGCAATACAGGTAAAACCTGGGAAATGAATCTCTATCCAGAAGCCACGCAATCTTCCTTCTCATCCCCTAGTCGAAGCCTGGACTCGCAATACATCTACGTTGCAGATAAAAAAACCAGTAAAGTATTTGCGGTTAGCGCATATACCCGCGAAGTATTACAAAGCTACGATGTAGACACACCAGCCAGACCATATAGTAGCCCAGCGGGATTCTTTCTATATATTTTGGATGAGAAAAATGGCAAATTCACTGCTATTGAACAACACCAGTTCATGCCATTTGCTGAAGTCGACCTTGCTTCGGGTATCGACAAAGTAGTTGTTGGCCAATTTGATCGCATGAACCTCTTGCTAAGCACTAAAAACAAAAATTACTACCTGTTCGACAACAACAGTAAAACAGTAACGCTCGAAAACGAATTCAAATATATACCTCTTTCGGCAGAAGCAACCGCAGATGGTAAAACAGCCTTCGTCAGTTTCTTTGATGCGCCACTTATTGCCGCGATAGATCTAGCTGATGGATCAATAAGCTATTTCGATGCTACCAATAATGGTGTGGGTGCCTCCACTGCGGGGCTGTCCAACACTGTTTGTCATTAAACTAACGACATCACTCGCCAGTCTGAAAACCGGTTCGGCTAGTTTTAAAACTGGCGCTGAGACTAGCACAGTAGTGATTTCTATCGACCATCTCTATGAAGCCTGAACTGTACGCTCCTTACCATCAGGTTTACGGTCGATTTTCGACGGTAAAATTATTCTCTATTTTCCTGACGTTTTGTCAGAAAATCCAACAACACGCACCAAAAAGTACCACCAAAATCACAGACGTTGGCGCAGGTACCGGATTATTTACTTCTCTACTCGCACAAAGGTTTAACGATGCCAAAACATCTCTGATAGAACCAAGCATCTATATAATGCCATATGCAAAGACCAAATTAGCTACAGAACAAATACATTTTTACCAATTCTCGATCGAGGATTCCCTCGAGCTAGTTCCCTGTCAGAATATATTTATTTTCCAGCGATCACTCTACGCTTTATCTGCAAATTTTGATTATTTCAAGGAGCTCGCAGACCAACTATCATTCAAAATATCTGAGAACGGCATTGTTGGGATTTTTGAGATAGGTCAGTTATAAGACATACCTACAATGTATGAATAATTTCACTCTAATCGGGAAATTATCAATCTATCGGAAAATTAATTTAAAAATTAATGATCGATTTTTAAGCAAGCACTTAAAGACTCAAATCAAGACGGAGAATCAGGTGATTACATGCTGTTCAATCGAACTAATCTTGACGAAATATTTTCAAAGCATTTTCCACTGATTGATAGCGATGATAGAAATATATTCATATACCGGAAAAAATGAGCTGGATTTTTCACTTATACATGACTAAATACATAGTTTTTCTAGATCGCGATACCATAGGGCCTGGCGCTAAAATTCCAACACCTGATTTTGACCATGATTGGCAAGAATACGCTCAATGCAAACCATCGCAGGTTGTCAAGCGATTAGTTCATGCCCACATCGCAATTACCAACAAGGCGCCAATAACAGATGAAATATTAAGCCACCTGCCAGATCTCGAGATGATTGCGATAGCTGCGACTGGTGCCAATGTGGTTGATCTTGAGGCATGTAGTTCTCGGGGTATCGTTGTTTCAAATATCCGTGAATATGCGAAACACAGCGTCCCCGAGCATACACTCAGCTTGATACTTGCATTAAAAAGAAACTTGTTCGAATACCGGGAACAAATCAATGCTGGAGCTTGGCAAGCAGCCGAACAATTTTGTTTTTTTAATCGACCGATGCACGATCTGCATGGTGCAACCTGTGGAATTATCGGCACTGGAAGCATTGCAACGGCCGTCGGTAAGCTGGCATTAGCCTTCGGGATGACGGTTCTTTACCACAGCTTATCCGGCCGCAAAGATCCCTCCTATAACCTGGTCGATTTAAACACTCTGCTAACTTCATCCGATATCGTGAGCATTCATTGTCCTTTAACCGAGCAAAGTGAACATTTAATTAATTCTCATAGCTTGTCACTAATGCGCCCAGATGCCCTGCTAATCAATACAGCACGAGGTCCAATAGTTGATCTTAAAGCGGTGGCACAAGCGTTAAAAAGCAATACAATCGGCGGAGCCGGATTTGACGTGCTTGATCAAGAACCGCCTGGCGCAGACTCTATCGCAATGACTTTAAGCGCTTTACCCAATTGCATAGTCACTCCTCACACGGCTTGGGCTAGTATAGAAGCGATGCAAACTCTGTGTAATCAGCTGATCGAAAATATCGAGGCGTTCGCGGTAGGCAAACCTAAAAGAACACTTTAGAAAATAGCTACTTGATTCTCAGGTTATTATCATCCTATATTGCTGTTACTAATCAGTTTTTTCATTACGCCTGCTTTTAACAAACTTTCCTGAAACTCGGCTTCAACTTGCGAGTCATGTACAAGGCCGCCACCAGCAGAATAATGCAATTGCCCTTCTTCGTGCACCAGTGTCCGTATCGCGATATTGCTATCCATATTGCCATTAAAGCTAATATAAGCGATTGATCCACAGTAAACCCCGCGTCGGTCAGGCTCTAATTTTTCAATGATCTCCATCGCCCGAACTTTTGGAGCACCGGTAATAGAACCACCAGGGAAACACGCACGAACCAAATCGAGTGCCTGTTTCCCTTTGGCTAGCTGCCCGGTAATCGTACTTACCAGGTGGTGAACATTCGCAAAACTTTGAAGCTCAAAAAGTTTTTCGACTTTAACAGAGCCTATCTTACAGACCCTCCCAAAATCATTGCGAATCAAATCTACAATCATTAAATTCTCAGCTTGATCTTTAGCACTATTCGCCAATGCTTCTGCATTTGAGCGGTCAGCCTCAATGTTCCCATGGGAGCGTGCCCGGGTGCCCTTGATGGGAGCAGTCATTGCCAATTCTCGGTAAACCTGCACGAAGCGCTCGGGGGAATTGGATAGTATTGCACCTGCCTCGAAATTTAAAAAAGCACTAAACGGAGCCGGGCTTAATGCTCTTAGTTTTCGATAGGCTTCCCAGGCATTCCCCTCGGCTTTTGCATGCCAACGCTGAGCCAAATTAATCTGATAAACATCCCCATCATAGATGTATTTTTTGACCCGCATGAATTGCTGCCGATAAAACTCAAAATTCATATTACTCTGTAACACTGCAACCACTTTAAGTGTTTGCAGGCTTTGCTTTCGTTCCACTCCTAACGCTACTCGCCATTGCTTAAATTTTTCCCCAAGTGTTTGTTTGCTTCCACAACCAATTAAATATGCTTGTTTAAGTTGATGATCAAAAACCAATGCAGAATCATATACTCCAACTTGCATATCAGGCATAGAAGAAGATTCCTTTGCTTTGCAGGGTATATCCTCCAACTGCCGACCAAGATCGTAAGCAAAATAGCCCAGCGCTCCTCCAACAAATGGTGTCTCGGAATCAATATCTGTCGCCACACCAAATTCGTCAAGCACCTGCTGTACAATTGCAAACGGATCGCCCATTCGTTCCTTAGGCCCATCCTGCGTATGCACAGTAGTGATTTCGCCTCTAGTGCTAATAACAGTGTCAGGCTGATACACCAAAATATCAAACCGCCCCAAAAATATATCGGCGATAGTGTCTGCACCGCTTCGTCCGCTGTCCAAAAATGCGGCAAATGGTTGATCAGCAATCGACGCGAAAACTTCTGATGTATCTGTCTGGTAGGGGAAGTCCTCTCGACACACCTGCTTTAAACCTACAGAATTTCTATTTTCCTGTGTGATTCTCAATTCTTTACCCAAAAAATTTTAACGAAACCAATGCAAACATAAAGCTTCTAGAAGCTTATTAGCTAACAGGAGCGAAATTAACCTTCGACGCATCGGTAAAACTTATTATCTCTCGCAATACACTAGTTGCATAAGCCCCTCTGCCAAGTTCAAAGTTCAGCTCTAAATCAGCTCGATCAACCTGCCAACTGAAATTCTCTAGCATTACCCGCAGCGGCCTGCGAGCTGCTTTCAATCCAAACTTTAGTAAACCGTCTCGCAGCACTGGCCAATTATCAATCACCTTACTTTCAAACTGTCCAATTTCAGTCAGTTCTTGCCCGGCTTGTGGGCTTCCCCACATCGCACCGGTTGTATGAACATCACCACTAATTATGCGATCTGCAATACCGGTATCGTTCGGGTCTGCAATGAATATGCTTCCGCTGGCATTCAAATTTATCGGCTCAGCATCGAGAGGCCGTAACCAGCTACCTTGAGTCAAACGAGCAGAAACAATCTGATTGAAAAGAAAACTCCGCGCAGTTGATAAATAAATACTCCGTTGATCTCGCTTTACCCTGCCAGGGTCTTTCTCAAACATCGCTTCTGCTTTAGGTAAATTTGCAAAGCGAATACCAAATCGCTGGCTGCCAAAATAATTCGGTATGCCTTGATGTCTAATGCGTGATAAGACAGATTCATCTAAGCCATGTACGTCTCGAATAACTATTTTGAACCTATTTTTACGATGCACACCACGTTTTAGTTTTTTGGCGTGCCGGACTGAGGCAAGTAATTCCACACTTTGTTGAGTTCCCTGTAGCTCCTTACTTACGACATTTGCAATATCCGCAGTAGGTACTTTATCGTTGACTGGAAGGCTAAACCACTGGGTTGTCACAGCACGCCGATCTTTCATTCCAGAATAACCGACGTCGCGTAGTTTACACCCGGTAGATTGCGCAAGTACCTGTGCTAAATAACTGGTATTGATCCCGGTCTTTTTAATCTGTAGCCATTCATGCGGGCATTCTGTGTCGCCATCCGTTTTCGGGTCAAACCCCAGTAATTCGTCAACCTGAAAATCTTGTGGGTTAACTTTTATCGTACCGGTTGCGACAGGCCCGGAGTTGTGGGCAAATGCCAACGCCTCCATTGAATTAGGAAAAATAGTAGCCAAGGATAGTGCGAGAGAATAATGTCGAAAGTGGTTAACGGTACGTTAGGATACTTGAATTAATTCAAGTCAGTGTCCTATTATAGCGCCTATAATCTCCGGCCAACCTAATTTACTCTAACTACATCGGCACCCACGTGGCCGAATACTCAGGAATACACCTATGAAACCTCCGTACCTGATCGGTATCGCGATTGTTTCTGCAGCAATTGGCGTTACCAGTTATCAGCTTGGTATTCAAAACCAACCTAAACCTCTTGCGACCAAGATAGCCACCGTACTAAACCCACCACGTCTAATGGCGGAATCACTATTAGTACAGCATGATGGCACACCGTTCAGCAACGCAACGATGCGTGATAAATGGACCTTAATGTTCTTCGGATTCACTTACTGTCCAGATATATGCCCAACCACCATGCAATCTCTAATGAACAGCGTTAGTAAAGTCGAGCAGGCGGGTATCGAGAATGTGCAAGTTGTATTTGTTTCTGTTGATCCGGAACGTGATACCCCAGAACGCTTAAGGGAGTATTTAAGCCATTTTAATGAAGATTTTATTGGCGTAACCGGTCACCTTGCCGATATTGAAGAGTTCACACGTTCTATTGGTGTCGTGTTCGCGCACCATTCACCCGATGAAACTGGTTATTACGCAGTTGACCACTCCGCAGTGATCCTTGTAATTAACGAAAAAGGCGAAATGAGGGGCTTGTTTTCGGCTCCATATAACTGGGAAGATATCGCCGACGATCTAATTAATATCCACGGTTAAATCACCTATCTTAATTTGGCGCATTAAACGGCACAATTGCCCCCGCCACTCATTCGGACTTACTATGAGCAAAACCAACTCAAAACAACAGTTAACCTCTCTACTGTTTAGCTTGCTGTTTGCCTGCACGTCTTATGCCCAGCAAAGCATAAACGTATCTGAAGCCTGGGTAAGGATTCCACCGCCAGGAATGCAAATGATGGCTGGCTACGGGACTTTCACTAACCTAACCGGCAATACTATTGAATTGGTTGATGCGCAAAGTGTTAGTTTTGAATCAGTTGGTTTTCACATATCTGAAGTTGTTGATGGCATTAGTTCAATGCGTAAATTAGATTCAATTATCTTGCAACCGGACGAACCAGCAGTATTTGAGCCAGGCAGCAGACATTTAATGATCTACACACTAAAATACGACACACAGCCTGAGGGTGTACAAATTGACTTTATCGACAAGCTCGGGGCCACTCATTCAGTTGAGTTCAGGTTCTTAAAAAGTGCGCCAGAGTGACATTTGAGCATACGAAATAGAAACACTATCACTACTTAATCGAGCCTAATCAAACCTACTGACCGTTAAGCGTCGATCAGGCCAGCGTCACTTAGCAAACCCAACGCCACCTCTACACGCTGCTCAGAGCATAAATCGTGAGCCCGCAACAAACCGATACGGCTTTCCACACCCAAAGGTATAGAGATACGGGTTGACTCTAATAACTCATCCACCGCACTAGGTGTATTACAGACCAAAAGCATATCGCATCCCGCTTGAAGCGCACTATTTGCGATCTCAACAATGCTCCCAGATTTTGCTCCCTCCATGCTCAGATCATCACTGAAAACTACACCCTTAAAACCCAAACTTTCCCTCAATTCAGTTTTTATCCATTCTGGTGCCAGAGTTGCGATACCCGGGTAAATTTCTGGAAAATTAACATGGGCAGTCATAACACCCTCTAACTGGCCAACCAATTCCTTATAAGGCACCAAATCGCAGCCCTTTAATTCAGCGTATTTACGAGCATCACAGGGTTTTTCAACATGTGAATCACCACTAACACCACCATGTCCAGGAAAGTGTTTGCCGACACTCGCCATGCCCGCCTGACGCATACCATCAGCAAACGCTCCTGCCAATTCAGCAACTGCAAGCGGGTCTTTATGAAAACTCCGATCACCAATCACATCACTTTCAACCGATGCGATATCCAATACTGGTGCAAAACTGAAATCAATTCCGCAACTGCGTAGCTCTGCAGCCATTAACAAACCACCAGCAGCAGCGCACATTAGGCCTGTTTGGTATTCTTTATCAAATACCTCACCATATCGTCGAGCAGTCGGCAGTTCAACAAAACTATCTTTAAATCGCTGTACCCGCCCACCCTCTTGATCAACAGCAACGATCAGTTCCGGAGATTTCACTGCCTTTATTGAAATAACCAGATCAATTAGCTGAGGACGATCGCGGTAATTTCGTGCAAACAAAATAACACCACCAACCATTTCATGTTGTAAACGACGAGTGTCCTCACCGCTAAGCTCCATGCCCTCTACATCGATCATTAAGCAAGTCATTTTGTTATATTTTTAATTCCTCAAATAATATTTTAAGCAGTAATATTGTGCCTTACACTGCTGCTGTCTTCACTTAGAATAATATTGACTCTCTCGCCAACAAGCACTCGATCAAATAGATCAACCACGTCTGTGTTACGCATCTTGATGCAGCCGTGGGAACTTGGAATCTGCATTTGATGAGAGTCGGGACATCCGTGTATATAAATAAAACGCCGCATGGTATCGCAATTACCCATGCGATTCTGACCGATTTCACACCCTGAAAGCCATAATATCCGAGTTAGAATCCAGTCTCTGGTCTTGCCTTCCTGTTGATATCGCTCCGCCAAAGCAGAACTATAAACTTCGCCTGTGGGCCTACGCGCCACAAAAACACTATTTATGGGTGCTCCTTCACCTATTTTAGCGCGAATAGTGTGATGACCTAACGGCGTGCATTCACTGCCACTCATCTGCCCTACGCCGTTCAGAGCTGTCGCTACTGGGTATTTGGCAATTAGATTAGCGCCATCGTTTAGCCTTAGGTTTTGGCTTGCAACATCTATAATCAAGGGCATAGCTACTTCGCCCCGGCTATTTGAATTTTAAGGTGGTCTAACAACCCGTCAGCTGCGCCTTCGATCAAATTCAAAACTTCACTAAAGTCATCAGCTTTATTGTAATAAGGGTCAGGCACATCAAGCCTTTCAGTGACTGAGCTGAAGTGTAAAAAATAGAGTAATAAAACACTTTCATTATACCTTTTAACTAATTGAATATTATTATAATTTTCCTCATCCATAGCAAGGATATAATCAAATTCTTTAAAGTCTTTAGCGCATATCTGGCGGGCATAAATATTATTCATATCGTAACCATGGTTCTTTGCCACCTGAATCGAACGATCATCTGGCGGGCTACCGATATGCCAGCTCCCAGTACCAGCAGAATCTACAAGGATTACCTCTTGTAATCCTGCATCGCGAACCTTGCTACGAAATACAGCGTGTGCAGTTGGCGAACGGCAAATATTCCCCAAACACACGAATAACACTTTCATCAATAGTTTTACCTTCGTCAGTCTTTTTTTACTGCGAGCTGCTTGCTAATAACTGCCTTGCTGCTGCAAGATCTTCGGGCGTATCAACCCCAATGCTATTACCCTCCTCCACACAGCAAACCTTTATCTTATAACCCTCAGACAATATGCGTAATTGTTCAAGTGCCTCTGCACTCTCCAGCGCAGAGGCCGATAATTTTCGCCACTCCCGCAAGAATGATACTCGATAACCATATATACCTATATGTCGCATAGCTAAGCCAAAAGCCTCCGAGGGCTTGGCATCGCGCACAACAGGTATTGATGCTCTCGAAAAATACAAAGCGTAACCAGCATTATCCAGCACAACTTTTACAACATTAGGGTCCTGATATTCGGTCACAGAGGCTATATGGGTAGCCGCTGTTGATACATTCACATCATTTGCTAGCTGAAGTAGCGCATTTGCAACTCTATTAATTGTATTCGGCTCTATAAATGGCTCGTCTCCCTGCACGCTAACAACCACTCGATCTTGCTTCCAACGTTTACCTGAAAATACTTCTGCTATTCGGTCGGTACCAGATTCATGGTCTGAGCCGGTCATAATCGCTTCTCCACCAAAACTCTCAACTACCTGCCGAATCTCATCGCTATCTGTTGCTACAACAATAACATCTGCATCACTCTGGGCAGCGCGCTCATATACGCGTTGAATCATTGGTTTACCGTACAAATCTGCTAGAATTTTACCAGGCAGACGAACAGACTCCCAACGCGCAGGAATAACTAAGTCAAATGGCAAATCATCACTCCTGATCTAGGCATCCTTAGAAGTTCCAATAGCGGCTCAGGCTTCCGCCTCGAGTTTTCTTGCCTCTTCAGGCAGCATCACTGGTATCCCTTCGCGCACGGGATATGCGAGCCCCGCCTTTTCACTGATTAGTTCATCTGTCTCCGAATCATAACGCAACGGCCCCAAAGTCAACGGGCACAACAAAATATCTAATAACTCTCGATCGATCATTTATTTCACTTTCCTAATCTCGTTTCAATACCCGCTTAAGTACGGAAGTAAGCTCACTGCTTAAGCGATCCGAAAGTTGAGCAGTCGCTGGCACATAGTAAAGCCCATCAATATTGAAGTCGCGACATTTCACCGCATCTTTTTCAGTCATTAGAATCGGCAACTTTTCGTTGAACACTAGATCATCTACAGAATATTCGTAGTGATCCGAAAATGCATGTTCAATTATCTCATAGCCTGCTTCTCTCAATTGCTTAAAAAAGCGCAGTGGCTTACCAATACCCGCCACAGCGTGAACCTTCGAATTTACTGTTTTCCAGTGTTTACCCTCTCTACGGACCGGCAGTGGTGCACCCAACAGCAAGTCATAGTTTACGCCTCGCAATGCACTGGCATCATAGTCGTCTACGCCATCAGCCGACTCCCGCCAAGGACCAGCAGGGAGTATATTGCTATTCTGAATCGCAACTTGTGGGTCATGGACAATAATTTCTACATCACGTCCCAAACTGTAATGTTGTAGGCCGTCATCACTAATAAGAATGTCTAAGGTATCTATTCCGCTAAATTTCTCTAATTCGCGTGCTGCAGCAACCCGGTTTGGGTAGGCCATCACTGGACAACCGGTTCGTTCGGCCAAGACTATTGCCTCATCACCAACCGTTGAGGCAACACTGTCAGCACCAACCAATACTGGAAGTTGCATACTACCGCCATAACCTCGCGTAACGATACCTACTGAATACCCCATGTTACCCAACTGCTTCGCCAAGGCGATCACCAGCGGAGTCTTACCGGTACCGCCAACGCTCAGGTTTCCTACAACAACCACCGGAATCTTGACGCGGTACACTTTAAATATACCAACTTTGTACAAATACTTGCGCAACTCGAATATAGCCCGATACAAATACGAGATCGGAACCAATAAACCGCACAACAATTTAGATACCAGATTGTTCTGCTGCCACGTATTCTCAATAAATCTGTTGAACACGTTCGTTAATAATCAGGATTAACTTTAGCTACTCGACTGGCTTGCGCGTAGTAAAGCTCTGCATATAAACCGTCTTTGGCTAACAACTCCATATGACTACCACGTTCAGAAATTTTACCATCGGCCAAGACAATAATTTCATCGGCCGATACAACGGTACTTAAACGATGCGCAATTACCAGTGAAGTTCTATTTTGCATTAAGACTTCCGTTGCATTTTGAACATACCGCTCCGATCGTGCATCCAAAGCAGAGGTCGCCTCATCCAAAATTAGTATAGGCGCATCTCGATATAGGGCTCTCGCGATAGCAATACGCTGCCGCTGCCCACCAGATAGTCGTACACCATTCTCGCCAACCTTGGTTTCAATACCTACGGGAAGATCATTTATGAACTCATTCACATATGCAGCTGCCAGAACGTTTTTGAGCCTGGAATCATCTATATCTACGCCAGAGCCAAACACTATATTGTTGAGTACCGTATCATCAAACAAAATAGCATCTTGACTCACGATCGCAAATTGCGCGCGTAGCTCGCTAAGACTCAATGACTTAATATCAACGCCATCAAGTGTTATTTCTCCTTCTAAAGGCATATATAGACGCAACAATAAAGCTGTCAACGTCGACTTACCAGACCCCGAAGGTCCGACGATCGCGATACGTTTACCTGGCTGAATACTAATGTTTATACCGCTTAATACTACCTCCCTATTCCATGGATAAGCAAAACCAACCTGGTTAAATTCCAGCGCGCCAGCCGCTCTTCCAATAGCCAAGGTACCAGTGTCTTGCTCGGCCTCCATATCAATAATTTCGAATGCGCTCTTAGCCGACGTTAGGCCAATTTGAATTTTCTCGTTGACCTTCCCTAAGCGTTTGATAGGAGATAACACCATAACCAAAGCACCTACAAAACTCATAAAAGTGCCAGCTAAACCCTCTTCTTGCCCCACCATCAAGTAATTCAAATAAACATACATGATAATAGCAAAAGGCACACCGGTAATCAGTGTAGTTACCGGCACTACTGCAGAGGAATAGAGTGAACGCTTCATTGAGCGCCGGTAATTTGTTTGGTTGGCACTATCAAAAGCCTTTATTACCTGCTCAGCGGCACTATAAGTCTTAACCAATCGTTGGCCATCAGCAGCTTCACGAGTCAATCGGGTAATTCCGCTTACCGAGTCCTGTATTTTTTCGGTAGTCACTCTAAAGCGTTTTGAAGCGAGCCGCATGGCCACAACAATAATGGGCACAAAGGCAATAAAAATAAGCGTTAATCGCCAGTCCAGGTAAAACATTAAACCGAGCAAACCCAATGTTGCCAACAAATCTTTGATCAATGAAGTTAGCGTGTCGGTTGTCGCGACTGCTGTTTGCTCAACATCATAAACTAGCTTAGAGATCAGACGCGAGGAAGAGTTTTGTTCGTAAAATGCAGACGGCAGCACCATCATACGAGCAAATAGATCACTACGTAAATTGGCAATAACCCCGCGCCCAACCACCGCCATCGCATAACTGCCAACAAAGTTTGAAACTGCCTGTACAAATAATAAAACTCCTAAAGCAATCGGCAACCAACGAATCACTTCCGGTTTAGGATCAACTAACCCATCATTAACGAGCGGCTCTATAATCCACGCCGATAAAGTTTGTACGGCTGCCCCAATCACTAAAAATAATGCAGCAACAAAAAAAATCAGTTTATGCCGACTCACATACCCGATCATACGAGTTAAGCTAGACTGGTCAACCGGATTAACTTTTGGGTTGCTGGCAACCCCGACTGGTGAGTTTGACGTGTTCAAAATAAGGCCAATACTTACTCTTCAACCACTTTCTGGGTTGCAAAACTAATCCGTAAAATACCTAGCTTGCCAGCGACATCCATCGCCTGTACTACAGCCTCATGTGGTGCTTTTCGGTCAGCCCGAATCACCATTAACATATTCGGGTCTGCGATCTCGCGTAACGCCTGACGCAAAATCGCCGGATCACGACTGCGCAATAATGAGGCTTTTTCTTCACCTGGTTTTTTAAGCGCGAACGAAGCATCTTTACCTATATACAGTTCGAAGCTATTTTGCTCATCCTGCTCTTCAGCCTGCTCAGACACTTCCGGCAAATTAACCTTAATGGTTGCTTCACGCGTAAAAGTAGTAGAAACCATGAAGAAAATTAGTAACAAAAAAACCACATCGATAAGTGGAGTTAGTTCGATATTAGTATCTTCGGGCTCTGGCTCTGAGAATTTCAAATTTGAATCTCTATTCTATGAATTCAGTTAGCTCTAACCGCTGTCATCTTCTTCACCAGCGCGAATCGCATCGACTAAATGTACAGCGTGTTGTTCAAGTCGTACGGTTAAGCGATTCACTCGCCCCTTAAAATAGCGATGAAACATTAGCGCTGGAATACCAATCGACAATCCAGTAGCAGTAGTAATCAATGCTTCAGAAATACCCCCGGATAAGATTCCTGGATCACCAACACCGCTAACAGTTATTACAGTGAATACCCGAATCATACCAATCACAGTGCCTAGCAATCCGATCAGTGGACAGATAACTGCAATAGTTCCCAAGGCATTGAGATACCGTCCCAGCTCATGCACCACATGCCGGCCAGCTTCTTCGATTGATTCCTTCATAGCGTCTCGGCCATGAGTAATATTTTTAATCCCTGCCGCAAGTATTTCCCCAAGCGGTGAATGGTTAGCAACCAACTTCAATTGATCTGCATCAACTTCTGCCGTAGCGATTAAATCTTTGATTTTAGCAACCAAATCCACCGGCGCGACGGACGTAGCGCTTAACGCCCAAAAACGTTCGACAACTATAGTCAACGCTACAATTGAACACAAAAGCAAAGGCCACATTAGCGGGCCACCGGCACGAAAGAGTTCAAACATTTAAAAGGCTATCGACGAATAGTTATCTGACGTTTGAATAGTACCAAATCTCGACTAAATGCGTACCCCTCACATGTAACTCGCGACTCGACTACCCAGATTCTTTAAAGGCCATATTAAAATAGGGTTCTAGATAGCTGGATCCATATTTCCTGCGCCAGATTCTGGGCGAAGAGTTTCGATAGTTACTTTACTGAAAACCTTCCGTTGCTTTGCTCGATTTAAATTTCAAACTCTTTGCTTGTAGCGATACCAAAAAGACACATAGTAGCAACGCAATAATTGTATAAGCAATCTAAGTGAGATCAGGTACCTATGTACTAGCTGTCACATCGGCTAATAACGCACCGGCAATAGTCAAGAAAGCATGTGGATTCATTACCAGTCCGCAGTGAATATTTGATCCATCCTGGATTAAATTCTATCGATAAAATTATTATTCAACCACACAAGCACTTCTATCGGGAAATAAGTTTTATGCTAAGCATATTCAAGCTAGATCAATTGAGATATAACGTAATTAAGATGTACATAATTGAAAATCAACGGAAATGAACTGGCTAAAGAAGCTTAAGGAAAGAATTCCATCTCCGGATTTAATTACCGAACAGCCACATCTACAGAATATTTTTGGTGAGGCCTTGTGCAATCGCGAAATTTGGAGCTTTAATCGAGTCAGCGTATCCCGCGGACTCGCTTTCGGTGTGTTCTGTGCTTTTTTACCGATGCCGGGCGAAACTTTAATAGCCGCATTTATGGCCATCTTTCTACGCGCTAACTTGCCTTTATCCATCGCTGTTGTATGGATATCTAACCCTGTTACCTGGGTTCCGATGTATACCGCACCCTATTTACTAGGTAGTTGGATTATTGATATTGAGCCAATTGCTCTTGGTGAAATTAATATCATGGCGCTGGGGTGGCACTATGTGGCGCTATGGCTTGGGTGTCTAATTGCTGGGATATTCTCGGCTTTATTATTACGTTGGCTTATTGATCTGCTTTGGCGCTTGCAAATTCGCCAAAATTGGCAGCGGCGACGCAGACAACGGATGATCCGCAAACTTAGACATACCAGTGGACTCACCGAGGAAAGTAGGATTAAGCGCTAGCTGAGCTTGGCTTGAACTACATTGTTAGAACTATGGTGTTAATAGCTCCAAATCAAAATCCACAACAACATACGTACTAAACCAAAACTCCGCCCTGAAGCCGCAGCACTCTATCCAATTTACTAGCCATATTTTCATCGTGAGTCACCATTACCAGCGCTGTATTATTATTCACGTTTAACTTAAGCATTTCTTCAAACACTACACCTGCGGTACCGGAATCTAAATTACCGGTAGGCTCATCGGCTAATATGCATACTGGCTGAGTCACTAAAGCTCGAGCAATAGCTCCACGTTGGCGCTCGCCCCCCGATAGTTCTGCAGGGCGATGTTCTGCTCGATGATCCATACCGATGCCTGCCAGCGTAGCGAGAGCTATTTTGAGGGCTTCCTGCTTTTCGAGTGCTCTAACCCAAAGTGGCATTGCGACATTTTCGAGTAATGTGAATTCTGGTAAAAGGTGGTGAAACTGATAGATAAACCCCAAACTCCTATTGCGAATATCACCACGTCGTTGGTCCGAAAGCTGGTCAAACCGCTCTCCGGTGATCCAAACTTCTCCTGTTGTAGGTAAATCTAATCCACCCAGCAAATGCAACAAGGTTGACTTTCCTGAACCAGAAGCCCCTACAATAGCGACGGTCTCACCAGGCTCGACTAGCAAGTCAATCCCGCTAAGCACATCCACACATAGCGTACCGTCATCAAAGGTCTTGCTCAAGCCTTCGCAACGCAAGACTGCCGGGCTACTCATATCGCAACGCCTCAGCGGGTTGGGTTCGCGAAGCACGCCACGCCGGGTAAAGTGTCGCCAGCATACTCGCCACTAAAGCTGCCGGCACAATTAATGCAACGTCTAGCCATTGCAGTTGTGCCGGAAAGTCGCTAATTACGTAAATATCTGCTGGAAAAAACTCAAAACCAAATATGCTCTCTGCCCACGAGACGATAGCTTCCAAATTTAGTGCAGTAATAACCCCAAGTATCGCCCCCACAATGACACCTATCACACCCACCATAGTGCCCTGAATAAAAAATATCTTCATTACTGCACCCGGCGACATTCCTAAAGTACGCATAATAGCGATGTCTGCCTGCTTGTCGGTAACTACCATGATCAAGGTAGAAACAATATTGAAAGCTGCGACTAAAATAATGACAAACAAGATAATACCCATCACACGTTTTTCAACGGTTAGTGCGCGAAAAAAGTTACGGTTTTCCTGCGTCCAGTCCGTAACATAATAGCTGTAATTAGATCGATCACTGACTACCCGGCCAATCGTCGGAGCCTGATCTACATCATCGAGTGAAAGCCGAACACCCGAAACATTTGGCTCTAACTTAAATAACTTTGCCGCATCAGTGATATTGAGCAATGCTAGAGTACTGTCGTATTCATACATCCCAACACTAAACATACCAACCACATTAAAGCGTCGCAGCCTCGGTAATAACCCAGCGGCGGTCATCTGCCCCTGAGGCGCTATTAACGTAACCTTCTCGCCTACTTGCACATCAAGCTTACGAGCCAGCTGGCCACCCAAAATTACATTGTATTCACCAACGACTAAATCGTCGAAGCCTCCTTCAATCATATGCTCCTGAATATTTGATACAGAAGGCTCTTGGGACGGATCAATACCCCGCACCAGCGCGCCACTCACTGCTCCACCGGCACTCATCAAGCCTTGCCCATCTATAAATGGCGCAGCCGCCGCCACACCGTCTATTTGTTCGCTGTCGGCCTTGATAGTTCGCCATTCAACTAATTTACCGCCGTAGCCCATTATCGTTACATGTGAAGCCACATCCAGGATACGTCCGCGTAATTCCCGCTCGAAGCCGTTCATAACGCTCATCACAGTGATTAATGCCCAAACACCGAGAGCGATACCAATTGTCGAAACGGCTGATATAAAGGAAATAAAGCCGTTGCGCCGCCGGGCCCGGGTATAACGCAGGCCAATAAATGAGGAAAGATTCATCACAGACATTTAGACAAGCTCCTTACTCGATTACTTCAAAGCTGACGATTAAGCTTTAGGCCGCATATGCGGGAACAGCAGGACATCGCGAATACTCGCGCTGTCAGTAAACAACATGACTAAACGGTCAATACCAATTCCTTCACCAGCAGTTGGTGGCATACCGTATTCCAACGCACGGATGTAATCCGCGTCATAGTGCATGGCTTCATCATCTCCGGCATCTTTTTCAGCTACTTGCACCAAAAATCGCTCGGCTTGGTCTTCCGGGTCGTTTAACTCCGAAAAGCCATTGGCAATTTCGCGTCCGGCAATAAACATCTCAAATCGATCTGCCACCTCCGGATTTTCGTTATTACGACGTGATAGCGGTGACACTTCAACAGGATATTGCGTAATAAACGTTGGTGCCATCAAACGATGTTCTACCGTTTTCTCAAAAATCTCGATTTGCAGTTTACCAATGCCATAACTATCTTTTACTGGTACTTTAAATCGCTCACAATGTACTTTCAACGCTTCACGATCATCTAAATCGACAGCACTAATGTCAGCATTTAATTCAAGGATCGATTCGGCGACTGTAAGCCGCTTAAACGGCTTGGAAAAATCGAGTGTCTCACCCTGATATTCCACAGCACCCGAACCGTTCAAATGTTCCGCTAACTTACGCAGCATATCTTCAGTAAGGTCCATTAAATCATCATGATTCGCGTAAGCTTGATAGAACTCCAGCATAGTGAATTCTGGGTTATGTCGAGTACTCAAACCCTCATTACGAAAATTACGATTAATTTCAAACACACGTTCAAACCCACCGACTACCAAACGCTTTAAGTACAGCTCAGGTGCAATACGCAAAAACATTGGCATATCCAGCGCGTTGTGATGAGTTTCAAACGGTCTGGCAACCGCGCCACCAGGTATTGCCTGTAACATTGGCGTTTCGACTTCCAAAAAATCACTGCTATCCAAATATTGACGAATAAACGCAACAATAGCCGAACGTTTGCGGAAAGTATTTCGACTATCCTCGTTCATGATTAAATCGACATAACGCTGGCGATATTTAATCTCTTTATCAGATAATCCGTGATACTTCTCTGGCAATGGCCGCAACCCCTTCACCAATAGTCTAATATCAGTAACACGGACACTCAACTCATCAGTTTTGGTACGAAATAAGGTGCCTCTCACACCAATAATATCGCCGCTATCCCACTTCTTGAACTCTTCGTTGTAAAACCCTTCAGGCAAGCTATCACGCTGTACAAATAGCTGAAAACGCCCAGTTCGATCCTGTATATGTGCAAAACTCGCTTTACCCATAATCCGCTTGGTCATCAAGCGCCCAGCAAGGCTAACTTTTATCTCATCTACAGCGAGTGCATTTGCATCGACCTCAGCGTATTTCTCGCTTAAATCGTTGGCCAAGTTATCCGGCGAAAAATCATTTGGGTAAGCCTGTCCCTGCTCTCGCCAGCGGCCTAACTTTACACGGCGCTGTGCGATTTGTTGATTCTCATCAACCTCGATTGATTCCTTGTTATTTCCTTCTTCGCTCACATTCTTCTCTACTTAATAAGTAACTTAATTCAATTTTAACAACGTAAGCCTTTGTACCAGCCAAATATAAAGCTACAGGCAAGGTAAACGTCCAAGATAAAGGAGTTTATAACGTATAAACCCTTATTGAGTACGTTTTTAATGCACTCAATTGACAAATATCAACGAACAAACTTTACAAGCCTTGCTTAAGGCTGGCCTCAATGAATTGATCCAGTGCACCATCCAATACCGCTTGAATATTACTTGTTTCAACTGAAGTGCGAAGATCCTTAATGCGTGACTGATCTAACACATAAGAACGAATTTGCTGGCCCCAACCAATATCCACTTTATCGTCTTCAACCGCTTGCGCTTCTTCACGGCGCTTTTGCATCTCAGCTTCATATAACCGGGCTTTTAACATGCCCATTGCCGCGTCACGATTGCGATGTTGCGAGCGATCATTTTGGCACTGAACAACAATACCCGAAGGCTCGTGGGTAATTCTGATTGCTGACTCAGTTTTGTTAACGTGCTGACCGCCGGCACCGCTCGCGCGATAAGTATCAATACGTAAATCTGAAGGATCGATATCGATGTCAACGCTCTCATCAATCTCTGGGTATACATATACTGATGCGAACGAGGTATGACGTCGGCTACCAGAATCAAATGGGGATTTCCGTACCAAACGATGTACGCCGGTTTCAGTACGTGCGTATCCAAAAGCATTAACACCACTTATCTTTATTGTTGCGCCTTTAATACCGGTAATTTCACCACTGGTTACCTCAATAATTTCAGTCCCGAAGCCTTTGGCTTCTCCCCAGCGCAAATACATGCGCAAAAGCATGTTAGCCCAATCTTGTGCCTCGGTGCCGCCAGAGCCCGACTGGATATCAATGAATGCGTTTTGCCCATCCATCGGGCCCGAGAACATCCGTTGAAATTCCAATCCTGCAACTAACTCCTCTAACCCAAGCAGATCGCTAGACACCGACTCGAACAGCTCAACATCTTGCTCATCCTTGGCAAGTTCTAACATTTCACGACCATCGATTACTGCAGATGCAGCGGAAGCAAGAGACTCAATAATTTTTTCAAGCTGGGTGCGTTCCTTACCTAACTCCTGTGCTTTAGCCGGCTCATCCCAAACACCTGGTTGCTCTAATTGAAGGCTTATTTCCTCCAACCGCTCCCGCTTTGAATCATAGTCAAAGATACCCCCTTAACGCCGCCTGGCGTTCACTAAGGGCGTCGATTTGCTCAAATAATTGGGTGAATTCCATGATGGGAAGCGCGATTAGATACACATTCATCTACTGCGGCGGAGCATACTAAAATAGCGTTAGAATTCCAACGCATTTGCATCTTACTTGGCTAAAAATAAAAATCCCGAGCTGGCGCTCATCAAAGAATAAGCAAAACTAGCTCAGGATTGAATGCTTAAGATGCTTTCTTGAGTTCCTGTAAGGCGCCAAACACTCTTTCAGCAGTCGCAGGTAGTGTCGTAATCCGAACCCCGACCGCATCATAAATCGCGTTGCAGATCGCGGCAGCCGTTGGAACCGCCGTTGGCTCACCCGCACCTTTTGCACCAAATGGCCCTGTAGGATCATAATTGTCCACCAAACCAACTTCGAGCTCAGGCATATCCAAACTGGTAGGCATAATATAATTAGTCAGATTTGGATTAATTTGTCTGCCATCGTCGGCAAACAAAATCTCTTCTTGCAGAGCAAAACCAACCCCCATGGAGATTCCACCCTCAATTTGACCTTCAACCAACATAGGGTTAATTGGCGTTCCACAATCGTGTACAGCCACCATACGCTTAACCTCAACCTCACCCGTCTCATCATCTACTTCGACGTCTGCAATCTGAGTAGCGTACACATAAGTGTTAAAAGGTTTACCTTGACCGGTTTCAGGGTCCATCTCTACCGTCGGAGGATTATAAGATGCACTACCAATAGATGGAGTACCAATCACCGCCTCACAGTGCTGTGAAACTTCATCAATACCTAAAGATTTTGAAGGAAATCCAAGAACTTCGATTTTACGATCAACTGCCTTTAATTGGTCGACTGGAACACCCAATAAAGGTCCAGCCCCCTCAAATAAAATTTGTCGTGCCTTCTCTGCAGCCGATAATACCGCGTTACCAGTCACGTAAGTCGTTCTACTGGCGATAGCACCATAATCCATTGGCGTTGTGTCAGTATCAGCCGAAACAACATGTACATCGTCTGTAGCGATACCAAGAGCTTCAGCCACTATTTGACCTAGTACTGTTAATGCTCCCTGACCGGTTTCTACTGTGCCAGTCAGTACCGTAGCCGTTCCATCTGTATTAACCTTAACAGTAGCGGCACTGGGATTTGCCATTACGGTAAACCCAATCGGGTACCACATACAGGCCATACCGCGTCCTTTTTTAATCATGCCTCTGACTCCTGCCAACCAAATCGCTCGCTTGCCTGATTCAATGACTCTTTCAAAGCAACACTCTGTAAACGTTGACTAGTTGGACTCGAAGAACCATCGCTAAACGCATTCTTTAACCTTATCTCTAATGGGTTCATCCCCAGCTTTTCAGCAATGGTGTCCATTTGCGACTCATAAGCAAAGCAGACCTGCGGCGCACCAAAGCCTCGCATAGCGCCTGTGACTGTTTTATTAGTATAGACCGCATAGGCCTCTACATAGATATTCGGAATATTGTACGGCCCTGGAGATAGTATCGAGCCTTTACCTATAGTTGTTCCAGTCCAAGAACAGTAGGCACCACCATCGAGAAGAATGTGTATCTTACGTGCGACTAGCGTGCCGTCATTCATTACGCCAGTCTTGTAATCCATCACGAACGGATGTCGAATGGTCGAAGACACAAATTCATCACCACGGGTATATACCGCTTTTACAGGCCGCCCTGTCTTTCGTGAAAGCAATGCAAGTATTGGCTCATTGGTAATTTCATTTTTACCACCAAAGTTTCCGCCAACAATTGTTCCGACTAATCGAATTTTGCTCTGTGGAATATCGAGAGTACGTGCAATATCCTGGCGGCCTAATGTAATTCTACCTAGGCTCGACCAAATGGAAACGCGGCCATTACCATCCCATGAAGCAATCGATGCATGTGGCTCTAGCGGTACATGCTCAACCATCTGGGTAGTAAACCGTTCTTCAAACACGTGATCACACTCGGCAAATGATTTTTCCACATCCCCTTTCTTAATAACCTTACTTGCGTATACGTTAGTATCCCCACCGTGAATCCGTGGTGAGTCATCACCAAAGGACTCCACCACATCAAACAATGGCTCTAATGGCTCATATTTAACCTTGATCTTAGATAGCGCCTCTTCTGCCACTTGCTCCGAAACAGCAGCTACTGCAGCCACGCCATCGCCACGATGTCGAACAATCGTATCGGCAAGAACTGGTTGGTCTTGTAACGTTGGCCCAAAACTATTGGTTGGAATCTCTTTACCCGTAAGAGTAGCGAACACACCTGGCATTGCTTCGGCCGCACTGGTATCAATACTAATAATCTTCGCGTAAGCGTACTCGCTACGGAGAATCTTCGCATGAATCATATGAGGGAATTTTATGTCATCGATATACTGTGTTTGCCCCAATCCGTGTAGACGACCATCAGGTCGGGTAGCCCGTTGACCAACCGCCTGAGTATTCATTCTAGACTCGTGCTGCGGAAACTCACGTGGATAGGTAACTGGATTATCTGTAGGAACTTTATGAGAATCTTTTTTATCTATGGGAGTTGACGTTTCCTTAGCCGTTATCGCAGTCTTATCGGCTTTATTAAGATTTTTCATTCTTGTGTTCATTAGCCTAGCCCCTAAAAAGTGTTTGATTGTGGATATTTATCTGAACTCATAACACGACCAGCGCCTTCGATCGCCTCGATGATCTTAGTATAACCAGTGCAGCGACATAGATTCCCTGATAGCGCATCCTTAATCTCATGCCGAGATGCCGTTGGATTTTTGTCGAGCAAGTTTTTGGCCGACATTATCATTCCAGGGCCACAAAATCCGCATTGTAACGAACCTAGCTCCTCGAATGCTTCTTGAATCGGGTGAACTCCCTGTGAATCAGCCAAACCTTCGATAGTCGTAACATCCCTTCCCGCTGCACGTGCAGCGAGCATAAGGCATGAATTATATGACTCACCATCAACGATAACCGTACAAGTACCGCAGTCACCAACATCGCAACCCAACTTAGCTCCGGTAAGCATAAGATGCTCACGCAAGAACTTGAGTAAAGTCGTCTCGGGCGGGCAATCCGCCGATTTCCATTCACCATTAACTGTTAATTCAACTAACATAACTAAGACAACTCCCGATTAACTTTCCCGCGCAATGCGGATTGATTCTTTTAAGACGCGCTGAGTAAAAACTTTAATAATCTGGCGTCGATAATTTGCTGAGGCTCTAAAATCATCGATAGGCCTAGATTCCGATACAGCCAACTCTGCTGCTTCGTTAATAACATCGTCAGTTACTGACTTACCGGCTAAAAACGCTTCGGTCTTAACCGCGCGTAATGGTACCGGCGCGACCGCGCCTAATGCCAATCGTGGTTCAAGAATTTTACCATCCTTATCCAACCATAGCGCAGCTGCACCGTTTACTAGAGCAAGAGCTTGACCTTTTCGTAACCCATGTTTTAGGAATGCCGAGGGTTTACCAAGCGATGCCTTGGGTATGAATATACTTTCGAGCAGTTCACCAGGTTTAAGAGCGGTTTTACGGGGCCCAACGAAAAAATCCGCAACTGGCATCTCACGCGAGCCAGCCAGCCCCGTTACTATCACTGTAGCGTCTAACACCATAATCGAAGGCGCGCTATCCGCAGAAGGTACACAGGTTACGAAGTTTCCACCAATTGTACCTAGGTTACGTGTTTGCACCGCACCTACGGTGTGAGCCCCATCAATAACTGCCGGCATTTTTTCCTGAAAAAGAGAAGAAGCCATAATCTCACTAAAGGTAGTCATACTACCAAGGCGCACGCCTTTGGAAGTTTCCTCGATACCTCGAAATTGGGGAATACCCGAAACATCAATCAAAAGGTTTGTGTTTCCAGCGTTATGTTTTAGGTCAACAACTAGGTCGGTACCGCCGGCAAGCAGCCGTGCGGTTTCACCATTTTCTACAAGAAGCGCTACAGCTTCTTCAGCAGAAGATGGTGCAATATATTCAAATGGTCTCATCAGTATCTTCCCTAAGGCCTTAAGGCAGTCCGTTGTGAAATTGATTGTGCTTCACTCGTCCAACCACCGACTTTAATTAAGTTTAAAAGTAGATTTTTACTCACGTCCAGAAATCCCCTAAAAATTAGCTACGGTTAGCAACACAGATTCACATCATTATACACCGATACCCTCCTTGAAAGAAGAGCCGAGCCTCTGTTATAATCGCCTACAAAACAATGGTTTACGCCAAAGTATAGCCTCTTCAGCGCACTCATTGTCTAGACAACTAAATTTTCTTGCTTGGTCGAAACTCCTCGTCGAGCGCTGCTCTAATTCGTGTAACTGCAGCCGAATCTGGCGCATCTGTATAACGACTCACTAGCAATGCGACAGGTACATTTACGACTAAGCCCCAAAATGAAGGATCGTAGCGAACTCCTGCCGGCAGAAAGTCACGGCCATAAAATCGCACTGTAAACGAAGCAATCAAACCCGCCATAATACCGCAGGTAATACCAGCTTTAGTGAACCAGACGCGTTTCATGGGCACCGTGACCGCCAGCACCGCGGGCAACAACTGTACAATCATTGAAGCCGTTATGCCGATCATCATTGTAACCAGACCCCAGTCCTTATCGGCTGCCAGTACAGTAATGACAACAAGGAAAAAAACAATCAGACGACCTACTTTGATGTAATGACTGTCAGGTGAGCCTTTCTTAATAAACTTGGAGTACACGTCCTTGGTTAACATTGCTGAATTGGCATTAGTATCTGCATCAAGTGATGACATACCTGCGGCAAGGCCACCAGCCACTAATACCCCGGCAAACCAAGCCGGCGCATGTTCGGCAAGCAAGGTTGGGAACGATGCATCAGAGTTGACGATATCTGGGTAATAAGCGAAAGCTGTAAAGCCGATAACCATCGCAGGCAAAAACAAAACCATCAGATAGAAACCAACCGTTAATCCGATTTTCTGTACTGTCTTCACGTCTCGTGCCGAATAATAGAACATGAAACTGCGCGGTAAAATCGCCCAATAGAACGCTATACCAAACACAGGCCAGGTAAGCCACCACTGCTGTGTCGCCAAGCCTTTACGCCCAGGTAAGGTCAGCATCGACGGATCAATCTCCTTAACTTTGTTAAATAATGCCAACAGGTCGCCATCTATCAGAGTCAGGCACCAGTACCCAGCCGCCCAAATGGCAATAAACATCCAGATCGCCTGTGCAACAGTCGTCCAGGTAACACCACGAATGCCGCTGGTAGTGACGTATATAAACACTAAAAACCCCATTATCAGAGTCGCTGCAAATTTCGTAATATGGTTCTCCGTTCCTGCCGACAATAATATTGCAGGCCCAGTAATGTTGGCTGTCATTAACGGAATGCAGCACGATAGGATGTAGAGGGCAATAAATGCTCTAAATTTCCCATCGCCAAAGTAATCCGTGAGCATGTCTGCTGGCGTGATGTAGTTAAATTTACGACCTAAACAGGTGATTCTGGAGCCGACATAGTAAATCATCACCAGAGGGGTAAAAACGGTCCAAAGTATATTGGCCGCAAAGGCGACACCATGCGAGTGGTAGAAACCCATCGACCCTGGTATTGCAAAAGCTGTGTGAAAGCCACCAGCCATACCAAGATAGAGAACAAGGAAACCAAAGCCGGGGCCAACTTTAAAATAGTCGTCCATTCGATCGTTGGATGCCTTGGTCCACTTCCCGGTACCGATCCAAAGAATAAATACGGCATAAACCGCTACGATAATAATTGTGTACTGCCAAGATTCTAAATTCATTCTCCTTTCGCCTCCGCGTCGTCTTTAGCAATTTTAGTGCCTAATATCCAGCAGCCAATCAGCCAAACAAAACCCCAACCACTACACCAAACAAAAACCAATGGCATACCAAACACTGGAATGGGCTCATTCACCCACCATGTGCCTATGTAAACCATCAAAAAACAAATAATAAACCAGGCCATATAGAGCTTTTCCCAAAGCGTTCTTGGCGTAAGATGACTTGTGTACTCAGGTTCTGTCATATAACTCTCCCCTTGGCCGTATCGGCATTTTAGTTACTTGTTATTTAATCTACAGTAGTTGGTAAAGAAGTGAAGAAACTGATTTTAACTAAATAGCTCTCAATATTTCGGCAACTATCAATTTCTCCATTTAGCCCAGTATGCACCATCAAATATATTAAACGGAGTAGTCCGCAATGCACTCTTCCCTGATGGGCTTGCGCATTATCTTCGTAATTCGTGGATTCGTCCAGATCAATTTTCATTCAATTTAATAGAAAAGAATCAAACAATATATTTCCTGGCTTCACCCTTCTGATCGAGTATTGGCAGACCGCTATAGGGACATATCCTTAGCAAGACCAGTAATCTATACTTTATTATCAAAGCCTACACAGTGAGGCAAAATATCACAGATCCAGCACCCTAAAGATTACCCTTAAAAGAATTTCCAAAACGGTGTAACATGTTTTTTAAGGTGGTCTTGGGCCTATAAATTCCCGACCAAACTGATTATCAGTAATTCGTTTAATTAATAGACCACACTCGAATTTAGCAGGAGACCATAATGTGAATCACGGCACACTCTTACCTGTAGCGCTCGTATCTATAAATATTTTAGCATCTGTAACCGTTCAGGCACATCACTCGCCGAACCTGCACTTTGATCGTAGTAATATTATAGAAATTACCGGTCGGCTGACCGATATTGACTGGCAAAACCCTCATACGCAATTTACTGTTACAACTTCTGCTGAGGACGGAAGCATAGCTATTTGGCTTATTGAAGGTAGAGGCGCAAGCCAATTCACACGCGCTAGAGTTACTGCTGACTTCTTCGAAACCGGCAGTAATATCAGCTTCGCGGGATTTAGAGGCCGACGTAATAGAACGGCAATGTTCGCGACCAATATTCTGCTGGCCAACGGCCAGGAACTCGTAGTTGATAGCTTCACCACTCCCCGCTGGTCGGCAGACACAGCACTGTTACTGAGCGCGAGTAGTCAAAAAGGTACCGCAAAGAACGCACCCCTTAATCCCAAAGATATCTTTCGAGTCTGGAGCCCGGATCGCTCTGATCACGGCATCGATGGCACAGGTAGAACCTTATGGTTAGACAACTACCCATTGACTGAGTTTGCTCAAACCACACAATCCAACTGGGACCCTGTTAACGATAACCCCTATATCAACTGTCAAAATGGCATGCCGGCAATGATGGACTTGGCAACGCCCATAGAATTTGTGCAAGACGGCGATAACATTGTTTTATACCTTGAGGAACAGGATGCAGTACGTCATATTCGTATGACTCCCCAATCCAGTAACGAGGACGAAGCAGCAAGCCCTTATGGACAATCGGTCGGCCGTTGGGATAGCTCCACCCTTGAAGTAACAACAACAAAAATCGACTGGCCTTGGTTTGATCAAGCGGGAATTCCGCAGACAGCGCAACTCCAGCTGGTAGAGAGATTTACTCCGTCTGCCGACGGACTCGTTCTGCGTTATCAACTTACCGCAACAGACCTAGCAGTCTTTACAGAAATAGTTCTGCTTAATCGAGCTTGGGTTTGGGACCCAACCGAAAAACTTAGACCTTACAACTGTGTATGGGATCGTAGCGACCTATGAAAAAATACTGTAAGTAAAACGGCCAAACGCACTCTAAAACTCAAGTAAAGGCACATTATTTCTGTAACGGAAAAACCAGAGCTTAATTATTGCTTACTTCACTGGCAGGTGTAATCATACCTTCGCCGGCGATGATCGCTGCAAACGAGAAGTCAGCAAAATCACCATTGGCTAAAACGATATTATAAAGCCACAATACTTTTCTATCACTACGGCTGGGTGAACCGTTAATAGTAAGTTTATCCCCTGGACTTATAAGGCTTTCTCTAATCCCTGCACGCCTTAGATTGCTTGCGCCATGTATAGCAGCTGTCCATTCCACCTCATTTCCTTGTTCATCAATAGCCATAAACACCAATTGGGAATGTGGATTGACTAGCTTGAACGATACGGCGGTTACGTCAATAAAATCTAGCGTTGTTTCCATATCAAAGTATGCATCCCTGCTGTGATGAGATGCTGCTGGGTGTACGCCAAGCAAACTAACAATCACAACGAGCAATGTGGTGGCTATATGTTTCATTATTTAATTCCTTAATCTACATACGGTAATTTACGCCGGTTCACAAAGCAACTGTATTCGGGGCAGCACTGATACTCCAACATCATTCCGGGGCTAACTCCCGGCCCGCACTGATATACTACCTACGCTTCCAAGGTAAAAGCTGGAGCTCAATTATTAATTATTTCACTGGCAGGTGTAATGATTCCTACGCCAGTTCTGATCGCTCCAAACAGGTCTGCGACATCGCCGTTGGCTAACACTACCGTATACAGCCACATTGCTTTTTTGTCGCCACGGCTAGGTGAACCCCTAACGGTAAGTTTATCTCCCGGGCTTATAAGACTTTCTCTAATTCCGGCACGTCTTAGATGGCTTGCGCCCAGTATACCCGCAGTCCATTCCACCTCATTGCCCTGTTCGTCTTTGGCCATAAATACCAGCTGGGAATGTGGATTCACTACCCTGAAGGATACGGCGGTTACGTCAATGAACTCAACCCTTGCTTCCATATCAAAGTAGGCATCCCTGCTGTGATGAGATAATACTGGGTGCACGCCAAGCAAACTGACAATCACAACAAGCAATGTGGTGGCTATATGTTTCATCATTTAATTCCTCAATCTATACACGCTAATTTACGTCGGATCAAAAGCCACTGTATTCGGGGTAGCACTCATACTCCAATATCATCCCATCCTGCGCTAACTTCCGGCCCCCACTGAAAACATATGGCTCCTCGTAATATGTCGGATCAAATATTTCGGCCGTGTACATTAACGTATCGTCGGTAAAAGTATATCGTTCAACAGTGTAAGTATCCGGCGCACCCGAGAAAGGCATTCCCGTATGCCACACCATATTTTCTGGCGAAAGGTACGTCGTTTTCACAACAAGGGTGTCCTCTTCCCATTGACCCACTGAGAAACCACCTAATGTTGGCCACCAGTTATCAGGGGCTTGTCTTCCGTCCGTGAATATTCTCCGAACCATGTGAAAGTGCTCGTGCAAAAACACAACCTGATGATCTTGCTGGATTATCTCTAACGGGTAAGGATCGTAAATACCAAGCGGTACACCTGGCATAATGCATTTTAAAGTTGGGTCATTCTCTTCCGAGAAATTCTCGAATGCGGCCTGCCCTGCTGGTGTCAGTCTGATATCTTCCGATGGCGGATGCCCCGTACCTGCACCTCTGAGAGGCTCCCAAATTCCGTCGATACTCGGTGCCGCGGCCGCCAGCTCCGTTACGGCTAAACCAATAACGGTTATTGCCACTGAGAAAGTTGAAAGTCGAATTTTAATCATCACGCCCTCTTGTTCCTGATTTCGAATCTAAACCGATAGTACTTGGGGTCTTCGTCCCACTCAAGCTATATGATATTGCATTTTAACCAAGTGAAAACTTCCTCTATACTGCCTACGCTTCCAGCATACTTGGAGTATAACTAATGACTATTGTTACCCTACGCGTCAATGGCGCGTCCCACGAAGTTGATATCGACCCGGCCACACCTCTTCTATATGTGTTACGTAACGACCTTGAGCTGCGTGGCCCACGTTTTGGCTGCGGACTCGGCCAGTGCGGGGTATGTACTATAATCGTTGATGGGGCTGCAGTGCGTTCTTGCACCATACCGGCTTCACAGGTTAGTGGCGAAATAACTACACTCGAAGGTCTCTCCACAAACGGCATGCTGGATCCGCTACAGCAGGCCTGGATCGACGAGCAGGTTCCACAATGTGGTTATTGCCAGAACGGTCAGATTATGACAGCCAAAGCGCTACTTAACCAAAACCCGAACCCGACCGACATTGAAATCCGTACAGGAATGGAAGGCGCATTGTGTCGATGTATGACTTACTATCGTATTCAGGCGGCGATAAAACGTGTAGTCCAAGGTGCAGTGGTATCTGCCACGCCTGAGACTGATCAAGGAGCAGACGTATGAGTAAAACACTGCAGCTTCCAAAAATAATCGAAGATGCACTCCTTCAAGCTAATCCATCCACTTCCCGTCGCAATTTTCTAAAGTCCTCAGGAGCCCTGATACTAAGCGTCGGCGTAAACTCTATCCCGGGCGGCAAAGTTCTCGCGCAAACCACAGACAGCGGTCCCTACACAGATCCTGACTTTCTACAGCTGGATACCTGGATCGTAATCCATCCGGACAATACTGCGAGCTTCTTCGTGGGCAAAACCGATGGTGGTCAGGGGACTGGCACTGCATTTCGACAAATGATGTGCGACGAGCTCGATATTGCTTACGATAAGACCAATCTCGTCATGGGCAGCACTGATACAACGCCTGACCAGGGTGGTTCAGGCGGTTCCGACGGTGTTGAGCGGGATGGCTGGCCGATGCGGCGAGTTGCTGCTGAAGCTAGACGAGTCCTACTAGGGTTAGCATCCGATTATTTAGAAATACCAATCACCGAGCTTGTGGTGAGCAACGCAATAATCACAAGCAACAACGACCCATCTAAGATAGTTACCTACGCTGAACTGATCGGCGGAAGAACATTCAACGTTTCACTTACAGGAGAAAACGTCAATGCCACCAGTGGCGTAGCAAACGTCAAACCGGTTAGCGACCTCAACGTTATAGGTCAGTCCATTCAACGTTACGACATCCCTGCAAAGGTCGACGGGTCGCTGATATGGGCTGTCGATGTGAAACTGCCCGGCATGGTCCATGCGCGAAACGTCCGGCCACCACTCGTCGGTGCCACTCTACGCAGCATCGATGAGTCATCAGTCGCCGACACCCCAGGTTTGATCCGCGTGGTAAGCCGCGGTAACTACGTGGCCGTAGTCTGCGAGCGCGAAGAGCAAGCCATCAGTGCTGCCCGACAATTACAAGTTGATTGGGCAGCACCATCCGAAGCACCTTTTCCGGCATCGGACGATCTATTTGACTATATGCGTAGCGCAACCATTGCAGCCAATAGCGCTTCAGATATAACGGGCGACCCCGATTCAGCACTGGAAGCCGCAGAACATCTCATTGAAGCCGAGTACGAAGTACCCTATCAGGGACATACAGCGATTGGTCCTGCCCACGCTCTGGCCGACCCGTCCGATGGTCAAATGACGATTTACTCGAACGATATAAAATCTTATGGCTTGCGTAGAGGAGTTGCGAAGTTTTTAGGTATAGCAAAAGAACAAGTGCGGGTGATTTACATGGATGGACCTCAAGTTTATGGCCGTACCGCAGCCGACGACGCTGGCTTTGAGGCTGCGTTTCTTGCTCATGAGCTCGGGCGACCAGTCCGCGTACAATGGATGCGAGATGAGGAAACCGCTTGGGACACGAAGGGTCCTGCATACACTTTCAAGCTACGAGGGGGGCTCGATCGCCAAGGTAAACTCGTAGCACTCGAATACGCTGCACGTGCTGCCGACTACAATCACCTTGGATACAACCAGGCAGACACAGTCTTGATTGCTCAGCTAATGGGCATACGCCCCTCTGAACCAGCTAAGGGTCGTTCTGTAACGCCGTCTATTAAATACGCCATTGCGAATCAGCGTATGACCGCCGATATCGTTAGCCTCCCTTTGATCTGGGGGACGCCACTTCGTACCGGTAATCTTCGCGACCCTAACGGGCCGCAGGTGACATTTGCATTCGAATCCTTCATCGATGAGCTAGCCGCTGTGGCAAGCGCCGACCCGGTTCAGTTCCGGCTCGATCTTTTAACCAGCAGTGATGAGGACGACCTGCTCCGGCGGGCACGTTCTATCGCCACCCTCAATGCCGCGGCTGAAAGCTTCGGCTGGGAGACGCGACCGTCACCGAATCCGCAGATATCAGAGCCTGGTAGTCCATTCGTCACTGGGCGCGGTCTCGGCTACACCTTCCGTAACGGCACGGTCGTAGCGTTAATAGCAGAGGTCGAAGTAAACCGCACCACTGGGCATATCTGGGTCAAGCGGCTGGTGTGCGGCCATGACTGTGGTCTCGTGATCAACCCAGCGGGACTCAGCCATACCGTCGAGTGCGGCATATTACATGGCCTAAGTAGAGCGCTATGGGAAGAAGTCCAGTTCGACACTAAAAAAATCAAGAGTGTCGATTGGGTGTCGCACCCAAGCCTCCGGCATTCCGACATACCGGAAACCATCGAAATCGTTCAGGTCAACGGCGACCCTAATCCAGACCGCCCTGATCTACCCCACTATGGTGCGGGTGAAGCAAGCCATAAACCGGTTATAGCAGCGGTTGCGAATGCTATTTATGATGCGACTGGCGTACGCCTGCGTCGACCACCTTTCCGTAAGGAACGAGTTTTAGCGGCAATCCACGCACAAACTTGATAGGTTAAATAAGTCCCACTTGCTAGCCCACACAATGGGCTACCATAGTTACTCAGCAGATACGCTGTAGCTATCAGCAATCTCGCTGCAAGGGGCGGAACTGCAACCCTCTGCGGTCCTAACGTAGTCCACCTTGACCTGTTTAGATGAAACGGTCACATGCATAAATCCTGCACCTGGAAGGACAACACCCTGCTCGTAGTCATAGCCTTGATAGCCGGCTTGCCGAATTAAACCCTCTCCGCCCGGTGTAGCGCGAGAAGGCTGTGGAACTTCCTGATATATGACCCCGCTTGGATGCACCTCTTTAACGTAAATATGGTCGTGACCGTGAAATACAATTTGGACATTGTTTTTGATAAGAAGACCCTGAATCGACTCTCCCCCCCAACCGGGTCGATACTGCTCAAAGTCATACGATTCTGTAGATGAATCAACCCTTCTAATCTGCGGCGCATCACCTTCAGTGTTATGTACTCCACCTTCGAAAGTAATGTAGTTTGAACGATCCCAATTTTCGACATCAAAAGGCGTACGACCACCCCATTCGAAATAATCTGAATACAGAGCCCCTCCTCTGCTACCCCCAAACGGATTACTCAACCCTCCCACCAGGTGGTGAATGAATACGAACTTAAAGGTTGCATTACTACTTTCCAACGTCCTTTTTAGCCAGGCAAATTGCTCCGCACCGAGAGACTTACACCACGGGCCTCCGCACTGATTTGGCTCCCAAAAGGGGTCCAATGCGATAAATAGTGCACTGCCCCATTCCCAAGCGTAATAGCCGTCCTGACGGCCGATAAAGTCATGTTCAGTTGTAGGACCACTATAGAACCCATTATCGCTTGGTGAAGGAAAGTACTTTTTACGTGCATTTATGGCCCAAACCGCCAAATTATTTGGGGTCCCGTCTAACCTGATACTATCTTCTGCTTCGTGATTGCCCTGCACTAACATGAGCGGAATGGAAGAGCCTCCATAAGTCATTAAGGATCGCATATAGGTAACATCCTGCAGAACTTCCGCCTCGGTGATTGCCGCACTTTCTTCTCGCTCTTGTATCGAAAACAGTCCATTTTGGTAATTCTGGGCTGTCATAAAGAAATCCCCTAAATCTACGGTAAAGTCCGGGTCGTAGCTAAGCATGTTTTCGACGGTGCGAGCATAAATTTTATCGTCAGATGTTTCGCGGTTACATCGTGGCCCACACCAATCTTCAAATCGGGTTCTGGCTCCCAAATGGGGGTCCGCTTGAACGGCAAAACTAAAGGTAACTCCGTCAGATTTTGCGGTATCAAAACTGTACTCAGTTCCAGTGGCAAACTCTTCAGATGTCTCTGATTTGAATCGAAGCCGATAGAAATATTCCGAATCGCCAGTCAGGTCGTTTAAGTTAAATGTAAAAACTTGGTCTACCAAAATACTTTCTACACTGGTGCTACGACTGTAATCACCAGAGACGCCACCATACTCGACGTAAAGCTCATTATCTGAGAAGGCCATTACGCTAATCGCAATACCTTGATCGGTTGGCCGACCAAGTAGAATATCGCCATCGAACTCGACAACTTCAGTCGTCTGCGAGGAGACATTTGGAAACGAGCCCCCCATCAGAGAAACCATTAAAATGATCTTAAAGAAGCCACGTATACTATCCATCTAAAAACCCCAAAATAAAATCTATTCACCCCAGTTAGCCATCTACTTATCCATACCTACACTTACGCAACCGCAGCTTAGGGTACTTTTACAAACGTAAAGACCTGCTCACTAATCGGCAGGCCATAAAGGTGGGCTGCAAGATCATCAGGCTCGTTATTTGCAGCAATACACCCAAAATAACGACCCTTACAGCTGACCTCTAATTCATCACCGGCGAAGGGAAATGGAAACATTTCATATTTTCCATCACCTATGGGCCGCACTGTCACGGTAGAGTCCTCATCCACTGAATTCGGAATATGAACAAATTGCTCTTGCATCCGCTGACTGTCATGCCGCAGGTTAAAATACAACGCCAAAGTATCGAAAAATTGCAGTAGTTTGTAGTTCCGCATCAATGACTTTTCATCCACCCAGCCGGCAGTTTCCGGAGACGCTGCCAGCTCGTCCTTCAGCCGTTGTTGACGGGTAATCTCATCATCAAGCAATCCGCTGACAAACTTTTCGTTTTCCGGTGGTATAGGAACTGATTTTCTACCATCTAGAACGGTGAATTCAGATACTCCATAACGCTCATTGTAAAGCCCCCAGCTATGCATACTCGACAACAAGCCGCAATAAGGATGTTCGGCTTGATTGAAATCAGGTGAACGACGGCTGGTATCTAGAACGCCTGGCACAGGCCCAGTGCCAAGACCACAAGGGAATCCGCTTTCAGTGTGGAGTACTGGATTTGCATCGGTTTCATCCCAGCCGCGATCATGGTGGGCAACAGTGTAGATAAATTCCTCGTAGGGCTCTGGGCGCTCAAACATCTCATTCCCAAAGGCTCTCATCATTTGTTCACAAAGTTCCAGGTGTTCCACCATAGTGGACACAAAACGTTTTTTACCAACTGGTGCGGATTGGATGATCATGTGCGTACTCCTCTGTGTGTAGATATCGTACTGGAGCGAATATTTGATGAGGTTGATTCACCCTCGACCGAAGGCCCTTACAATAGCCCCTACAATACAATCATTAAGTTACAGCAGACAATATATTGCTGTTTATTCTGAGGTTTGGCAAGCGAGCTTGTCTCAACCATAAAGGGGCTATATTCTGAACTTCAAGACCTACCGACATAACTGTACCGAGATAGCTACACCGAGAAAACTATGCGAGCACTATTGGATAACGTAAAACACACTACCGTTATAATCACCCTGCTGATAGTTTTTCTGCCGGTAAATGACAGCGCGGTACAGATCCTGCCTTCTCCAGAATACACTGTTGATCCCTATTGGCCAAAAGTACCGTTTCTTAATGCTTGGTTGATACAAGGTGTACCGACCATCACTACCGATGCCAATGACCATATCTTGGCCATCAGCCGAACCGACGATCTACGCCCCGATGAGTCGATGGCAACCTATGACCCACCGTGTGGCGACTGCTACGTCGCAGCTCCAGAGATTCTTGAATTTGATAGTGAAGGAAACCTACACAATGCCTGGGGTGCCCTGGGTACCATCCGCTGTGGCCTAAACGCCCCCAATCGATACAGGTCGACAGTGACTTTAATGTATGGGTAGCAGCATTTGGTCAGGGCGACGGCCTAATGTAATTCACACGACAAGGTGAATTCGTGTGGGACTTCCCCATCGTGGGGCAAAACCAGAACCCAGTGAAACACCGCTATCGAGAGGTTATGAAGACAATCAGGAAACGGACATACTCGCAAACGGTGTGCACAACTTCACGCTCGATAGCGAAGCACGCGAGATATACCTAACAGAAGGCAAACGCGTATTAGCTTACGACATGGACGACGGTGGCTTCAAACTAGGCTGGGGTGGTCGTGGTATGCCGCTAAGCGAAATTAGCGATCAACCGACACCGTCTTATGATTGGAAAGGTAGCGCACCTCCAGACCAGGATGCGTTCGCACCCGCGCTACACTGCATTATGCTATCGAAAGACGGATTGGTTTATGTTTGCGAGCGCGGCATGAATCGTATTCAAATATTTACTCGGCAAGGCGAACATGCCAGCGATTTTCTGGTCGCGCCAAATACTCTAAGTCGGGGGCCCATTTGTGGTGGCTCGGGCCATGCAACGCTACCAATGTGCGACAGCACCTATAGTCTAGCGTTTTCGCACGATGAACAACAAAAGTATGTGTTGATTGCCGATGGCACCAATCACCGGGTCTGGATCTACGATCGCTTGACCGGCGAATACGTGGGGCAATTCGGTAGCCCCGGCCGAAACGCTGGGCAATTGTACTGAATAGACGGTATCGCCACGGACTCGGTAGGCAATGTATATACAGGCTAAGTATTAACCGGAAAACGTGTTCAGTAATTTGTCTTAAAGAATAAATAAGCTAGTAACGAGCTTCATCGCAATGCTACCTGTCTACCCAACTTTTGCGTTATGTTACTTACTGGCAACTGGTTTGCTAATAGTCGCGATTATCTAGCCGGGTAAGTAGATAAATCACGGCAGCTCGGCAACTTGCTTTAGTAACTTTCCCTTTGGACTGTTAGCTGGCACGAATCGCTGTACACGGAATGAATCAACCTCACCCGTGTAGATATTGCCCTGAGAGTCGACGGCAAGCATATGCAAGCCAAAGAACTGACCGCTATTTTCTCCCATACTACCTATCTCTCCTACAACCCGGCCATTATCTCGATCAAGGAACCATATTCTGCTATTCATACGATCTGAAATATAAAGATATTTCTGCTCTGGGTCAGGCGAGAACGCGACACCACCGGTAGACCCTCCACCACCGGTACTCGGCGCCAGAACAAACTCTTTAAGAAATTCACCATTCTTATCTGTAACTTGAATGCGATTTGCGCGTCGATCGGCTGCATACACCAATCCATCATATGAGATGTTTACGGTCAAATGTCCGACAAAGTCCTTGGGCATTGGGCCATTCGGGGTATAAGTGTGATCACCATCATCGATGCTGATCTCTGCGAGCGGTTTGCCATAAGCACCCCACCCCCGCTTAAACTCGAACGTTTCTAGATCAAAAACAAGCACACGCCCACCAAGATAGTTGTCTGCCACCAGCACCTCGCTGTCTGCTTCCAGAACTCGAATCTCCTCGATTCCACCTACTATCATCGGCGTCTCAGGCGGGTACTTCTTGCGAAACTCAGTTCGCGCAGCTGCTTTGGCAACCAACTCGGCAGGATCGGTTGGCATCGATGGCATAAAGACATTGGCATGCTCAAGCGTTCCCTTGCCTGGTATCCGTTCCGCCAGAGGTACAAGCCCAACTTGACCGCCATTCTCTCTTTCTGGTGTCCGCGCAAGCTCTGCAACCAGCTCACCATTCCGCGAATCGTACTTGCGAACGGTATCTTGCCCGATATACACAAACCCTTCGTCATCTACGTCCATACCGTGCGCTTGTGGCGCGTCGAAATAACCAATAACCTCGCCTGACTTATCGAAATGAATTATCGTGGGGGGCCGCTCGCAGCAAAGTGAAATCGGCGGTTCGAGTTCCGCAAGAAGCTCCATATCAGAGAGATCATCCGGGCGATTCAAAACCCAAACATTATCATCTAAGTCAATCGCGAGGCCAGAAATACCACCTAATTTCCAGTTGTTCGGCAGCGGATTAGGCCACGAGGGGTCCACATAAAAATTGGGTGCAGATTGGGAAAGTACACCACTACTTATGAACATAATCGCTACCAGAATAGCTGATAGCCGAAACAAATTAGAAAGTTTAGCGCTCATTCAGGGACCTATTTTTCGTAGGAGGCGTTTGTAGAGGACGCTCGTATGGAACTATAGCTCATTACTCGGAGCCAACCACAGGGTTTGTCAGACTACCAATGCCCTCAATGGTGCATACTGCTACAAACCATAGATAGACACCAGATCTCAGTTCGCTTCATAATTCAGAACCTCTTCCTCAAAAGGTACGAAATTCACATTATCCATACAAGAAAATTCTTCTATATCCCAAGCTACTCGACGGTATCGCCTTTGACCCGTCCAAGATTCCGTAAACGCAACAGGGTCTTCAATCAAAATATCTATAACCAAGTTCCCCTGATCATCTAGCTGAATCCTTTCTTCAACTCTTAGTTTATCGCTATGCGGCACGCCTTCGCGATCAATCCATGTTTTGTCATTAAAATTGACGGTTTCTACAACAAGTATTTTACCGTCCCAATAACCCGTTGCATCACCCATCCACATCGGCGCAAGATCAGTTCTATGCTCTCGTCCATCGGTATAGATCTGTCTTATTACATGATCATATTCAAATAACATCATAACCCTACCTTCAGAATGAATAATTTCCATTGGAAATGGATGCATGTAAATTCTTGGGGTTCCAGGCCTAAAACATTCATACACAGGGTCGTTAGTTTCCAGTACAGGAACGCTCCTGCTACCAAAAGTCGGCTTGGCTAGATCGTAACGGGCCTGCCCCCAGGGAGTCATAGGCGGCGGATCAGCCCTTAATGCAGAATTTTGAAAACTTCGATTTTCTTCTGGAGGGTTGTTCGTCCACACACCGGAAAAGTCATCGCCTGCTTGAGCGAAAACGTTAGAACAAAATACGAAAACTACCAATACTGGTAAAGTTGTTATCTTCTTATACATCATAAATCCCCAATAGCCAGTTTACAGATCAATCTTCGCCTACTAAGACCTCGCCATTTGAATCTACTACCTTCCTAAGTCGCAGCGAAGGCGCACCACTTCTGGCCGGGTTACCAGATAGTGTTATTTCATCGCCCGGTTTCAAAATGTCTTTACTCCAGCTTGTTGTGGAGCCTCTTTCCATTCGAGCCAGTCGATTTGGGCTGGTTAGCTCACCGGACCATTCAACCAGCTCACCGTTTTCGTCTTCCGCCTCAATGTATATTAATACGTGTGGATTCACGAAATGAAACTGTGACACCTTACCAGTAACCGTTTTTGACAAGCTAGCGTCGTAGGCAGCGCCTCCATGGTGAGCTAAAGCGTCAATCGAAAAACACAAAATACCCGCCATTACAAAACTATAAAACTTCGATCTAAACATAAATTTTCTCCCGTAAAACTAAGATCAAATGCCGAATTACTCCTTATTCCTATTAAGTAGTAATTCGGCGAACTCCTGATTAGTTTAGCAAAGAACTTGAAAATGATTGAAATTTATCGATTCACACTAGTTACACAAATCAAAACAACATTCGCGCACCGATTTCAATACTACGCCCGGCGGCTGGTGCAATATCTTTAACAATCGAAGCGTGATAGCGCTGCTCCTCGTCAGTTAAGTTCCGCCCTTGTAAGAAAAGCGTCAACTCGTTATCACCAAATTGAATGGTACGCCCTATATATAAAGCCAGGTCGTTGTAAGAATCGGTTGGCAGTTCGCCAAAAGCAGTCCGCTGTTGCCCGTCAACGAAGGACCAATCAGCGTCAATCGACCAAGCAGCACTAATCCAGGAAAAACCAACGCCAACTCGAGACGCCGGTATTCGCGGTAAATTATCATTCGAATTCAAACTCGTACCCAACTCGCCACGTACCGTGTCGAACAAAAACGTGAAATCAAGGTCACCACCACCTACAACCCCAAGATGAACCAAGCCTTTCAAATCAAGGCCCGCAAAACTTGCGTCGTTTTGTTGATAATTAAATACAGGTAAATCGTCTTCAACCGCCAACGTATTTTGTTGATATATAAAGTCTGAAAAGTCCATATAGTAGACGCTTGCATCTAGCTCTATAAGTCCGTTTTCAAAACCCGCGGTTAACGTCAGTCCGGTAGCTCGCTCCTTACCTAAACCTGGATCACCAATTTCGAAAGAATTGGTTGCGAGATGGGGCCCATTTGAATAAATCTCCTCGATGGTTGGCGCACGACTGCTGTAATCAATCAATGCAGACAAGGTTAGCTGTTCGTTAACCGGCCGTATCACACCAAATGACGCACTCACAGTAGAAAAGTCTCGGTCTTGCAAGCCGACCGCTGTTGGCTTATGTCGCAATTTCTCCAGCCGCAATCCTGTCTCAATATCAAAACTTGAGAAATCGCGCTCTCCTACCCAAAATATTCCTGCCGACTCAGTATCTACTGGCGGTACAAAAGCTTCTTCGCCAATTGCGGAATATTGACGAGAGTTAGCTTGCAATCCAAACGTACCGCTAACCTCGTTCCAAGGCAGATGCTGCAATTGAAGGCGCGCTTCCCACGCATCGTTATTGAATTCTGTAGCTACAACCCCATCACCTTCGATCTCCCGATGCTTATAATCGTTAATACCAAGCCGAAAATTAAGCGACATAAATCCAGCAAAAGGGTCATCTAACTCTGCTTCAATATCAAACCGTGTCTGTGACATATCGATCATACCCGGCTCTTCTCCTTCTTCATGCTCCTCCTCTTCATGACCTTCTTCTTCGTGACCCTCCTCCTCATGGCCATGGCCGAACAATCCATATTCGGCATCCAGTGCACTAGCTGAGAACCCAAAGAAACCGCGATCGCCAACATAGCTCAAACCCAGAGCCCCACCTTGTCTTTGTGCTCGACTACCGACTAATACACCACTTTCTTCACCTTCTTCCTCATGTTCCTTACCCGCTGCCTCTTCAGCCTCGCGCAGTGCCAACGATTCGGTTTCTCCCGGTATGTCGTAGTCATCGGCATCACTTACAAACCCATCAAAATGCAAGACCATATTTTCGCTTAGCTGCGCGTCAAGACGGATCGCGCCACTACGAGCATTGGCATTATCCGCTGCTCGCAATTGAGCTCGGCCCTGAAAACCGTCTATGTGCTCCTTGGCAATACGCCCTGTTTCAACATCCACAACACCACCGATCGCTGAGCTACCGTAAAGCAAGGTACTCGCACCCTTTAAAACAGATATTTGGTTTGCAATGAATGGCTCGACACTAACCGCATGATCGCCCGATGTAACTGACACATCGAGACTATCGATTCGGTCTTGAGTCGTTTTAACCCGCGCTCCACCCAAGCCATGAATAACCGGTCTGCCAACGGCTGAGCCAAAACTAGCCGATTGGATGCCGGGTTCATTTTTTAATGTCTCTCCAAGCGAACCCTGTACACTTTTAGCGAGTTCGTCCCCGTTTAATACGGTTATCGACTGAGCGGTGCCATCCTCTGACAGTGGATGAGCCAGCACCCGAATTTCTTCGAGGTGCAATCCTGCATTGGTTTCTGAAGTTGAATTTTGGGCCATCGCCAAATCGGAGGCCAAAACATTTATAAGTAAACCTGAAAGCGCCACTGTGGCAGTAATTGTTTTTGATTGCATAATAATTCTTCAATAGATAAGCGGCCGAAAAGGCCGGAAACACTAAGGGAGTGACAAAATGTCACCAAAGATCGAAAAACACCTGACATCGCAGGTGGATCCAGCAGAATTACTAAGCTAAAGGTGGTGCGCGGGAGGAATAGACGGTGCGCTCGAACGAGAACACCTCAATTGATAGAAGCAAAAAATGCGCTTCTAGTTCAACGGGTAAAATAGGGTTTGTGCGTGGTAAATCGCAATCACCAGCTTGATCAGCGGTGACGAAAGCAGCACACAACTCCGTATGCTCAAAGGCCTTATGCTCAATATCATGCTGCGCTATTGCTGTTTGTGACAGCAATAAAAAGCTTAGCAGCAGCGACAATATGGGCTTGTACCTCATAATACCTGTGTAAAAAGAATATTCTATAACCTTATATTCTCCGGAATAGTAGCAAGTTTGAGTTTCCTAAAAGGTTAAGATTCCGCAATAATTTTAATTACTATGCAGAAAGTAGCTTTCGAAGCTCTCTAATGTCTTCCAGGTTTTCGATCTGATCCACCTGACTAATCAATTCTTCTGTTCTATCTTCGCCGAGAATCGGAGCCATTAGAACTCGGGCTTTAGCGGCAACATCTTCAGTGGTTAAAGGATTTTCCGGTGTGCCAGGGGCATGGCTAACAAACAAACTTACCTGGCGGCCATCAGTGGTGGTCACCTCTACAAAACCGCTACGAGGCGCATCGAGCACCACTAAATCCGGATCAGCGATAAGCTCAACACGATCCCGGGCCGCTAGCACTTGTGGATCACTCATCCGTTCGAACGAGTGACTATTCTCAAAATCAATAAAGCCGTCCACTAACGCTACCGCCATAACATGTTGAATATTGACATCGGGCATCGATCGGCTGTCGACGATACGAGCGCCGTCTTCAGGCAAGCGCAGCAATATATGCTCTACGTTATCGAAGGTTAAACCATGTTCTTCACGCAGTGTGAAGAACGCTGCTAAAGGCGATTGCATTGGATAGCCCACCGGAAACGTTTTTATCGCTGTCTCTTCAACGTAGAACCGGCTTCCCAAATCGGCAACCATCTCCTCTGGCGCAGCATCCGTTGATAGCGCATCCAACACATTACGCTCACCCTCCAGAGCATCTAAAACTCCGGTGAAACCAGCCTGAATCATCGTTGCCGCAGCCACGCCGTTACGCGCACCCATACCACTAAAATCAAACGCCTTCTCAATATGCTCTACATCACGCACCCAACTCCAAACACCTGAAACTTGTTGAACGGCGTAGGAAATCGCATAGCGCATTTCGGTCTCATCGAAGCGCGCCAGCGAAGCGGCAGCGGCAGTCGCCCCAAACGTTGAGCTGTAGCCTTCTGCACTTCGGTGGTTTGAGCGAACTAATGCAGGTCGAAGCGCAACCAGAAACCTGCAGCACAGGTCGTAACCGAGCACTACAGAGCGCAAGAATTCTTCGCCTGTACTGCCTTCGCGTTCACCCATGGCAAGTGCCGCAGGAACCACAGAACATCCCGGGTGTGCTTTTGTAAAAGGATGGAAGTCGTCGGTCTCATCGGCATGTGCGGACATTGCGTTTGCCAACGCGGCATTTACTGCCGAAGTCATAATATCTGTGGTTACGACTGATGATTCAGGCACACCGCCTTGCCCTCGAACATACTCAATAGCAACTTCGCCAGGCTTTAGTTTCGCACCTGACACAATCGCACCAAAGGTATCGAGAATTCGGTGTTTAGCCGCCAAAATAACACTTTCGGAAAGCTCCTGCTGACGTGACTCCACCATATAACGCGCAAGGCGTCCCGTCAGGTCGGGCACTCGTGTTGCAATTGCTTGTTCCGATTGCTGCGCGACAGCCGTTTTTGGAAGCGTGGCTGCCGCTAAAATTGTTGCCGCACCTTGTAGAGTCCTCCTGCGGGAAATTAGAAGATTGTGTTGATCTTGATCTGATTTATCAGTCACCGCATTACCCCTCTATACTTATTGCTGATCAACTTTGAATAATTACAATGGCCCAAGTAACACTCGATATCCCGACCATTCATAAATCGAGTACTATAAAATCACTTTCTGAATCGCTGCGTTGTAGGAAGTCGTTCCTTTACCACGGTACCATCAGGAAGAGTTGCTTCCCCAAAGCGCAAGGTATACTCGCGATATCCACGCCGGCCACTAACCTGAATCCTGTCGCCCTCTTCAAAAGCATCGAAGTCAAAGCCCCCGCGCTGTAACGCGATCCGCGCCAACATTTCGACTAACCATTCCTCTACGACTCCGTCTTCATTTGTTACTTCAAGTACAAACGAGCCATGTGGATTTATCCATTTTACCGACGCGACAGTGCCTTCGAAACTCACCACCTCGTCGGAAAAATTTAATGCGGTTGAATGATGCGCCTGCAGCACCAGCGGTACAAAAAACAGTGCCCCAATAAATAGTCTTTTGTTAAATATTAGCCTCCCTCCTCACTTGGATTGCTGGAAACACAGCCGTACACAATAAATTCAAAATCTGAGCGGTAATATCGATTAGTTGCGATCAACGGTTCCGTATAATTGATCGGATCGCTATAGCTAATTTCGACCAGTAATCTATCGTCATCATCGACAGTAATCCGCTCGATGCTGCGCATGGCCTCCGATTGCGGCGGAACACGGCGAAGCGTCGTGACATACCCTGGCGCATAGGCCAAGGTCTCTATCATCAGCGCATCGTCCTCGTACCAAGCGATGGAATGCCCCATAGTATGAATGGCTACACCATCTAAATTATGCGTACTCGGGTCAGCTTGAAGGGGATGTCCATTCTGGTTTAGCTTGATATTTCTAACCAAATCAAACATCTCATAGCTGATCACTACATAATCCTCGAACTGTTCAATTTTCGCCGAGGTATCGGGTTCATCCCAGGCTCGCCCCAGACCTGAAGGAATACAGCCGTAGCTAGGGTCATCCGTAAGCGGATTGAAAGCCTCTGCCCGGCGCTGACCCTCAGGTGTATATTGTAGTTCCGAGTACTGACGAAACAATGTAGGGTCGATTCCCCAAACGCCTTCAAGGTTTGGTTGCGCGTGCAGATTAGCGTGCCAGCCCAGCAGTATTGTTACGCTAACGAATCTACAACTTAAAATAAATGTTGCGGTTTTAGACCTCAATTTTTGATTTCTCCTTTAGACAAATATAAAACAGTAAAAAACAAGTCGTTTGCTACCGAAATCGCAGAATAAAGCGATTATATGTATTCCGGTTCAATACACAACTGGGCTCTAAAATTTAATAGTACTTCGTGAATACCATCCAACACGGCATGAATTGACGGATGTTCAGCCTCAAGCTCTCCAAACAGTTCCTTCACCTGACCACTCAAGGTCGAATACTGATCAAATGCATCTGGATAGAGTTTTTGCGTTTCCAGAGATTCGATTATTTCATCCAAACGCGACTGGTATTCGCCGTCAACCATATCGCTATTCTCCCGCTCCAGCTTTAGCTGGTCGAGAAGATCATGTAACTCTTTGCTACTCATTGTTAATTCCTCATATCAATCGAATCCGTTCGACACATTCAAAACCAAATATATTTGAGCCATCTACTACAGACTACCTTGGCTTAAATTTGAAAGACGTATTTAGCGCACACGCTTAAATGGCCACGCACCAGAAACATGAACTTCTTCGAGTTCAGTTACCACTCCTTCCTCGTCGGCTTTAAACACAAACGCCACTCCACAGGTGCAGTCAAATGCTATTTCGGACTGCGCGATTAGCCGTGATTTGGCAGATTCGACATTGCCTCCGTTATAGGCATACGGGGGAGTTCTTATCAGGAACATCTCCCCGTCTTCTAGCAAGATTTCAGCGGTAATTAAATTACCCAACCAGATGCCTTCGTACGTGCCTACATAGGATGCGAGAATTTCTTCAGGAACATCTACAACTTTCTCGTCAGCTTGCTGTATTTCACCGTTCCAGTGGGAGAGCCCTTTTGAAGATTCGTTGCATACATTCTCGAGAATCTCATTATCCGCGCTATATTCCATTTCAACAAATGCTTTAACGGTTTCTGTAAAGGTACCGGGATCATCATAAGTAATTTCTAGTTTAATATGGCCGAAATCCACACGTTGATATCGCTCAGTTATTCGCAACTGGTCGGTATGTTGCAGGCCTACGCCATTTAGCCAGGTTTTGTTGTTGTAGCCATTGCTATTTACCACTAGCGTATCGCCTTCCCAATGTGCTACCGAATACCCCGTCCAAGTTGGAAAAGGATCGGTTTCCAGTTCGCGGCGATCCAGAAAAATCTGCCTATAAGTCATATCGGCATTAAGTATTGCAAGAAAATTTGGGCGTTGCACGAATCGTCTCAAACCACCTGCTAACGCCCCCGCCGGGTATGTGGCTGGCCCACTCGGTAGACAACTGAAGCGGGGTTCGCTTCCGAAGTAATTGCTCTCATGTTCTGCCATTAACTGCCGCGCCCATTCCTGCGTCTTGTCAGGATCAAACAGGCTTCCGTGTGAGTTCACCGGTATCCACAATCCAGACAAATCAGGATGACCATCTGCATCCTTTGGTGTTGCAGCAGTTAGGTCAGCTTCATTATCGGGGGTTCGGGGAATATTTGGGGTTTGCAAATCAAGCCATTGTGCGTTTAGCGGCAAGCCAGCTAACAGTAAGATGATTAATGCTGCGGGTCGTTGTAACATCAGCCCCTCTATATCAGAATTCTTTATCTAGTATAATAACCGTCAATATAAGCGTAGCATATATCGTAGCCATTAATCAGGCGCCTTTTGCCACCCAAATGGAGTCAAAAAATGCGTAATTTTTTATCAGTATTGGTAGTTCTATTATCGCTTTTATCGCCGATGCCCGCCGTATCGCACCATTCTTTTTCGGCTGAGTTTGACATAGGTCGACCAGTAGAGCTTACCGGCACCGTAACATCGCTAGAATGGACCAATCCCCACACCTGGGTGTTTATTGATACCGAGGACGAACAAGGTAATAAACAAAGTTGGGCAATTGAACTTCTCGGAATAAACGTGCTGCTCCGAAGTGGTATGACACCAAAAACTGTCAAACCGGATGACGTTCTTACTATTACTGGGTATGGCTCACGAGATGGTACCAATACTGCAAACGCATCTTCAGTTACAAAAAAGGAGACCGGAGAATTACTTTGGGCAAGCGCCGGTGGGAGAAATAACTGAGCCGCCCCCCCAGAAGGGTACAAGTGCCTCGCTCTAACTCGACCCTTAACTCACACGCAACGAATTAAATGATTAGTCCTCGGTGCTAGGCAAGTAGCGTCTGGTTGCTTCAAGGTCACAGTTAAACGGCGTCATTTTTACCTCTGGTGAATAGCGCAACGTCCGGGTATGCGACATCGAACCGACGATATACTCGGGATCTTCTAGCGTGAACTGGAGCTCCATGTGAGTCCCGCCTTCGAGTAATCTATAGCGCTCTACTACATGCTTATGCGCCCCCGATGGGGTGCCATTCTGATAAGGAGATCGGTCGTCCGCAAAATTCGTCGTATCTACGACCAACGTATCGTTTTCCCACCAGCCAATTGAATGCCCTTCATGGGTACGTTCTGTCACCGGTGGGTGCTCGCGTCCGTCCATATAAACGGTTCGCTCCTGGTCGAAATACTGAACCCGTATCATGATGATGCCACCATCAGTAAATTCTATCTCCAGCGGATACCTGTCTGTGTAGACCAACCCCCCTGGTGTTGGCTTCGTAATACATGAGAGCTCAGGGTTCTCAAGCGAGTCTTGATCAAATGCCTCTGAGGCTAACCTACCTTTTTCTGTCAGGGTCAAATCTCTTATCATAAGCTGGTCCAGTCCACCTGGGTAATCCGCACCGAGGCTTTCCAGACTGGCGGTCCATACGCCCTCAAACGTAGTAGCGCCGCGTTCTACCTTTGGTAGAGATAAACGTTGATAAGAAATAGGTGCGCCGTTACTTACCAGCGAGGCGAGCAATCCATACTGGCGACCGTTTCGAGCTGGGTGGACACCGACCTCTACACGATCACCCATCGACAACGTATCTACCGCCCACCCCCTTCTTGACATGCTAAGTGCGGAACCCATCTGCACCTCCCACGACGTCGTCTCACCTTCTGCGCTAGTAGCCTCTACAACGAAATAGCTGTGCGGATTTCTCAACGTGTATTCGACTACGACTCCCTCGAAGGTGGCCACCGAACGCATATCAAGCGCCGAATCACTATGATGACCCATTGCCGCTCCAGCGAAAATGAAAGCCACTAAAGGGATCAAAATATATTTATTCATCAGCACTGCGACTCCTATTGCGCAACCAAAGCTACGTGTATATCTCGCACCTCGCACACTTTCTACAAGAGCGTAACGAATTAAATTAGCGCGACTTGAGCTCGATACCGACCTGTTGCATTAGCCATGGCTCAACAATTTCAGACAGAATACGACCCATCGGCCATTCCTCTGATCGGCCCATATGGCCACCCATTGGATTAACCCAAGCGTGTTTAGGGTCACCGTGTCTCATCATTAGATATAAATCAGAAATTGGTTGCTGTGTATCTAGTTCACCATTCACTAAAAGCATAGGAGCTGACGGTTTGTCGATTAGCCCGCGTTCAACTAAGGACAGCCTAGGGCCATACGAGAGAAATTCATCCATTGTTTTAGTGTTATAGACAGAGGCACGAGCAGGCAATAGATCAAATAAGTATTCTTCGCTCAAAATTGCATGTTCCTGCCATTCTGGTTGGTAATATCCGTGAACGCCAACTCCATGAATTACCGCTCCACGAAGGCGGTCTCGCTCTAGGTATGCAACTACCGCCGCCCAGTATCCGCTCCAGCTACGCCCCTGAATGCCGATACGGTCAGAGTCGATATCCTTACGAGTTCCGAGATAATTTAATGCGGCAGAAAACACGCGCTCTGATCCGATGTCTATTAATACCGGGGATTGTTCGGTTCCAGGCATATCCATAGCGAATACTCCAACACCATTAGCGATGTAACGATCCGCGCCAGCGATTACGTCTTCTTTTCGCGAGTCAAGCCCATTGATACCGATAATCAGGGGTACGGGTATATCTGACTTTGGAATTCTAAGATAGGCGACCAGTTCCGAGTCTTCGAAAGGTATCCGTACGGTTTCGACGGGTGGACTCAGAAGTTTACCGAACTCAGCGAACGCTTGGAGCCCGCTTTCGTACGATTGACGCTTATCGTCTGAGTGCTTTTCAGTCGGCCAACGACCTACGTTGAAGTTACGCCATGCGTTGAAGTACAACTCACGGGCTTCATCGCCGGATGTATCAGAGGCTCGACTCATGTAATCGTTACCATTTTGCATCCAAACATCCGCCCATAGATCTTGATCAAGCCGATCAAAGCCGGTCATTGCACGTTCAGCATCTTCTACGAGAATTCCAGTGATTGGGCCAAGATTCTCGCTCGCACGCCTCAGCGTTTCTTGTTTGAGTTCTTCCAGACTCCGGGGGCCCCAGCTTTGTGCTCCTGCTGAACTTATAAGCACTAGCATTCCAATCACTATTAGTGCGCTTGACAGTAACTTTTTGCTATACATCAAATTTCTCCGATCAAGCTAAGTACTTTAATGAAAACCACCTTAGAACATCCACCAATTCCGCTATCTGCCGTTCAATCACCATACCAGCACGTGTTTGTTAGTTCACGAAGTTGACTAAGTTAATGGCTGCAGAATGTATCTTTTTAAACAGAGTAAGCTACGGGATACGATAAAACCACCAAATACTGACTGCTCAGTCCGATAATTCTACCCTCAAACACCTGAAAATTGACATATCAACTTCTCGAACGGTTCGTTATCCCTAACATTACGAATGTCCGCTTTGAGTTGCGATTTCAACCGGTCGATGCAACACATTGGTTAAATCGGTCTGCCGGTGTTCGATAGTTTAACGTTTCTCTCGGGCGTTCATTTAGTTGTCTGGCCACCGCATTAAGGCTCCACGGGCTTGTATAAAGAGCCTGCGATAGATAGTTTCGTGTGACACGTGAGAGTCCTCATCGTCTGGATACGTGCATTTTAACCAGCCAGCGATCTGCTCAGGTGACCAGAACTGCTTAAGCTTCTTCGCCACAATACGGGCCAACGCACGATTGTTTACCAGTTTACATCGCTTGGAACGATGGGATCGATCCCAAGCGGCCTGATCCGCTTTATTGGCTCGATAATACCGTCGACCGCTATTGCGATTAATCTCACGGCTTATGGTTGAGGCGGCTCGTCCCAGTGATACGGCAATCGACCGTATTGAGTCACCAGCCACAACACTGCGTGAGATTTCTTCACGTTCAGACATTGTTAGCGCCAATCGTGAACGCTTTCTTTGGGGCGGTCGGATACCGCCGGTTCGCGACAAAATGCCAGCGATTGAGCTGTGATTTCGATTAAACAGAGCCGCTATTTTATGCAGCGATTCGCCTTTCTGCCAACGATCCCACATCAATGTTTTATCTGTTTCTGTGTAGTAAATTCTCGATCGTTGCTTCATTTTTAACACCCTCTTCTCTATCGTTAGAGTTTAGGTGTTGCGTCGACCGGTTGAAATCGCACTATAAAGCCGTCATACAATCAATAACATCTAATCTGTCGGTACCACTTCAGGATCACATTCAAACGATCTCATTATTGTATCCGGGTTCCATCGCCATGCAGCTATATAAGTAGCCGGTTCTACAAGATATTCAGGATCCGTTACGGTGACCTGGTAATTTAACGTAATTCCGTCGTCTGCAATCGTGAAGATCTCGTCTATTGCCGCATCTTGACTCATCAGCGTACCATCATCATCAAGTAGCCCGCCACTCAGTCGTTCTGTACGGACAAGCAGCGCGCTATTTTCAAATTTTCCGATGGAGTACCCCAGTCTTGTCCTCGGCGCGTCCTGAGGTATCTGGAAAGAGGTCATATCAATAAATCGCTGTGATTCCCATTCTTCAATGTTTAAAAGGATATTATCCCCTTCTTGCACAAACTCGAACGGGTACGGACTCAGTATCGCATTCGGCATTCCTGGTGGTATACATCGCAATGAGGGCATATCTAGAAATGGATCATATACTGCGATTGCCTGTTCAGACTTATCCGTTAATTTGAACGGGCTCTTTCTTACATACAGCGCCTCGTAACTCCAAACCCTGAATAAGTCAGTCGCTATAACCGGATTGGACGAATTGGTAGCCTCCTCCTCTGGAGAAGTCCAAACTAAAGGGGTATCTGTGTCCCGCATAATATATTCCTGTCCATTGGCAAGCAAAACGTTAGTTGACAACAATGCTTGTCGACCTTGTGAAGACGGCCATCCGCCAAAGCGGATTTTTTCCCCGACGGCAAAGTCTTCCCGGGTAAGCCCCCTTCGCATTAAAGAATTAATAGCATCTGCCTCAATCTGCCAATCTTCATTCGTCCCATCATCGTTAGTTAAACGAGCAGTCAAACCAAGATGTGGATTACGCCAACTCAATTGAATTACTTCGCCCTCAAATTCAAACCATGCCGCCCGATCGAATGGAGCTATGGAATGATGACCATGGGAAATTGCAGTCATTAAAAAAAGTAAAATAAGTGCCAAGAACGCCTTTGAGTTCATTTTCTCCTCCAGTAAGTTATTAAATACTAAAACCCTTCAGTGATTTCCTCGGTTAGGTTTTCACAATGATAAAGGTCATAAGCCGCAGGGGTTCTAACTACGATGGCTTCACGGGTAGAAGGCTCGGCAAGATAATCCGGATCGTTAATAGTGTAACTAAGTGCTAACGATTGACCATCTTCGCTTAGTGTATGTCGCTCGATAGTATGCATATTAGCGCCATGCCGGACGCCCGCACAAGTAGCTTCCAGCCATCCAGGCAAAAAGTCAACGGTATCTATCACCAAGGTATTACCTTCCCATTTGCCAATGGAGTACCCGGCACGGCTAGGAACGATATCCGCCGGATGTTCAACCATATCAAGATGGATGGTTCGCACTATATCCATAAAGCCATAAAGCCAAATTTCAGATCAATCTTGTCATCCGTTTGAGTGATTGTGTTGATATGCTCGTCAAAGGTCCAATCATGGCAGATATTGGTCGCCTCGTAATGGAACCTAGGATTCATTTCGCGATTAAACACTACTGTTTCAGAAGTATAAACCCGCACGCCGCATTAAAATAGGCTAAATGAGTCAGGTCGTATGCCTGCATTTGATACACCGCCTTTTACTATTTTCGTGTGGTATTTACCAGCAACCTACCAACGATCGGCTATATCACCACTATTTCGCAGAACGTACATACCCGTCGCGCCGGAGGTAAAAATGTTTCCTCGAGTATCGACCAGCACCTCCTGGGTAATAGAGATAGGCATATAACCGGATTGTGAACGTTTAGGCGTTGCAGGGTCACCCGGCAAGAACCAACCTACTTCCTTTGGCAAACGAGGCTCAGCAACATCATAAACCCGCACACCCGCATTAAAATAGGCTAAATGAATCAGGTCGTTTGGCTGCATAACATCCTGATTATGGATTTCGTTGTTGATGTTGTGCGGGCCGAAGCGTCCGGGACGATCACAAAAGTTATCCCACGCGTACCCTTCTGGGACTTCCGGAATTGGAAACGTAGACATCATATACGGCTTGGTTGGGTCCGCATTTTGCACCATGATATTGGCAGAAATGGACTCGCCACACTGCGCAATTTTTGGCTCGCCATTGACATAAACCAAGCTTTTATCCCAATACGGGATTACCGAATGGACTGATTGCGTTACGTTATTTACAAATGGCGGAACAATTTGCAGCCGACCAATAACCGTCGGATTCGATTTATCGCTAATATCCAGAGAGACCATGTCGGGTGTAAAGCCCAAAATGGCGGTATTGCCGTCAGGGCTAATAATCGCTGGCCCATGGAAGCTCGGAATGACGCCATCTTGACGAATTTCACCCTCACGCTGCCCAAATTGTGCCCATTCGCCAACTTCCTTTGGATTATTAGGGTCGCGGACGTCCAGAATTTTGAAAATCTGAGCACGGTATCCCGGCGCGCTCGCTGACAAATAAGCAAAGCCGTCATGCAAAATATTCCTGTGTACGCCATAGGCTCCGGTTTCCCAACGAGAAAGCTCGACTGGATTCTCCGGATCACTAATATCAAAAAGCATTATGCCTTCATCTTTCAGCTTATCTGCCGGAACTTCCAGCGGCTGAAATTCAGACATAAAGTTAATCGCGTTTTGAGTATCGAATTGAGTTAATTCTCGGGACATGCCAACCATCAGCAGATCACCCTGAGAAGTAATCTGCGACATATTGCCATCCATTTTGTATTCAATATCCTTTATTACAGTCGGGTTGGTTGGATCGGTAATGTCCATAACCCTCAACGAAGGCGGAAGAATAGGCCCGTGACCTTCCTGAGTCTTTGAAACAGCCGTATATATGTACCAGCGACCGTCTTGCTCTTTAATAGTAAACTTACCGGCGTAGCGATCCTGATAATCGAGAAAGCCGATTGGCTCCACATTGTGTGCTAGCCAGCCTTCAGGAATCGGATCAGCAATAACGCTGTAATTAATACCGAATGTAAATGCGCCGACGCAAAGAACGCCCGCGAGCTTAGAGCTCAGAAACTTACTCATTGAATACCCTCCTTTTGTGGTAAAACCGAAATTTGTATGACTACCGCAGGTAATTCTAACATGGGCAAACCCAGCAATTACCGACCACTAAAGCGGAATATAGTCATAAATTGTAACGCGCTAAATCTTGATAATTTGGTAATACCCGTTCACAACAGGTTAAGGCTCAACAATCTAAGATGTATCTGGGCTCTAAAATTTTGTACGCTAAGGGTTAAGAGACGAACTATGAAAAATTACCTACTATTATCAGTTCTTGCACTCAGCATAGGCGGCTGTGCTACCAGCTTTGAAGGTCGACTCGATCTCAACGAATCGTTCACCTTCGTCGACCTAAGCGCAAAGCAATTACAAGCTCGTACCGAATGCCAAGCTCTGGAAAATCAATACTCGAAGAAATGCGTAAACCTGGCGGGGCAAATCGATAAGAAAACGACCGTGATCAGAGCTGGGCTTTACGAAGCCGATATCGTCGAACGAAAAGACGAGCTCACGCTTAAAATCCTTAGACCAGGAACTTCGAGAAAACTGGTAGAAGTACCTATCAGTACTGCGAATAGCTCTGGCTTGCCAGACTATTCCGGAAAAATATCGTTAACCCCACGGCAAACTGGGCGTAGTTTTGGAATTGAAGGCACGTTTGATACTAACGAATTAGAGACTGAAACAATCCACGCGACCGAGCAGTGTAGTTTTCAAGTGCCGTATCAGTCATGTGGTTATGTCACCGTCAAGGATCCAAATTCTGAACAGCCCAAACAGATATACCAATGCCGCACCAGATACGAAACCTACTACGGCGCGCAAGATGTCGCCTTCTTCTTCCGGCACAAGAACAAAGAAGTATTTCTGGATTTAGTTAAAGCGGATGGCAGAGTAATAGGTGAATACAATGGAACTAACCAAACCGGTAATAAAGTGTATCTCTATCAGGGTTACTGCAATACAGGTTATGGAAATGGCTTTCGGAATGGTTATTACTAGCTAATTCGACCCAGAGAAAAGCGCGACTTATAAACTGGCACAATGCAATAATCCATTATAGTCAGTGCCTATTAATTATGAGTTATTGATTATCTTTGCGTATACTAAATTTTAGAGACTCTTCGACGGCACTAACGGCATCTATAAGCGCTGGGTGGAAGCTTGCTCGAAGTGAAATATGACCAACTTCTTCGCTCACGGCTTTGCGAGGCCCAATTCGTTCACCTTCTTTAACTTTCAAGCGATGCTTAACCACTGCGCTATTAGCCAAAACCTTCTCCCAGCCGGTTATTTTAAGCAAAGTCCCCTCGCCGGGGTGAAGAAGCACGGCGGCGGAATACAAATCATTTGGTCGCTTAACCTGAGGCGCCAAGCCCATTTCTAGATCCAGAAAGGCTTCCCACGCGTTGAATCCATACGACAGGGATATTAGGTCCATTATGTACCCTCCAGGAGGGCGAAGAGCGATCTCGCCAAACAGCGGCCCTATTTTTGAACGGTACACCTCAAGATGAGTTACGCCCCACTTTATTTTGAGCGCTTCAAGGACTTTAGCATTTAGCTCCAAAATTCTATTAATTTCAGCCTTCTTAAAATTAGCCGGAACAATATTGACTTCACCCTTCTTAAAATATTGGGTCATATTGGTAAAAAGAATTTTGCGGTCATGGATAAAACTTTCAACACTGGCTTCGGGTGCATTGACGTATTTCTCAAGCAATCTATCTGCACTAAGATTTTTTTCAATCTCTTCCAAATTTGAACTAACGATGGTGCCTCGCCCACCGGAGTTTTTTCGATCCTTTAATACAAGTGGAAGCTTAAGTTCCTTGGAGACACGCTTGAGGTCTAAACTTTTCTTTGCCGGTGTATATGCTGTCATGGGGATATCGGCTTCCGCGAGAAAATCCTTCATGATTAACTTATCGGTACAGCGCTCGACTAAGGCAAGTGAATTCAACCTGGTCATTAAAAGTCGTCGCAAAAAATACGCCGGCGCCACGGTAGACTCGCCACTCGCAATCACATGAGAAACACCCTGAATATTATTCGCCTTAAGTATTCTTGAAAGCTCGGCCGAATCAGTCGTGTAGGCTTCAGTTATTCTGCTTTCCGGGGAGCACCCGTTTAGTTGATACTTTTTGTCGGCTCACAATACATAAGGGATTTTTCGGTTTTCAACGGCAACAAGTAATTCTCTGCGAAAGCCAAGAATAAGGATTTTCGATTCCACCGAGCTAATACCCAAATAGTTCAATTGTATTAGGGTTCATTTTTACTACGAGCGCCAACGGATTAAAAGAGCTCTGAGCTACTTTAAGAAGTATCTTTATATAGAGTTTCCAGAATTCTGAAGTGTCAGGTTTGCCATCTGCCAGTTCGAATGGCAAACCTATCGCAATGAGTTTAGTCCTTCTTGGACATAATCAAAGACAAAGTACAAAAACTGGCACCCTACCCCGTGCTACGACTATTCAAATGGCTGATTCCACAAGTCTTGGTCAACCTTCCATTCGCCCTGAACCTTATGCCAAATTTGGGCATACTTCCCTTCGACCAGAGTGTTCTCGGTCCCCCGATCAATAACCTGATAGTCACCGCGAACGAACATCATATCAACACCCGTTACACTTTGCGTTACGGTCAAAATAGTCAGAGGACTCTCAATACCAAAATCATTTTCCCAATAAGCCCGGATCACATCTCTACCAATTCGCATGGGCGATCCATGCTCATATAGATGGGCATTTTCAGTGTATAGGCTGCCCAAAGCTTCTCCGTCGAAGGCGTTATAAGCAGCGCTCCATTTATCCGCTAAGTCTTGCACCTCGCTCTGTGCGCTCACGAAAGTTGATGTGGACAAAGATATAGCGATTGCGGCAGCTGACACAAAGTTTTTCAATTTCATTTTAAATCTCATCAAGTAAATTAACTGTAGGAAGTCTGACTGATCCATTTGTCTTGTTCAATGATAGAAGTCAAAGATCATGTATCTCTATGCACTACTTCTACTTTCGTCGGAACTGATTACTTTGGTGTCGGGTAAATACCTGCTAGCGCTTAGCACCGACCGTGCGATCGCATCTGGCTTTCATGCGGATATTCTCTTCAAGCGCTATCGATGCGCCGCCCGATAGTGCGCACCCAGAAGATCTTCACCCTAGTCCGAGCCTAGGCCAAGTATAAGCAACCTTTCAGGTGTATCGATGCCTACGATGGGACACTCCATAGGATGGTATGAAGATGATGTCTGGTAATCGAATCGCTAGCCTATGCGCCAGGCAATATTACGACTCTTCGTCGCAGGCCACCGCAATCTGTGGCCTTACGAAGTATTGAGCGTATACATCGCGATGCTGAAGATCGCCTGGTGGTGGAGATTACCTATGGTAGAGTCGATTATTTTATCTGAACCAATGACAGCAAAAAACCGCTACCTTCGGTCGCATTTGAGTTTTCGATATACGACTGTGAGCCTTCTAACCAGGAAGAGGATTAAACAATATGAGCATTAAAAGATTATGGTTCGTGGTATTTGCAATATTGCCCTTAAGTGCCTTTGCGCACCATTCAGTTTCATATAACTTTAGTGAAGAAATCCTAGAACTTGAGGGAACCATTACTTCCGTTAAATGGGTCAACCCGCACGGGTCATTCCTGCTAAAAGTGCCGCTAGAGGATGGAACTACTCAGGAATGGTTGATTGAAATGTTGGCAAAAATTGCGCTGCAGCGGCAAAACTTTGACTTTGATGCCTTGCAGAATGGTACAAAAATTAAACTAACCGGCAGGCGCGGTCACCGGGGTCATACAATGCGCTTTGGTGAGGCCACACTCCCCGATGGAAGGGTAATCAAAGAGCGAATTCCTTCTGCCCTACCCTCTACGCCGTAAAACTTCTTTCGTTCAAAGGCAAAGAACAATATCTGATACCCTATTCTTTCGTGGGTTTGAACCCCATCGGTTTAATCTTAACTAGTGAATGACTACGATCAGCTACATGGAGCTTATTTGAATACCCAACGCCAGATGCTTTTTAGCAGCGCACAGTTTATTTTTTTCGTACTCACTATTACAATCAGTCTGCCTGTCTTTGCTCATCATAGCGGCTCGATATTCGATCAGAACTCGGTTGTCGCATTGGAAGGCATAGTTAGCGATTTCAGTTGGGGCAATCCACATGTTTATATCCACGTCGAGGCAATGGACGCGGCCGGCGAGATCATTGAATGGCAGATAGAAACCGATGCGACGCCAATTTTGACGCGCAGCGGTTGGTCTTCGGCATCTCTGCGCCCCGGAGAACAAGTGGTTGTACGTGCGAATCCAGACGTGGATCCGCAGCGTCCGCATGGACGACTAATATCGGTCGCGACGGGCGACGGAGCGCTGCTTACACCGCGGGTGTCGTTCAAAAGCAGACCGAGTGAGGCTGCGACAGGAGCTATTGCTTCTGATATCACCGGCATCTGGTCAACGCCGCTCGCAACGAATGCGCATCTTTGGCAGCTCAGAAGTTCTGCACGAACTTTAACGGCAAGAGCATTAGCAGCGCAAGCTGAGTATGATGTGGCGCGCGATAGCCCTGCGGGCAAATGCATCGCTTATCCAACACCGACCTTTCTGGGTGTTCCGTACCTGAACGAGATTTATATGAGCGATAACAAAATAACAATACGCGGTGAGCTATTTGGTTCAGAGCGAGTCATCTACACTGATGGGCGAGGCCACCCCGAAAACGCGAAGCATACGAATCAAGGGCATTCGATTGGATGGTGGGAAGACGATGTGCTAGTTGTAGAGACCCGCTTACTTGCCGAACATCGTTCTGCTTTAATCGATGGAGCGCCAATGGGTCCGAATAGGCATGTTATCGAGCGGTTCTCGCTTAGCGATGATGGTCGACGGTTGTTGATAGATTTTCTGGTTGAGGATCCAGACTATTTAACCGAACCATTCGCCGGCGATATGGAGTGGGATTTTGCACCGCAATTCAAGTTCATTAATATCGACTGTGATCCGGAAATCTCGGCCAAACCATGGGGTGGTTAGGTGCGAACAAGTTTGATTCAATTAGTAAATATTCGTTAAGTATGTAACGGACTGAACGCACACGTACAAACCTCAGTTATGCGTTACTATCATTTTCTCGGAAAATGTTTTCACCCAAATCAGTGCAAAGACGAATCACTGCTAATTGCCCTAAGCGGGCACTCAGTTACATATGAGTGTAGTGAATTTTAAGGAAACGTCTTATGAACGTGCAAACAGTTCGTCGAGCGTACACCCATATATTTGGACCATCGTACCCAGTCGGTAGCGCCAAACATGATAGGCATCAGCAGTTACGGGCTTGGTGAAAACCGACGGGTCAGTGGATGTGAAGCTATAGGTCAGTGTGCCTTCGCTACGGTCGAGTTCAAATCGTTCGACGATCTCCATAGCCTCGCTTTGCGGTGCCGAAACGATGCCGAAAATCTTGAACCATGGCCAGTTTATCCGTGTTGTCGTGACGATCAGTGTGTCTTCCTCCCAGAGTCCAATTGAGTAGCCGAGCGGCGAGAATAGCTGCCCTTCAGCACTCGCGTCCTTGTTCATATGGATCTTTCGGGTGTTGTCATCCGACTCGATACGGATCTCGATGTCGCCATCGGCAAGTTGGACGAATTCCACCGGGTGCGGGCCGATATAGGTCATGGCTTCGGGCATGCCCGGCGACACGCATCGCACGACAGGATCGTCGACAAGTGGATCGAAGGCATCTAGTACGGTGCGCGCTTCAATCGTTAGCGGCGGATCGGCAGAATAAGCCGGCGTATTTGACTGCACTGTCGTCCAGGCGCGGAAGATGTCGTTGATGGGAGTAATATATTCATCAACAGTACCGCGAACCGCTTCCCGGTTACCAATCGCGTTGTCATTCCAGCGCGGCACCCCGCTCATATGCGTCAACACTTCACGACCATCCGCCAGCAAGACGTTGGTAACAAGTAGCGCACTGCGACGCGTGGAAGGAGAACCGGCAACGCGTACGACTTGTCCTGCCTGTAGGAGGTCGCTCGAAACACCAGCACGACTAAGGCTATTGATGTCATGTCCCTCCATCTCCCAAACTTTTTTTTCGCCGTCGTTAAGTACGCGAAGTTGCATTCGCAGGTGCGGGTTACGCCAATATACCAGGAGGAGTTCACCGGTTAGTTCAATAGTGACATCGGTGTCGAACTCGTAGGTGGAATGGTGGGCGAATACACTAGCGGACAGGAATAATGCTATTAACATCAAGGCTATTCGACTCATTATGCTTCCCTCTTTCATGGTTGCCAGCTTTGAACTAATTCTTATGTGCCTTATGATCAGGCGTAAAAAACATCCTACACCTACGCTCCGTTGAAAGCACTGAGCGGGTCTAAACACTGCCAGATCTGAAGTGTCCATTATATTGAATATCTGTTGCTGACGAATGACCGCTAATTGCCCAAATCAGTCATTGGTAATCATACATAAACAGAACCGGCAGTAAAAATGTACGTATTTATTGACTATGTTTTTAGATTTAGCCCCTTTGACTTTGATCTTTCCAACGCAGTTTTACACACTGGCTTTTTGCCTCTTGGCCAGCGCAGAGATTACCCCTGTGGGCGTAAAGGGAATATGCCTGAGTCGGCTTCCGGTTAATGCGAAAACGGCGTTAGCTATGGCCGGTCATCATTCGTATTCATGACCGAATTCAATCAGTCGCGAAGCAATAGAACAATCCGACGCCGCCCCAGCTAACCAACTCTTCCTGACTGCAACCGGTGGTCGCATGTGAAGAGTTCCAGGACAGATTGCCGTTACCGACTCGGTCCGAGTGTCCAACCTGGGTTGAACCTTCGTCATTACTCGTCCAGTTGTTGCACGTGCGGTCTACGCTGTCGGTAAATGCGCGTCCATCAGGCTGTGAGCCGGTCAAGATGTCGTGACGCGTGGGCAGCGGGTCTCCAATACCGCTGACGAGTTCGCCATGCTCGGTCAGCGCGAATTCTTTGGTCATATTGCTGCCACGTTGCGCTTCTTCCAGCGTGTCTCCGTGAATCTCTGATTTTATCAGTGGTCGATTGAGCCGCCGTTGCAAATAATCGAGGAGCTTAGCTGTGGAGTGGAACCAGGGCCCTTCGCCAATTCGATCTCTGGCGCTAATCGCGGGCTGACCTGGCCGCGCCTGAGTGCTGAGGTAAGCGACCCAGGTCTTAGCACCAGCGCCAACTGCCGTGGCGAGAGATTGACAGTGCGCGTCTGCGCCTTCCAATCCACCGAGATTGCCACCGTCCCCGAGCGGTTCGCTCGTAACAAAGAACGTCATGAGACTCGAAGGAATCTCTTCCGAATCGGGCATACCTGGATCTTGAGCAGAAGCTGTACCCAGTATTACTTGAGCGAGAAACGAGCAGGCTAATATTCTTAAGGCTATTTTTTTCATAGGGATCTCAATCTATCGCGAAGCAGTAGAACATACCGACACCATGCGTCATTGGCAGAGCCGTCTGGCTGCATCCGCGTGTGCCATGCGATGAATTCCAAGAACCGTTGCCACCGCCGTTTCTGTCCGGGAAACCGATTTGGACATTCGGCTTATCGGGAGATGCCCCCATCCTTCGTCCGCTCTGTTCGAAGTCTGGGTCCTGATTGCTGGTCCAGTTGTCGCAGGTATAGTCTAGGTCCGGCGGGTAGGCTCGGCCGTCTAGCTGCGAGCCGGTGAGAACTTCGTGGCGGTTGCTGTAGGGCGTTGTACGAACGTACTCCCAGTCATCATCTCGTGAGTCCTTGTAATCGTTTAAACCCGGAACGATCTGGCCTTTCTCCGTAAGCCCGGTCCGCTTCGTCAGGTTGTTGCCGAGCCGCGCGAGTTCAATTGTGTCTCCGTGAAGATGGGAAACGTCGCGAGCGATCATGACGCCTTCGAAATTGTGCCACGGACCTGCACCGATTCGATCCCGTGCATTGACCGAAGGCTCACCGGGTCGGGCTTGCGTACTGAGATAGGCTTGCCAGGTACGGTCGCCTACACCGACGTTATCAGCGAGCGCCTGACAGTGCGCATCGGCACCCGCCAGTCCGCCGAGATTGCCCCCGTCGCCAATCGGCTTACTGGTAACGAAAAACGACATCAGCGTGCCGCCTTCCAATCCGTGTTGCGCAAGCGCCAACGGCGAAGCCGCTATTGTCAGCAACAGGGTAGATACGAGAATTCTTGTCTTTGCCATGTGTTCCTCCACACTACGCGTTGACGTGTGCGCTAACAATTATGGGCGAATTATAGCCCGCGGCGTTCAGCGATCCATCAATCACTGAAGTGCCTGACAGCAGTTAAAACTATAGACCCCGTATTTCCATAAATCAATAAGTATCAGCCAGCCCAAAAACCTCGTCACTCCCTTTGGAAATAACCTCAACCGGGTGAATTCTACCTGCCTCTACGAGTAGCAAACATGGCAATGGTTGAGAAGCTATACCGAGTAATTGGCGATCACGTAAAGTAACTGATTTTATTGGTTTACCTCATCAAACCCTTCTGGAGGTCTTCTGTGAAGTGTTTTTTGTTCATAGGAATAGGCCAGTTCAATAAGCAATCCCTCTGAATAAGGACGGCCTAAAATCTGAAGGCCTGCGGGTAGTTTATTTTGCCAATATCCCATCGGAACAGTTACTGCAGGCAAACCCGTTTCCGGTGCAAGAGCAGCACTATTATTACCTTTGAACTCTTCAATCGGCTTTTCTATATGAGCTGGAGGATTAGACCAGGTGGGATAAATTATTGCATCAAGCTCGGCTATATCCATTGCAGTTAAAGTATTCGCTAAAAGCCGATTTCGTGCAGGATGATTGGGCCACGTTGGGCAGGGTTGATCCCAATCATCTGGATTTATATCGAGCGGGAATTGAGATTCTCTTTCCAATGAGTTAAGGCTTGATGCTGCATATTCACCAGTAACCAAAAGGGCTTTTAAGTCAAGGAATGGCGGTGAGTCCAGAGTTAGCAAATACTGTCCTAAATCATATCTGAACCGCCAACAGGCGGAGTTAAAGATGCCTAATTCCATCAGTTCCGGAATCTCAAATTGATCAACAATGATTGCTCCAGCGTCTTTCATATCCTCAACGGCTTTCAAGAATATTACTTTTATCTCAGGGTCGGCACCCTCTTGATCTACAAGCGTACGTAAAATTCCCAAGCGTTTTCCATTCAGACCATCTGTATTTAAAAAGTCCGTATAGCTTTCCTCTCGCTTATCTGGCACAGAAAGAGGGTCCGAGGGATCAAAACCAGCAACTATGTCAAAAATCCTGGCACCATCCTCTACCGTTCTGGTCATCGGGCCGGCAATGTCTCTATCAAGTAAAAGCGGAATCACACCATCTCTACTGGTTAAACCAATAGTGGAACGAATTCCAAATAATGCAAGATGAGAAGACGGCCCCCGAATCGAATTACCAGTATCCGTACCCATTCCCGCCACACCAAAACTGGCGGCCACACCTGAGGCCGTACCGCCTGATGAGCCTGCAGGAACATAATCAATATCATAGGCATTTGCAGTTCTTCCCGCCGTAGAAGAAACGGTTTGCTGAGCAGTAAAAGCCCACTCAGCCATATTGGTCTTGGCAAGAATGATCGCTCCTGCTTCTCTTAATTTGCGAACCATAAAGGCATCATCGGGCGGAATACTATTCTTCAATGTTATAGATCCGCCCGTTGTAACCATATCGTGGGTATCAAAATTATCTTTTATTAACACAGGGGCACAAAATAGAGGGGGTAGAGAATCGCCTCTTTCTACAGCGGCATCAGTTTCATCTGCCTTGCTCAGTGCATTGGGGTTTATCAAAGTAATTGCATTGATGCCTTTTGGCTGATCGTAGGCATTTATTCGAGCGATGTAACCTTCAACAACATGACGACAAGTTGTATCACCTGACTTAATTGCTGTTTGAATATCTGAAATATTTACTTCAATAAAATTGAATGATTGGGTCGGATTATTTGCACAATTTACAAGTGCTAGCAGACTGCAAAATAACAAAGCGATTTTTGTTTTCATTGAGTAATGACTACCTATATCTATTTTATCTTAGGCTCGAGGGTTACTTTCGGGATTTACCGGCCTTTTCTATGACTCATAATAGTATTCGTTCTATTGATCGAATGACTCAGGGCGTGAAGCGGTTATTCGTAATATTTGGGTTTAAGTCGTAGATTGTCTACCCGTAAGATATAACTTCTCACAGGAATATAGATTGACCGAGCCTTGTCTAACATAGTATGAACCTCTCTGGCAGGCGGTTTTCAGCAGTCTATAAGGGAGGCCTGCGAAAATTTTTCTCTTCGGCTACTCTCAACCTCCGTTTTTAGCTCGCTTTACCGCGTAACGTAATCCCAGATCGATTCCGCCTGCTTGAGGATCTGCCTCAAATCCTGGTCTAGCATGTGCCCCTCATGGATCAACGTCGTTGCCTCTTCAGCAACTAAGCCGAGGTAGTGCGCATGGCATGCCGACAATTTCTCTAGCTTCACCTGTGAGTTCTAAGATGTGCAGACCGGTCGATGAGCGATCGACTGCGTAGATATATCCTCGATCATCGATGTTGACATTGTTAGTCTGAATCGCTGCATCACAAACTCGCACGCCATCAATCTCGACACAAAGTTCGGTTGTATTCTCCGTGATTTCGGGGACGAAGTGACCCACCTCTATTGGCTTGAACGGATCACGAATGTCCACCGCGCGGATCCCTCCATTGAAATAAGACATCACTACAAGCCGCCCGTCGAAACCCGGGTGATTAGCATCGTTGATAGAGTGAGGCCCGAATCGTCCGCCTCGATGACAAAAGTCACCCGGCTCCTCGGCCATCTGATATGACGATATCGGGAATGGCTTATTTTCCTCCGTAATGTCGAGGATAAACAGGACATCCCGGGTACCTTGGCACCGCCGCGCCCCACGACCGGCTTCTGATGGAATGAGAAGGATATCGCGCACGCCATTATCCATGTCATCGCCATAATCCGGGATCTGTATGCCATAAAACGGTTTAGCCGTGTGCACACCCCAGTAACTCGGCATGTCCAATCTTGCAATCTCCGGATAGAGAAGATTCTCCGGTGTCGGCGCGTAGGGGTCTTCCGCTTCAGGGTCTCCGCTTAAGAATTTGTCTAAGTCCAGGATCTGTAATGTTCCATTATTACCGCTCCCATAACCCAGATACATGCGATTTTCGACGACGTAAGGCTGATGCAAACCTGAAATTGATCTGGCTGGCATAGGACCTTCGGCATCCGGCTGCCAGCCGATAAGCCCGAAGTTACGAATATGTCGCGGTTCTTCCGGGTTACTGAGGTCATACACCTGCAATACTCTGGTCACTCGCCAAGCTTCTGCCGTTCCATTAAAGTAACCGATACCGGTCTCGCAATCCCATTGCCCCTTATGTGTTTCGCGGACTCCACGACTCGATTCGCTGCGGAACGAATAACCGGTTGTCGCGATCGTACTCAAAAAATACGGCTCTTCTGGAATCGTTACGTCGAATAATTCATAACTCAACAGACCGTTAGTCCGAACCAGATAGACTCGGCTCGGGTCCCCGTTAGGTAGGTCAGAGCCGTTACAAACCTGCACATGCTGTGTGCCATTGGCTTCGTCGCCGGTCGGCGGCACATGCCGTAACATCTTGGGATTACTCGGGTCCGTTACGTCGAGAATTGACATACCGTTAGTTTCACCGACACCGGTGGCAGGGTTCATCGCTTCGCCGGCATGCTGGCCGACAAAAAGAATACGCCGATCCCCGTAGGCATGGATGATCGGCTGATATGCAGACCGTGCCTGCAAATCGTGAGTACCGATGAGCCGCATATTCCGGCGATTGGTAATGTTCACCTCCGCTGCTGGTGTCGCAGCCGGTACTTCCATCGACTCCGTGTGCGTATCGCAGCCGATAACTAACAGCAGGGCCGCAGCACTACTGATGCCGAGTGACAATTGCTTCGTATCTAATTTTCTGGTCATCGCATTATTTATTAGGTTTTTCTTAATTGAGTTTGAAAATAAAGCTTAACTATTATACATACAGTTTATTAGTCTATGGGGATGGTGTTTTTCGGCTAATATGACACAACTAGATACACGCCTTTGTCACCTGATGAACCAAATATCCGATATATAGTAGGGGTCCATAGGCCGTGTGTATATACCGCCGCTACTTGTACAAGCCGACAATATAGTCACTGCGATTGCACCGTAATAAGCGAATATTTTCACAGCCAGCCGGCCCCTACATTGCTAAACTGTAAAGATACTAGGAACCCACAATCAAGTTCCTTACCCGTTCACGCAATACAAACTTCTGTATTTTCCCTGTAGACGTTTTAGGTAATTCACCAAAAACTACTGATTTGGGAGCCTTAAAGCTCGCCAACTGATTACGGCAGTGATCTATAATTTCCTTCTCGGTGGCAGTTTTTTCTGGCTTGAGCTTTACAAAAGCACAGGGTGACTCCCCCCATTTTTCATGTGGTTTAGCTACTACCGCGGCTTCAAGCACAACCGGGTTTTGGTATAGCGCACCCTCTACTTCAACCGAGGATATGTTCTCACCGCCGGAGATAATTATGTCTTTAGCGCGATCACGAATTTCGAGATAACCATCGGGGTGTTTAACCGCTAAATCACCTGAATGAAACCAGCCGTCGGCAAACGCTGCCTCAGTGGTTTCTGGGTTCTTTAGGTAGCCTTCCATAGTGGTGTTGCCTTGAAACATGATCTCGCCAATTGTTTTTCCATCTGATGGCACTGGCTGCATGGTTTCGGGGTCCAGCACATCCAACGCTTCCTGAGTAATGTAACGTACGCCCTGTCGTGCCTTTAAGGCAGCACGTTCATCTTCCGGACGATCATTCCACTCATCTTTCCATTGGCTCACCACACAAGGTCCATAAACCTCGGTTAAGCCATAGGAATGCGTAATATCAAATCCTAGCGCTTCCATACCTTTAATTATCGCTGAGGGCGGTGGCGCACCGGCGGTATACGCTTTTATGCCTCTTGGTAGCTTAGCTAAAACGCTCGCTTCTGCGTTCAAGATCATGTTTAGTACAATAGGCGCTCCGCAAAAGTGCGTGACCGACTCATTAATTATCGCTGCGGATATCGCGTTAACCGCAACTTCACGCAAGCACACATGCGTTCCTGAAGTTGCGGTAATAGTCCAGGGAAAGCACCAACCGTTGCAATGGAACATTGGCAGGGTCCACAGATAAACAGGATGCTCACCAAGAACCCAACTAAGCTGATTACCCAGTGAGTTTAGATAGGCACCGCGGTGTGAGTAAACCACCCCTTTGGGGTCACCGGTGGTTCCAGAGGTGTAATTTAGCGCTATTGCTTGCCATTCATCAATGGGGTGCTCCCAAACAAACTCTGGGTCACCACCGGCCAAAAACTCCTTGTATTCAAGCCTACCCAAAAGCTCACCACCGCTGCTTAGAAGATCGTCAATATCAATAATTAATGGGCTGCGTGAACTAATCGATAGCGCTTCTTTGATTACTTTGGAATAGGCGGTATCTGTTAATAATACGTCGGTCTCTGCGTGATCAAGAATAAACGCGAGTGCCTTGGCATCTAGCCGTGTATTAAGTGAGTTTAGTACCGCGCCGGTCATCGGTACGCCAAAGTGCGCATCCAGAAACTCAGGGATGTTGGGCGCCATGATGCTTACAGTATCTTCAGGCTTTATACCATGATTGGTTAAAGCTGAAGCCAGACGACGAGCATTGGCATAAAAATCCTTGTAGGTAATTCTGCGATCACCATGCACGATTGCGATCCGCTCCGGATGCACCAAAGCAGAGCGACTTAATAAATGTATTGGGGTTAACGGCTGATAATTTGCGGGTACTTTTTTTAGTCCATCACGGTATTTACGAGACATTCACATCCTCAGGCCCATGGCTTTACGCCGGGCACAGCAAATCAGCTATCAATAGAACTCTCAATTGAGCTATCAGGCCAACTATCAGCGTTACGACTAAATCAAGTCCAGCTTAAATCGTGCTTGAGCATAGGCGTCGTGCGAATTCGCTTACCGGTAGCAAAGTAAATTGCATTGGCAACCGCCGGAGCTGATGGTGGACCAGCTGGCTCACCCATCCCGCCCCACCAGCCATCTTGCGATAATGCAAAATGCGCTTCTACATCTGGCATCTGAGGCATTCGCATCAAATTATAAGTGTTGAAGTTGGTGTTCATAAAGCAACCTTCTCTGAGGTCGAGCCCACCATACAATGCGTGCGAGAGCTCCCAACACGCAGCACCTTCCATTTGCTCAGCACCGTTTAGTGGATTAATCATATATCCACTGTTCATCACCTGCACCAGCTTCTCAACGGTGAGTTGGCCGCGCTGATTCACTGAAACCGTAGCACAAACCCCGCAAATGGAGCCATGGTCTGCAACAATCGCAATCCCCATGCCCTGGCCTTTGGGTAGATCAGTGGTGAAACCAGCAACCTCTTTGAGTTTTAATAGAACGCGCTGCCAGGGTTCCTGGCCTTTAGTCATTTCCAGGCGCCACTCTAAGGGATCCCAATCGCCAGCCAGTGCCATCTCGTCAGCAAACTGTTCAATTATAAATGCATTTTGGTTAACACCCGGGCCACGGTGAGTTGCGGTAGGGATATGCGCTGCAACATTGTGGCGTTCATGTCGCCGATTAGGCACGGTATAAGGCATGTTTTCGATCGCTTCATCGGCCGTCGCAGGGCCATGACTTTCTACGCCTTCATGAGGAAACCAAACGGCGCGCGAGAAAAATGCATCTGGCAAACCATTGTCGCCGATTGAGGCTTTAAGCTGGGTATGTACCGGTGGCCGTTGTTTATCATGGGCAATGTCTTCTTCACGAGTCCAAATGACTTTAACTGGGCGTCGAAGCTGATTGGAGATTTCAGCTGCTTGCCGGGTCACTGCGGTCGAACCGCCGCCATTGCCCCCGAATGCGCCACCGAGAAAGGTGGTATGCATATAAATATCGTTGGTATCGCGGCCCAGGTGGCCCGCAACCACATGCAATGGTGATGCCTGGTTTTGCGCCGGTGACCACACGTCTATTCGCTCGTCGGTAACACTGACGGTAGCATTAATCGGTTCCATACGCGCATGAGTCTCATACGGTCGGTGATACTCCGCCACAAGAGTGTTTGCTGAGGCGTCAATTTTGACAACAGCATCAGACCCTACTTCGTTACTGACTTCACCAGCTACTTCAAAAAGCCGTTGTGCCTCTGCGGCCTGAGTCTCATTGCTGACATTATGGTTGGGACCAAAATCCCATTCGATAGGCATTAAATCCAGCGCAGTTTTGGCTCGATACCAGCTATCGGCTACTACCGCGATACCGTTTTGCATATCGGTTGTAGCAGTTTTGCCGTCCTGAGCTCTAAACTCAATTGCGGTAATAACGCCGGTTCGATCTTTAACCGCGTCGAAGTCGTAACTTTTAATTCGACCCCACGGCACAGGACAACAACTAACAGCTGCATAAACCATGCCATCAAAACGTGTATCGATAGAATAATGTGCGCTGCCATTAACCTTCACTGGCACGTCAAGACGCGGAGTTGGGGTACCCAGCAACCACCATTGATCTGGCGTTTTAATCGCCGGTTCTTCCGCCAATGTTAATTCTGCTGCTGCGGTGGCAAACTCGGCATAGTCAGCGCTATTAGCACCCGCACTAAGCACCCCTTGTTTTGCTATTACCTCGGCTGCGCTAACGCCCCAAGCTTGGGCTGCCGCTGTTTTTAATCGCTCACGGGCGGATGCACCCGCCTGCATAATATGTGGATGTTGTTGCCGAACTAGTCGTGAACCATTAGTCGTAGTCTGAATATATTCATTTTCATTTTTTACGTGGCGGTTCATATCAGCAAACACGGCCTGAATTTTGTCCCAGGGTACGTCCAATTCTTCGGCAATCATCATCGAGACAGAGGTAAGTGCACCCTGCCCTTGCTCCGTATGTGGAACCCGAATAGTTACAGTGCCGTCTACATCTATCGTCAGCCAGGCATTAATCTCGGTACCATCAGTGGGCGTTGTCCATGGTTTTGGGGCTACCACTGCAGCCGTGACGCCTGGCATATAGAAACCAAGCATCATTCCACCGCCACCCATTGCCATGCTGCGTATTAGGGTACGGCGAGACATCTTCATTTGCGAATTCATGATTAAGCCTCCGATTTCTTTATTAATTGAGCTGCGCGATGAATCGCTTTGCGAACTCGTAAATAGGTTCCACAACGACACAAGTTTCCAGCCATTACCGAGTCTATCTGGCTATCGCTAGGTGAATCGTTGTTTGCCAGCAATGCCACTGCAGACATAATCTGGCCAGACTGACAGTAACCACACTGCGGAACTGTATTCTCTATCCAGGCTTGTTGCACCGGATGCTCGTTATTCTCAGACAAGCCTTCGATGGTGGTGATCTCATGCCCCACCGCGCTCGATGCCGGCGTGGTGCAAGCTCTTACCGGCTTACCATCTATATGTACGGTGCAGACACCGCATTGAGCAATGCCACAACCGAACTTAGTACCGGTTAAACCAATATTGTCACGTAACACCCACAGCAGTGGGGTTTCAGCTTCGACATCGACCTCATAGGTCTTTTTATTAACACTCAGTGTAAAAGCCATAAGCAGTAATTCTCCTCTATATCGCTATCAAACGTTTTATCAAATGTAATATCAGTATTCCGCCAGAATAAGCCCGGATGTGTAAAAAAACAACCTCAGACTTAGCTAAATATTTATCGACTAATTCCTAAGCAAATACCTGGCTCTAAACAGTTAAAAACTTTACACATGCGGGTTTTAATACATCGGCCGTTGCACCTGTTGGGGTAATCATTCCACTGTCTGGGTTCACTACAAAAGTAACCACTTGATTAGAGCCTTGATTCGCGACGAATACGTGTTCCCCAGATGCTCCAAAAGTGAGTCCGCGCGGTATTGAACCCCCTGACGACACTATATCTACCAAGGTCAACATTCCACTTGCTTCGTCTATACTGTAAATAGCCACACTATTGTGACCTCGGTTACATGCGTAAACGAAGTTGCCATTGGGGTGCACTTTAATATCCGATGGATTGTTGCGCTCGGTAAAGTCTGCCGGAATCATTGAAATCTGCTGAATGAAGGTCAACGCGGCAGTATCCGGATCGTATTGATACGACGACACGCTGGAACCCCGTTCGTTAGTCATAAAAATATACGGCAGCCACGGATGAAATACCGGGTGTCGTGGCGCTATACCTGCCTCAGTTTGTGTAAACTGCTCGTCCTCAAACGTACCTGATTCAGGGTTGATTCGGTAGGTATAAACGCGATCTGCACCCTTGTCGCAAACCACGACAAAACTATTACTCGGATCAAGCGCCACGGAATGCGCATGCGGGCTCTGTTGAGATACCGGATCTACACTGCCAAGTCTCTCCAATACAACCACGTCGGATGCAGGCGCTAACGTGCCATCCGCGAGTACCGAGAACATCGAGACTGTGCCGTCGTCGTATATCTTCTCAATCACTGATACACCATCTTTTTCAACGACGGTGGTTGCTGGACGGTAGTCTCCATGGTTTGATGCAAGCACTCTGGAACCTGTCAGGTCGATACTAATATAGGCAGGATTCACGCCCATGGACTGCTGTGTATTCAGGTGTGTAATCGCGCCTGTAGCACGATTAATCGAAAACGAAAGAATGCCACCGCCGCCGCCGAATTCGCCATGCAGATTGCCAACCTCATTGGTCGAATAAAGGTGCTCTCCATCGGGTGCAATACATAGGTACCCAGCATTAAGATTTTCGAATTCCTGTCCGGTGTGGCTCAGCAACGTGAGCGAACCATCATCAGCATTAACCTCGAATACACTAATGCCACCGCCGCCACCAACGCCGAATGGCCCTTGGGTCCAGGAACCGACATAGGCATACGTTTTACCTGACGATTGAGCCCGGGTAGTTGTCGCGGCTGCTGCCAACCCTACCCCAAACAGTGCAACAAAATCGCGGCGAGTAATTTTGGTAGCGTTTGTCATCTTTCAGTCTTTTTTTCTTTTAGTCTTCTGCAGCTACCAAACAGTCGTAATCACCCACTACTGCGTCTGGGTACCAGACCCAGTGTTTACCGAACGTCATTGGTTCAATCAAATATTCAGGATCGGTAATTGTAATCGTATAATCAAGACGTTCACCCTCAGGGCTAACCGTAAATCGCTCTAATATTTCCATACCTGTGCTCCCGGGAACGCCCTGTCCATCGAGATGGCCCCAATTTATCCGAGAGGTAGAAACTACTAGAGTTGTCTCATTCTCCCAGTGCCCCACGGCGTAACCTAACAGCGAATCTGGCTGCCCTTCGGTCGAAGCGTCGGGCGACATATGAATGGTACGAATGGTGTCAAATTCCTCGTTATGCCACAGTATATTCTCACCATCCTTGACGATTTCAAACGGATACGGAGCCTCCATTATTAACGGCATACCTTTAAGAGCGCAGTTTTTTAAGGGGTTATCCTGAGTCCAGACGAAATCATCGACCACTTCTAACGCTGCTTCAGTCAGGTTTGCACGACCCTCGGCCGTCTTACCAATATCTCGTGGCATCAGCATTGGGATATTATCGTTTGTACTCCAAATCCGAAAAATTCCAAGCTGTGGTGCTGATGTGTCGCCGAGCCCTAAGCGCCTGGTCTCTGACATCTCAATTAAATTATCGCTCCAGCGCGATTCAGCATTTCTGTCTAACAGAACCTCTTCGCCTTTAGTGGTCAGCACGTGGCTAATATATAACCCGTGGTCAACGAGAATTGATGGGTTACCGGCCACCCGAACCTTATCTCCGATTTTTATAAATGAAGGATCGATTTGCCAGCGGCGCATATTACTTAGCGCGGTAGTCGCCATTCCCCACTCCTGAACTTCACCACCTTCGGTGACAACCCGCATAGACACCTGCGGATGCGGGTTTCGCCATAGGATATCGGTAATTTCACCTTCAACTTCAATGATTGTTTCTGCATCATAGTTTCCAGCAATTGCATGATGCGCGTTGCTGGGAAAAGGCAAGCCTAATAAGCCAAGAATAAATATACTTCGGATATTCATAATAATAACCCTCTTCTTTAGATCAGACATAGTGTCTCTCTTTTAATCAAATTGCCAATGGGAGCACATAGCGAAAAAATGATCCGTTAAGTCTATAACGTTTGGTTAAAGGAATGCTAATGACCTCCAGTAGAGCACAATATTTGGCAAGGCCTCTTATTCCTTAATGTCTTTAAAAGATGCATAGCCTATAAGTTCTGTTCTCACATTGTTCGTAACATACTTATCAGGTATAAAAGTGGCACAAATAATTAAACGCCTGAGATTATTTCAATGTTAATTGGCGAAGCTACCCTGATATAGGAGGGAACTAAAATGAAACTTAAAGCAAACATCAAATCTTTATCGATCAGCTCTCTACTTTTGCTGCCTACCTTCGCAATGGCGCAGTCAGAGGTGATCGTTTTCGTTGGCGGTGCAATGACCAAGCCTGCGACTGAGGTTGGCGTAATCTTCGACAACAAATCAGACAACACCACGGTGATTGAAAGCGATACCACCGGCGAGCTACAAAAAAGACTAGCTGCAACCGAAAAGGCCGACCTGGTCATTGTCACTGCCCCAGCCATGGAAATGCTGGAGCAACAGAATTTGGTGATCGCCTCTAGTACAGTTGATCTTGCACTAGCTTTAATCGGTGTAGGCATTCATCCAGATGGCGCGGCACCCGACTTGTCTACGGCAGAAACTTTTAAAGCTGCGCTGTTAGGCGCCCGTTCGGTGGCCTACGTCAGCCCGGCTGCTGGTGGCACTTCAGGAACTTACTTCGAAGGTCTGCTAGAAAGCATGGGAATAAGCGAGGTTATGCAACCGAAAATCGTCTACCAGACGCAAGGTTCAGAAGTCGCTCAGGCGGTGGCTAGCGGTGATGCGGAATTTGGCATCACCTTTGTCAGTGAACTCAAGCCTAACCCGGGGTTGATAGTAGCCGGAACATTTCCGGATGAGATTCAATTGCCAACGATCTACGCCGTATCCATCGCTACTGCTTCTAAGAACAAAGAGGACGCGCAAGCATTACTGGATATGCTGGCTGGTGCTGAAGGACGTGCCGCCCTGGTAAACATCGGGCTTGAGCCGATAGCGCCGACGCACTAAAAGCTAACGATGGGGAGGTCTATAAGACCCTTGCCCTCTTATAGCCTTCTTCCTAGCCTCCTTACGCCGAACAAAAACGGTTTATCGAACGGTTGTATTGGGGCCTACGCCTTTTATCTCGACGATAACTTCCTGATCATCGTTCGAACCATCGTAATGCATGGCACCGGCTGGATGCATCATGTAGCCTCCTGGCTCGATGGCAATCATATTTTCTTTATCAAAATCGGCACCGGTTCCGGTATACCAGGTACCAGAGATCACCGTAACGTAGCGATCCGTGGTGTGGTAATGCGGACTAGACATTACACCCGCCGGGAATTTAGCTCTAATCATATAAAAGCCTTCTTCATCGGCGTCTCCAGCAAGATAGACGTAACTGGCCGGTGAGGTTTCCTGTTCGTGCCACTCCATTTCTCTCGGCTGGAGACGAACAAAGCCGTCTTCATCTACCGCGGCGTAAGCCACCGGTATTATTATTAAAGCCAAGCCCCATAGTTTTAAATTTTTCATCTGTAGCCTCCCCTTCCCCGATTATTACGGACGTTGATTAATTGATATTTTTGTCTTGCGAAATAAGAATAAACTTAATTACTGATCTAGTCTATATAGGCAGGTGCTGATAAAGGAATAGGAGTCCGCTACTTTCATCTAAAATCTTACGCAATAACCTTGATCCTCTTGCATGTTTCTATCAAGTAGTGCGTGCCTTATACTTTCGACCATTAAAAGTTAATGACCAAGATGACAACAGGAAAATCATTATGAGAATCTGGATTCCACTCGTCACCATCGTGCTGCTTGTGTTCTCGCCCGTACATAAGCTATCAGCGCAGGTTGCAAACCCAGTACCAGCGCCAATAGAGAAGCTCGGCCTGAGCGTAAGAATTCAGGGTGTTGCGCGGCTTCCGCATACCGGCAATTTGCGCCCGGCCATTGAAGACAAAGATCCAAAAACCTGGGCGAGAGTCAGTTTCGTATTCGACATAGCTGACGGTCGTCGCTTCGCAAACGACTCTCGAGGTTTGCTGTATTTGATAGACGGTAGTGAATCTTCACTTTATGCAGACGTCGGCGCTGCATTTACTAAGGTAATCTACAGTCGTAACCAAAGTGGCTTCATCGGCTTTGCAATGCATCCTGATTTTGCGACAAACGGCCTTTTCTATACCGTGCACGGTGAGACAGCGGTAGATAACGACCATGCGCTCGACTTCATTCCACCGGGCTTTACGCAGGCGGATGTTAACTCTCATGACGTTATTACAGAGTGGACGGCAGATGATCCATCAGCAAACTCATTCAGTGGCACGCAACGTGAGCTTATTCGCGTCGGCCAAGTCGTTATCAATTATTCACATCCGTTCGGTTATGTCGGTTTTAACCCAACCGCCAAGCCTGGCGATGATGATTATGGATTGATGTATACCAGCGGCAGCGACTTGGGCTTCAGTAATGGCTTGGGCCCTAACTCAGAGAACCCGGGTCAAACGCAACGCTTGGACACGATCGTAACAACTATACTCCGGTTAGATCCTCGTAGCCCCGCTGAAACGAACGGCGAAAAAGGTCTGGGCGATTACACGATCCCTGAAATTAACCATTTCGCGACCGATGGTGACCCCAATACCCTAGGAGAAATCTATGCTTACGGTTTACGCAACGCTCATCGGCTGTCCTGGGACCTAGATGATGGAACGATGTTTGCAGCAGACGTAGGCATGAACCAAATTGAGGAAATTAACATTATCCATGAGGGTAGAAACTACGGCTGGATGGCCCGCGAAGGATACTGGGAAAACGGTATGATTCGACCAGGCGGTGCGCTGAATCAGCTATTCGCACTTCCGCAGGATGTGCTCGAAGGTCAAACGCCTGACGAGTTCACCTACCCCGTAGCAATCTACGACCACGATGAGGGGCAAGCGATAACTGCGGGCTTCACCTATCATGGAAAGGTCGAGGTGCTCCAGGGTAAGTTCATTTTTGGCGATCTTGTGCGAGGACGGCTGTTCGCCGCTGACGTAGACGCAATGAAAGCAGCCGACGATGGTATACCGGCTACCGTAGCACCAATCGAGGAAATTCAACTCTATGTAGTTAGAGAGAACGGCAACCGGGTTTATGTTGCATTTCGAGATCTAATAGAAAGAGCCAACGGTGCTACAGCGGCCCGAGCCGACATGCATTTGAGCCGAAGCCGAGACGGAGAAGTTCTTATAACCTCTCGACAAGACGGCTGGATTCGGATGTTCGTGCCAGATTGATATTTTAGGAATATCAGTTCTATGGGCGTAGACTGCTCGAAACCGGCTGTAATACAGACGACACCAAACCTATTTAAATACTTCTGGAGGCATACTGATGAAAACCATTCTGACGATATCTGCTCTTACACTCTTACTCTCACTAGGATTTTTCTCGCTAATGAACACGGCGTCAGCGCAGGAGGCTCGATCTGCAGAGGATATGGACGCAATCGTTAAGTTGGACGAAATCGTTCAGTTGTCTGAGCATGTGTACCGACATGGTCAGGAGTCAAATGTCTTTATCGTGACCTCTGAGGGCATCATCGTTGTTGATGGAACGTGCACGCCTAAGGGTGCACAATGGTTCAAAGAAGAACTCGACCGTCGCTTCGGTGTTCCGGTCAAGTACGTCATTTTAAGTCACGACCATGAGAGTCACATCTGCGACACACAGGTGTTCAGTGACACCGCCATGACAGTCGCCCACGAAAAAGCCTTGCCACATATCGTTCGCGAAGGACGAAACTCTGCGGTCCCACAATTACTCTTCGATGAAACTATGGAGATCCGTCTCGGGGGTGTACGCGTGGTGCTTTACTACTTTGGCTCTAGCCATAGCGATAACCTGATTCAAGTGCATATCCCGGATGAAGGCGTATTGACTGCAACCGACGTTGTCCGTGCTGGTAAGGGAATTGGCCTGCCTGACTATAGAGACTCAAACGTCGACGGGTTAATCGATGTTTTAACATCGCTGTCGCAGCTCGAAAATGTAGACATCGTGGTGCCGGGGCACGGGCCAATCACCGACCAATCATCATTTGGTTACTACCGCACCTACATGATCGCTTTACGAGACCGCATCCTCGATGCACTCGCCAAAGATATGACGATAGAAGAGATTCTCGAAACCGTAACGATGGACGACTTTAGTGATTACGGTAATTACGATCAATGGCTGAGATCAAATATCATCTCAATGTGGGACAACATGTACCGTGTGCGTGAGCCTAACGCCGACACCAAAAACATGTACGACGCGCAGTATCCAATCGGCTTCCCTCTTGGAGGGGATGGGCAGCACTGATCGAAAAGCTTTTTAAGTAAAACTTAAAGACTAACCTATAATCTAAAGGGCATGGCATAGAGACGCTTGCCCGTTGCAGCATAAACAGCATTAGCCACTGCCGGTGCGATAGGTGGTAAACCCGGCTCGCCAACACCGGTGGGGGCTTCATCGCTGTCGACGATAACCACCTGTACTGTAGGCGCTGCATCCATTCGCAGGATCGGGTAATTATGAAAATTACTTTCTTTAACCGCACCGTTTTCAAGCTCGATATTGCCGTATAAAGCGGCGGTCAATCCAAACATGATCGCACCCTCCATTTGCCCACGCACAACATCCGGATTAACCACTTGCCCACAATCTACTGCGCACACTATTTTGTGGACTTTAATCCCACCGTTTTCGATCGAAATCTGCGCGGCTTCTGCCACATATGAGCTAAAAGAGCCATGCGCAGCAAACCCCACGTAACGGCCTAGCTCATTTTGCCATTGCTGCATGGCCTGCCCTGCCATTTCAATCACCTGCTGCAACCGTGGATTGTCCTGCGTGTGTTGCTTACGGAACTCTACCGGATCCGCTTCGGCAAACTCGGCCAATTCATCAATCAGTGTTTCTTTGGCGAAAGCGGTATAAGAATGCCCTACCGAACGCCAAAATGTGAGAGGTAATCCATGATCAACAGTGATATGTTTTATTTCTTTATTGGCAAAATCATAGTCATCAATCAATCCCTCGATACTTACAGCGTCAATTGACCATCCATCGAACACGCTATTGGCAGCACCCGTAATCAGGTTAGTTATGCCACTTGGCACCCTAGGTAGTACCCCAGGGAGCACAACCCCCAGAACGGATGGCGTAAGGTTTCCGCCGACTCGAGTAGCTTGCCAAGCGCTGATCTTACCTCGCTCATCTATTCCAGCTTTAATTTTCATTAACGATGCCGGGCGATAAAACCCGTTTTGAATGTCCTCCTCGCGGCTCCAAATTAGTTTGATCGCCTTATTAGTGGCCATTGCTGTTTGAGTTGCTTCAGTAATGTGCGTGAGTGCGCCACGGCGACCAAAACCTCCGCCTAGAAAAGTGCTGTTTACACGTACCTTCTCCTTCGGCAGACCTGCATAGCGTGCCACCAAACCCTGTGCAACACCGGGAAACTGAGTACCAGACCAAAGGTCGGCTTCGCCATTTTCGATTCTCACCACCGCATTTAAAGGTTCCAGAGGAGCGTGCGCGAGATACGGTGCCCAATATTCACGTTCCACAATTTTACTCGCCGCTGTAAATCCTTGTGTAATATCACCCTCAGAATAGCTATCACCCTTTTCGTCTTGCAAGGCCTGTTGATAATCAGATTTGATTTGTTGGCTACTAATATTAGCCAACTCGGGCAGATTCCATTCTACAGTTAATGCTGCGACCGCCTTTTTAGCTTGCCAAAAAGATGTTGCAACCACTGCCACACCACTATCGATAGCGACCACATCCGTAACACCAACAGTTGCCAAAATTGGCACTGCATCAAAAGATTTAATCGTACCGCCTGCCACCGCACAACGTTTCACCATCGCATAATGCATATTAGGGACTTCAATATCGATACCATATTCCGCAGTACCGGTGGACTTTGCCTGGCCATCAATACGAGCAATCTCCTTACCGATATATTTGAACTCAGTTTTTGGCTTCAGCGTCGCTGATTCAGGCAATTCCGCAGCGCTGGCGGTCTCTATAAACTGAGCATATGGAAATGCCTGATCGCCCGCTATTACCTGCGCATCATGAGTAGTCAGGCTGCTGCGCGAAACGTTTAGATCGCTAGCGGCGGCATCCAGAATTAAAGCTCGCATGTTGGCCGCAACCTGCCGTAGTGGCAGGAAATGCACTTTCATTGAGGTGCTACCACCCGTACCCTGCAAATTAAAATCGGGATTATTGTAAGCACTGTGCGCACCCGCAAATAACACCTCTATTTCGTTCAATGGGTAGTCCAATTCCTCTGCAATTAAAGTCGTGAGACCCATCATGGCGCCCTGACCCATTTCATCGCGGGGAAAATAAAATCGAACCATATTGTCTGGCGTTAGTTGCAAAAAAGCATTGGGAGTCAAAGCTCCCTCAATATCTGCCACCGGTAGCGGTGGGCCATCGCGCGTGACCATGTAGCCAATGACCAAACCGCCACCAACAATCCCACTGGCCTTGAGAAAACCACGCCGAGTCAGATTCCAACCCTTCATGACACATCCTCTGGAAAAGGCCCTGTGGCAACCTCGCTAAGCTGTAACTTCTTTACTTTACGATTAGCCGCCACATCCAGAATTGCCTTCTTGATACGGGGATAACACCCACAGCGGCAAATATTACCCTTCATGGCCTGATCTATCTCAGATTTGCTAGGATCAGGGTTAGTCTCCAATAGTGCTGCAGCGCTCATTATCTGACCAGACTGGCAATAACCGCACTGCGGCACGCCCTGCTCCGTCCAGACGGCTTGTAAAGCATGCATATTCTCTGGGGTGCCTAATCCTTCAATGGTGGTAACACTTTTCCCCTCAACGGCAATGATCGGCAAAATACATGTACGCTTAGCGATACCATCCAAATGCATAGTGCAAGCACCGCATTGGCCAATGCCACAACCGAATTTGGAACCCTTGAGCTTGAACGTATCGCGCACTACCCAAAGTAGAGGCGTATCATCAGAATCAATAGTCTCAACCGCTCGACCATTAAGATTAAATTTGGTCATTAGACTGTTTCCAAAGAAAAATCTTGCGATGTATGTAACATAAACGAAGAGTTTAACCTATTCTACTAATGCCATCGGTTTCAGGGGTTGATAGCCACCTTTCAAAAAAATCAGCGCATGGCTTATACTCACTGAAGATAAAAGCCCCGGGGAGAATGTTAGATGAATAGACGTAAATTCTTGACTGCAGCTGGACAGCTATCAGCAGGAACGCTACTTATGAGTGCAGACTTAAACGCTGCTGCACAAAATCGCAGGGTAGTAACGTTGGATGGCGTTCGCACCAAAGTTGTCGATATTCATGCGCACTGTGACATCCTTGATGTTGCCC
>JAQWNC010000005.1 GCA_029246505.1 Arenicellaceae bacterium
ACTACCCGAGCCTTGGGAGTCCCTTATCGGAGTGGTCGGAGCACGGAAGTTTGTAGCTGGCCCGGGAATTGGTATTCGTGCGCAGAGGATATCTGACTAGTATTTAACCTGATTCATGAAATAGATCGCGGCTTCTGGAGACATATAGGTTTCCGCTTATTGGATCATATGTCGCTATACCCAAAACGCGAGTCACATTCTCATGATGTCCATCTTTGGATTATTGGCAATCATCCGGTGAAATTATTGAACTGCAAAAGCTAGATAATTACGACGCATATTATTATTCCCACCATTCACGATTTCACCCACTACCGATCCTACGTATTAAATTTGATAACAGGGAATCCACCTGGTTTCATATAGACCTTACCCTGCCAGTGCGGTACTAAAGGCCTTAAAAAGGGTTAAATTGAATACTTTTCAAAGCGGGGAATTTAATAACACACTGTGTATTCGTTCCAGATGTGCTGCTGGTTTGTTGCAACGTGCGTACCCCGATTGAACCTTAACGGTTATTGGCGTTCGTTGGCCCCGATAAAACCTATGGCAAGCACTCGGACCGACAGAAGGATAGGGCCTTCTATATTTTAATTTTTCCGCCGACCTAAAATCATGGTTGTACACGCCAAAACATTTTTTTGAGCCGTGGAAAGTGTTGTCACGAAGTCTTTCTCGATTAATTCGTGAGCATTTGTGGCTAAATCTCTCAGACTTAGGTCTAGAAATCGTTCTTTAGTTTCCAGATCAAGATCACTCGCCCAACTCGAGATAATCCAGTTCAGAGTAAATAGTGGCTCGCCACTAATTGGCACTCCGCTCTCAAGAATCTCCACGTCTTGAGCGAAAAGGTTTTGCAGCCCCATCGAGGTCATATTGTAGTAGTGGTGTGGGTACGCATGCAGTGGCTGAAGAAATGGGGTGCTACAATAGAGCGTTCCACCGGGTTTAAGTACGCGAGATATCTCTTTTGCGCATAAAAACGGATCTTTGACGTGCTCTAGTACAGAAAATGAAAATGCCGCATCGAAGCACGCATCCTTAAAAGGAAGAGTCTCACCTACCCCTAACACATCTGTAGTAGGGTAATCTACGATTTCATAATTCACAACATTATTATATTCAACAAAGGGGAAACCCGCGCCGCAATCCAAAATTAGGCCATCTTTATATTTCCCTATTAACGCCAATGCCAAAGGATCGTGGCCTCGAGTGGAGATATTATCTGTCTCGGTTATATTGAACTTCGTTCTTAACTGTTCAGACAAAAAATCGAATTTTCTCCCCTTTCTCGGGAACACTTTCCCGCACTCACGACAAACCACCTCTTCCACGGTAAGCTCAATAGAATCGAAAGCTGATGAGCACTCCGGGCAAGCAAGCACAGAGCTTATTTTTAATAATTTCTCAGCTCTTTGCTTGGCTTGCTTCACCTCATCCGTGTCCAATTCTAGCTGGGTTGCGATGTCGAACAACTTTCTCGGGTCTTCGTTCTTAAATGTTTTTTCAAATTTTTCAAATTTTTCAAATTTTTCAAATTTGCTAAGCTCGAACATCTTATTTGGATTCAATCGGACTCGGATTTCCACTTTGCTATCAAGGGTCTCGCAGTTTCCAATCAACTCGTTTCCGATGAGGTCTGCCATCGCCCCGATTCCAATAAACCCTGTCACATAATTCGCGTCAGGGAATACGCTACTAACATCCGGCCTATCGTGTAGCGTCGCAGGTCGCGAACCGAACGTAACTTGGTTCACACATTTTTCGCTGGTTATCCAACCACGCACCTTAAAATGATTCGATCCAGGGTAATGGGAAGGTTCGTCAAAATTATAGTTTATTAACTCACTCACAAATTCAGCCTATATACGTTCAGTAAGCTCAAAGTATAGTCCTATTAAGTTTAGTTTTTTAAAGAGAATCCATAAAACCTATTCCAGTCGTGGAAACGAACTAAAAAGTTGATACATTTCGGTTTCACCTTACTGTATGGGTACAAATATCTTAGATTGGCCGATTGCTACCTGCACTAGTATTTAAGTGAATGACCGCTTTGGGCAATTAGCCGTCAGTCGAGCTTGGCGATAAACCCACGCATTGATTAACTATTGACGCTGGTTAATTTTATCTCGTACCACCAACTCTCCCTTTTCTCCCTTGATCGCGCTTAACATCATTACCGTTGAACCGTTGCAGGCAGGAAATCCGACAATAGTCGCTGTATCACCTAACTTCACAAAGTCTTTGTCATAACCTGATCTTTCCCAGCGTCGGGGTACTAAGCTTTCAATCTCCCATACTTCATCGCTACCAATTTCGAGAGCGACCGTGATTGCCATTAAAATATGAGGTTGCCTGTAATCATATCGAGTAATGACACCGGTTCGTTCAATTTTGGTATTAATATCAAACGCCGAAAAAGAATGATGGGCGTATGCGAATGAAGGAGTTAGCAAAACAAACGTTATCGTCAAAAAACGCATTAATGACGTATGTATAGGAAGTCGACAAAAATTTGGATTCATTATTTTTAGCATTTTATAAGTTATATTCAAAGGTTGTGACCGATGCTACCAGCTGCGATTATTCAAATTGTGTGCAAACCGTGGAATTTGGAAGAAAATGGAATGACTGCTTTGGGTAATAAGCAGTCATTCAGGTTTTTGATTTTCACCCAAACGGGTGAAGACATACCTCGCATATTAAGGGATTACTTAAAAAATAGGGGGTATATTTGGGGGTATATTGATAATTTGTATATAATAAAAATACAATTAATCAACGATTTATAAGGTTAATTCAAGTCCGGCCCCGGACACCTTTATATGTTGAACGTCGATGTTCCGTCAGCATGTACAGCGACGAGTACGGGGAAATCAGCTGCTAGTCTGTTTTACAGCTACTGACGGTCCCGTCCGAGCTGAGAGTCATCAGCGAGCTATTAGGTAGGAGAGCCTGAGAGAAGAGCGAGTTGTCTAGCCTTACTTCTAGGTGCAGTCCTTGACCATCAGTTTGAGAGTCTAACGATAGGAATTTGGAGCTATCAAGATATTGATTTATAGAATCTTCCAATTCGTCGCCAAGATATGATCGCGGATGTAATAGAAAAAGCCATTCCTAAACCGCAAAGCATTATAACTACGACGTCCCAGATCGGTCGATTGTAAATCAAAGACGTGAAATCTAGGCTGTGAAAACCATTAAACAACCATCTCTGAACCCGGTTCGCTAAAGTCATTCGTCCCAGTACTTGACCGGATTTAAGGTCTATATGAAACCAGTTGGATTCCCTGTCATCAAATTTAATCCGTAGGATCGGTAGTGGGTGAAATCGTGAATGGTGGGAATAATAATATGCGTCGTAATTATCTAGCTTTTGCAGTTCAACAATATTACTCATAGGAATTAGTCTAGTTACCGTTTCCTCTACTTTAAGCTCAATATTTAGTGTAGTAGTTAGGGATGAGCTTACACGCACATCACCGGGAGCATCGTGCATGGCGACATAAGATTCGTTATCAAGCCTGTGCCAGACTATTTGCTTTACATCCTGATTTTCTGGTCGCGCTAGTAGCTGCTGGATTTCTGTTTCTTTAGAAAATGCTACACCCAGCTCGGAAGAACTCCCCGAATATTGGTAGCGGCTAACTTGTCGTCTAAAGCTGGTATCAGAGTCGAATAGACCCCATGGTGCCATAGACATAAGACCACTAAACATATATGTAAGTAAAAAAACCAGGCTCATTAACCCAACTATATGATGATATTTAACCATTCCCTTATAGGGAGTGATGTCTTTACCTCTATAAGGGTGTTTGAATCGAAGTCGTATTATTCCGATTATCGCGCCTGTAATTACAGATACTAATCCAATTAGCGACAAGACTATAATTACATTCCCCCAAATATTGGAATGCTTTCGAAGTTGAAGTGGGTATATCCAATGTATATTGGAGCCCAACCAATTCCAGAATCTTTCCCTGCGGGTAGTATCGAGCACTACCTGACCAGTTCGTGAAGACACATAAAGATTAGTGCCAGCGGCGTCCTCTATTGAAATTAAATGTAGTGGGCGATGTGTACTTAAACTACTTGAAATACTCCATTGATCCATTTCAAGTAGTTCTTTAAATTCCCCTGAAATTGGCTCGCTAACCTGATGCTGATTTCGATAAAACGAACGGGCAGATTCAACCGCTAATTCAGGCGAAACTTGTTCAATAAATTCACCACTATCTGCATACATGACTGCGTGCTGCAATCTACTTTGCCCTTGCAGATAAACCGGTCGGTCGGCGATATTCGTCAGAATTAGCTGATCAACGGCCGCGCCCAAATTCGATTGTACAAGCAAATCTGAAGGCGAATAAGTAATTCGATCGTGAGCGAGCTTACTAGTACCCGCGTATCGCTCTTCAAGGGTGAGTTCGGGATACCCGATATACATCATTACCACGCCACTGAAAAACCACATGATAAACAGCAGACACATGAATATTCCCAACCAGCGGTGGCTTAGATACAGAGCGGTTTTTAATTTCATAAAATTTTAACTAGCGCGGAAAGTCCTGTTAGCCGCGTTAGCCGCTTTATCAGCCAACCGAAAGAACCAATAGTACAGGAATAATTTTTGGTCTTAATTAGAAATTATAGTCAGCTGTAAGGCTAAATGTGCGAGGTTTTCCGACCAACCAGGTTGAGGAATAGTAGGCAGCTGAAGCGTATAGCTCGTCAAATAAGTTGTCAGCGCGCACCGTCAATGCCAGTTTATCATTGACGTTCCAGCGAGCAGATGCATCAACAACCGTATAAGATGGAATAGGTATTCTAGGATGAAAACGTTCGCCGACATAGCGAGCATCGGCTACTACTTGTAAATTATTCATAGCGGACCACGCTAATCCAATATTCACAGTCTCTTCAGGCACGTAAACTGGCGTTATACCTGTATCGGTTTCAGCATTTAGGATGCTAGCGTTTCCATATATTCTAAAATTAGGGCCAGTTTCTAGACTAAAACCCAGCTCTAAGCCCAGCGAAGATTGCTCAGGGATCGTGATTAGGTCATCCGGGTTTGAAGAATCTGGATCGTCTTCCACCAGATTATTCTTAACAATATCGAATAGCGCGAGGTTCCACTGTAGCCGGCCATCCATTATCTGCTGTTTAATTCCAAACTCGATCTGCTCACTTTTTATAAAATCTGATTCACGATTTGAAGCCGTGGCCGTGACGATGCTATTACTTGGGTGCGTCGCACCAGTAGCATACTGTGCATAAAGCGCAGTGTTTTGATTGAAATCATACACTAGACCGACTCGTCCAGTGAGCGCATCAACTGATTGATTAATTGGCTCACGCCCAAACCGAACATAAAGGGTATCAACATTCTCGTGACGCAGCCCCCCAACGATGGCTAGTTGTTCTGTTATTTTGAGTTGGCTTTCGCCAAACAATGCGCGTTGATCAACATCCGACACATTATCTAATGCCACACTTGCGCCTGTTAGGCTTCTTAGGGTACCTGCAAAGAAATTAGTAGGGTCTACGGTATCAAAATCAGAACCCCAATCGAGAGGATTTGAATTGGCTGGTCCAAAGTTACTTGGACGAGCAAACGATATATCATTTACTTCAAACCCAAGAGAAGCTTTCAAAGCTTTACCGGCAATCGAATCATCAAAAATAAAATTACTGCGGAAACCATCGTGATCCATGTCATGACCAATAACCAATGGATCAAATCGATCGATCAAACCGGTTGTTGAATCGAAACTATAAAACTCCGCATTTTTCCAAAATCGTTCGGTTTCCAAATGAAATACTTCTGCACGCATTGCCACCGCATCAGAAATCACCCAATCGGCTCTCACACGTAATGCTGAATCTTCATAGCGATTTTCGGCATCACCAACGTTAAAGTTTGCATTTTTAGCCTGCAGCATAAAGTCGCCGTTCACGACCGGTATACCAAAATACTTCATTGGAGATTGATCACCATAGTCATAGCGGGCTGATATTGAAAGAGTTTCGTCCACATTCCAAAGCAATGCTAAAGAAAGCATTTCAGTCTTACTTTCACTGTTCGCTATCCAGTTATCTGATTGGCTATTACTATAATTCAAACGATAAGCTACTTTTTCTGTTATCCCACCAGTTAGATCTACCGCACCAGAAACGGTATCGTTTTCACCTACCGTTAGGCGAGCCTGATAAGCTTCTTCTTGTTGAGGTGTCTTGGGAATCACGTTTATCGCACCGCCGATGCCTCCTTCACCGTAAAGAACCGACGATGGGCCTTTCAATATTTCGATCCGCTCTATACCCCAGATATCAAATGGAAATGTGTTAGTGCCTGCGGCTGTATAGTAATTCGTTCCATCAAATAATTTAGTGACTGATCCTTGCCCACGAAACCCTCGCGCAGAGATACTTTGCCCTCCGTTTCCTGGAGTGGCCTCACTAGTAAACCCTGCACTTCGAGTTACTGCTTCCAACACACTGGAATCGATTCTGCTGCGAATGCTATCCCCGCTAATTATCTCCAACGTGGCTGGAGTTTCCATTACGGTAAGACCTAGCCTACTACCAGTGGAACTATTTGAATTAAGCTGTTGACCGAATACTGATATTTCTTCGATTATTTCATTATTTCCATTCTGCGCGTATACTTTTATCGTAAATGAAGTACAGAAAAAAATGATGGAAGTCACTATTATGGAGCTAATTTTATACATGTTTAAAAATATATTCTAATAAATTTGGAAAGGTAATCATTAACTCATCAATATTAATAATCAAGCGTATACCCCTATATATAAACGGTTTCGAAACGTTAACGGATTCGTTAACGTTTCCATTATCTTGGGTCACTAAGCTCGCGGCTATTAAAAATACTATCAGCACATTCGCCTCTTTGAGAGGCTAGAACATAGATTTAATAGATCGTTTCGGTGTAAGATTTTGGCGTGGTGCTACTAGCGGGTAGTTTTGCGTTTGCTAGTTAGTAATAAATATATTTTATTGTCTGTTTGCAACATTACGGAGTTTGTCATCGATAAAAGTAAAATTAATTCGTCTGTACTTGGATATGGAACACTTGCAGCTGTGATTATCGGTGTAATCGCTAGTGCAGTATTGTTTAGTGACCGAGACGATGTAGCTTTAGAACCATTGAACAATATAACTATGGATGGTTTAGCGATATCGGTCGCAACTCTTGAGCAACTAAAGTTCCGTATAGTGGACTACAGTAAACTCGGCGTAGTACATGATGAATCAGGGCTTTTAACTCCGGGTATGGATGGAGAAAATATAGTTCATACGAATAAAGCACTAAAAACAGAAACAGTTACCGTAGCTTTAGCATTGGGTGGGCGAACAGAAATTAAAGTAGTTATGCAGGCCAGCGATGCGATTGTTTTTGAATGGAAGGCGTCTACTGAGACCTATTACGACTATCACGCCCACCAACCTGGAGACGTGCAGGTAGAGGGTTACTTTACTCGTTACGCAGAAGGTGAGGCTTCGGTGGATCGCGGAGTGATGGTTGCACCATATACTGGTGAGCACGGCTGGTACTTTATGAACCTCAACCAAGGCCCAGTTGAAATCGAGCTAACTATTAGCGGTTACTATGACAAGATCGTTACTTACGATTTAGGTGGCTAACAGAGGGTTAAGTAATTATTATCCTTTGATTTTAGTCCTTTTACTTTCGCATCAGTAAGCATTTTTGTTGGTATATTTAGATTAGCTTCCAAAATATACCCGCAAAATGATGGTATAACAATGATAACGTAGTACTCACTGGCATACATCAACTTAAAAATAAGTATATTCTATGCGGTTATTAGTACTCGCTGGCATCCGTGCAAACTAAAAAATGGTACCGAGGGCCGGACTCGAACCGGCACAGTGTTACCACCGGGGGATTTTGAATCCCCTGCGTCTACCAATTTCGCCACCCCGGCACGCGCCTGGAGTATATATCTAGGAACTGAATTCATCTAGGCCTATTTATAAATTTTCTGGCTGAGAGATTCAGGTGACAGTTACACCCGATGACACTCTTGAAATTGGTTGTAATAATGGCCACACTTTAATTTCATTGATGGATTGGAAATTCATATGTGGGCGAGTATGCTCGGCCCCCGTTAACTTTCCTAACTCGGCCAGCGGCTATATGCGCGTTTCTGATTTTCAATACGAACTGCCTGATGAGCTTATTGCTCAGCATCCACTAGAAGAGAGAACAGCCTCCCGAATGATGGTGTTAGATCGCGATGTGCATACAATAGATGAATCACCGTTTAGCGTGTTTGTCGATTACTTGCGGGCTGGGGATGTGCTGGTGATGAATAACACAAGGGTGATTCCAGCGCGTTTATACGGCAGAAAAACAAGCGGTGGAAAGATTGAGATTCTATTGGAGCGCATCATTGACGAGCGTTCACTGCTGGCTCAGGTTCGCGTAAGTAAAAAACCGAAAGCTGGTACTAAATTGTTAATAGATAATTCTGTAGGTGACGAATATTTGGAAGTTTTGGGGCGCCAGGGTGAGTTTTTTGAGTTAGGCATACACAATGTCACGAATATAGATAAGTGGCTCGCAAGAGTAGGTCACTTACCTTTGCCGCCATATATTCAAAGGTCTGATCATGAATATGATAACCCGGTTGATAAGGAGCGTTATCAAACCGTATATGCGGAGCATGTGGGTGCCGTAGCAGCGCCAACCGCCGGGCTACATTTTGATCAACCGCTGTTGGCAGCAATTAGGGCTAGGGGAGTGAGTATTGAATATGTGACCTTGCATGTTGGTGCGGGCACTTTTCAGCCGGTACGGGTTGATAATATTGGTGATCACCAGATGCATTATGAACGTTTTGAGGTTAGTGCGGAGGTGGCATCGTCGGTTAATAAGGCAAAGAAAAGTGGTGGGCGCGTAATCGCGGTAGGAACGACCAGTGTGCGGGCGCTTGAGAGTGCTGCGAATCTTTCAACCGACGATGAATTAGTTGCTTGTACAGGGGATACCAATATTTTTATTACGCCTGGTTACGAGTTTTGTACAATTGATACTTTGCTTACCAATTTTCATTTGCCGGGGTCAACACTAATGATGTTAGTCAGTGCATTTGCCGGCTACGACTTTACTATGCAAGCCTATAAAAAAGCAGTGCAGAACAAATTCCGTTTTTTTTCATTTGGTGATGCAATGCTAATTACCTGACTTGGGTGTATAAATTACTTCAATGAAATTCGATTTGTTAAATACCGACGGCGCAGCCAGGCGGGGCCGGATGCATTTTAATCGCGGTACTATCGAAACCCCAGTTTTTATGCCAGTCGGTACGGCGGGCACTGTTAAAGCGATGACGACTGATGAAGTTAAATCGTTAGGTGCGGAAATTATTTTAGGGAACACCTTTCATCTGATGTTACGCCCGGGAACCGAGGTAGTTAAAAAACACGGTGATCTACATGATTTTATGAATTGGCAAAAACCAATTCTGACGGACTCAGGTGGATTTCAGGTGTTCTCGCTGGCCAAGTTGCGAAAGATCACCGAGCGGGGGGTTGATTTTCAGTCACCTATCGATGGCAGTAAATGGTTCCTGGGTCCTGAACAAGCGATTCAGGTTCAGCATGACTTGGGCGCGGACATTGTTATGATTTTTGATGAATGCACGCCATTTCCCGTAAGTGAAGAAGAAGCTAAGGTTTCAATGGAGCTTTCTTTACGTTGGGCAGACCGTAGCAAACAGGCACACGGTAACAATGGTTCTGCGCTATTCGGAATTATTCAGGGTGGTATGTATGAGGCGTTGCGGAGTCAGTCTTTACAGGGATTAGCGTCACTGGGTTTTGATGGTTATGCTATTGGAGGCTTGTCAGTTGGTGAACCCAAAGAGGATATGCAGCGCATCTTGCAGTATATTGCACCCGAAATGCCTCAAAATAAACCTCGCTATTTAATGGGGGTTGGTACCCCGGAAGATTTGGTTAACGCAGTTTCCCAAGGTATAGATATGTTTGATTGCGTGCTGCCAACCAGAAATGCGCGCAACGGTTGGTTATACACTTCTACTGGTGTCGTTAAGATTCGAAATGCACAATATGAGGAGGATACTCGCCCGTTGGACGAGGATTGTATTTGTGAAACTTGCCAGAACTATTCGAGAAGCTATTTACGGCACCTATTGCGTAATAATGAAATTCTTGGATCGAGGCTAAATACCCAACATAATCTGCACTTTTACATTAATTTTATGCGTGAAATGCGGGAAGCAATCGCGAATCAAAAATTTGAGCAGTTTAAGCAATTATTTTTTGAGAAAAGGCACGTTGTATAAAGTGCTGTGGCATAATACTCGACCTTAAAAACTTCGTGGTTCACGAAGTTTGTTTTTGACTTAATTTTATACTTTAAGGAATTACTAATGAATTTTTTTATTTCTGATGCTATAGCCCAAACCGCTGGTGGGGCGACCGGTGATGCAGCAGGTTGGATGCAATTTTTGCCAATGGTTATCCTATTTGTGATTTTCTATTTTCTTTTGATTCGTCCGCAGCAGAAACGAGCCAAAGAACATAAGCAAATGATTACGGGTTTAAGTAAGGGCGATGAAGTGGTTACCAACGGTGGAATACTTGGCAAGATTACTGACGTCGGTGAAAACTTCATGACCGTTGAGATTGCGACCGGAACTCACGTGAAGGTACAAAAAAGTCTGGTTCAATCTATGATGCCTAAAGGCACTATTAAAGGATCATAGGGTTCTGCGAATAGCAGTCATGGCTACTATTCGCTTAGATAGTTTACCCGCTAATTAATATAGGGTTTAAGGCAAAACTTGATATTTATCTTTTGGTTAACAATTAGTCTTAATAGATGTTTGCTTCAAATGATGCTGTCCAGCAAAGCTTAACGCGCGGGGTGCTGGTTCTTTCGGCGATAATGGTGGTTGGTCCGGAGTTAGCTTGTAGTAGTCGGTACTTATATACCGCAGCGCAAGATAACTAGCGATAGACCTTTTTGCGATTGCTACCGTCAGAGCAAAGTGTATGTGTGGAAGGCTTGGATGAGTCTTACGATAGTTATAAACGGCAAAGTAGAGGAGGTAACGGACAAATAGCTCGAAGTATAGAGCAAAGTCTGTTTTCGGAACGGTAGATGAACCAAAATCCTATTTGGAAATACTTAGTGTTGGTGCTAATTGTAGTGCCAGCGTTTCTATATGCATTACCTAATGTCTATGGAGAGGATCCTGGTATACAGATTGCCGGTGTGCGCGGTGCTGAAGTAACACAATCTACACTTAGTTTAGTAACTAACCTGGTTCGTGATGCAGGTATGGAGCCTGTAGCGACTTCGCTAGATAATACTGGAATTCGCCTACGGTTCGCAGACACATCAGAACAACTTAAAGCGCGTGAATTAATCACCAGCAACCTTGGTGCAGGCTATACAGTCGCTTTGGGGTTAATGCCTGCAATGCCTGATTGGTTAGCTAATCTGGGTGCGGTACCCATGTATCTGGGGCTTGATTTGCGTGGTGGTGTGCATTTTCTAATGCAAGTAGATATACCCTCAGCTCAAGAAAGGGCCAAGGCAAGTTATGTTGACGATATTAGGACCTTGCTGCGAGAGGAAAATATACGCCACCGAGGCGTTCGATTACAGGCCGACGGTTCGATATTGATTAAGTTTCGAGATATTGGAACTCGTGATCTGGGTTACGATCAAATCGTAAGGAATTATATCGAGCTGTCTGGAGTACCTAATGATGAAGCTGAATTTCCGGAACTACTGTTAACTGTTAGTGAGGCAAGACTTAAAGAGGTTGGTGATTTCGCGCTGCAGCAAAATATAACAGCATTGCGAAGTCGAATTGACGAATTGGGTGTTTCTGAACCAGTAATACAGCGACAGGGAGCGGACCGAATTGTGGTGCAGTTGCCTGGCGTACAAGACACTGCGCGTGCAAAGGATATATTGGGGCGCACAGCTACGCTGGAAGTAATGCTAGTGGATGAAGATAACGATATAAGCTCCAGTATTAGAAGTGTTGCTCCGGCGGGATCAAAAATATATCGGTTTCGTGATGGCCAGCCAATACTACTGAAAAAGCAAATGATCTACTCCGGTGAAAATATTATTGATGCAGGTAGCGGCTTTAATAATCTTACGGGTGGGGCTATTGTTAATCTGACTCTGGATTCCAAAGGTAGTGCTATTAATCGCCGTATTACTGGAGAAAATATTGGTAACCGAATGGCGATTCTGTATGTCGAAAACCAACGTGAAGCTAAACTCGATGCCGCGGGAAATTCTGTATTAGACGAGCAGGGAAATGAAATTTTTATTGCCAAGCGTATAGAAGAGGTTATTACGGCGCCGGTTATCCGTGATCAGTTGGGCAAGCGTTTTCAGATATCCGGTTTAGAAAGCAATGCCGAGGCGCAGGATTTGGCTTTATTGCTTAGGGCGGGTTCCCTAGCCACCCCGGTGTTTATAATAGAAGAACGTACTGTTGGCCCGAGTCTCGGTAAAGAGAACATCGAGAAGGGATTTAAGTCAGTAGTCGGTGGCTTAATAGCGGTGCTGATATTTATGACTTTGTATTATCGGGTATTTGGATTGGTGGCTTGTACGGCATTAACTCTAAATCTGGTGATAATTGTTGCTGTTTTATCCTTGTTTCAGGCCACGTTAACTTTGCCGGGCGTAGCGGGTATGGTATTAACTGTGGGTATGGCGGTTGATGCAAATGTGTTGATTTTTGAACGTATTAGAGAAGAGTTACGTGCCATTTCTGGGCCACAGGTTAGTATACATAGGGGATACGAGCAGGCTTTTTCTACCATTATTGATGCAAATGTAACAACCCTGATAGCGGCACTGGTGTTGTTTAATTTTGGTACTGGCCCGATTAAAGGTTTTGCAATCACCTTAAGTATCGGTATTTTGACATCGATGGTTACAGCAATCTTCGTAACCCGTATTTTAGTGAATTTGATTTACGGTAAGCGCCGGGTCGAAAACCTAGCTATTTAATCCATTTAATATGCAAATACTTAATAAAGAGACCCAAATACCCTTCCTATCGTGGCGTTTAATCGGCGCGATACTATCAGTGGTATTAATAGCGTCTAGCATATCTTCATTGATGGCTCGTGGATTGTTGCTAGGCCTTGATTTTACCGGTGGGACTTTGGTTGAACTTCAATACCAAAGTAGTGTGGATATTAGTGACGTTCGCCAAACACTTGCTGAGGTTGGCTACGGTGATTCGGTGGTTCAATACTTTGGTACTGCCAGGGACGTAATGGTGCGAGTGCCGTTGAGTGGGGAAACACAGGATGCAGAATTCAGTACCCGATTAGTGGAAGCTTTACGTGTACCATTTTCCGAAGTCGGTTTAAGTTCGACTGGCGTTACTGGTAAACAGCAATGTTCAGTAGAAGGCTCGATAGCTATTTGTGAGGTGCAATTGCAGCGAGTAGAATTCGTTGGGCCTCAATTTGGTGCAGAACTGCTGGATAAAGGTTTGTCAGCCTTGATGTGGGCGTTGGGCGGGATTTTGATATACGTGATGTTTCGTTTTGAATGGCGTTTCGCATTAGCCTCGGTGATCGCTTTAATACATGATGTATTGATAACGCTAGGCTTTTTTTCAATTTTTGGAGTCGAATTTTCACTGCCAGTGTTAGCGGCGTTACTCGCGGTTATTGGTTATTCCCTCAATGATACGATCGTAGTTTTTGATCGAATTAGAGAAAATTTTCGAACTTTGATGGAAGCTAGTACAGAGCAAGTTATTGAGCGGGCCATCAATCAAACTTTACCGCGTACGATTTTGACCTCGGTTACGACCATGTTAGTGCTGCTGTCACTGTACTTTTATGGCGGTGAAGTGCTAGCTGGTTTTTCTCTTGCGATGATCATCGGGGTGATAATCGGTACTTATTCTTCGGTGTTCATAGCCAGTCCTGCCGTTTACTCGCTGGGGGTATCTCGTGAAGATCTATTGCCCCCAGACAAAGATGATAAAACTGTGGAAGGTGAATTGTTGCCGTGATCGGTATCCGTTAATTTTTCAGGTCGCCCTTAAGCCAAGCTTGTAACCAATGATTTCTATAACATCCTCGAGATTAGAACTAAAATGTTTGATCCTGATAAAAGTATTGATGAATTTGATCCTGAATTATCGGCTGCGCTAAAAGCTGAGGATATTAGGCAAGAGGAGCATATTGAACTGATAGCCTCAGAGAACTATGCCAGTCCCCTAGTGATGGCTGCACAAGGCTCAAAGATGACTAACAAGTATGCAGAGGGCTATCCAGGCAAGCGATATTACGGTGGATGTGAAAATGTCGATGTGGCCGAGCATTTAGCCATTGAGCGCGCCAAACAATTATTTTCGGCCGATTACGCCAATGTTCAACCGCATTCCGGTTCTCAAGCGAATGGTGCGGTTTACCTCGCTTGTATGAAGCCAGGGGAAACTGTGCTTGGTATGAGTTTAGCGCATGGTGGTCATCTGACTCACGGAGCCAAGGCTAACTTTTCAGGTTCAGTGTATAACGCAGTTCAATATGGGCTGAACGAAAGTACTGGTGAGATTGACTATGAGCAAGTTGATCGTCTGGCGCATGAACATAAGCCAACGATGATAGTCGCTGGCTTTAGCGCCTATTCCCGTTTTGTGGACTGGCAGAGATTCAGGGATATTTCTGATGCTGTTGGTGCATATTTTATGGCCGATATGGCGCACGTGGCAGGCTTGGTCGCCGCGGGTATTTATCCCAGCCCAGTCAATATTGCGGATGTTACAACCACTACAACGCATAAAACACTTCGTGGCCCGCGTGGTGGGCTTATTTTGGCAAAGTCAAATCCCGATTTAGAAAAAAGGTTTAATTCTCGTGTGTTTCCAGGATCCCAAGGTGGTCCTTTAATGCATATTATTGCTGCAAAAGCGGTTGCCTTTAAGGAGGCGTTGAGCCCCGATTTTAACGTCTATCAACAAAAAGTGCTGGATAACTCTCGAGCATTGGTTAAGGGGTTAATTGGTCGGGGGCTTGATGTGGTTTCGGGAGGCACCGATAACCATCTGTGCTTGATCGATTTATCTGCAAAAAGCCTCACCGGAAAAGATGTTGAAGCTGCACTCCATGCGGCTAATATTACGACAAATAAAAATGCGGTGCCGAATGATCCTCAAAGCCCATTTGTGACCAGTGGTATCAGAGTTGGAACGCCTGCGATTACTACTAGGGGTTTTGGTTTGGCTGAAATGACCCTGCTTGCTGGCTGGATATCCGACATAGTTGATAACATGGGGGATGACAGTGTAAGTACAAGGGTGAAGCAAGAGGTTCTCGATACCTGTGCACGGTTTCCGGTCTATTCGAGTTAAATGTGCGCGCTATCGGCCAGAAATACTTACCTAGCCTTGCTAGTCATTTATTAAGGGTTTTCTGAAAAACGTGTAAAATCAAATACTACGGATGTTATTCGCCTGCCCACTAGTATAACGGGAGATTCATATGCATTGTCCATTTTGCCAGTTTCATGACACCAGAGTCATTGATTCGCGTCTAGTTGATGATGGAGATACGGTGCGCCGCCGCCGTGAGTGCGAATCTTGTTCTGAACGCTTCACTACGATGGAGAATGCCAGCTTAAAGTTGCCCTATATTGTTAAAAATAATGGTCAGCGAGAACAGTTTGATGAGATAAAGATACGCCGGGGTGTTGATCGAGCATTGGAAAAACGTCCTGTCGGCGCAGATCAAATCGACTCAATGATGCATAGAATTAGGAATATTATACTGAAGAGCGGTGAACGTGAGATTCGTTCCGTTCAATTGGGCGAATTAATTATATTTGAGCTCCGTAAGCTCGATAAAGTAGCTTATGTTCGGTTTGCATCAGTATATAGATCATTCGAAGATGTAGATCAATTCAGAGAGGAAATTCAACGATTGAAAAAACGTGCCTCGGATCGCAGTGGATTACGCAAAGCCAAAAAGAAAATATGACGTTCAGCTCGGCAGACGAAAATTATATGGCGAGCGCCATTGATCTTTCGCGGCTTGGCGAGGGTGATACTCACCCAAATCCATGTGTAGGTTGCGTGGTGGTGCATGAGGGTAAAATTGTTGGCGAAGGCTACCATTCGCGCGCGGGAGAAGCTCATGCTGAAATATTAGCGCTTGCACAAGCTGCCGATAAAGCTCGTGGCGCAACAATGTATATAAATTTGGAGCCATGTTGTCATCAAGGTCGCACACCACCATGCACGGACACAATCGCTCGGGCGGGAATTGAGCGCGTGGTATGTGCAATGGAGGATCCAAATCCAATGGTATCAGGTGGGGGGTTCGATGTACTTCGAACCGCTGGAGTAGACGTGGAGTTTGGCTTATTGGAATCTGAGGCGCGCTGGCTGAATCGAGGGTTTATTACACGAATGTTGAGTGGTCGTCCTTGGGTGGCGTTGAAAATTGGTGCAACATTGGATGGTCGTACCGCTACCGAGAGTGGTGAAAGTCAATGGATTACAGGGCTGGAGGCTCGAGAAGACGTTCATAAACAGCGTGCTCGTTATTCAGCAATTATGACTGGTAGCGGTACGGTAGCAGCTGATGACCCACAAATGACCGTTCGCTTGGTGGCTACCGAGAAACAGCCATTACGTGTCGTGTTAGATACCAACTTACGAATCGCTAGTGATGCTCAAATTATCGGTGATGATGGGAATATTTTAATACTGACTGGTAGTGAAGATGATAAAAAGCGCGTTGTTTTGGAAGCGAAAGGGGCCGAAATAGTGTCTTTACCAATTGACACCAATAATGGTGGCGGAATAGATTTGCAGTCCGTGCTTGAAGAATTAGGACTGCGCGATCATAACGATGTGTTTGTCGAGTGTGGGGGGAAATTGGCCGGTTCTTTATTGGAGCATGGTCTGGTCGATGAATTATTAGTCTATTACGCGCCCAGCGTTTTAGGTGGAAGCGCGCGTGGAATGTTTGATACGCAAACGGTTGAGAAGCTGATTGATCGCCCGCAGTTTCGATTTCACGATGTAATTCAGATCGGTGATGATGTGCGAGCTCGAGCGGTATATCCACCGTCGATGGAAATAATTGGTTGTGGGGTTTGATCCATGTTTACCGGGTTAATAGCAGCTACCGGCGAAGTTAAGGAAGCCCTTGCCAACGCAGGGGATATGCAGTTGCTTATCGAGGCATCCGAGCTTGCAGATAATGGTATCGCCATCGGCGATAGTATTTCAGTTAACGGTGTGTGTTTAACCGTTATTGAGCAAATAGGTAATACACTGCGTTTTGATGTATCTAGAGAATCCTTAGTGCATACATTAATCGGAGATTGGGAGCAGGGCACTATGGTGAATTTGGAATTGGCACTTACCCCGGAAACTCGCCTAGGTGGTCATTTTGTATCTGGCCATGTTGATGGCATAGCAACCCTGAAGAAATTGGATAAAGATGCGAGATCGTGGCGATTATTGTTTGAGGCGCCGGCTATATTAGCCAAATATATTGCTCGAAAAGGTTCGGTTACGCTGGATGGGATAAGCTTGACAGTAAATTCCGTGGAAGGCCGGAAGTTTGATGTGAATATTGTGCCTCACACATGGCATGAGACTAATCTAGAGAATAAGAGTATCGGTGATACAGTTCATATAGAAGTTGATCTGATTGCTCGATATTTAGAGCGCTTATTAACTGCATCGGAACCTCCTATTACTACAGAACTTTTATCAAAAAATGGATTTGTGTAGATGCTGTCTTGTGGCCTATTTTTAACCCTTGATTGGCGTATTTAAACTGCATTGTAACAAATAGAAATTATATGGGTCACAATACTATCGAAGAAGTTCTCGAGGATTATCGTCAAGGTAAGATGGTAATTTTTACTGACGATGAGAATCGTGAGAACGAAGGTGATCTTATGATGGCCGCAGATGCAGTAGACGCCGAGGCAATCAATTTTATGGCGCGTTTTGGACGCGGTTTGATTTGTTTGACATTGACTGAAGATCGTTGTAAAAAACTCGGTTTACCCTTAATGGTAGGAAATAATGGGGCCAGATTTTCAACTAATTTTACCGTCTCTATTGAGGCTGCAGCAGGCGTAACGACGGGCATTTCAGCAGCAGATCGAGCAACTACCGTCCTTGCTGCTGTCGATCAAAATGCCGTGCCGGAAAGTATAGTTACGCCAGGACACATTTTTCCGATTATGGCGCATTCGGGTGGAGTACTAAATCGAGCGGGCCACACTGAAGCTGGCGTCGACTTGGCGCGCTTAGCAGGTAGGGATCATTCCAGTGTGATATGCGAAATATTAAACGATGATGGCACCATGGCACGGATGCCGGATCTGGAAAGGTTTGCCGAAGAACATCATCTTAAATTATGCTCAATAGCAGAGTTAATTCGCTATCGTATGCTGCATGAACCTAGCGTAGAACGAGTTCATGAAACTTATTTGGATACAGCATTAGGCGGAGCGGTTAATGGCCCGGTCCGAACTGTTGTGTTTAACGATAAGGAACGTGAAGAGACGCATATTGCAATGGTGATAGGTGAGATTGATCCAGTGGAGGTAGTGCCGGTGAGGGTGCATGTCGAATCTGATTTGGTTGCATCAATCCTGGCTCTTCAGGGTAAGGATATATGGAGCCCTGACAAGATACTAAAGTTTTTTGAAAAACAAGGTTCGGGTGTACTGGTCATTCTACGATATGATCAAACAGATATTGAGATTCTTAAAGAGCTGGAAGATTCCACTACCGAGTTAAAAAATCCTAGTACTGGTGATAAACATTTACGTTTATTGGGTACTGGTAGTCAGATTCTCGCAAATTTGGGTGTGCGCAAGATGCGTGTTTTGGGCAAGCCTTTGAAAGTTCATGGTTTGAGTGGATTTGAATTAGAGATAGTAGATTACATAACTGATATTGTCTGATTACACACTTGTAGAAGTGTATCCTTAGTAACAAATAGTAATTTTAATAGCCTAGCTCAAGAGAGCAGTTAAAGAGTAAGACCAGATGGCACATAAAGAATTAGAAGGTGGTTTAAACGGAAGTGGGCTTCGACTAGCAATAGTTTGTGGAAGGTTTAACAGTTTTATAGTTGATAGCTTACTTTCTGGGGCAATCGAGACATTGGTTCGGCATGGCGTTCCTGAAAATGCCATTACCCTAGCTAAAGTGCCTGGTGCATTTGAGATCCCTGTAACCGTTAAAGCTTTAGCAGAAAGCGGTGAGTTCGACGGGGTGTTGGCAATTGGCGCTGTTATCCGAGGTGGTACACCGCATTTCGAATATGTAGCGGGAGAATGTGTGAAAGGTATTGGTTCAGTGGCACTGGCTACCGGTATTCCTGTTGGATTTGGAGTGCTTACTGTAGATAGTGTTGAGCAGGCGATTGAAAGGGCGGGTACCAAGGCTGGGAATAAGGGTGCGGAGGCTGCGGAAGCAGTGCTGGAAACGGCAAATCTGTTAAAACTGATTAAGTGATCCTAATGCCTAAATATCGATATAGGTGTATAAATATGGTTGGGGTTAGCAAGTATAGAGTAATGCATGGTTAAGCGAGCGCTAGATTCTCAAGCCAAGGGCGGCACGCTTGGCCCGAGACATAAAGCACGCAGGACGGCGGTACAGGCGCTCTATCAATGGGATATAACAGAACAGTCAGCTGATGTTATACGTGATCACTTCATAGAAACAGAGGGTAGCAAAGGGGTTGATACCACCTATTTGGCAATGCTGATTTCTGAAGTGCCTCAATATTGTGATGAGTTGGAAAAGGCGTTGACACCGTTTTTAGATCGAACTTTTATTTCATTGGATCCGATCGAGCGGGCAATACTGCGGATTGGCAGTTATGAATTACTATACCAATTGGAAGTTCCGCCAAAAGCAGTGATTAATGAGGCGATAGAGCTCGCCAAGGTATTTGGCGCGGAACATAGTTTTCGCTATGTTAATGTGGTTCTGGATAAGCTGGCGGCCTCGAGCCGAGGCTAATCAAATACTGTTTCAGTTCGTGGATGGATGAATTCGATTTAATTCACCAGTATTTTAAGTATCCTTCCGGGCAAAATTCGAAAGTCGAAATTGGAGTAGGAGATGATGCCGCTGTTCTGACGGTAGCTGCAGGACAATCTCTCGTTGTCTGTGCCGACACAATGGTCAGTGGAGTCCATTTCTTCCCGGCTACGCTGCCGTCTAATCTAGGGTATAAACTCGCGATGGTCAATTTAAGCGACCTGGCTGCTATGGGGGCTAAACCTATTTGGGCAACGTTATGTTTAACACTGCCCGAGCCAGATGAGACTTGGTTGGAGTCATTCTCAAACGGCCTATATGAGGCATTAGACAGTTATGATGTAGCGTTAGTTGGTGGCGATACGACTAAAGGCCCTATGACGCTTACCTTACAATTGGGCGGTGAACTCGAAGTTGGACAGGCTATAAAGCGTAGCGGTGCCAGATTAGGAGATTCCGTATGGGTAAGTGGAGAGTTAGGTGTCGCAGCCTATGCCCTGAGTTTGCTAGGTGATAACAATTCTGGAGACGTTATTGAGACAGCGAAGTTAGATGGGCTGCAGGAATATTTGGAGCGCCCAGAGGCTCGAATTGACCTTGGTTTGGCGCTAGTTGGTATCGCATCCTCTTGTATTGATGTGTCTGATGGCTTGTTCGCTGATGCAGCCCATATTTGTCAGGCAAGTAAAGTTGGTATCGATCTGAAATTAGACTGTTTGCCTCTGCATCCAAGTGTGGTTGAACATATAGCGCCTGAGAAAGCCTTGGATTGTGCAGTGACCGGAGGTGATGACTACGAATTATTATTCACTGTAGGCCCCGATAAACAACAGGTTTTGTTCGAAATATCTAGCCGATTAGGGATTAGCGTTACCAAGATAGGTAGTGTCACGAATACGGGACTAGTACGTTGTTTTAATGATAATGTTGATGTTAGCGCCGAATATGCAGGCAAGTCGGGATTCATCCACTTTACTTAAGTTTGGGTTCGTTCTATTCAAATAATACATTGAAGAGGCTTATCAGTAGCGACCCCTGCGATACCCTTAAAAGTAACTGGTGTTGGCCATGATCTATTGATCAAGTATCCGAAGCTATCCTGGTATCTAATAGTGTTGCGGGGTATCAAAATCTGAAGTTATGAAAGACGTTCACCATACCGCCATTGCGGCTAAGTTTAATTTACGGAATCCAGTGCATTTTATCGCACTCGGATTTGGTAGCGGGCTGCTAAAGCCGGCACCCGGAACTTGGGGTACTTTGGCTGGGGTTCCCATATATATTGGGCTAAGTTCATTTTCTTTAATCACTTACTTAATCGTAACAGCGTTTGCCTTTTTGATCGGTATTTGGTTTTGTGATATTACTTGCAGGGATGCAGGTGTGCATGACCATGGAGCCATCGTCTGGGATGAAATCGTTGGGTTGTTAATAACGATGGCTTTTGTACCATTTGCCTGGTCAAATTTGGTGTTAGGGTTTTTACTATTTCGCTTATTCGATATTCTTAAACCCTGGCCGATTCGTGTATTGGATCGGCAAGTTGGCGGTGGTTTTGGCGTAATGGTTGATGATGTGCTAGCTGGGGTATTTGCTGGCACTATATTATTTCTGGTGCCTTTTTGGAGATGAGCTTGAATGATAGCTGATTTATTTCTTAAGGACGGTTGGATTCAAGGTGTGGAACATGTGCCTTCTGATAATTATGATGAACGCCCAACTGGTGAGGTGCCTGAACTGTTGGTTATTCATTGTATAAGCCTTCCACCCGGGGAATATGGAGGCAGTGAAGTTTGTGATTTCTTTCAAAATCAATTGGATTACTCTGCGCACCCGTATTTTAACGAAATACAGCATTTGCAGGTTTCATCTCATTTTTTAATTGAGCGTAAAGGCCGTGTAGTGCAGTTTGTTAGCACGGAACAAAGAGCTTGGCATGCAGGAGAGTCGGCGTATCACGGAAGGGCTACGGTAAATAATTTTTCAATAGGAATAGAGCTTGAAGGAATGGATGGTGATGTTTTTGAGCGCGAGCAATACACATCATTAGCAAAACTATCCCGAACACTTATGAGGGCTTACCCAAAAATCGGCACTAGTTCAATCACGGGGCATAGTGATATCGCACCAGGCCGTAAAACAGATCCAGGCCCAGGATTCGATTGGGCTCTCTACAAACGATTTATAAGTAACTCTTGATGGAAGCTTGAATTTTACTTGAATAAACCCATCTATTACTCTAGCTGTGGCTATTTGGGTCTAGTCCCTAATACAGAACAATAACGGTATTGATTTTAATTTATGCAATTTGATGAACTACAAAGTTGGGTAGAAGACAGTTTCCCTGAAGCGCAGGGTAAGGCAGGAAACTGGCTCATTGACGATGGTGAATTAACAGTTCAGATTCTGGCTGATCCGAGCTTTGGCCGGATGCGAATTATTATATCGCTAAATAAAATTAGTGAAGTTGATCCATCTATTTATTCACGGTTATTGCAAGCAAATTTTGAAAGTAGGCTTGATGCGCGTTATGCGATAAGTAATGGGTATATCTGGAGTGTGTTTATTCACCCTTTAGAATCGCTTAACGAGGACTTGTTAGATTCGGGGTATTTACAAACCCTGACAGCGGCACAAACATTTGGTACCAGCTATACTTCTGGGGTAGCAAGCTTTGGTAAAGGTTCCGACCCCGCAGCTGCTGAATTTGCCATGTTGCAAGAACTTAAACGGACTAACCGACTGATGTAATTGCTCAGCTAGTGAATGGTGTTTCGTATAACTCCAACTGCGATACCTTCTATGGCAAACTCTTGATGTTCAAGATCAACGACAATTGGTTCATAAGCGGGATTTTCCGCAATTAACTCGATGGTTTTACTTTGTTCGTTTTCTCGTTTAAAGCGCTTAACCGTAACGTCGGTGTCAAGGCGCGCAACCACAACCTGATTATTTTCGGCTATAACGGCACTTTTTACGGCTAAAATATCTCCATCCATAATGCCGATATCTTGCATACTATCGCCACGAACGCGCAATAGATAGTCAGGTGTCCGAGAAAATACGCTTGTGTCGATATTGATATGTGACTCAATATTGCCAGTTGCAAGAATGGGCTCACCTGCGGCTACGGAGCCAACTATAGGTAATTGTTCGAATTCATTAATAGCTACTTTGGTGAACGGCACAACATTATTTTTGCCGGTACCTTGTGTGTTATTTCTATTGTTTCTTGTAGAACTGAAATGAGTAGAACTAACATTGGAACTTAGATGAGGTTTGTTAGATGCATGGCCTATCACTTGTACTGGTTCAATTTTTCTGAAATTTGGCACCTTTTTAGGTTTATTAGTGATTAATTGTATTCCTCTCGATGTGCCACTTTTAAGGATGATTTCCCCTTTTTTAGCGAGCGCTTTTAAATGGTCTTCTGCAGCGTTAGCTGAACGAAAACCGAAGTAATTTGCTATTTCAATACGAGTAGGTGGCGCGCCAGTTTCGGTGATTGCTTGCTGAATGAAATCGAGTATTTCTGTTTGCCGTTTGGTTAACTCTTTCATGTTGACGCGTATCCTTGGCTAAGAAAGCAGCCTATACCCTAACATAATACTGGGTATATAAACAGTACATTATTGACGAGGCTGATGGCTTCCCTATGTGGGATCTTTTCTCGCATACAATCAACTGAATAAGCTAGGAAGGGGTGTTTAGATATTTAAGTACGGTTGCGGTATATAATGCGACCTTTGGTAAGGTCATACGGTGTCAACTGCACTGTTACCGTGTCCCCGCGCAGTATTCGTATATAGTTTTTGCGCATTTTTCCTGAAATATGTGCATTTACTACGTGACCATTTTCGAGTTCAACCCGAAATTGGGTGTTGGGAAGTGCGTCTACGACGGTCCCTTCCATTTCAATTTGATCTTCTTTTGGCACTCACACTCTCTATTTATGTCTTATTTTAGCGGGCGTATGATGCACCATACGTGCCGAGCAGTAAAGGGGGAAAGGACTTGGCTTATCAGGTACCGTTCGGGATTAGAATTTGGGTGGTGGACCGCTTGTAATTACCACGAGTAGTTTTAGGATGCCGGATTTTTTATTTGGATCCAACGTTGGTTTAAATAGAATTCCAGCGGTGCGAAGCGTGTTTTGTAATTCATTTTTTCAGATTCTTCAATCCAATAGCCCAAATACACATAATCTAATTCTTTAGATTTTACTTCTTTAATCATTTCTAAAATTGCGAAGGTACCCAGACTTCTGGTGTACATGTCAGGGTCAAAAAAAGTGTAGGCAGCTGACACGCCATCATCCAACCGGTCGATAACACTTACAGCGATTAGTTTATTGTCGAGGTAAAAACAGTTGAACCACGTGTCTGTATTTTTCGACATTAGAAACTCTCGATAACGCTGTGGATCGTCATCACACATGGAGCTTTCAGGGTGTCTGGACTTTTGGTACTTCAAGTAGAGTTTAAAGTGCTCAGCATCATAATAAGCATTCGTTCGTTCGACCACTATGTCGTGGTTTTTCTTCAACACCCTACGTTGGCTTCGGTTGGGTCGGAAAACCTTAACTGGGATGCGTACAGATACACATGACTTACAGTTATCACAATGCGGGCGATAAATCATATTGCCGCTGCGGCGAAAGCCATTGCGGGTAAGTTGGCTGATCGACGCTAGTGAATGCGAGTATTCCGGGTCAACTACGAGCGAAGTGGAATTGCGCGCTTCCAGATAGGGGCATGGTTCTGGGATGGTCAGATATAGGCTTATTTTTGAAACGCGTTTGTTCATTCTACGTTTGTATAATTATTACTTTTATAGGTTAAGCCGATTAGGCCATGTAAGCCACGCAGTCTGATCAGTTGGGATTGCTGCTGCCTGTTCGAGCCTGCAAAGATAGTCATCTCTAGCGAGCTCTCTGGCTCCCATACTAAGCAGATGTGGTGAGCTAACTTGGCAATCAATCAACTCGAAGCCCGCTTCAGACAATTGTTTGCAAACGCTTACCAATACGAGTTTCGACGCGTTACCTATGGCGCTGAACATACTCTCTCCGAAGAATACTTTTCCAACACTGACACCATATAGTCCTCCAACCAGCTGGTTTTCCTGCCATACCTCAATAGAATGAGCATGTTGATTTTCAAATAGGCGCTTATATGCAGACTTCATTTCTCCAGTTATCCATGTGCCTGGCTCTCTCTGTTGAGCCCTGCTTTGAGCGCAGCCTTCAAGTACTCCTTCAAAATCCTGATCGCAGCTTAGGGTTAATTTAGTCTGACGAATAAAGCGTCTCAGACTTCTACTTATATGAATATCTTCCGGAAATATTACTGTCCGAGGATCTGGCGACCACCACAAAATAGGTTGGTCTTCGTTAAACCAGGGGAAGATCCCACTGCGGTAGGCTTCAAGCAGCGTGTGGGATTCAAGGTTACCTCCAGCAGCCAACAGACCATCAGCTCCAGCTAGTCTTGGGTCGGGAAATCCTAAATGCTTAGAGGAATATGCTTTCACAAGTTCTATTTAGCACTCATGCGATTAAGTACATCGTATATTACCCTATTTATCCTTGTCCGCGCGAAACGGAGAATGTGCGCCGAGTTGTTCAGTATATCGATCTATGTGGCTATTTTCTTCTTTAGTATATTGCTCAACGGCGCTCATAAAACGTGGATCATTTAACCAATGGTAAGAGTATGTTTTTATCGGTAAGAGGCCCCGAGCCAGTTTGTGCTCACCTTGGGCGCCAGCCTCGAATAACTTTAATCCATTATTTATACAATGTTCAATGGGTTGATAATAACAAGTTTCAAAATGTAAGCTGTGGTAATCGTTGTTCGCTCCCCAGTAACGTCCGTACAAGGCGCTGTCACCTATGTAAAATAACCCACCTGCTAAAAAGACGTTTTCGCACTTAGCAAATAGAAATAATACTGACTCAGGCATGTCGCTTGTAATCCGCTCGAAAAATTCTCGATTTAAGTATTGTTGGGCACCATATCTCTGGATAGTTCGTGTATAAAAGTTGAACATTTCATCTGTATGTTGTGCTTCTATTTGATCATTACTTATGGCGATGTATTTTATGCCTGCATCAGTAATTCGCCGGCGTTCACGCCGAATATTTTTGCGTTTCTTATGTGACATATCGGTTAGAAAATCATTGAAACTTTCGTAATTCTTATTGCGCCAGTGAAATTGTGACCCGCTACGCCGCGTGATCTCGGCATGGGATAAAAAACTATTGTCTTGTTCGGTGGTAAATAGCCAATGAACAGATGAAACATTTAGGTCATCGGCAAGTTTAAACACCTTATCTAAAAGCACTTGACGAATTTCCTGACTATCGTATGTACCAGGTTTGACGATTAATCTGGCGCCATTAACCGGTGTAAAAGGGATCGCACATAGTAGTTTTGGGTAGTATTTGAGCCCTGCACGGTTGTAGGCCTCAGCCCACGCCCAATCGAATACATATTCACCATGTGAGTGATCTTTCAAATAAAACGGCATGATACCCACGATATTTTGTTTTTTCGTGCCGCTGTAAACTACAATATGCTGAGGCAACCATCCTGTTTTTTGGCCGACACAACCACTTTCTTCCAACGCACCAAGAAAAGCGTGCCGAGTGAATGGGTGAGCAGTTCCTGCACAGGCATCCCAAGCGGTGGCGTCTATGGACGAGATGTTCTCAATTACTTCGGCGAACATCGCAAAATCTCCGTGAAGGATGGCTGCAGTTAAGATACATTTGCAGTCTCAATCTTACCAACACCATTGGCTATTGCCAGCAAACTAACGAATTTTCAAAACATATGCTTTTACCAAAAATTGCTTTAGCGCAAATTAATACGCTGGTCGGTGGCGTAAATCAGAATGTAGAGAAAATCATAGCGTTTGCCAGTAAGGCTAAGGAGCAGTTAAGTGCTGATTTAGTGGTGTTTCCAGAACTTGCCATAACCGGTTATCCGCCAGAAGACTTATTACTTAGGCCGAGTTTTCTTGAGTTATCAGATCAAGGTATTGAGCAACTACTGGAACTATCGAATCAGGTAGCGCTATTGCTGGGTGCTCCACGAACTAGCGAAGACGGCCTACATAATTGTGCGTTGTTACTTGCAAATGGCGAAATTCAGGCGCAGTACAGTAAGTACGAGTTACCAAATTATAGTGTGTTTGATGAAAAACGGTATTTCTTGGCGGGTAGCAAACCTTGTGTGTTTGAGTTGGCCGGCGTGAATATTGGTATTACGATTTGCGAAGATATCTGGAAGGAATGTGCTGTAGAAGCGTCGGTAGACGCCGGAGCACAGTTAGTAATCAATATAAACTCGTCTCCGTTTCACGCGGGCAAGGTTGCGGAGCGTTACCATTTGGTTGCGAATAAAGCACGAAAACTAAATTGTCCGATAATTTACGTCAATCAGGTGGGTGGGCAAGATGAACTGTTATTTGATGGGGGTAGTTTTTGTGTAAATGCCGATGGCGCTCTGATGCAACGATGCGAGTGTTTCAGCGAGCAGTTAGATTTTGTTCAAGTAACCCAGTCGCAAGATAGCAATACTTCGTTTGCACTAGATGCTGGCACAGTAGCCGCAGAGCTCGATGAACACGCAAGTATTTATCAGGCATTGGTCATGGGAGTACGGGATTATGTAGAGAAAAACGGGTTTCCTGGCGTCATAATAGGATTGTCTGGTGGAATTGACTCTGCCCTTACCGCCGCTATAGCTACTGATGCTCTTGGTTCAGACCGGGTTGCAGTTGTGATGATGCCATTTTACTATACCTCAAAGATGAGTATGGAAGATGCTGAGTCTGAAGCTAAAGCTTTGGATATCGAATACCATGTGGTTCCTATTGAGCCGATGTATAAGGCGTTTATGCAAGAGTTAACGCCATTATTTGATGATGTGAGTAGCGATGTTACTGAGCAAAATATTCAGGCACGTTGCCGCGGTGTATTGCTGATGGCGCTATCAAATAAGAATGGTTATATGGTGCTAACTACTGGCAACAAAAGCGAAATGGCAGTCGGTTACGCGACGCTTTACGGGGATATGGTTGGTGGATACTCGGCGATAAAGGATGTGCCTAAAATGATGGTCTATGAGTTAGCCAAATATCGAAATAGTATTTCTCAAGCGATTCCTGAGCGCATCATTACCAGACCCCCGAGTGCCGAGTTGGCTCCTGATCAAATCGATGAGGATAGCCTTCCTCCATATGAAGTATTGGATGCCATTCTCGAACTATACATTGAGGATGATGTTTCTCCGCGGTTGATCGTGGAGCAAGGTTTTGCTGAGGATACGGTCTATCGAGTAGTGAATATGGTCGATCGCAACGAATACAAGCGACGTCAAGCAGCACCTGGGGTGAGAATCTCACGGCGTGCATTTGGAAGAGATCGACGCTACCCTATCACCTCTGGATTCAAAAAAATCTTACCTGGAAGCTAATCTGGGAACTCGCATTGGAGGTACAAACCGACGCCTAATTGGGCCTATTCTGGTTTGCTAGGGTCTTCTTTCGTGAAGACATTTCGAATGGATTGGAAAAACCCGGCTTTTTTTATAGCGCTATTATCAGTATCATTTTGAGTAGTAGTTTCCGTACCATCTCGATTTCCAACGTCTGCAGGCTGCGAAGTAGAATCAATCATTGATGCTGAATTAGTTTGGTTTTCAGCAGGTGCGGCAGCGATAAGCGCTTGATTACCCATTGTACTAGCTGTTTCTTGTTGCCGGTCAGCCGGGTTAGTCAATGTTTCCGACGTAACTTTTTGATTTAAGTTGGGTGTGCGATTTCGGCGAAGTAGCCGAGAGAAAAAGCCAGGATTAGCAATATCTGAATCACTTTGACTGAGGTATTCGCTAGCTGGGAAGTTTTCTCTTAAAACCATGCGAGAATCGGCTGCTAGATCACTCATTCCCATTCTTGTGTAAGTTGCAATCATTATACCTAGGGCATCTTCAACGGCAGCGGTCTGCTGGTAGTCCTCAATAACCGTTCGACAGCGGTTTAGCGCTGCTACATAAGCTTCTCGAGAAAGATAGTATTGAGCTACGCTAACTTCGTAACGCGCAAGCTCATTTAGCAAATAAGCCATACGTTGATTTGCATCTGCAACATACCGGCTATTCGGATAACGATCTATCATTTCCTTAAACGCCAAGTATGAGTCCTTAAGCGGCTTAATATCTTGTTGGTGAGTGTCTCCGCCTTTAGTTAGTCGTTCCAGCATCGACCGTTCTTCATCAAACGAAACCAGGCCTTTTAAGTAATAAGCATAGTCAATATTTATGTGTGTCGGGTTAGTATTCACAAATTGATCAGCTGCTGAGACCGCTGCCTCGACATTATTGGCCTTATAATGTGCATAAATAAGTTCTAATTGCGCCTGCTCTGCAAAACGACCATAGGGAAAACGACCTGCAAGCGATTGATAAAGTAAGATAGCACGACGATAATCGTTATCATCCAAGGCAGCTTTAGCGTTGTCATAGAACTGTTGATCAGTCCATGAATCTGCATTGCGAAGACTGGCCGCATCGTTACCAGCGCAGGCCATCAGTATCAGTGGTAGTGCGCAGATTAAAACGAATTTGGTAAGGATAGAGTTTTGTGTTTTCATAGCCCGTTAAGTTGCGGGGATAACTTGTCCGAAGGATAACCTGAATTGGTTATTTACGAAACTGAATCACAAGAGTATTAACGAACGGTATGGTAGATCAATAGTGAGTGCGACCCGCATAATTATCCCTGAGTCAGCTTCAGGAGAACGCTTAGATAAAGTGTTGTCTGGTTTAGTTGATACTTGTTCCAGAGGTCGAATTCAGACGCTGATTGAGCAGGGTCTAGTTACTCTGGACGAGGAGTTACCCCGCATACGCGAGAAAGTTTATGGCGGAGAAGTCGTTGAATTGCTGATTCCTAACAATATAGTGCTCAGTGATGAAGCGGAAGCTATGGTGCTGGATATTATTCATGAGGATGAAGATTGCCTGGTTCTGAATAAACCGGTCGGGCTTGTAGTGCATCCTGGTGCTGGCAATATGACTGGCACTTTGATGAATGGGTTATTAGCACATTCCCAAGCACTGGCATCGATGCCCCGAGCCGGCATTGTGCATCGATTGGACAAAGACACATCTGGCTTGATGATGGTTGCTAAAACCGAGCAAAGTCGATTGGTTTTGGTGGGGCAGTTGTCGCAACATAAAGTTCACCGAGAGTACGTCGCGCTGGTTCGTGGTCGAGTTATAGCGGGTGGTACGATAGACGAACCGATAGCTAGAGACCGGAATAATCGTATCCGAATGGCGGTTCATCCTTCTGGTAAAAAGGCTATTACTCACTATTCGGTTGAGGAGCGTTTTGATCGCCATACCTTACTTAACGTGAGGTTAGAGACTGGCCGGACACATCAAATACGCGTTCATTTGAGCCATCTTGGTTGGCCGTTAGTGGGCGATCGCGTATATGCAGGACGGAAAACTTCAGTTGCAGGAATTAGCGAAGCCATGCGTGGGCATTTACAGCAATTTGGCCGACAAGCATTACATGCGAGAAAACTGGCGTTTAAACACCCAGTTTCGGGCTCTGATTTAACCTTCTCTTGTCCGCTAGCTGATGATTTTCAGTCTTTACTTAAACGACTTAGGGCAGCTATCTAGTTGTGCGGACAAGCAAGAATTAGGGTAACTGCAATTCAGGAAACTAAGTGAACCAGGAAAGAAATAATTTGGTAGGTAAGTCGACTGAGGCCACATCAATCGAGTTTAGTTATCTGATGCCAGGTTGGCGAGCGCCAGGTAATGTCCATGCGCTGACTACAACACGAAATGGCGGGTATAGTCAGTCAGGTACTGCCTCATTGAATTTAGGAATGAATACTTCTGATTCGGTTGAGTTAGTGAAACGTAATCGTGACTATTTGCGTAAAGCATTAGCGCTTGATAGTGAACCCGTTTGGTTGAAGCAAGTACATGGTGCTGATTTGATATCGCTTCCCAGTCAATTAAATTTGCCCGTAGCAGACGGAGCTATTACTGATCAAAGCAGGCAAATATGCGCAATACTAACTGCCGATTGTTTGCCTTTATTTATCTGTGATCGATTTGGCAAGCAGGTGTCTTTATTGCACGTCGGTTGGCGTGGGCTAGCGGCGGGTATCGTAGAGAAGGGCGTCGGCCGATTTGAGGCTTTGCCAGCTGATTTAATTGCGTGGGCAGGCCCGGGGATTAGTCAGTTAAATTTTGAAATTGGTGCAGAAGTACGTGAGCAATTAGGTGGGTCAGATGATTATTACCGGGCATCTGAACGAGAAGGGTACTGGTATGCAGATTTATATTCTTTAGTTGGAGATCGATTCAATGCAGTTGGAGTAAATGAATACGGTTGGGATACCAAATGTACATTCAAGGATGGAAAATCTTTTTATTCTTATCGTAGAGATCACGATTGCGGGCGTATGGCGTCGTTAATATGGAAGAGCTGAAATAACTGAGCGTCAATCGGGTTTTATAACTTCTTTTAATAATCGAAAAGCAGCGATAAATCGAGTGCCTTTAAATTTTTGATAATTGCGCTGGTAGATATAAAATTCACCCCGGTGGCAGCTATCTCTGCAATGTTTTCTAACGTTACGTTACCAGATGCTTCAAGTTCAATTCGCCCCGCGACTATTGCTACGGCCTCACGCATTGCTTCGACGGTAAAATCGTCAAGCAATACACGGGTAATTGGTGTGTTAAGGGCTCGTTCAAGCTCCTTAATTGTTTCGACTTCTATTCCTACTAATGCGTTTTTCGGTGCTGTACTTATAGCTAAATCTACAACTTCTTCAAGGGTATTTCCACTGCGTAAGTGATTTTCTTTGATGAGAATTCCATCGTATAGTCCAATTCTATGATTGGTACCGCCACCACACAATACCGCATACTTTTGTGCATTGCGTAAACCTGGAATGGTTTTACGTGTGTCCAGTAGACTCGTTTTATAGGGCTTTAATTTTTCGGTATAAGTCTTGGTAACGCTGGCTGTGCCAGATAAAGTTTGCAGTATGTTGAGTACGCAGCGCTCGGCAGTGAGGATAGATCGAGCCGAACCACTAATTGTGCATAGGTGATCGTTAGCTTGAACCGAATCCGAATCAGAAAAATGCCAATCTATTTCAATCGAGCGATCTACCTGTGCAAATACTTCATTGGCAAAACTCATGCCGCATAAAACGCCGGCTTCTCGGCTAATAATTTTGCCAACCACTGTCTCTGTTGGTACCAGGGCAGCCGTTAAATCGCCATCACCAATATCTTCAGCAAGATAAATGGAAACGAGGTTTCTAATTTCTTCGGCGTGAGTTACCGGGTAATTGCTTAGGTCCATGGTTTTGGCAATAAATAAGTCTAATCCAAGTTAGTTTAACGGCCTTGTGTCATACAGGAAAGTAACATTGAGTCAAAATAGCACAAGCTATTAAAATATCTAGCAAGCTAGCAATTAAAGCGATTTAAAGTCAGAATTGAGGGAATACCAACCATGATAAAAAAGTATGTCTAAAGAGACTCTCTGGAGTTTAACTGCAAACAATCTGCGCAGATTCGAATCGAATATTGCCTGGACCCGCCGTTTGCCGAAAGGTAAGAAAGAGCATTTTACTTACCGTCAAATTTTATTGGCAGCAGGTAATTTCGCGGCCATTCTTAGGGATCAAGGTATTGGGGAGAATGGCCGAGTAGGCATTCTCGCTGCTAACGGTCCAGAATGGGGTATTGCTGCGTTTGCGGCATGGAAACTGGGGGCTATTCTGGCTCCTTTGCATTCGGGTAATAGCGATGAGGAGCTTCGTGGTCAAAATAAAGCGTTAAAAACGGATATCGTTCTATATGCGGGTGATGCACGAGGATTACCCAAATCATTTGAAATACAATGTGATTTTTGTGCTGAAAGCGCAGCTTCTGAATTGGTGTTAGAACAGCAATACGCGCTTGATAATGTCGCGCTGCATATCACTACTTCAGGTAGTACCGGAAACCCAAGAGTGGTTGTGCTATCTCACGACAATATAATATCCAACGTGCGTGGTGTGGACACCATGGATTTAAAAGTTGATGGTTCAGATAAGTTTCTGTCTTTACTACCATTGTCCCATTGTATGGAGCTGACCGCAGGCCTAATATTGCCGCTATGCCATGGTTCAACGATTGTGTTGCCGCGGGTGTTGGCGGCTAACGAGATCCTTGAGTCCTTAGTGGATGACAAAATATCAATACTGATCGCGGTGCCACGATTGTTTCGAAATATAAAACAAGGTATTGAGAAAAAAGTTGAAGCAGGTGGATGGCCAATGGCGTTGTATTTGACAGTGTTGCGTTTCAGTCCGCTATTCCTGAAACATTTTTTGAATAAACCTTTACGTAAAAAAATTGCACCAGCGATGAAGGTTTGGGCCAGTGGCGGTTCTCGGCTCGACCCTGAGATCGCAATGTTTTATCGCCAGATTGGTTTTCCTATGCGTCAGGGTTATGGATTAACCGAATGCTCCCCATTGGTTGCGTTGCAGTACGGTTGGGATAAAGTTTTGGATGGCGTAGGTAAGCCATTTGCCGGCATGGGTTGTGACATACGTAATCCTGCAGCGAACGGGTCTGGTGAATTGTGGGTGTCTGGACCAAATGTGATGCTTGGCTATCTCGATGATGATCCTGATAACCCATCGATAATTGATGGCTGGTTTAATACCGGCGATATTGCAAAATGGGTATCTGGGAGAATAGTGTTGACCGGCCGTAGCAAACGATTAATCGTTACTGAGGCTGGTAAGAACGTGTATCCGGAAGACTTAGAAGTGTTGTTGGAGCGAGATCCCGCGGTAGCGGAGGCGGGCATAGTGGAAGTGGATGTGCGAGCTGCAGCTGTATTGGCGATTGAGGATGAAAACCGAGTGGAAGTAGCCCGAGAGGTGATCAAGTCGTACAACGTTCGGGTATCAAGCCATAATCAAATTGTTCGATTTGCGGTGGTTGCGCAATTGCCTCGAACACCCTTGGGCAAAATCGCATTGGCACAGTTGCCACAGGTGTTTTCTGAAAACGAAGTTGAATCTCACTAAGACTTTAAGTAGCTGGCGTTAATATGCTCTGGTTAGTTATTCCCCTTGTGTTGTTAGTGATTGTGCTGATTTTGCTTTTTATAGGAAACAGGGCACGGTGCGCAGATTGGGGTAGTTGGGCGTTTAATGGATTCAGCGGATTAAATCGATTGTTTTGTATTCGGTACCACAGAATGCCGAATCAAAAGGTAGTTTTTCCGAAGAACAACGGCGCGCTATTGGCCGGCAATCACCTTTCTGGCCTTGATGGGTTTTTGCTTCAGGCGGTCTCCTCACGTCCTGTCCGGTTTATGATTGCCAAGGAAGAGATAGAACGTTTTGGTCTTCGATGGCTATTCAGGGAAGCTCGCGTTATTCCGGTGGATCGTAATGCCAGACCAGATCAAGCGTTTAGAGCCGCGCTCCAGGCGCTCAAACAAGGTGAGGTCATCGGAATGTTTCCTCAGGGGAAGATTGGTAGAGCGGGTTCGCTAAAACGCGGATTGACTAAGCTGGCGGAATTGGCGGAAGTCGATATTTATCCTGTGTATCTAGATAATATCCAAGGTGAAGGTGAAATTGTCGCTTCGATTTATAAACGCAGTGAATCTATAACTGTTGAGATCGGGCAGCCAGTAAAGGTGACGGCCGAAAGTTCAGAGGCGGCCTTAGAGGAGCTGACAAAATTTCTAGTTAGACCCAAGCATAGAGCGGAATAAACAGGGTAATACTTGTGCGTTACAGATAGTACCTGTTCACTCCCCCCGAAATTGGTCCACACCCGCGCTTTTGCGATCTTGTTTGTGGTGATTTTTACTTTGCACGCCTACTATTTTTATACCTTGAAGTAGCTAAATTTCACACCCATCTATATTGGTAGATAAAGTATTAATGTAGGTGATTTTCGATGCGTACAGACAAATTAACAGCAAAATTTCAGATGGCCTTGGCAGATGCTCAAAGCCTTGCAGTGGGACGTGACCATCAATTTATTGAGCCTCTGCATGTGCTGTCAGCCTTGTTAGACCAGCAAGGCGGGAGTATTCGTCATTTGTTGGTTAATGCAGGTGTGAATACTAACCAACTAAGTTCTCGTGTTGCTGAAACACTGGGGCATCTCGCACAAGTTCAGGATCAGGATGGTGATCTGCATCTATCAAATGACACTACCCGGTTGTTAAATCGTTGCGATAAAATCTCGCAAGATAGAAAAGACAGTTATATCTCCAGTGAATTGTTTCTATTGGCGGCGATGGACGATAAAAAGTCGATTGGCCGGGTACTGTCTGAGTGCGGTGGTACAAATGATGCCATTGAAGCTGCCATTGAGAAAATGCGTGGCGGTGAGACTGTAGATGATCCGAATGCAGAAGAGCACAGACAGGCGCTTGAAAAATACACCATAGATCTTACCGAGCGAGCTGAGCAAGGAAAAATTGATCCAATTATTGGCAGAGACGACGAAGTTCGGCGTACGATTCAGGTACTACAACGCCGTACCAAAAATAATCCTGTTTTGATCGGAGAAGCAGGTGTCGGCAAAACTGCAATTGTTGAAGGTTTGGCGCAGCGCATTGTAAATGGCGAGGTACCTGAAGGGATAAGAGGTAAGCGCGTGTTATCTCTGGATTTGGGCGCGCTGATCGCAGGAGCAAAATTTCGGGGCGAATTTGAAGAGCGATTGAAGGCTGTTTTAAATGATCTTTCGAAAGCAGAAGGTCAGGTTATTCTGTTTATTGATGAGCTTCATACGATGGTTGGGGCAGGTAAGGCAGATGGTGCTATGGATGCGGGGAATATGCTTAAACCTGCATTGGCCAGAGGTGAGTTGCATTGTGTGGGTGCAACAACTTTGGATGAATACCGCCAATATATTGAAAAGGACGCAGCATTAGAGCGTAGGTTTCAGAAAGTGCTAGTTGGCGAGCCCAGTGTTGAGGATACCGTCGCTATATTGCGTGGTATCAAGGAGAAGTACGAGGTTCATCATGGGGTGGAGATAACCGATCCGGCGATTGTAGCTGCCGCTACCTTGTCGCATCGTTATATTACAGATCGAAATTTGCCTGATAAAGCGATAGATCTAGTCGACGAGGCTGCCAGCCGAATACGGATGGAGATTGATTCCAAACCGGAGGTAATGGATAAGTTAGAGCGCCGAGTTATTCAGCTTAAAATGCAACGCGAGGCCCTTAAGAAGGAGTCGGATAAAGCATCTGTAAAACGTCTGGAAACGCTTGAGGAAGAAATAACCAAACTTGATGCTGAATATGCAGACTTTGAGGAAGTATGGAACGCTGAGAAAGCCAAAGTTCAAGGTAGTCAGTCTGTCAAGGAATCGCTCGATAGAGCTCGACAAGAGCTTAAAACCGCCACAAGAGCGGGTGATTTGGCGCGAATGTCAGAGCTGCAATATGGTCAGATTCCGGAATTAGAGAAACAACTATCTTCCAGTGCTGGGCAAGATGTAAGTGATAACCAGCTACTGAGAAATAATGTTACTGAAACTGAAATTGCTGAAGTTGTAGCGGCCTGGACAGGGATACCAGTAGCAAAAATGCTGGAAGGTGAGCGTGACAAATTAATCCATATGGAAGCGGCGCTTGCTGCCCGTGTAATTGGGCAAAAGGAAGCAATTTGTGCCGTATCCAATGCTATTCGACGATCAAGAGCGGGCCTTGCCGATCCATCCAAACCTTCGGGTTCTTTTCTCTTTTTGGGCCCTACTGGTGTTGGGAAAACTGAACTTACCAAAGCGCTAGCCAGTTTTATGTTTGATAGCGATGATGCCATGGTGCGCATAGATATGAGTGAGTTTATGGAAAAACATTCAGTGGCTCGATTGGTTGGTGCACCTCCAGGGTATGTTGGCTACGAAGAAGGAGGGACTCTGACCGAGGCAGTGCGGCGACGACCATATTCGGTCATTCTTTTGGACGAAGTAGAAAAAGCACACCCTGATGTTTTTAATATTTTGCTGCAGGTGCTTGATGATGGGCGATTAACAGATGGTCAGGGGAGAACAGTAGATTTTCGAAATACTGTGATCGTAATGACCTCTAATTTGGGCTCTGATCGAATACAAGAAATGCACGCCGAGTCTGAATATGCTGCGATGAAGTCGGCTGTACTCGACGTGGTAAGTTCTCACTTTCGGCCTGAGTTTATAAATCGAATAGATGATTTAATCGTTTTCCATCCATTAGAAATGGAACATGTGGCAGCGATCGCTCAAATACAAATTACCTTACTAGCTTCTCGATTAACAGAGCAAGGGGTATCGCTTGAATTAGCCGATGGTGTTCTGGCCAAGCTAGCGGAGATAGGCTTTGATCCGGTGTACGGTGCGAGGCCGTTGAAAAGAGCTATTCAGCAAGAACTAGAAAATCCTTTGGCTCAACTTTTGCTGGGTGGAGAGCTTGAGGCTAGTTCTGTCGTCGAGGTTACGCTTGATTCAGGTGCGGATGGTGCCTTTGGTTTTACTTCAAAACCGGCGTAAGGTCATCTTAAAATATTGATGGAAAATTCTGGAATATGTATTGTGGAGTAGTCCGCCGTAAACTATATGAGCTAGTTATCTTAGCTAGCTATTTGGATAAAAACTTGGCAAATATTTCTTTGGCTTCTGAAGACCTGAGTCGATTAAAGAAGGTTTCGGCTTCTCTTAGCATTTGTGCGCGCAATATTGGTTTGTCTACAGACATAAGCTTCAAACTTTCACGCATAGCCTCAGGGGGTTTTTGCGCCAGTCTGATAGCGTAATCTGCCGCGGTTTTGTTGAGCTGCTTTAGTGGTACGACTTTATTTGCAATACCAAGTATAACGGCTTCCTCCGCTGTAACTGGCTCTCCAGCAAGCAGGATTTCTACTGCTTTTCGGCGACCGACTAATTGTGGGAGGAGGATTGAGGAACCGGCTTCAGGCACCAAGCCAAGATCAAGAAAGGGTGTTTTTAAATGACTACCTTCGGCCACTAAAACGTAGTCGCAGTGCAAAGTAAGAGTAAGGCCAACCCCTATAGCGTGACCATGGATCGCGGCGATTAATGGTTTAGTGTTTTCAAGAATCGCAAATAAAAATTTCATCACAGGGAAATCTTCTATCGTGCCTAGAGACTCCTTTACGCCATAACTGGCAAAATCTGCGATATCATTTCCAGCAGTAAAGTTATCTCCTGCGCCATTTATCAGTATGACGCTTACAGCATCGTTCTCTTGAGCGCCACAGATTTCGTCTGCTAAATGCTGATACATGCTGAATGTTAGTGCGTTTAGCTTACTAGGCCGGTTTAGCGTTAAGCGCAAGACTCCAGAGTTCAATGCGCATACGATGTTGCTGTCAGTAGCTGCGTCGGTCATCTTATCGCTTATATCTAGATATTAGGCTAGGCCGTTGATTGTATTGTCGAGCCGGGGCTGACTTCGCGAACCAACTCACTAGGGTCAAAATCATCAACATTGATTACGCTCATTAGATTTTTGTCAAAGTCACGCAGTTGCTTGCTTTCCAGTTTTGATATTATGCCAGCTTTACTGGCCGCTTCTATTAAAGCTAGACCTCGCACTTTAGGGATATTACCGGCTTTTATTGCGGCTCGCATGCGATCAAAAAGTTGATCTACCGCTAGACTTTCTATAAATACCGAATTTGCGTGGCCTAAAGGGTTGGTCGTTATGTCTTCTTTGAATACGCAACGACTTAGTTCCTGCCGAGCATTTGAGTCTCTGGTCATGAGTTTTACGATATCTTTTACATTTCTATCGCTGGGTGCGTTAAAGCGCGCACCTAAAGGAAATACCAGTGCCTTCAGTTTTATCGCAATTAGTTTATTTGGGTAGTTCTGTAAAGCTCCGAGCATGGCCGTTTGGTACTCGTGCAGTAGATGATCCAACGACCAAGTGACCAGTGGTAACTCTTCTGTTGGGCAACCACGATTTTCATGATGTTTTAGCACCATGCTACTAAGGTATAAACTACTTAAGCAGTCGCCCAGTCGCGCAGATAGCATCTCCCTAAACTTTAATTTCGCCTGCAGCGTTAGCATGCTGGCATCTGCTACTAATGCGAACGCACTGCTGAGTCGGTCTAGATGTTGATAATAATGTGAAACGGGCGATGTGGTTGGTTTGGCCACAAAGCGAGAACCCGTCACTCCCATCACTAGAGCCCTAGCGGCATTGGTTAGCGTAAAGCCCACATGTTTAAAGAACACTTCGTCAAATTCTTCGATGGTCTCTTCATCGGTTTCCATATTGGCCAATTCCATTTCTCGAAGTACGTAAGGATGACTGCGGGTGGCACCCTGACCAAATATCATGAAGTTTCTTGTCATGATATTTGCGCCTTCAACGGTAATCGCGATAGGTATAGAACTATAGGCATCAGCTACATAATTTTTATCTCCACGCATGATTGCTTTTCCACCATGAATATCCATCGCATCAATTGTCGATTGGCGGGCCATTTCAGTGCAGTGATATTTTAATATTGCTGAAGGCACACTGGGCTTTTCTCCCATGACTAATGATTGAGCGGTATGGAGTCTGGCAGCATTAACTATATATGCGCTGCCGCAAATCCGAGCTAGTGGTTTCTGAACACCTTCAAACTTCTTGATTGGAATGCCAAACTGTTTACGCAGCGAAGCATACGCAGTAGTGCCCAACATCATTTGTTGGGTACACGCGTTGCTGCCACTTGGCAAGGTCACACAACGACCCACTGAAAGGCAATTAACCAGCATTCGCCACCCTTTGCCGGCATTATCCACGCCACCGATAATGTTCTCTAAGGGTATAAAAACATCCTTGCCGAGTATCGGCCCATTTAAAAAGGTTTCACCAATGGGTAAGTGCCGTCGACCTATGCTAACTCCTTTTGTTTTTCTAGGAATAAGCGCGCAGGTGATTCCGTAGTCATCAAATTCCCCAATTAAATGATCGGGATCTTTTAACTTAAACGCTAAACCTATTAATGTCGCTACTGGCGAGAGAGTGATATAGCGCTTATTAAAATTAATTTTAATGCCCAGAACCGTTTTGCTTTTGTATTTACCTTTACAAACTATGCCTATGTCCGGGAGTGATGTGGCATCGGACCCAGCAAGTGGGCCAGTCAAAGCAAAACAGGGGAGTTCCTGTCCTTTTGCGAGTCTTGGAAGATAATGATCACGTTGTTCTTGTGTGCCATATTTGATCAGTAGTTCACCTGGACCAAGTGAATTTGGAACGCCAATATAATTTCCAATACATGCACCCGTGCTTCCAAGAAAACTAAGAATTTCAGTTTGAGCTACTTCACTGAAATCCAGGCCACCGTACTTTTTAGGAATGATCATTCCTAAAAACCCCTTTTTATGAATGAAGTCGGTAATTTCTTTTGGAATTACTGAGGTGTTGTGATTTATATCCCAACGATCGACCATGCGGCATAACTCGTGTACTGGTCCATCAATGAAGGCTTGCTCTTCTTCAGTCAACGTAGGCAGTGGGTTAGATAATAGTTTTTTCCAATTAGGTTTTCCCGAGAACAGGTCGCCGTCCCACCAGACCGTACCTGCATCTATAGCTTCCCGCTCGGTTTCGGATAAATCCGGAAGAATTTTCTTATACCAGGTATATAACGGTTTGCTTATGTGGGATTGGCGAACTGAGCTAATCGAAAGTATCCCCAATACTGCGGTAGTCAGTATTAACACCAGTAAAAGCCATCCTGCGACTCCGGTAGCTATGGACAGCACAGTGAATATCCCAAAAGCGATAGCCGCGGTTAATAAAGGTACTGAAAGATAGGCTAAAACAGTTTCTAGAATTATGGCAGCTAAAAGAAATAGTAACGTTAACATTGCGAACCCTCCAAGGCCCATGCCTATGTGTAAGCGCGATCTTAGTTATAAAGTTAAAAAAGAGCGAACGCTCGTAATTACTGATATAGTATTGCGCAATCGTGCATATAACAAGTGGCAAATTGTTTAAAATGATAATTTACAGGTGGTTGACCAATTGCCAATCAGGAAGGTCTAGCCTTAGTTACTTTCGAGTAGGGTTATTTTGAATTCTGCCGCGCATTTGATCAACCAAGAAGCAAGCGAAGGAACCCTTCCTAATTCCATGGGCTCTTTGCTTTGCAAGCAACTTGAGATAAGAATTGACTCCTATGAGCAATTCTTACAGGTTTTCCCTTACTCTGGGGATGCTATTTACCAGCTAATATTTGAACTATGTGGAAGTTCGATTAAGACCAAAAAACAACGTTTTGCAGTTGCCAATTTAAAAAGCATTTTTGAGGCGACATTTAAGATTTGTTCTCAAAGTAGCTTTCACGCAATGTCTCTACGTAATCTTTGCGACGCCACCGGAATTAGTATGGGTGGGCTATATTCTTGTATCAAGGGTAAGTACCAGTTGCTGTTACTAGTGAAAGAACTGGTGAGATTTCTAAGTGATGAAATGCATTGTGCAGCTCTGCAAATTGAGTCACCAAGCGAACGATTGGAATGGTTTATTCGTAACAATATTTATATGACAACGCTGCTGCAACCGTGGTTTTTTTTCTTGTACGTAGAAACTCATAGTCTTGAAGGGCCGGACCAGTTAGATTCAAAGGAGATCGAATTGGATACGATAAACCGAGTTGAAAAAATTCTTGAACAAGGTATTTGTAAGGGTGAGTTCAATGTTAATGATACCGCCACCGTAGCAACCATTTTTTTTTCAATGGAACAGGAATGGTATATGAAGCCGTGGAAATATCGTGGGCTAGGTGTCGGCGTTGATCAATATGTGGAGACACTACTTGAGACTAGTCATACGTTAATCCACGGTACGACTCAGCCTGTATAGGCTCTATTGACAGAGATTTTAATGTTAGGCAAACCAATAGTGGAATGGGTACGTGAATATGGAGCAGGCCATCAACATCCTTTTAACCGGTTAATGCATACTTGGGGAATACCAATGATTGTGGTTTCAGTACCACTTTTTGGCTTGGGTTTTGTTGAACCTCTCGTTTTTTGGTTAGCGGGATCGCTATTTATAACAGGTTGGATATTACAGTTTGTTGGCCATTGGTTTGAGGGGACGGCACCAGAATTTCTTAAGGATTGGCGATTTTTATTTGTCGGACTGCGCTGGTGGGTTGAAAAAATCAGGGGTAGGGCGTAGATAAAATAACAGGTTACAAGATCGATCCCGGAATGACCGATCGTACTTTTCGGCTATAATTGCGCAACATCGTTCTTTATGTAGAGAAAAACCCTACATTTTAATTTGTTTGAATCCATCTGTTGCCTCAAACCACTGCCATGTAGATTTAAGATGAACTACCAACCGATGCATTACCCTCGAATCATTGACGAGGATTAAGCTTCAATTCTTGATGGCGAATTGATTTAGTACCCAGCGTTAAGCGAAAAAGTATTTTACTTGAATGAGTCCTCCAAACTGGTTTGGGATTTATGCACTGGACAAATAACGGTTAAAAAATCACCGATTTTTTAACCAGTGCGTATCCTGATGCGAAAATTTCAAGCGATGTGCACAGCGTACTCGATAACCTTTACGACGGCGGCGCAATGAAATTTAGTGCCTCTCCGGCATAAGCCGAATCACTTCTATTGACTTCATGGGGCTAAAGTCCGGAGTGAATTTTTAAACTACTATAATTGTTAGTATAGAGCTAGACCTGATTGGGTCGGAGAAGTTCATTGAGAACGAATATTATTTGTCTGACAATGTTACTCAAGCTGTTCTTTATCTATTTTCTTTGGGTCTGCGCAATTTGCTCCAGATAGTAAATAGTGGTTGAACAGGTTTATCCTAATTAACGTCAATTTAGACTAAGTAATATATAATCGTATTGGGAGTAAAACCGATTAAACAATGGCATCTCTTAAAGACCAATTATTAAAGACTGGATTAACCGACAAGCATTCGGTTAAAAAAACTCGCAATCGAAATGTGCCTAAACTAGCAAAAAAAGTTAGAGGGACAGTGCAGTCGAAAAGCGAGAAGTTGGTCGAGCAGGCGCGTCGCGATAAGGTGGCTCGAGACTCTGAACTTAATCGGGAGCGCCAGTCTGAAGCCGAAATGAAAGCGCAACACGCTCAAATTAAGCAGCTGATCGATACTAGCAAAATTGATAGAGCCGATGGTGAGCTTGCCTATAACTTTGTGATTGATGGGAAAGTTTTAACTATCTATGTGACTGGTGAGCAGCAAAATCAGCTTGCTCGAGATCAAATATTGGTAGTGATTAAGGGAGAGAATCAAGGGAGTCAGCAATTTGAGTTAGTGCCAAAAGTGGTAGCTGAAAAAATCGCACAACGTGATGCGAGCTACGTCGTACTCAATGAATTCAATAGTGAATCAAAGCAGAGCATTTCTGGACCAGATGGCGATCCTTATGCCGATTATCAGATACCTGATGATTTGACTTGGTAAATTACGTTACAGCATTTACAGGCTGGCAGCTAGCCGAGTGCCTTGATCAATTGCCCATTTTGCATCCAATTCGGTGGCAAGACTAGCACCACCGATAATATCGATTTGATGAGAAGTGCTTTTTAGATCTTCGTACAGATGACGATTCGATAATTGTCCTGCGCAAATAACAATATTGTCTACTTTCAGCAGCTGAGTTTTTCCATCAGCTTTGAAGTGTAAGCCTTGGTCATCTATTTTTTGGTAGTCAACTCCGGATATGAAGTTGACGCCCTCGCGCTTTAAAGAGGAACGATGAATCCAGCCGGTTGTTTTACCCAACTTGCTTCCAGGTTTGCTTGATTTTCGTTGTAACAGGTAGATTTGTTTACCATTAGGTTCAAAGTGTGGTTTTGTAAGTCCCCCTGGATGATTTAGCGCCTTGTCGATTCCCCAATAATCTAACCACTTATCTCGATTAAGTGTATACGAATGCTCTTTGTGGCAAAGGAATTCGGCAACGTCAAAGCCAATGCCGCCCGCGCCTATTATTGCAATTCGTGGGCCAATATTTTGTGAGCGATTTAAAGCTTGCCGATACGACAATACCATCGGGTGGTCTATACCGGGGATTTGGGGTGTTCGACCAACAACGCCGGTGGCCATAATAATGTGATCATATTGGTGTTTGCCTAGGTGATCCGGTGTGGCTGTAGTGTTTAGTTTAACCTTCACACCTTCTTTTTTGAGCATGGTGGTGTAGTAACGCAAAGATTCTAAAAACTCTTCCTTACCGGGTATTTTACTGGCGAGTTTGAACTGTCCACCTATCTCTGGGCTAGTTTCGTAAAGAGTAACCGAGTGACCCCGTTGCGCTGCGGTTATAGCGCATGAAAGACCAGCCGGGCCGGCACCAATAACTGCTAACTTTTTGGGTTGTATTGCTTTGCTAATTGTAAGTTGGGTTTCATGACAAGCTCTGGGGTTGAGTAAACAGCTTGCAATCTGGTTGTTAAAGGTATGGTCCAGGCAGGCTTGATTACACGCAATGCAGGTATTTATTTCGTCGCTGCGCTGTTGCTCGGCTTTAAGGATAAAATCTGGGTCAGCCAAAAGCGGGCGGGCCATTGAAACTAGGTCTGCGCAGCCATCAGCTAAAATACTTTCTGCGATTTCTGGTGTATTTACTCGGTTACTTGTAACCAGAGGGATATTTACTTCACCCATCATACGTTGGGTAACCCAGGAGAAGGCCCCGCGCGGCACCGAAGTTGCGATCGTCGGTATACGTGCTTCGTGCCATCCTATGCCAGTATTAATGATGTCTGCACCAGCGGTTTCAATCGCTTTTGCTAGCTGCACTACAGTGGCCCAATCGCTTCCGTCATCAATCAGGTCTAACATGGATAGGCGATACATAATAATAAAGTCACCGCCAACTTTGGCACGGCTGCGTTTTACAATTCCAGTAGCGAAGCGCTCTGCCTCACTCAGAGCCCATTGGTCTGTGCGTTGGTTGGTTCTAGCAACCAAAAACTGGTTTATCAAATATCCCTCTGAACCCATGATTTCCACTCCGTCGTAACCTGCTTTAGAAGCAAGTACGGCGGCATTCACAAATTGTTCGATGGTTCGTTCTATGCCCCCTTCAGATAGAGCTGACGGTTTGAATGGGCTGATTGGGGATTTAATTCCAGATGGTGCAACGACAAAGGGCTGGTATCCGTAACGCCCTGCATGCAGTATTTGTAAGAGTATCTTTCCATCTTCTCGATGTACTGCATCCGTGATGATCCGATGTTTTTTGGAGTGGCTAAGCCGACTCATACTTGCTGCAAAGGGTTTAAGCTGGCCCCGAAAATTTGGTGAAAATCCACCGGTAACCATTAGGCCAATGCCGCCCGCAGCTCGTTCAGAGTAAAAGGCGGCGAGCCTTTCAAATCCACCACGTTTTTCTTCTAGCCCAGTGTGCATAGAACCCATAATCGCGCGATTCTTGAGGGTGGTTTTACCTATTTTTAGAGGTGAAAGCAGGTTTGGGTATAGTGGATGCATACTTTAAATATTTGTGGTTTCGGTTCTGTTAGCTTTGCCAGTCGGCAAAGATTGATGAGAATTATAGGCTGTTTTCCAATAAGATTCAGATATGTAGCCCTATAGTGTAGCCAAAACTATTAATAGTTTTTTTGTAGTTGTCTAGTTACGAAGGTATGGTTTGATTTGATGGTCAAGAAAGAGACATATCACCACGGAAACTTGGGCCAAACTCTCATTGAAGAGGCGCATCGATTGATTGGTGAAGTTAGATTGAATCAGCTACCCATGCGAAAACTTGCAGAAACTGCCGGAGTGTCCCGAACGGCCGCCTACCAGTACTTTAGAGATAAGCGAGCTTTACTAACAGCGATTGCGCAAGATGGTTTTGATCAACTTAAGGAGCAAAGCAGCCTTATAGATGGTGGTTTGCCGGCACATGAAAAAATGGTACAACGTTGTTAGTTATATTTGAATTAACCTTTCGCGATCCGCTCTATACTAGTTGATGTACGGCAAGAATATTTGGGGTGAGGGTAAATTGAATACCAGTTTGGAGGGTAAAGCTTCACAAATGTTTAAGAACTATTGTGAGTTTTATGCCCAATTGCTTGCCGCCAATGAAGTCCAGTTAGTTAAAAAGCCTACCATCACTACTAGAATACACTGGGCTACGCTACACGGTTTGGCTCGTTTATACGTTGACGGAGTTATTAAAGTAAAATCAAATGTCTATAAGTTGCGGTTGATATCGGAGACATGCAAACGTTAGGTATCACAGTTACATAATTATTAAGTAATTGGTTTTAGTGCACTTCCACTGATGATGAGTTCATACTTACGCGTAGGTGGGTAGGTTCTATTTGAAATTTCAGAAAAACTAGATAATTACTACCAACATGATAAAAAGTTTGATGATGGACGATAGCTTAATGATAAGCGGCATACTGCGGCATGCAGAGTCGATTTATCCTGGGCAGGAAATAGTTACACGTTTGGTTGCAGGTGAAATTCACCGCTATACTTATCAACAATTGGGTGAGCGGACGAGAAAGCTTGCAAATGCTTTGCTTGAGGCTGGTATTAACGTTGGAGATACCGTTACGACTATTGCCTGGAATACACACCGTCATCTAGAGGCATACTACGCTGTATCGGGTATTGGTGCAGTATTGCACACGCTTAATCCGCGCTTACATCCAGATCAAGTATCTTTTATTCTCGGTGAAGTTAAGCCGAAAATAGTCCTAGTTGATACCACGTTTATTCCGTTAATCGAAGCAAACTTGGAAGTCTTCAAGTCGGTTGAAAAAGTCGTTGTGCTCGCGACACAACAGGAGTTGCCCGATCTCCCCGCACCCCCTGAATTAGACCTATTAGTGTATGAAGAATGGATAGCAAGCTATTCAGTCGAGTATGAATGGCCGGTTTTTGACGAGCTTGCAGCCGCAGCTATGTGCTATACCTCGGGTACTACAGGATACCCTAAAGGTGTTGTATTTAGCCATCGATCAACAGTTTTGCATGCGATGGGGCTAGGCTCTGCAAATGGGCCAGGAGTCAGCGAAAATAGCTGCATATTGCCTATTGTTCCAATGTTTCATGTGTGCGCATGGGGTGTTCCATATGCTGCTTTAATGGCAGGGAGTAAATTGGTTTTACCCGGCGCCGGTATGGACGGTAAGTCACTCACCGAGTTGTTAGTTGCAGAGGACGTTACTTTAACGCTTGGTGTGCCAACTGTATTGCAGGGGGTAATTGACTACTGTCGCCAGAAAAATATAAATACTCCTAGGCTTGAAACGGCGGTCCTCGGGGGTTCGGCTGCCTCAATAAAACTTATCAAGGATACCGATGAAGTGCTGGGTGCTTTTTTATTGCATGCTTGGGGAATGACTGAATTATCGCCTGTTGGCTTGGCAAACTTTTTGACAAATCCAGAGCTTGAACTCTCAAAGGAAGCTCAATTTTTAATTCAGCTGAAGCAGGGCTTGCCACCATTTGGGATCGAATTACAGATTTGGGATGAATCCGGCAAAGTTCTTATCGGGAACCCGGTTGAACGCGGGCGGTTAATGGTTCGCGGTCCTTGGGTTGCCAGTTCGTATTTCGGTATTTCAGATAGTACAAGTTGGGAGGATGGATGGTTTAATACCGGAGATATTGCTATTCGTGATGAGGATGGCCGATATCAACTGGTTGATAGAGCCAAGGATATTATCAAGTCCGGTGGTGAGTGGATTTCATCGATCGATATTGAAAATACTGCCTCGTCTAGCCCATTAATCGTCGCATGTGCAGTGGTTGGGGTGGCGCATCCAAAATGGGGGGAGCGGCCACTGATGGTTGTGGTGCCAACCGATGAACAGTGCAGTGAATCTAAGATCAAAGATTATCTCGAAGATAAAATAGCCAAGTGGTGGATGCCTGATAAGATAGTGTTTGTTGAAAGTTTGCCACTCACGGCGACAGCGAAAGTTTCAAAACTAACTCTCAGAAATCAATATAGCGATGTCTATCAATCCTGATCATTGGTGACTTAATTACTATATTTTGGTTGCTGATTTGGCGACAATCAACTGAATGCGCGATAATTTAATTTCCAAGCGCTATTTAGTAGCGATAAATAAAATATGAAAGCGATGATTCTTGCTGCGGGTAAAGGAACCCGCGTACGACCGTTAACTTATGAAATGCCTAAACCGATGATTCCCATTATGGGCAAGCCGGTCATGGAGTACTTGATTGAAGACCTAGCTCGACATGGATTTGACGACATCATGATTAATGTGAGTCATTTGCCAGAAAAAATTGAAAATTATTTTGGCAATGGTCAGCGTTTGGGAGTGAATATTGGTTACTCTTTTGAAGGCTATATTCACGATGGTGAAACCCATTCGACCGCATTTGGGTCTGGGGGTGGGTTAAAGCGTATACAGGATTTTTCTGGATTTTTCGACGATACTTTCCTGGTGGTGTGTGGTGATGCATTGATCGATTTGGACCTTACTACTGCATTGCGCAAACACTGGCAGTCGGGCGCGGTCGCGAGCGTATGTACGCTTGAAGTACCGATTGAGCAAGTGCCAAGTTATGGAGTTGTGGTATGTGACAAAGAGTCGCGAATTATTTCGTTTCAGGAAAAGCCAACCGTCAAAGACGCAAAATCCAATTTGGTGAATACCGGTATTTATATATTCGAACCAGAAGTGCTTGATTTAATTCCTTCGGATAAAAATTACGATATTGGTAGTGAGCTATTTCCTAAGCTAGTCGAGCTAAATTTGCCATTTTATGCGATCAATATCCCATTTACCTGGATCGACATTGGCCAGATCCAGGACTACTGGGATGCTAACCAGCAGCTTATGAGTGGCGCACTTAGAGATGTTCCGATGCCCGGCAAAGAGGTTAAGCCAGGTGTCTGGACAGGTATTAATGTAAGTGTGGATTGGGACAAAGTAGATATTCAAGGGCCGGTTTATATAGGCAGTAGTTCACGTGTTGAAGCGGGAGCTACTATTGTTGGGCCAACCTGGATCGGTAACGGGTGTCATGTTCGTGCGGGAGCTCATTTGCTGCGTAGTATAATTTTCGAATACACACGAATTGGCAAAGACTCAGTAATTAAGGATTCGGTTGCTTTTGGTCGTTTTTGCGTTGACCGACAAGGGAATACCACTGAGGCCGATGATTTGAACATCGATTGGGTATCTGATGCGCGAGTTAAAGGTTAGCAACTCTGATTAGCTAGGCGGTTAAGCTCTAATAGAGGAGTTTGACTTCTAAAGGTTAGGGCTGGTAGTAATAACCTCTAGCTATTTCGTCAATCTTATTTGGATAGTAGGCGATTTACTCGTTTAACATATCCCGCAGGATCAGCTATTGGAGCCCCCTCGCTTAGTGCCGCTTGATCGAATAGAACTTGCGCCCAATCTTCGAAGTCTTTCTTGCGAGGGTTAAGATTCTTGATCAGTTCGTGACCTGGGTTGATTTCCAGAATTGGTTTACTGGTTGGAGCATCCTGACCAGCTGCCTTAAGTATTCGCTCCAGGTTTGCGCCCATGTCATTCTCATCGGCAACCAGACAAGCGGGTGAATCAGTAAGGCGATTGGTGAATCGCACTTCTTTAACTTTATCTTCCAGAACTTTACCGAATTTTTTTAGTACTGGCTTCAGTTCTTTTTCCTGGTCTTTTGACTCACTATCTTCTTCATCTTTTAAATTGTCCAGTTCGCCTTTCGCGACGGACTGAAGAGTTTTCTCTTTGTATTCGGTTAAATTGCTAACTACCCACTCATCAATGGGATGACCCATCAATAACACCTCAATCCCTTTCTTCTTGAAAATCTCTAGATGTGGCGAACCAGCAGCAGCAGCTGGAGTATCTGCGCTTACATAGTAGATAGTAGTTTGGTCTTCAGGCATGCGAGAAATGTAGTCGTCCAGCGAACTTGACTCGCCTTCAACGTCGTCGTGTGTTGTTGCGTAACGCAGGATTTCTGCAATGGCTTCGCGGTTGGCCATATCTTCCACCACGCCTTCTTTTAGAACTGTGCCAAACTCTTTCCAGAAGGCGGTGAAAGTCTCAGGCTCATCTTTTGCGAGGCGTTTAATTTCGGTCAGTACACGCTTAATAATCCCGGCTTTTATTTTTTCGATATCACGATTGTGTTGAAGTACTTCTCGCGACACATTTAGCGGTAGGTCATTACAATCAACAATTCCGCGCACAAAACGTAGGTAAGACGGTAAGAGCTGCTCGGCGTCGTCCAAAATAAAAACACGGCGAACGTAAAGTTTAAGCCCGCGACTCTGCTCTCTATTCCATAGGTCAAATGGAGCCTTTGACGGTATGAATAGTAACGAGGTGTACTCAAGGTTTCCTTCAACCTTGTGATGCAAGGTCGAGAAAGGAGTTTCTGTGTCGTAGCTTAGGCTTTGATAAAAGTTCTCGTACTCTTCCTTGCTGATTTCATTTTTAGCGCGCGCCCACAATGCGGTGGCACTGTTGACGGTTTCATACTCTTCTTCAGCCTTCATTTTAATTGGAAGGTCAATATGATCTGAGTATTTACTGATTATGCTGCGTAAACGGTAATCTTCTAAAAATTCATCTTCATCTTTTTTCAGATGTAGAGTGATAGATGTACCTGCCCGTTCACGAGGGGCATCTTCTAAGGTGTATGCGCCTTTTCCTGATGACTTCCACTGAGTGCCTGCATCATCATCATCACCAGCTTTACGCGAAACCAAAGTAACTTCATGGGCAACCATAAACACTGAATAGAAACCTACACCAAACTGGCCGATTAGATTACTGTCTGTTTTTTCATCTCCGCTAAGCGCTTCAACAAATTTTTTCGTGCCGGAACGTGCAATGGTGCCGATATTTTCGACAACCTCTTCACGATTCATTCCAATACCATTGTCGCTTAATGTGAGAGTGCGGGCCTCTTTATCTATATCAATCGAAATGGCTAACTCATTTTCGCCTAGTAATGTTTCATCGGTAACCGCTTGAAACCGAAGTTTGTCAATTGCATCTGACGAGTTCGATATTAGCTCTCGTAGGAAGATTTCTTTTTGGCTGTACAAAGAATGAACCATTAAATCCATTAATTGATCGATTTCTGTCTCAAAATTATGTGTTTCGATTTTGCTCATAGTGGTTTTGCTCTCAATGGGATGTTGAATTTTAAAGCCGGTCTACTATGCAAGAGTATGTGAGGATGAGGGAGGCAAATTTCAAGTATTTTTGGTCTGCCTTTTAGACTTTAATTTGGTTGAGAAAATGGGCTTAAGTAGCGTTGACCTCTTATGGGTGTATGCGTATAGTCGCGTTCCCGAAACTTGCTGCTTAACGAATTTGTTTGTGGTTCCGGGTGAAGCTGGATATCCGGTATCGGGGTGTAGCGCAGTCTGGTAGCGCACCTGGTTTGGGACCAGGGTGTCGGGAGTTCGAATCTCTCCACCCCGACCATTTTCTTTGCCTCATTTTAATGTTTGGCTGATGGTAGAATTTAGCTGATAGAGTCAAAAGTTGGTTGAGCGCCCGTAGCTCAACCGGATAGAGCAACGGCCTTCTAAGCCGTAGGTTACAGGTTCGAGTCCTGTCGGGCGCGCCAGTTAAATACGTTTTGTCAGGATATGGTGATCGTAGCTCAGTTGGTAGAGCCCCGGATTGTGATTCCGGTCGTCGTGGGTTCGAGTCCCATCGGTCACCCCACTTGTTTAAGAGTAATTGAGTAAGAAGTTTTATGTGGGTCGTTAGCTCAGTTGGTAGAGCAGCTGACTCTTAATCAGCGGGTCGCTGGTTCGAACCCAGCACGACCCACCATACTCGCTAAACTGCGAGTATGGTGCAGATAGGTGATAAGTAGCAGTCGCATTGCGACAATGTAGTAACAAGTAATTAGGAATTGCAAATACCACACAAGATTTAATGCGAGAGTGGCGGAATTGGTAGACGCGCTGGTTTTAGGTACCAGTAGGGCAACCTGTGAGAGTTCGAGTCTCTCCTTTCGCACCAATTTTGTGTGTTTTTACAAGCGATACGTTTGTATCAAAGTTTAATAATAATGTGAGTGATAGGTGATTGCGGCTATACGATTCCGTTGTTATTGACTGACCCAACTAAAATAAGCGAACTAAAATGCAAGTAAAAGTAGAGAAAAAAGGTGCTATCGGTCGGGTAATGAACATTACTGTTCCTGCCGATCGTCTGGAAGGTGAAATTAAGTCGCGTCTCCAAGCCATGATTAAAAACGTTAAAATTCCTGGGTTTCGTCCTGGTAAGGCACCTTTTGCGGTGGTTGAAGCCAAGTATCGCGCGGATATAGTAGAAGAAGTCTCTGGTAATATAGTTGAATCAAGCTTGCGGGAAGCACTTGAGTCTAAAGAGCTTCGCATGGCAGTGCAGCCAGAGCTTGATATTCAGCCTTACGATAATGAGGTGGGGTTAACCTACACTGCGTCTTTCGATGTGCATCCCCAGATTAAAAAGTTAGACCTTGCTGGTGTTAAGTTGAAAGTGCCAGCGGCTGATATCGGCGCAACCGATATTGATAAAACGATTGAAACTATGCGTAAGCAGCATATAGAGTGGCAAGAAGTAAGTAAGGAGTTAGTAGTTGGTGACCGATTGATAATGGACTTTGTTGGTTCGCTCGATGGTGAAGAGTTTGAAGGTGGGACTGCTGAAGATTTCACCCTTGTTGCGGGTGAGGGCCAATTGCTTGAAGATTTTGAGAAGGGCGTTGTTGGTATGAAAGCTGGGGATAAGAAAACGATAAAAGTAAAGTTCCCAAAAGACTATGGTGCTGAAAATCTCGCGGGTAAAAAAGCAGAATTCGCCATTATTGCGAAATCTGTAAGTGAAAGTAAATTGCCAAAGATTGATGATGAGTTTGCAAAACTATTTGGTGTTACCGAGGGTGGTATCGCTGGATTAAGGAAAGAAGTAAAAAATAACCTTGACCGTGAAATGAGCACAAAGCTAAGGACGATTACCAAGGAGAAGGTATTCGAAGCGATTCATGCCCAAAATAAGATTGAGCTGCCAGGTAAAATGGTCGAACAAGAGATTGATAGTTTAATTGAGCGGCAAAGTGATTATGCCAAGAACATGGCGGGTGGCGTAGATTTACCTGCCCCAGACCGCGAATCTCAACGTGAAGAGGCAGAGCGTAGAGTTGCCTTGGGACTGATCATGATGGAACTTGTTCACGAGAAGAATATTAAGGTTGATGGCGAACGAGTGCGTGCCCGGGTAGAAGAGATGAGTTCAGGCTACGAAAAGCCGGAAGAATTTGTTAATTGGTATTATGCTGACAAGCAACGCTTATCTCAGGTGGAGTCGGTTATTCTGGAAGAACAGGTGGTAGAGCATTTGATCGAGAGTGCTAAAACTTCAGAAGAAAAAGTTGGTTTTGATGAGTTAATGTATGGGTAATAGCCACGGGCCTGTTTATATGTGTCGCTACGCGGCACCACTCACTTAATATTTTAAAAAGCCCTGCTTCGGTGGGGCTTTTTTCGTTTATCATTGGGCTTCGTATTTGTAAAAATATACTTTAATCCCCACGTTATAGTTCGTGGGTTTGAATCTGGCCTTTGAAGCCATGTTTGTATGACACTAATTATTTAAAAAGCGATAAATATTACAGCAGCGCTCGGAGAAAGAATGTCCACTAATTATCCATATTTCACAAATCCTGGTTTAGAAACCACCTCGAAAGCATCGATAACTAACACGGGCCTTGTCCCTATGGTGGTTGAAACTAACGGCCGAGGTGAACGTGCATTTGATATTTATTCTCGATTACTAAAAGAGCGCGTAATTTTTTTGGTTGGGCCGGTCGAAGACTATATGGCTAATATTGTGGTCGCTCAGTTGCTATACCTCGAATCTGAAAACCCGGATAAAGATATCCATTTGTATATTAATAGCCCCGGTGGTGCTGTGACCGCAGGAATGGCGATTTACGATACGATGCAGTTTATAAAACCTGACGTAAGCACTGTATGTATTGGGCAATCCGCTAGCATGGGGGCATTGCTATTGTGTGGTGGTGCGTCAGATAAGCGGCATGCATTACCGCACGCACGTATTATGATTCATCAGCCGTTGGGCGGTTTTCAGGGGCAGGCCACCGATATTGATATTCATGCACGTGAAATTTTGCGGGTGCGAGAAGAATTGAATACCGTCCTATCCCGGCATTCGGGGAAGGATATGAAGAAAATCCAAAAAGATACTGAACGTGATAACTTTATGACAGCAGAAGAGGCTAAGGCATACGGGATCATTGATTCTGTGATTGAACATCGTGATTAGAGCTGGTTATAGGCGATACTATGAAAAATCATACTTTTACGACGTTTTATAGTCTTCTATAAGATCGATTAGATTGGCTTAAAAGGTTTAGAAAATGTTTGATAAAGATGCTATAACATCATGCTTATAAAGCATATTCTTGATAATTATCTGTTAGTTAGATATCAATTTGCTATTCGATATGGTGATTCTATTTACAACCCCGAAGAAAATTTATGAATTTAAAATATGACTTCTAAGGAAGACGACGGAAAAAGCGATAAGTTACTGTATTGCTCCTTTTGCGGTAAAAGCCAGCATGAGGTGCGTAAGCTCATCGCTGGGCCATCAGTATTTATCTGTGACGAGTGTGTAGAACTCTGCGACGATATTATCCGCGAGGAGATTCAAGAAGGTGAAGAAGACGATAGCCAAGAAGACGGCTTTCCAATCCCTTCAAAAATTCACGCTGGTTTGGATGATTATGTGGTTGGTCAGGCCAAGGCCAAGAAAGTATTGTCTGTCGCGGTGTATAACCATTATAAGCGGATTGAACAGGGTGCGGCTTCTGAAGTTGATATTGCCAAAAGCAACATTATGCTCATTGGGCCCACCGGTTCAGGTAAAACCCTACTGGCTGAAACATTGGCGCGGCAGTTAAATGTGCCATTTACGATGACTGATGCCACTACTTTGACTGAAGCGGGCTACGTGGGGGAGGATGTTGAAAATATAATCCAAAAGCTGCTACAGAAGTGTGATTTCGACATCGAACGCGCTCAGGTAGGGATTGTTTATATTGATGAAATTGATAAGATTTCTCGTAAATCAGATAATCCATCGATTACCCGAGATGTATCAGGTGAAGGTGTGCAGCAGGCCTTACTTAAGTTGATCGAGGGCACCGTGGCATCGATTCCACCACAGGGTGGTAGAAAACATCCACAGCAAGAGTTTCTGCAGGTGGATACCCGCAACATTTTATTTATTTGTGGGGGTGCATTTTCTGGCCTTGATGAAATAATAAGAGAGCGCTCCGAAAAGAGTGGCATCGGATTTGGTGCTACTGTGCATAGTAAGGATGATCAAAAACTAATCGGTGAACTTCTACGCAATTTGGAGCCTGAGGATTTGATTAAGTATGGCTTGATCCCTGAGTTTGTCGGTCGTCTGCCTATAGTTGCGAGTTTAGAGGAACTAGATGAGGACGCGCTGATTCAGATTTTGACCGAGCCCAAGAACGCCCTATTGAAGCAATATAAGCTTTTGTTTGAGTATGATGAAGTTGAGTTGGAAATTCGTGACGACGCATTACGAGCAATTGCTAAAAAAGCATTGGCTCGCAAGACCGGTGCTCGAGGTCTACGGTCTATTCTTGAAAACGCTTTGCTGGACACAATGTATGAGTTACCCAATTTAGAGAATGTACAAAAAATTACAGTCGATGACAGCGTAATACTGGAAGGTTCCAAGCCGCTGTTATTGTACGAAGAATCTGACAAAGCTCAGGCATGACGAATTTATTTTTGTGTTAGACCTTAATATAGCAAACCGATTTTATTAGGCTTATTTAGGGGCGTTCAGCTTGAATTGTTGAATTCTGATCGCCATAAATAGTCTTATCGACTCATCGGTAATTTATCATGCTTACTGTAGGTTCAAGATCAGGCTTATGGAATAGGGGTTAGAGTTCACGTGTAACCGTTTTTCTTATCATCAACATTGTTAAAAAGTAAGAGATTATAAATGACTGACGAAGAAACCCCAGAGGTTCCCGGTAACGTTCCTGTGCTTCCACTGCGTGATGTAGTGGTATTTCCGCATATGGTTATTCCTTTGTTTGTAGGCCGTGAAAAGTCGATTCAAGCACTCGAAAAGGCAATGTCTAGCGGGAAGCATATCTTGTTACTAGCACAGCAAGATGCTTCAGAAGATGACCCTAGTGTCGAACATATATATCGGGTCGGTACACTGGCCAGCGTATTGCAAATGCTTAAGCTGCCTGACGGAACGGTCAAGGTTTTGGTTGAAGGTGAGCGCCGCGTCTTAGTTGAATCTTTTGATGAGTCCGAAAGCTATCTTGCGGCGATGATTGTCGAGCCCAAAGTAGTGCCAGTCGATGAGAAGGAGGCTGACGTTTTAATGCGAACCGTAATGTATGAGTTTGAGCAGTACGTCAAACTAAGCAGCAAGGTGCCTCCTGAGATTTTGACTTCTTTGAATAGCATCGATGAGCCAGGACGGCTGGCAGATACCATCGCGGCACACTTGAATCTAAAGATTAATGAAAAGCAGGAGATTCTGGAAGTTGTGGACCCGCAGGCCAGGTTAGAGCAAATAATGGGCGTTATGGAAGGCGAGTTAGATCTTCTACAGGTAGAAAAACGAATTCGTGGCCGCGTTAAAAAACAAATGGAGAAAAGCCAGCGAGAATACTACTTAAATGAACAGATGAAGGCGATTCAGCGTGAATTAGGTGATATGGAAGACGCCCCTAACGAGCTTGATGAACTTGTTCAGAAGGTAGAGGGATCCGGCATGTCCTCTGAGGCCAAGGACAAAGCTGATAATGAACTTAAGAAATTGAAAATGATGTCACCTATGTCTGCTGAGGCTACGGTGGTAAGAAATTATATAGATTGGCTAGTGCAACTGCCGTGGAAAAAACGTACAAGGGTGCGCAAGGATATAGAGGTAGCTCAAACAATATTGGATGAAGACCATTATGGACTGGAAAAAGTCAAAGAGCGTATTCTTGAGTATTTGGCTGTGCAGCAAAGAATGAATAAAGTTAAAGGTCCTATTCTTTGTTTGGTTGGCCCGCCTGGAGTAGGTAAAACATCTTTGGGTAAATCGATTGCCCGAGCAACCAATCGCAAGTTTTTACGTATGTCATTGGGTGGAGTTCGTGATGAGGCAGAGATTCGAGGACATAGGCGTACTTACATTGGATCAATGCCGGGTAAGGTTGTGCAGAATATGTCGAAAGCAAAAGTGCGTAATCCACTTTTTCTTTTGGATGAGATCGATAAAATGTCGACAGATTATAGGGGTGACCCATCTTCGGCGTTGTTGGAGGTTTTAGATCCGGAACAAAACCATACGTTTGGAGATCATTATCTTGAGGTTGATTACGATCTATCAGAAGTGATGTTTGTAGCCACTGCAAATAGTTTAAATGTTCCGGAAGCGTTACTCGATCGTATGGAAGTTATTCGGTTGGCAGGTTATACCGAAGACGAAAAAATGAATATTGCCGAGCGTTATTTGGTTCCAAAGCAGCTTGAGAATAATGGGTTGAAAGTTTCCGAGCTTACTATTGATAGTGGTGCTCTTACTGATATTGTCCGCTTTTTTACGCGTGAAGCGGGTGTTAGAAGCATGGAGCGCGAAGTCGCCAAAATTTGTCGTAAAGTTGCAAAAGAGCTTTTGTTGGATAAAAGGCTAAAGAGTGTAGATGTTACCTCTGAGAATATTGAAAAGTACCTGGGTGTTAAGAAATTTAGCTTTGGTGTTAAAGATGAGCAGAATCGGGTTGGCCAGGTGACCGGCTTAGCCTGGACGTCTGTTGGCGGCGAGTTGTTGACTATTGAAGCCGCAGTACTGCCGGGGAAAGGCAAGATCATATCAACCGGTAAACTTGGTGAGGTAATGCAAGAGTCGATTCAAGCTGCGATGACCGTTGTCCGCAGCCGCAGTTCTATCTACGGTTTCGATGAGGAATATTTTATTAAGAATGACTGTCATGTGCATGTGCCAGAAGGTGCGACGCCAAAAGACGGGCCTAGTGCTGGTGTTGCCATGTGTACAGCGTTAATTTCCGCAATAACAGGAACACCTGTTAAAGCGGAAGTCGCAATGACCGGTGAAATAACCCTGCGCGGCGAAGTGTTGCCGATTGGTGGTTTAAAGGAAAAGTTACTTGCGGCTCATCGTGGCGGTATAACTACGGTACTAATACCAAAAGAGAACGAGAAAGATTTAGTGGAGATCCCGGATAATGTTATTGGCGGGCTAACTATCAAACCTGTCCGCTGGATTGATGAAGTGCTGGAGATTGTACTCGATGGCACACCGAAAGGTGTGCTGAGTTCTAGTGCAAAATCAAAAGCCGACAATGGTAAGGATGCAGCAAAAAGGGCGGGTAATATCGTCCAGCATTAGCTAGGGATGTTGGCAACAGTACGAGGCCAATTTTATTTGGTTAACGTGGTGGCAAGCGTTTTTTAATACAACTATCTTCGTTATCGCTCAAGAACCAGCGCCTTTAACGGTATAAAATAAATAATCAGGATAGTGATCCGGATCGTTAATTTCTACGTATTAGTTTTGACGTATTATAGTAGGGCATAGATTGGCATTTAATATAAACTGATGTTTTGTTGAGCCAATGCTCATAAACCGACAACTGTCAAGGGGATAAGGGCATAAAAATTTACTTTATTTTGCATTTAGACATTGTATTTTTACCGAAGAAGTAACGATAATACAGGTTGGTGTTACCCACGTTCTATTCACCTAGCAGGAAGCTCTGAGAGTACAGATAAATCTTAGGGTAAAGATTTAGCATAATATAGATTGCAGCATAACTAATATGTTTGCTTTCTAAAATAATCTTATAAAAACAGGAGAAATACTCACATGAACAAATCTGAACTAATTGACCTTATTGCTAGTAAGGCAGCCATATCTAAAGTTGATGCAGCACAAGCATTAGATGCTGTGACTGATGGAGTTACTGGAGCTCTTATGTCGGGTGACAGTGTAACGCTTGTAGGTTTTGGCACATTCAGTGTTAGCAGCCGTAGCGCTCGGACTGGTCGTAATCCACGAACTGGTGCAGCGATTCAAATTGCAGCTTCAAAAAATGCCAAATTCAAAGCTGGTAAAGCGCTTAAGGATTCACTAAACTAGCGCGCTTTCGCGGCTATGGCCTTATCGGAAGGCTATTTTTTATTGTAAGGTTAATTATGGGTGCTTAGCTCAGTTGGGAGAGCATCGCCCTTACAAGGCGAGGGTCGGGGGTTCAAGTCCCTCAGCACCCACCAATTTTTTGAGCCCGCCTTACAGTGGGCTGACTCAGTTGGAGCGGTAGTTCAGTTGGTTAGAATACCGGCCTGTCACGCCGGTGGTCGCGGGTTCGAGTCCCGTCCGCTCCGCCACCGAGATAATGAAAAGGGTGAGTTGCTCAAAAGTAGCTCACTTTTTTTAATTTATAAATTTTGGTCAATAGAAATTACTTGAGAGCTATAATATGTTAAACGTTATAAGAAGTCGGGCCGCAGGTTTTGGCGCTTGGATTATTGCGTTAATTATCATGATTCCTATGGCACTATGGGGGATTAACGATTATGTTGCTGTTGATCCGGACCCTCCAGTTGCGGAGATTAATGGGCAAACGCTTTCACAAGCAATGTTCAGGAACGCTCTTGACGCGCAAAGGCGAAATATAAGAACTCAGCTTGGGGCAACTGCCGATGTTTCCTACTTAGATTCTGCAGAGTTTCAAAGGGGAGTGTTAGACAGCATGATCAATGAGCTTGTGGTCCAAGACCAGGTTGAGCAGCAAGGATATCGGTTGGGGGATAAGGAGCTGGCAGATCTTTTGCGCGAGCAGGAAATTTTTCAGTTGGACGGTGCCTTTAGCCAAGAAGCTTACGATACTTATCTTGTTAGCCAGGGCCAGTTTTCCAAGCAGCGATTTGAAGAAACTATCCGTAAACGATCGCTTTTAAGACAATATACAGCGGGTTATGAAGAATCGTCGTTTGTTCTCCCTGGTGAGATGCGTCGATTGCTTTCTTATCAAGCAGAAAAAAGATCAATTGCTATTGCTACATTTGAAAATGCAGTTTATGTAGATCAGATTGAGCCAAGTGAGCAAGACCTTGAAGAGTATTATCAGGCAAATCTGGACAGCTTTTTCGAACCCGAAAAGATAACAGTCGAGTATGTACGCTTGGCCGTTGAAGATTACACTGACGATGTTGAGGTTAGCGAAGAAGAGATTCTAGCGGGGTACGAGGCTCAACAAGAGCAGTTACGCAGCGGTGAAACACGAAGCACTCAACATATACTGATTGCTGTGGCGGAAGATGCAAGTGTCGCCGACCAAGAAGCTGCCAATAGCAAAATACTCGATATTCAGGACCGCTTGGCTGCCGGCGTAGATTTTGGTGAGCTGGCATCCGAACATTCAGATGATCCAGGTTCAGCGGCTAATTCTGGAGATCTGGGTTTTATTCAAAAAGGACAAATGGTTGGGCCATTTGAAGAAGTTGCATATGCCCTGGAAGTAGGTGTCGTATCCGAGCCAGTTAGAACACGTTTTGGTTTACATCTTGTGAAAGTTGCAGAAATAAACGCATCGGTAGTTCCTCCTTTGGAAGAAGTGCGTGAGGGTATTCTGGCTGATCTTCAGCGGGTTGAGGCAACTAACCGTTATGTTGAGCAGGTCGAGAACTTGCGAAATTTGGTTTTCGAACAACCAGATGCATTGGATGGAGTGGCAGCTGAGCTTGGGGTTGACACTACGATCAGCGATTGGTTTTCACGTGATGCTGGTGAAGGGGTCGCGAGTAATGCCCAGCTTCGCGCTATCGCCTTTGCTGAAGATGTATATGAGCTTGCGATGAATAGTGATGTGATCGATTTGGGGAATGATGTGGCCGTTGCAATCCGTTTAGTTGAATCGGAACCAGCCGCACCTAGACCTTTGGGCGAAGTTCAAGATGTGGTTAAAAGTGCTGTGATTAACCAGGCTGCCAGTGATTTGGCAGCAGCTAGCGCAGAACAAGCCCTAATGGAACTGCAAGAGGCTGGGGATTGGATATCGATGACCGAAAACGCTGACTATAATTTCGAAGCATATAATGTTTCGAGAATTGACACCATTCGAATTGTTGATAATGAAGTGCTTTCCATGGTTTTTGCGCTGGATGATTCAGGTGTTGGTGGTTTTCATCAAGTCTTTCTTACCGATGGTGTAGCTTTAGTATATTTGAACGGAATTGAGAAAGTGTCGCCAGACACAGTCGAGGTCGAGCTTCAAGATAGCGTGCGAAGGATAATTCGATCACGGTCTGGTCAGGGTGCTGTCGCAGGAGTTATAGCTAGCGCTCGCGGTCAATCGAAGCTGATAATTAATGAGGATATGTTGTAACGATTACCTGCTCGGCGATGGCGATATCATATTTTTTGGTTCCTGTTTTTGTTACTCATAATAGTTAATCCTTAACAATTAAGAATGTAATTAAGTGATTGTAGGGTCAATGGTATTTGAATATTGATCTTATTGGTTGTGGTTTTCTATGAGTCTGTGTGCAGGCTTCCTACAGCGTGTTATGTCATTTTAGATTTATTAGCAGAGCGGAAGAATTATTATGATTATTGGTGTTCCTAAAGAGTTGCATAAAGGTGAAAAGCGAGTCGCAACGACTCCCGAAGTTGTAGGCCATCTGCAAAAGTTAGGGTTTGAGGTGATCGTTGAAACTGGCGCGGGAAAAGCAGCCCGGTTTTTAGATTCAGCTTATAAAGATGCTGGTGTTGGTATCGTTAAAAATGCATCTGAAATTTGGCTTAAGGCCGATATTGTACTTAAGGTGCGCTCGCCCGAAGAGAAAGAAATGGCTGCTGTTCGCAAGGGACAAACGCTTATAAGCTTTATCCAACCTGCGCAAAATCAAGCTTTGATGACGGCCTTGTCAGAACGCGGGGCTACGGTGATGGCCATGGAAAGCGTGCCACGTATTTCCCGAGCACAAAAAATGGATGCTTTAAGTTCGATGGCTAATATTGCCGGGTATCGAGCTGTTGTGGAAGCTGCTCAGCACTTTGGGCGCTTTTTTACCGGCCAAATTACTGCTGCTGGAAAAATCCCGCCGGCCAAAGTGTTGGTTATTGGCGCTGGTGTGGCTGGTCTGTCTGCGATAGGCGCAGCATCTAGTATGGGCGCGATTGTAAGAGCTTTTGATACTCGTCCTGAGGTGAAAGATCAGGTTGAAAGTTTAGGTGGTGAATTCCTAATGTTGGACTTTGAAGATGAAGGTGGCAGTGGCATAGGTGGCTATGCAAAGACCATGAGCGATGAATTTATTGCTACTGAAATGGCATGTTTTCGTGAGCAGGCAAAAGAAGTTGATATTGTTATTACTACCGCACTGATACCGGGGCGACCTGCCCCAGAATTGTGGATGGAGGACATGGTCAAGTCCATGCAAGAGGGTAGTGTAATTGTGGATTTAGCTGCTGAAAATGGCGGTAATTGCAAACTAACTAAGGCAGATAAGGTTATTCAAAAACATGGTGTGACTATTATTGGTTATACCGATATGCCGAGCAGGTTACCGACCCAAGCCAGTCAGTTGTACGCGACCAACTTACGACATTTACTGACTGATCTATGTCCGGAGAAAGATGGCAATATAATCGTAAATATGGAGGATGAAGTTATTCGAGGCACTACGGTAATCAATTCCGGGGAAATTACCTGGCCGCCGCCACCACCAAAATTATCGGCTGCGCCGACTAAACCTGCGCCTGCACCCGCAGCGGTAGTGAAAGTAGTGGTGGAGGAAAAGCCAACAAACGTTGTTATGTCCTGGCTACCGGCAGCAATTGGTGTGGTAGCTATGCTTGGCTTGGGCTCTGTTGCTCCTGCTTCCTTTATGTCTCATTTTACTGTTTTTGTCCTTGCCTGTTTTATCGGCTATATGGTTATTTGGAATGTTAAGCCAGCGTTACATACCCCATTGATGAGTGTGACTAACGCGATTAGTAGCATTATAGTTATTGGGGCTTTATTACAGATTTCGTCAGATAGCGGTTGGATTGTTTTTCTGTCTGCGTTGGCTGTACTTATTACCAGCATAAATATTTTTGGCGGATTTGCCGTTACCCAGCGAATGCTGGCAATGTTTCGTAGGTAGGGGGCGAAAATGTCGGAAGGATTAATAAATATGGCTTATATAGGGGCCACTGTACTATTCATATTGGCGCTGAGTGGTTTAAGCAATCAGGAAACTGCTCGTCGTGGTAATTTTTACGGCATGCTGGGCATGGGCCTCGCTTTATTTGCAACTATCTTTGGTGTGGTTCAGGATAACTACGTCGTCATGCTACTTGGTCTAATCGTTGGTGGCGGAATTGGTTGGGTTTTGGCCAAGCGCGTTGATATGACTCAAATGCCCGAACTGGTGGCTATATTGCACAGTTTGGTTGGTTTGGCTGCCGTGCTCGTTGGTTATGCAACATTTGCAGATCATGAAATTGGTTTTACCGGTGTTGAAAAGACCATTCATGATGTAGAGGTGTATCTTGGTGTGTTGATCGGTGCGTTGACTTTTTCTGGGTCAGTAATTGCGTTCCTAAAACTGAGTGGAAGAGTCGGGGGCAAGCCGCTTTTGTTGCCGGCCAGGCATTGGCTCAATTTGGTGTTGTTAGTTTTGGCTATTTACTTTGGGAATATGTTTATCGACCAATCTGCCAATGGTGATGGTACGTTACCTCTGATCCTAATGACCATTGTAGCCCTGGCGTTCGGCGTGCATATGGTGATGGCTATTGGTGGTGCCGATATGCCTGTGGTTGTATCTATGCTTAACAGCTATTCTGGCTGGGCTGCGGCAGCTACCGGTTTTATGTTGAGCAATGATCTGCTAATTGTTGTAGGTGCGCTGGTGGGCAGTAGTGGAGCGATATTAAGCTACATTATGTGCCGTGCTATGAATCGTAAGTTTTTCTCAGTGATTGCTGGCGGTTTTGGTGGGGGGGAGGCAAGCACCGCATCAGGCGAAACCGTTGATCAAGGTGAAGCGATTTCTGTAGAAGCTGACGAAGTTACTCAAATGCTGAATGACGCAAAAGAGGTCATGATCATACCGGGTTATGGGATGGCGGTAGCGCAGGCACAGCACTCAGTGTACGAGCTTACCAAGCGCTTAAAAGATCGGGGGGTAAATGTTCGGTTTGGCATTCATCCGGTCGCCGGTCGAATGCCGGGTCACATGAATGTTTTATTGGCTGAAGCGAAAGTGCCTTATGACATAGTTTTCGAGATGGATGAAATCAATGATGATTTTCGCAATATTGACGTCTCAATTATTATTGGTGCAAACGATATTGTTAATCCTGCTGCGCTTGATGAGCCAAATAGCCCTATTGCCGGTATGCCGGTGTTAGAGGCTTGGAATGGTAAAACAACTATTGTGCTTAAACGGTCAATGGCGACAGGTTATGCGGGTGTTGAAAATCCACTTTTCTTTAAGGAAAATACGCGTATGTTATTTGGCGATGCTAAAGAAACCGTTGATGCTGTGGTTTCTTCGCTAGGATAAGTGCAAAGAGTAAGCGAAATATCGGTAAAGCTGCAGTCTTAACTGATCAGCCTTGCTTGCTACACGGCAAGTTTATAGGTGTCCGAGAGTGTTGTTATAAACTTTCCGAGTTCGCTAGCCTCTAAATTATTTATGCCCGCTGCGGCCTTGCGTCCGCCTCCAGTCGGGAACTGTCGACAAATATCATCCGCTCCTGTTTTGTTGTTTAAGGGTCCACGAACACTGACCAGATAATTGCCGTTGCCTTTTTCTGTTAGTACAGCATGAGCTTTATCAGGTAGTTGGTTGGTAAGCTGATTGCTCCATGAACCGCTGACACGCTTTGCCCAAGCAGCATCAGGGAGAAGAAACACTCTGCAATATGTGTCTTGGTAATGTGGTTGTAGATCTTTTGTGCGGATAAGATCATCGCGGTAGCCCGATTCAAGCCTATTGAAGGTGTTTGTATCTGAAGATATAAAATCCTGCGGCGTTGGAAATTTTGAGATACGTTTAAAAAGCGCCTCCGGGTGAAAATGAAGGTCTTCAAGAGAGCCACCGTACCCGTTGTAATTTAAGTAAGTTCCTAGTTTTTTGCAATTGTCTCGTTGTAGTTTGCTAAGGTGAGACCTTTTGCTTAGAGCATCAGCAACTTTTATTAGATTGTCTCCATAGCAGCCACATACTGCCCACTCTGAATACTTGTTATTGAGTTCCTGATTAATTAGCAGGCTTGTGCAGACGTTAGCCGAAGTGTTTATATTTGTTTTTAGCTTTTTGCTCTGCGGAATATCACCAGCATAATGGTGATCTACATAGTGCACACTGATATCGTTATTAAGGAGTTCTATAAGGGTGTCTCGGTTCTTATCTAGGGACACGTCCAGAACGGTAATGTGGTCTCCATCATTCGCGTTTACGCGCCCGAGTAAGCTTATGTCCCGCTTTATGCCGGTGATAAGTTTGGATTCGCAAGGATTTTCGAGGCGCAATTGGGTGAGTGCGCAAAGGCCATCGGCATCTCCATTAAAAACATCGTGGTGCATGCTTGTTAGTTGCTATTGCTGAATTTGATAATGTTCAATTAGAATTTGGGCACTTCAGATCGGGAAAACTCAGGTGGTGGAGCAATACCAGAAGATAGCATTTCGTGGACGTTGGTGCCGGACAGTAAAACAAAAAAGTAGCGTTTCAGTTGGTGTCGTCAGTGCTACCAATACCCAAAAGGTATCCCAACTGCTTAGGTTTACATCTTGCTGGACCTTAATATTACCTACCTGGCTGTCTCCATTACCATGCTAGTAGACTCGAAACTCTATGCATTAATTTCGATCGCTAGAAAAGTGTGATTGTGCGTTGAACTCGCTCGTAAGATTGTTGAATCTGTTTTAGTGCGCATATCTCGTGATACGTCTAGATCTATACAAATTTGGAAATCTAAATAATAGTCTAAATGAGGGAAAGTGAACACTAAGCTATACGGAGGCGATAATCAAAAGATACCGTCAGGGCGTGCGGTCTCTTTTTCGAAACAGAGATTTAGTCGAATATTAGTCGATCCAAAATAGAACTAAATATCCGACGCTATCTGGAAGAGGACCAAATCTACGGTATATAACAGAGGGTAAGGTATATTTTTCAATCAGTTATATTTTATTATTGAGAGAGTGTATGTGAACAGGGTGGGGCAGATGGGGCATCATTTTGTGTCTTTAATATGACTATATCTGTATCTCTCACCGTACCTATTTCTAAGTAAATGTTCTTTATTAATATATTAATCTGATTAAACGCATTAATCTTCGATGTGGCTTCACATGAAGCTAAACTATGCGTCTCACTGAGGCGAGTGGTCTATCGAGGAAATAACATACAAAGTGAATTAAATGAAAGATCTAATAATGAGTTGGGTAACGAAACTCCCTTATGGTATGGGCTATGAGGTTGAGTTAGCAAGAGCCGTCGCTTTGTTGTTGGTTGTTATCGGTGCGACGATACTTTATTTAGTAGCGAAACAATTGCTACTATTTATAAGTGATAAGGTTGTTACCAAAAGCGATTCCCAGTTTGATGACGTGTTCGTTAAATGGGGTGTGCTTCGCCGAATTGCGTATTTGGCACCCGCGTGGGTTATATATAAATGCGTACCTTGGGTATTACAAGAATACCAAACACTTGGTTCGTTGATTACTATACTAGCCTCGGTTTGGTTGATACTACTCCATACGTTGTTATTGACGGCAATTCTTGATGCGTTATCAGAGATTTACCGTTCTTTTCCGATATCGCAGCACTTGCCAATTCAAAGTTTCATTCAAGTCGCTAAGCTGGTTGTCTACTTTTTTATGTTCATTCTTATAGTTTCTTTTTTATTAGGCGAATCGCCATTTAAATTAATAGCTGGGATGGGCGCAATGACTGCAGTGCTTATGTTGGTGTTCAAGGATTCCATTTTAGGATTCGTTGCCGGTCTACAGCTTAGTTTGAATAAAATGGTCAGTTTGGGTGACTGGGTAGAAATCCCCCAACATAATGCTGACGGTGATATTTTGGAGATTGGACTGACTACCGTAAAAGTGCGTAATTTTGATAATACCGTCACTACAGTGCCGACCCAAAGCCTAATTACGGAGTCATTTAAGAACTGGCGTGGAATGCAAGAATCTGCTGGAAGGCGAATTAAACGTTCCATTTATATAGATGTGAATTCTGTTCAGTTTTGTGATTTAGTGTCGCTAGAGCGATACAGCAAGGTTGATTACATCAAGGAATATATAAGTGCTAAAAAGCAGGAAGTTGATAAATATAACCAGCAGAACGTCAGTGATGTAGAGTCGATGGTTAATGGCCGGCGTTTGACCAATATTGGTACTTTTAGAGCCTATATAATTGCTTATTTAAAACATCATCCAAATATAAATCAGCAGCTTACGTTACTTGTACGCCAGTTGGCACCAACTGATGTGGGTATACCCATAGAGATTTATACGTTTAGTTCAGAAAAAGATTGGTCTAAATATGAGGCCATTCAGGCCGATATTTTTGATCATCTGTTTGCGGTTGCCCGTGAATTCGACTTACGAATCTATCAAAGACCGTCAGGTACTGATATTCAAGATATTAGTAATAGTTAGCTTAGGAGTTTTACAACCATGTTCATTTTATATAATGCGCCTCAATCTACGTGCAGTCAGAAGGTTCGTCTAGTTTTGGTAGAGAAAGCGCTAGCGTTTGAAGAAGTAAAGCTGAATCTTTTTAAGGGTGATCAGTTAACGGCAGAATACATGCAAATCAACCCGAACGGAGTGGTTCCTAGTCTAGATCATGATGGTAAAATTATTATCGATTCATCTGTAATAATCGAGTATTTGGACGAATCATTTCCTGATACCCGTTTGCGTCCAGATTCTCCGGCTGGGTTAGCGGACATGCGCACATGGATGCGCTTTTTTGAAGAAGTTCCAACGCCAGCAGTTCGAGTGCCTTCTTATAATCGGGTTTTCTTACAACACTATAGTAGCCTTTCAAATGAAGAATTTATGGCCATTGCAGAACAGAAAACCTTGCGAAAAGATTTTTTTCTGAAAATGGGGAGAACGGGCTATTCTACTGAAGAGATGAAGAAGTCGTTAAATCAGATACGTATGACTGTAGAGCGAATGGAAGAAAACCTCCAAGATAAATCAAGTTGGTTATTAGGGGAGCAATACACCCTGGCAGATATTTGCGTTTTGCCTTGTTTCGTAAGGATGAACGACATTGGCTATGCTTCGCTATGGGCAGACGCACCGAAAGTAGCGGCTTGGATAGAGCGAAGCGTTAACCGTGAAAATTATTTCTCAGCTTATTATCATGGTTCGTTGCTATCTGAAAAATACCCAGATGTTGATTTGTCTCCGGTAGCGCAGCCCGGAGTGCTATAAGCCTTCGGGCCTTTTTAAAGGCGCTCATGTGTAATTAGCTATCGCGCCGTTTGATCTAGGAACGCCAAGAGTAGCATTGTCATCAAGGGTTACGTGTGACTATATGCTGATAGGTTTCAGAACTATTCTGTGATGTGATTTTGTTGCATACTTAGCCTCACTTTCTATATACGGCTTTAGGTGCCTCACATGATTAGCTTATCCATCAATGGCTCGACTCAGTCGCTCGGTGACATAGATCCAGAAACGCCTTTGCTTTGGGCACTAAGAGATACCCTTGGCCTGGTAGGAACCAAGTATGGTTGTGGTATTGCTCAATGCGGCGCCTGTACGGTGCATCTTAATGGCGTTCCTGTTCGTGCGTGTCAGTTGCAGGTCGGGAACCTCGAAGGCCAGGATATTACGACCATTGAAGGGGTTGCTAGTGCGGATGGTACGCTTCATGCCCTGCAAGAAGCATGGATAGAGCATGACGTCCCGCAATGTGGATACTGTCAGGCCGGACAGATCATGAGTGCTGCCGCGCTGTTAGCGGCCAACACCAAACCTAATGATGACGATATAAATGCCGCAATGGCTGGCAATATTTGTCGTTGTGGAACCTACACGCGCATAGTCGAGGCAATTCATACGGCTGCTGGAAAACTGGATCAAGGAGGTACAGCGTGAATAATTTACAAGATGGCTACAATGATCCGCTGGACGTACTTGGGCCTAAACAAGCTAGTCAATTAAGTCGTCGAGAGTTCATCAAGTTAAGTGGCATGGGTGCTGGGTTAGCACTAGCCTTCGTTTCGGTACCTTTTAGTAAGTCGGTTGCTGCAGCTTCAGAAGGGAGTGAATTTAACCTTTATGTTCAAATTAACCCTGACGGAGTAATTCGAATTTATTCTCCTAACCCTGAAGTGGGGCAAGGTATTAAGACTGCATTACCTATGATTGTGGCTGAGGAATTGGATGCGAATTGGGACGATGTAGTTATTGAGAATTCTCCAGTTTCAGACGAGTACGGTCGCCAAAGGGCTGGCGGCTCCAGGTCAGTACCCCTTCGTTGGGATGAATTAAGAAAAGCTGGCGCGGGAGTGCGGGCTATGTTGATAGAAGCTGCTGCTGGCGAGTGGAATGTGCCTTCCAGTGAAGTGACGACAAATCAATCGATGCTGATTCATGCTTCTTCAGATCGCAGAATTAGCTATGGAGAAGTAGCTAATTTAGCCAGTGAATTAAGCCCGCCAATGGTCGATTCACTCAAATTTAAGGCACCAGAAGAGTATCGCTTGCTTGGTACTCGAATTACGGGTACTGACAATATGGCTTTGGTTACCGGTAAGCCTATATTTGGTATTGATATACAGCTACCAAATATGTTGTACGCCAGTTACACCAAATGCCCGACAATTGGCGGGCGAGTAGTAGAAACTAATCTTGATGACATTAAAGCCTTACCAGGTGTGGTGACAGCATTTGTCCTTGAGGGTACTGCTGGTGTTCCAATGTTCGATCCTACGGGTGTGTCCATTACTCCCGGTGTCGCGATTGTCGCGGAATCGACTTGGCAAAGCTTTAAGGCTCGTGAAAGCTTGCAGGTTGAATGGGATACCAGTGAAGCGTCAAGCGATACGTGGGCTGACTTTGTCGAAGCAGCAGCAGAATTAAGGGGCAAAGAAGGCGCTACAGTATTGGCAGAACAGGGTAACGCCCCTCGAGTTATAAACGATGCTACTACCAAGGTTTCTAGCCAATATAATTTCAGCTTCGTTTCTCATGCGCAACTAGAGCCACAAAGCTGCGTTGCCCATTGGCGAGAAAATATAATGGAAGTATGGAGTACGTCACAAGCCCAGTCGTTAGTAAGGGGCTCCGTAGCCTCACTATTGGACATACCTAAAGAGAATGTCATTGCACACCAGTTGAGGGGCGGCGGTGGCTTTGGTCGGCGCTTAAATAACGATTATATCCGTGAAGCAGCTCTGATTGCTCAGCGAGTAGATGTCCCGGTGAAACTTCAGTGGTCGCGTGAAGATGATATGTCATTTGATTTTTTTCGCCCTGGCGGATTTTATAATATGCAGGCCAGTGTTGATGAAAATGGCAAGCTAAATGCGTGGAATAGTCATTCAATTGCTGTTTCTGCGGATGGTAAAGAACCGAATGTTTCCGCGGGCCTTCGGCCGATCGATTTCCCTCGGGAAATACTGCAACATTATAAGCACACCCTAACACTGTTGCCTTCAAAAACGCCGACAGGTCCCTGGAGAGCACCAAGTTCAAATTCGTACGCTTTTGTAGAACAAAGTTTTATGCATGAGTTGGCTGTGGCCGCTAAACGTGATCATGTGGAGTTTTTGGTCGAGTCGATGGGCGAGCCGAAATGGTTCCGAGAAGGCGAAGATTATTCTTTGAATACCGGGCGTGCGGTGAATGTCATCAAAATCGCGGCCGAACGTGCTGGCTGGGGGGCAGAACAGCCTGCACGTCGCGCATTGGGTTTATCATTTTACTTTTGCCATGCCGGACATGTTGCGGAAGTTGCCGACGTTAGCGTGGATCAAAATAAAAAGATTACCGTTCATAAAGTTTGGGTGGTGGCAGATGTTGGGCAGATAATAAATATGAGCGGCGCTGAAAACCTGTGTCACGGTGCGGTGATCGATGCACTTAGTACAATGATGGGGTTGGAGATCACAATGACAAATGGTCGTATAGAACAAACTAATTTTGATCAATATCCTTTGTTAGGAATTGTTTCTCGACCCGAAATAGACGTCCATTTTGTAGATAGTGGGTATTCGCCAACTGGATTGGGTGAGCCGGCATTTCCACCATTGGCCGGGGCAGTATGTAATGCCATTTACACTGTGACAGGTGATCGGATAAGGAGTTTACCAATTCGAAAGTCTGGATATACGATTTAGATTCGGTTGATAAATTGAGTTGGCTGCGCGGTCCTGCTGTGCGTAGCCATTTTCACTATCTACAGGTAGTTAACTCGGGACCCCCATAGCAGTGCCTTGGTATAGAGGGTATTGTATTTGTCGATATTGTAAATGAAGTCGGCATTGGAACTTATAAGTTGGATTTCTAGACCACTCAGTAAGGCTTTATTTATCTATTTATTTTGCTAATTGTGGCTTGGTTACAGAACTATTCTGCGATGCAATTTTGTTGCATACTAAGCCTCACTATCAATATATAGCTTTTAGGTGCTTTACATGATTAGTTTATCTATCAATGGCTCATCTCAGTCGCTCGGTGACATAGATCCAGAAACGCCTTTACTCTGGGCATTAAGGGATACCCTTGGCTTGGTAGGAACCAAGTATGGTTGTGGTATTGCTCAATGCGGTGCTTGTACGGTGCATCTTAATGGGGTTCCTGTTCGTGCATGCCAGTTGCAGGTTGGAAACTTAGAAGGCCAAGAGATTACGACTATTGAAGGTGTTGCGAGTGAGGACGGCGCGCTTCATGTACTGCAAGAAGCATGGATAGAGCATGACGTCCCGCAGTGTGGTTACTGTCAGGCTGGACAGATCATGAGTGCTGCCGCTCTTTTAGCGGCGAATACTAAGCCTAGTGATGAAGATATAAACACTGCAATGGCTGGCAATATTTGTCGTTGCGGAACATACACGCGCATAGTGGAAGCAATTCACATCGCTGCTAGAAAACTTGATCAAGGAGGTACAGCGTGAATAATTTGCAAAATGGCTACAACGATCCTCTGGATGCATTTGAGCCAAAACAGGCTAGGCAATTAAGTCGTCGAGAGTTCATTAAGTTAAGTGGTATGGGTGCTGGGTTGGCACTAGCAGTCGTTTCGGTACCTTTTAGTAAATCGGCTACTGCAGCAACTGATGGTGTTGAATACAATCTTTTTATCCAAATTAATTCTGACGGAGTAATTCGAATTTATTCTCCTAACCCTGAAGTGGGGCAAGGTATAAAAACTGCTCTACCAATGGTAGTTGCAGAAGAGTTGGATGCGAATTGGAGCGATGTAGTAATTGAAAATTCTCCAATTGCTGATGAATACGGCCGACAAGTGGCTGGTGGTTCCCGATCGGTGCCTACACGATGGGATGAACTTCGGGCGGCTGGCGCGGGAGTACGGGCTATGCTGATAGAAGCTGCTGCTGGTGAATGGAGCGTGCCTTCTAGCGAAGTTACAACAAACCAGTCAATGCTCATTCATGCTTTTTCAGACCGTAGAATTAGCTATGGAGAAGTAGCTAATTTAGCCGGTGAATTAAGCCCGCCAATGGTTGATTCACTCACATTTAAAAACCCAGAAGAGTATCGCTTGCTCGGTACTCGAATTACGGGAACTGACAATATGGCCTTGGTTACTGGTAAGCCTATATTTGGGATAGATTTACAACTGCCAAATATGTTGTACGCCAGTTACACCAAGTGCCCGACAATTGGTGGGCGAGTAGTAAAAGCTAATCTTGATGAAATTAAAGCCTTACCAGGTGTGATAACGGCGTTTGTGCTTGAGGGTACGGTTGGAGTTACTTCATTTGATCCTAGAGGTGTGTCCGTTGCCCCCGGTGTTGCAATTGTTGCGGAATCTACGTGGCAAAGCTTTAAGGCTCGTGATAGCTTAAAGATTGGATGGGATACTAGTGAAGCTTCCAGTGACTCGTGGAGTGATTATGTGGAAGCGGCAGAAGAATTAAGAGGAAAAGAAGGCGCCGCTGTCCTACTTGAACAAGGTACTGCCGCTCAGGTTATAAATGATGCTGCTACTAAGGTTTCTAGTCAGTATGGTTTCGGTTTTGTTTCTCATGCGCAATTAGAGCCTCAAAGCTGCGTTGCCCATTGGCGAGAAAACATGATGGAGATATGGAGCACATCGCAAACTCAATCCGAGGTAAGAGGGTCGGTGGCTGCACTTTTAGACATGCCAAAGGAAAACGTAATTGCCCACCAGTATAGAGGTGGTGGCGGATTTGGTCGAAGGCTCGATAACGACTACGTGCGTGAAGCTGCTCTAATTGCGCAGCGAGTAGATGCTCCGGTGAAACTGCAATGGTCTCGCGAAGACGACATGGCGTTTGACTTTTTTCGTGTTGGCGGATTTTATAACATGCAAGCAAGCGTTGACGAAAACGGCAAACTTAATGCCTGGAACAGCCATGCGATCTGTCTTTCAGCGGATGGTGAGAAACCCAACTCTGGTGCTGGTCTTAGGCCAATGGACTTCCCACGAGAAATGTTGGAACATTTTAAACATACACAGACACTCCTGCCATCGAAAACACCAACAGGTCCGTGGAGAGCACCGAGTTCAAATTCGTACGCTTTTGTGGAGCAAAGTTTCGTGCATGAAATGGCTGTAGTTGCTCAACGGGATCATTTAGAGTTTTTGATAGAGTCTTTAGGGGAACCTAAGTGGTTTAAAGAGGGAGATTCAGCTTCTTTGAATACTGCGCGAGCAATTAACGTAATCAAAACTGTGGCTGAACGTGCTGGTTGGGGAACGAAGCAACAACCCGTAGGTCGTGCATTGGGTTTATCGTTTTACTTTTGTCATGCGGGATATGTTGCGGAAGTCGCCGATGTTAGCGTGGATAAAGATAAAAAAATTACCGTACATAAAGTTTGGATGGCGGTAGATGTTGGGCCTGTATTGAATTTAAGTGCTGCGGAGAATCAGTGCCAAGGTGGAGTGATAGATGGAATTAGTACATTGATGGGGTTAGAGATCACTATGACAAAAGGTCGGGTAGATCAGTCTAATTTTGATGAATATCCTCTATTAAGAATTAGTTCGCGGCCTAAAATCGACGTGCACTTTGTAAAGAGTGAGTACTCACCAACAGGATTGGGTGAGCCCGCATTTCCACCGTTAGCTGCGGCAGTTTGTAACGCTATTTACTCCGTTACAGGTGACCGCATACGAGATCTCCCAATACGAAAAGCTGGATATACGATTTAGCTACAATAATTAAAATATAAATGGCTATAAAGGTCCACTCTGTGTAGTCATTTTTCGTAAACTAAATTAGGGTAATTTAGTTACTCCAATATACTTATTCAGTATTCCGTAACTAGGTCAAAACATAAAAATGAATGATACAAATACCTATTGGCAAGCGAATTTGCGCTTAATTGCTAAGCTACTACTTATATGGTTTTCAGTTCCATTTCTAGGTGGCATTGTATTCGTAGATTTATTAAATGAAGTACGTTTTGGTGGTTATAAGTTGGGGTTTTGGATTGCCCAGCAAGGATCAATCTATCTGTTTGTTGTACTTATTTTTATTTACGCTAAGCAAATGAATAAACTTGATGATAAATTTTCTAACGACAAGTTGGAAGAGCTTGATAGCGATACATGCGCTAGGGACGAGTAATGGAACTACGAGAATTAACATACATCGTTGTTGGACTTACGTTTCTGCTTTATGTGGGCATTGCTATCTGGGCAAGAGCCGGATCTACTAAAGAATTTTATGTGGCTGGGGGAAGTGTAAATCCTATCGCTAATGGAATGGCAACCGCAGCTGACTGGATGTCAGCGGCTTCATTTATATCAATGGCCGGGCTCATAGGATTTGCTTATGACGGATATGGAGGATCAGTTTTTTTACTAGGTTGGACCGGCGGCTATGTACTTTTGGCCACCTGTATAGCCCCATATTTACGCAAGTACGGTAAATATACAGTGCCGGAATTTATCGGTGAACGTTATTACTCTAAAGCGGCGCGTTTGGTGGCTGTAGCCTGTTTGATAATCGCATCCCTTACGTATGTTATTGGTCAAATGAAAGGTATTGGCGTTGCGTTTAGTCGGTTTTTAGAAATAGGGTACGAGCAGGGCCTAATTATAGGGATGGTTATAGTGTTCTTTTACGCCGTACTAGGTGGAATGAAAGGAATTACCTATACGCAGATCGCTCAATATATGGTCTTAATATTTGCCTACACTATACCCGCGATATTCATTTCTATTCAGCTGACTGGTAATGCGGTACCCCAATTGGGGCTTGGTAGTACTTTGCTTAGTGATGGCACATATATATTGGATAAACTAGATTTGGTACTGACCGATATAGGTTTTAAGGAGTACACCACCACGGCTAGATTAAGTACGCTGAATATGTTTTTTTACACAATGTCGTTGATGATTGGTACGGCCGGGTTACCGCATGTCATTATTCGTTTTTTTACTGTTCCAAGTGTTAAGGATGCTCGAATTTCAGCTGGCTGGGCGCTGGTTTTTATCGCGATTTTATATACTACGGCACCGGCGATAGCGGCTATGGCGCGACTGAACCTAACAAACACTATTGAGCCAATACCCGGAGAGTATTTAGCCTACGACGAGAGACCTCAGTGGTTTAAGAATTGGGAGGTGACAGGTTTACTTGAGTATGAAGATAAAAACGAGGATGGGCTTATTCAATATAATGCCGACCCAGAGACTAATGAAATGGTCAATATTGATAATGATATTTTGGTATTAGCGAATCCTGAAATAGCGGGATTACCTAATTGGGTTATAGCTTTGGTCGCAGCTGGCGGTTTAGCCGCGGCACTATCGACAGCGGCAGGGCTCTTGTTGGCGATGTCTTCTGCCATCTCCCATGATTTACTTAAAGGTGTTTTAAAACCAGATATTTCTGAACGAGGTGAGTTAACTGCATCTCGATTTTTTATGGGTTTAACTGTGCTGGTGGCCGGGTATCTTGGGCTTAGTCCGCCTGACTTTGTTGCTGGTACAGTTGCATTGGCTTTTGGTTTGGCAGCAGCCTCGTTATTCCCTGTAATAGTGTTAGGTATTTTCTATAAGCCGATGAACACTGCAGGGGCTATTTTTGGTATGTTGGCCGGTATAGGTGTTACCTTATTTTATGTGTTCCAACACAGTGGCATCATGTTTGTAAAAGAAACGGCATTTTTAGGCAATATGAGTCCAAATTGGTTCTTTGGAATTGAACCCAATGCTTTTGGGGCAGTCGGTGCAATAGTAAACTTTGTAGTGGCTCTAGTAGTCTGTAGATTCACGTTAAAGCCGCCTAAAGAAGTGTTGACTTTAGTTGACCGGATACGCTCGCCAGGATAAAAGCAAACAAGTTGTCCATAATATAAGTAGAAGAAAAGAAGCCAGTTGTTTTGTACTTTTAAGACCTAGTTAAAGGTTTACCACTATTGGTTTGTATATCGATTGGGAGCGATGAGCATCAATCGAAGTAGCAATTTCTTCTGGCCGTTTGAGTCGTTTTACTTGTTTAAATAGCTTGTCGGCTTGTACATATTCTCGTCGAAGATAGCTAAGCCATTGTTTAATCCTGTTTGCGACATGCTTAGATTCGTAGACTTCTTCGGTGACTCTGCTGAAATTGACCATCAGGTCTAATATTTCCAGCCAGGCAAGCCTGGGAGTAACTCCACTAGATTGAATCTGTCTAGCTAAATCCGGAAAGGATAGGGCGCCACGTCCAAGCATAACGTCCGTACAGGCGCTTTGGGATACACAGCGATGGTAATCCTTAACGTTCCAAATCTCGCCATTCGCAATTATAGGGATTGGACTTATCTCACTTATGGCTGCAATCGCTTCCCAATGAGCGGGTGGTTTGTAACCGTCCTCTTTGGTTCTCGCATGAATACACAGTTCACTGGCATTTGCGTCAAATATTGCCTGACTTATTTCGCGTAGTAATCCTCGATCACTAAAACCCAATCTTATTTTTGTAGTAACTGGTATGTTTTGGGGTACTGCCCTGCGTATCGAACTAACAATATTGAAAACCCTATTTGGTTCTTTCAGTATTACTGAGCCACCGTCGTTCCGATTAACGGTTTTGGCTGGACAACCAAAGTTTATGTCGATTCCGGGTGCGCCTAAATTTGCTGCCACCAACGCACTGGAAGCCATTAATTCAGCATTACCACCTAGAAGTTGAACATACACAGGTGTACCGTTTGTTGTGCAGCCGTTAGTGTGTAATTCTGGGCAAAACCGATAGAACACTTTTTTGGGCAAGGTGTGGGTAGTTACCCTGACAAATTCGGTAACACAGCGGCTTATACCCCCAATTCGCGTGAGTAATTCTCGCATGGTGTGATCGACCACGCCTTCCATCGGTGCTAATAGTATTCTCACGATTTACGTTCTTATTAGCTTAACTAACTTTACCTAGCATAGTCCAAGTAGGCCTAGTGGTCCTAGATAAAAGTGTCTGGCTATCTACTACTACTTGTTCAGGTTGAGCGTTATTAAGCCAGGCGGTGACGGGTGATAGAGCTTTATATTTCAAATATTTTCGATGATTCAAGAGCTACGAAATAGTGCAGTACCCATGAAGGAGTTACCAATATCTCCCCAGGAACTAGAATATAGTCTTCGCCTGCTAAGGTGACTTGTAGCTTACCTGTTTCGACATACATAACTTGTTTAGCCGGATGGCTGTGTACTGTTGTTTTTGCTCCTTGGTCGACCTCTATATACCCGATATTAAAGTTGTCAGCTTGGGTGTTGCGTATGTGAACAACTTCTCTAACGGCTCGAGCTGGCTGGTTATTAATAATACTGTGCTGCACCGGAGGAGATTTTACTGCCTGACCCTGTGCATATGCGTAAGTTGATATGCTTAGCAAGGTGAAGGCAATAATTGTTAAGGCTATTCGCATGGCGATTTATTCTCTAAATTATTTTGAATGTTAAACTAGCAGGTATGATTGTTAATGAATACCTTTTAGTCCGCGGCACCTTTCTCAATCTCATCATCTACTGGGATTTCTTGCGCTTCCCAATGTTCAACTATCTGTCTAGCTTGGTTATAGCTGGCATCATCAACCATTACACGGACTAGCCCCATCGTTTGAATTTCACCGATTCCACCTTGCAGATGCTCGCCGAAAATCTTTGCCTGAATACCTGAGTGTTCAAGTAAATGTAATACCAAATGAGCATCAATAGCACTATTCGCTTGATAAGCTGTTTTCAATGTAAATCTATAGCCTGAAGTGATTTATAAGGTTTCGCACCTTTAATGATATTGGCTCGTGAAAGCCCTTCCTCGATACCGTATTGGCGAAAAAAGTTGGTGGTACTTCAGATATCTTGATTAGATCGTCCGCTGTAAAGCCGAACTCCGACGGTGCAAATGCGTTCACTTGACCTTCCAGAAACTGCAGGAGTTCAACGGTAGCTTCACAATCAGCAATCGCCCGGTGCAAATCGCATTTTTTAAAGTTCATTTCCGCTGCTAGATTACCTAAAGAGTATGATCTTAAGTTTGGGACCAACCTGCGACTGAGAAGAAGGGTACACAACATGGTCATTTAATTATTACGATTGAATTGCTGTAGTTCATTAGTGATAAAGCCACCGTCAAATGAAGTATTATGCGCGACGGTAGGCGATTCACTCAAAAATTCAACCAGACCTTCCAGCACCATTTTAATTGGGGGAGCTTCTGTGACCATCTCGTTAGTAATGCCAGTTATTGCTATTACTTCATAGGGGATGCGAGTTTGAGGGTTGACTAATGATTAAAACGAATCGATAACAATGCCATCTCTGGTTCTTAACGCACAAATTTCCGTAATGCGGGCCCCTTGATGATGCGAGAAACCCGTCGTTTCGATATCGATGACGACAAAGTCGGTCATTTCAGTATCTGGATGACTGATTTATTCAAATTGCTGAGCTTGACCGATGAATATCCCGAGCTTTTAGCTCAGGATATTCTCGGTCTAAGGCCACATTCTATTCTTTTAAACGACTTACTTAGTCGACTGTACTACGTCGCCGGTCGCTGCCCACTCCGTGCCGCGCCCGAACGTCAGGCGGAAAGTCTGGCCCCTAACATTTTCGATGCCATGACCAAAAGCCGTGACAAACACGCGACCATCGCCGTAGTCTGTAGTCCATAACATTGGTTGGTCACGCCCTGCTCCAAGTACCGGCTGTCTGGGGCTATCGCCATAGAGACTGTGATCATCGTAAGCTGTTGCGAGCACATGGTATGAACCCTCCGGCTGCCATATAAGATTAGCGTAGAGTTCGTCGTTATCCTGCTGTAAAGGGCCGAGTCCTCGGGTTATCGGATGATCAGGGTCCACTATGTCAATTGCGAAGCTGTGGGCCGGCGAGTGATGGCCATTGTTGGGTCGATAACTTCCTCCACTCATTTCTTCGTAGGCTGGCCAATCACGAAAAGCTGACAGGGCGGCGTGATACAACACGAGCCCTTTACCGGAACGGACGAAGGCTTGGACGGCATCTTGAGTCTCGGTGCCCCAAGCCAGTCGTTGATCGCTACCATTCGAGTAGTTCAGTATCAAAACGTCATACGGAGCCAGTGTAACGGAGCCAACACCGCGAAACTCCTCCATTACGCGAACATCGAACCGCTCAGTCTCCTCTAACGCCTTTCTAAGTTCGGGTGTTGTGTCCCGCCATGCGTGGGAAGACGAGTGCTGCCCGGTAATGATCAACGCTCGCAGTTTTTGTTGTTCCGTGCCGTCACCATTCTGAGCCGACGCAACGCCTGAAGCGATTTGTACGCACGTCAACAGGGCTATGATGAATAAAACAGTGCTACTTTTATTCGAAAACATATTTGGTTCTCCAAGGAAATCGCATTCTACTGCTGGTTATATATTTATCTGAATAAAACAATTACTCAGACTGCTCTGGACGATTGGGACGGGCCTGCTCGGCCGTGTGTAATTCTGTAATTTTACCGAGCGGAGTCAAATCTTTACCCGCAAGTCCAAGGTAATCAGGTGCGTAGCGCACGATTCGAAATGCTGAGTTAAAATGATCAGCCACTTCGTCTGTCATGATCGTATAAATACCATACTCGTCTCCAGTACGATTTCCAACTGGGTTAATGTATTCCCATACCACTTCTTTATCAGGTGTCACCTCGAAAAAGTGCCCATGTGCACCTGAGTTAATGACTGTGTTACCGTTTGGCATGCGCTGCGCCCCGGAAATATAGTCACTATAAAAAGAGTTCGGTAATGCACCGGAATAATTCCAAACGATTTGTTTTGAAATATTATGCCCCACATTTGGTCCGCGCTGAGGCGGGTCATCGTACCCGCCGTCCATTTGTGATACGTACTCGCCTTCTTCCATAGTACCTTTATAAGGGTTGACCTCTAGTACTGATGAGTATGTGTTTCCAAGTCGACGGCTGCCGTTGTCGAATATCAAAAAATTTCCTGCCCCGGGTAGCTCTCCTTTCATAGGCGTCACTTCTTTTTCACGTATCCATTGAACGTCATGAGTGAAAAAGATCTGTTGATGACCGTTAATGCTTGATTGACCTTCGTTAGTCACTGATGGGCAATCACCCGCATCGTGCGCGCATGGGTTTCCCCAGCGATAAACAAAATCACCATCATTACCAGCGGCTAGTGCAATACTTTTGTCAGGGTCACCGGTGATAAAAGTAGCACCGTGATCAATCACCATAACCTCACTATTTGCAGAGTTACTGATTATAATCTGATCAAGTATTTCATTGTGATCAAACGCGTTGACGTGAATCCAGTCCCCGCTAACTCCATCGGCATAATTAAGATCCATTTTGCCTGGCGAGTCGGCAATTACGCCGTAGGTAGGCAAATCAGGGTTTATATCCTGAACGATATGGTCAGAGACATTCCATTCCCAGATGACATTGCCGTCCATATCGACTTCCACAAGCCCATCAGGTCGAGATGTGTAGTCATCACGCAGTTCTGGGTCAGCACCTAAAGCGATAGCGTCTTCATGAGTGATGGCTCGAGTCGAGACATACATTAACGTTCTTTGCTCTAGCTTTGGGTTCCATATCATGCGGAAATCATGGTGCGGTGTGTAGCCCTCGCGCTCTTCGTCGTGCTGCCAAATCACTTCTCCTTCCCAATTAATTAACTGATAAATCGCTCCGCTTCGGTTTCCTTTTCCTGCTTTATCAACAGTTCCTCTCAATAGGTTCCCATCTTCAAGTAAACGGGCGTGTTTTTCTACCGCCTCGGAATCGGGCACGCTGAAACCTTCAGGGTATGGCCACGTATGTACCACACGACCTTCCATATCTATCAGGTAGGTGTTTTTGCCCCGAAACGGGCTAAATAGAGTATAGCCATTAGATGCCTTTGCCGGATCATATTGAATTAGTTCGGTGGGTCCCTGAAAAACTTCATAAGCACTTGAATTGAGAGTAATGACTAGTAAGCCAGCAAATAGTGATGCTAAAAGTATTTTTTTTATATTCACGCAAATTCTCCGGTGTTTTTAACTATTGAAAGTGATTTGATGATCACTTTATTCAATTAGATTTCGGGTTGGTAATGGGTGTGGATTAAAAAATGGTGCAATCCAATTCTATAAACTCGGCGCTTAATGCGACATAAAGTCGCTCACTATAAGCTTGTTCGGTAAAAGTAGTTGGGTCGTTAATTTCTATGCGGTAAGCGAGTTCGGTTTGATCTTCGCTTAACACAAAGTATTCGGTTACTTTCACGTTTTCGCTTTGCCTCGCACCTGCTTGATTAACGTACGGGTAATTGATTCTACTGGTCTCAACAACCAATGTGTTTCCTTCCCAGCGACCGACGGAATAACCAAGTGGACTTGCTACTTGCATTGCGGCCGCTGCGGGGCTTGCGCCTACGTGTATGGTTCTATCGGTTCCAAAATATTCTGTCACCAAGTTTACCGTATCACCGTGATCCGAAATTATGAATGACAATGGTTGATACATCGGTGTAGGCATGCCGGGTGCCTCACAGCGTGCTACCGGGGCTGTAACTGGGTCCCAGACGCTCATCTCAGCACGTGCCTCTTCTGTGTACGGAAAATGTCGTTTTGTGCCTACGGCTCTACCTGCGATGCTCCAAACTCTAAATATTCCCTTGTCCTCACTGGCTGCATCTACTAATTGACTCAAATCGACATCTGAATGAGCCGCACCGCCAACGTGGTCTTGTGACCAGCGTGGCTTGATGGTCGCTGTTAGCACTGCCTCTTTACCATTTTCGAATAATGCATTACTACCGAGAATATAGCGTGGACGGCGTTCCGATATGTTTCCCGCGATGGTAATACGCTCACCAACCACGAAGTGTTCTCGCTTTACTCCCATACGGCCGAATAGGTTTGGGCTCCCGTAGGTTTCAACTCGCCAAGTTTCCTCGGTACTGTCCAGGTTTGTAATTTTTATGTCCAGCCCAGCGTGTGGATTCTTCCAATGAACCCTCATAAGTTCACCTTCGATTTCGGAAACTTCTTTAGAAAATTCAGAACGCGAATGATGTGCACTGGTAATTGGGAGTAAAAATATTAGCGATGTGAATATCGCTAATAATAATTGTTTAGCTGACATTTCTTACTCCCTTGATTAGATAATGTAGATTTTTCAGATTATATACCTTGATAATCAAAAACGAGAATCCTGTAAGTAATGTTACATTTTTAGGAAGACGTTAAATTTTAAGTTTAAACGCCAAACCCTCCGGTCTGGGCCAATGCATTCGAGCTGTATTTAGAACTGATAATAATATTTATTGAGTGCTAACTGAATTCTTGAATTAAGGATCATAGGAATTGGGACCGAAATCTTGGAATGACCACCCGAAAACAGTTGTAAAGAATGCCTTAGTTGCTGGTAAGTTGGCCGTGGGTCATTCAACGTAATTAATCTTTTCATGTTCATTCATAAATGTTTGCCAGAATAAATATTCAGTAAATAACCAGCGAGTATAACCCTGTGTTTCCGTCGCTTAGCGCAGTGATTTTAAGCATTAAACCAAAACTCAATTTCTGATGTATCTACCTCAAAGCGTGCAGCATGCTCTTGTTCAGGTTCAAGATAGTACCAATCCCCGGGACCGTAACGAGACTCCTTTCCGGACGAGAACATTATAAGCTCTCCGACGGTGATCACTCCGCAATTCTCGGTGGGGTGGGTGTGTGGTTCTATTTCTGTACCTGCCGGGTAGGAGGCGAACAGGACCTTACAGCCATCTGCCAGAAGTTGATGTGCATCAAAGGGCCCCTCAAACGGAGGCAGTGCTGAAATCAGTTTGGGAAACGGTTTTTGGTTCATTAATCGGCCAGCATGCAGTTATATGGCTTGATCTCTTCTCCAGGTATCCATTCATAGCCAGCGCGACCGAGAAATGCTTGGCCTTCATATGTCGTTGGGTCGCTAGAAGTTGCCTCCCAGGTCATTTGTCGATTGTCTTCATCGAAGGTGATGCGCTCAACCATGGTGAAATCTTCGCTTTTCGGCGTGCCAAATTCGTCAACGTATGGCCAACTAATGTTGGAGGTCTCAATAATTAGTGTTAGCCCTTCCCATCTACCGATTGAGGTTCCCATCAACGAGGTCGGTTGCGTGTTTGGATTGAAATTGCTATCCATCTGTATAGTCCGGCGACCATCCCATTGCTCAATTTGAATCAGTATCTGTCCTTCACCTTCTTGAAAGGCTATTGGGAAAGGCGTGTCCATAACTACGGGCATACCGGGCGCTATACATCGCAGGGCAGGGTCATCGACCACCGGATCCCAGGCTTCTCTGGCAGCCAGAGAAGCCGCTGTAAAGTTACGCACTGGGTCTTGATCATTGGGCCCGCGATTACGTGTCCATACACGGTATATACCCTGTGGTTCATCGCCGTTGATTTTAGTCTCTGGTCTGTCATTGGGGGAAACCCGATCTAAAAGCCCCAAGCGGCCTGCGAAACCAGGATCGAGTAAAACTTCCTTGCCGTTCGCATAAGTCATATTAGTTGCCAACATCTCGTTTCGTCCCAAGCGAGAAAATGCACCCGAAAATGTTACGCGATCACCAACGCTAATAGCCTCATCGAGCCCCAACCGCTGTAGTCGATTTACCGGCGCAGTTTCTATATTCCAAATCTCGCCGTCTTCTCTTCGAATTTTGAAATTTGCATGTGGGTTGACCCACAATATTTCCACGATCTCACCTTTGATATCACCGACGTTATCATTATCGAAAAACGCGCTAAATGAATGATGCGCAGATGCTACGCCAAAAACAAAAGTTGCCAGAGTAAAAATACTTACTTGAATCAGTCTCACTTGCCGTCAACCTCTATGTATTTGCTTTATCGTTAAATTGAACAAAAGAGTTATAGGATTCCTGGATTAGAACCCCCATCGAGAGAAATGTTTTGTCCAGACATGAAACTGGCCTGTGAGCTACAGACAAAGGCACAAGTAGCGCCAAATTCTTCGGGTAGCCCGAGACGCTTAGCAGCGATACTATTTACTTGATCTGCTCGCGCCTGTTCGTACGTGATGCCCTCGGCTTTTGCTCGATCTTCGGCCATGAATATTTGACGATCAGTATCGATCCTCTCAGGCAAAAGGTTGTTTATTGTTACGTTGTTTTTAGCTACCTGAAGAGAAAGTGCCTTGCATAGTGCGGTTAAACCGCAACGTGCCGCTGTGGACAACCCCATATATTGGAAGGGGTGTTTAACCATCGCCGAAGTGATATTGACGATGCGGCCGAACTTTTGTTCTTCCATATGGCCGATCACACCCTTTATCATCATAGTCGCAGCGAGCATATTCATCTCGATTGCGTGGATATAGTCATCATAGCTGCATTCCCGGAAATCACGGGGTGGCGGACCTGAATTATTATTGACCAGAATATCGGGATTAGGGCAGGCTGATAATAGCTTTGCACGCCCACTCTCTGTCGTCTGATCGGCCTGAACGGCAGTTACCGTAACACTTGTCGCATCACGAATTTCTTGCGCGGCAGCTTCAAGACGGTCTCCATCGAGACCGTTGATCGTTACATTTACACCTTCATGAGCCAATGCCAATGCACAAGCTTTTCCGAGGCCCCGGCTAGAACCACATAGCAGGGCATTTTTTCCGGTGATTCCTAGATTCATTTCACTAACCTTGGTAATTTTTGTGAATTGTAGTTTTACCGCATCGTACCGATCAAGTTCTTTGCGAACCAGAGGTAATGTGACATTTCTTAAACTTTGATGGTCTCGCTGATTCTATTGTCTTACGCTTCTTAAGTAACAATTCTTAGCAGAACGCATTTGTCATGTCATATTGTGAGTACTGGGTGTGACTACAGACCTCAGTATTTGCCATTTTTATGCCTGTGTCTCAAGTCTTGATGAGAGCCGGATGTCGGGTCTAACAATTGCTAAGTGAATAGTTTCTAGTTTTGGACGAATTGCCTTAGAATAGCGGCCATTTTGACGCCTCGGTGCTTCAGTTGTATGTTGATAAGTTGGATTAAATGTTAAGCGGTATTTTCAAACCTGCGTGGCAGAGCGAATCTGTCACAAAACGGGTATTGGCCTTAGAAAAGATGGACGTGCGTGATGTCGCGAACCAGGCTATTTTTGAAAGTCTAGCGAAAGCCGATGAGGATGTATCTGTTCGGCAAGCTGCCTTAGCAAAGCTAACAACACCCGAAAAAGTTTTTTTAATTGGTCAATCTCACTCTGATCCAGAAACTCGCGAGTGTGCCGACGCTGTATTTGCTGCGTTAGTCGGCCCCAAGAGTGAGCTATCGGATCGTGAGTTTCGAGACTTCCTGGCAGCACAGCCTAAAGCCGTATTGCTTGTAGCTCAACACTGTCCCCACTCAGATATACGAAATGAACTTATAGAACCGCTATCTGAGATTGCAAAAGCGGATCTTATCGCTGGTGTAGAGTACAGCGAAACCCGACAATTAATCGCCCATCAGCTGAATTCTCAAGAGGCGCTAGCACAGGCCCGTAAATTGCTAAAAGGCAAAGATAAGAGTGCTGAGAAGATAATCAAAACCAAATTGGATGTAATCCATGCTGAGCACCGGCAAGCCCAACAGAATGCGGAAGAAGCACAGCGAATATCTGAAAGCATGGAGTATTTATTAGCGCATATTCAGGATTGGCAACCAGATTTTGAGGGTCGCTATCAGGCTGCTGTTCAACAGTGGGAGTCCCTAAAATTTGCACCAGCCGGTAACGCCCTTGAAAAATTTAGCCAGGCGCGATCTAAATTTCAAACTGAATTAACACGACAGCAAGACCTCGCCTCGGCGAATCAAACTCAAAGAGCTCTAGTGAAGGAGTTAGAGGCTGAGTGTAATGGCTTGGCTCAGTTGTCGTTAGATGAAATGCTAAGTCGAAAACCGGCGCCCGACGAATTACTTGGTAGGGTGGCCGCAAAATGGGCGGAGGCTTCGGAATTAGGTTTTCCAGATGCCATGCTAATTAGGCAGTGTGTTTGCGCACAAGATGCTTTGGAATGTGTACTGACCTTATGTGAATCGCTAAACATTAACAGGAAAGCAGCTGAAAAGGTGGTTGATACAGATGCTGCAGAATTGATTCAAGGCTTAGAAATTTCGATCGGGGTGGTCAATAAATGGCCGAGACACTATCCACCTTTAACGGTGAAAAAAGAGTTCGAAAATGAACTGACAGAATTAAAGCTGCAGCTTGAGGAATCGGTGAGTAAATCACGCGACAAGCTCGATAAATTACATAAAAGAATCAACCGCCTGCTAGGCAGTACAAATCGTGGTGACCTGAATAAGGCAAAACGTGAATTGGTGGCAATCACTAAGGCAATATCGAAGTACACCGGAAAAGAAAAGGCTGCTCTTGAGGAACGAGTTAAAAAAGCTAGCGATGCAGTTAGCAAAATGAGGGATTGGAAGGATTTTGCTACCGAACCTAAGTACATAGAATTTTGTGAATTGATGGAAGCGCTGACTGAGTCAAAAGCTCACGCGGACAAACTGTCGGTTGAAATTAATACATTACAAAAGCGATGGAAAGCACTGGGGCACTCCGACAGTGCTGACAAACACTGGGAACGTTTTAAGCTAGCTGCAGATAAAGCTTATGAACCTTGCGCGGTGTTTTTTGCCAAGCGCCACGAAACCCGACAACAGAATCTGGAAAAACGTGAACCTTATCTTCAGCAAATGCGTGACCTGTTGGAAAATACTTTATGGGATGAGCAGCCGGACTATAGAGCTGTCGAATCCACCTTGAGAAAAATAATTAGTGACTGGCAAAAGGTTAAAGATGTGGAGCAGCGTGCTGGGCAAAAGCAATGGAAAAAACTAACCAAGTTCAGGACTGCAATTCACGAAAAACTCGATGTTGTATATGACGGAAATATCGAAGAAAAAAATCAACTTATTGAGCAGTCGCAGAAACTGCTTGATATGGATGTAACTGAAGATTCGTTGAACAAACTTAAACAATTGCAAACCCGCTGGAAACAGGTTGGTGTTACCCGCCGGAAGGAAGACCAGGCGGCATGGAAAAGCTTTAAGACAGCTACGGATGAGGTTTACGAGAAAATTCAGGGCGTACGCAAGGCTAAGCGGGCGGACGAAGACGCAAAACTGCATGTTTACCGACAAGTTACTCGGCAAATTCATGATCTTGCCAAAACAGCTACTGTCTTGGCTGACGCAGACTCAACGTTTGATCGCCTACAGGCCGAATACAAGGAATTAACACCATTACCGAGAGGACTTCCAGAAAAGTTAGTTGACGGTTTGGAGTCAGATTTTCGTCGAGCCAGTACCGCGTATAGCAACGCCAGAGATCGAGTTAAGGCAGCCGGTAAAACAGCTGCGTTCGAAGCGTTAGTTAAGAAGACTTCGCTTTGTTCTGAGTTGGAAGGTCTAGGTGAAAATGCATCCACGGAAGATATACAAAAGATTCAAACTGCTTTGGACCTCATTGAAATAAGCGACAATGGTTTGCGTAAACGATTCGAAAAGCGACTTTCAGCTGCCCTAAATAATAAGTCAGATGTGGATCGCAGTAAGGCTGAAGAGGTACGACGGATCATGTGTATTGATCTCGAGATTTTACTCGATGCCGACACTCCAAATGAAGATTCAGAGTTACGGATGATCACTCAATTAGAGAGAATGAAGAAGGGTGGTCTTGGTCAGGCGATGCCTAAAAAGGAAGACGCTTTGAGCAAGATGAAACTGGACTGGCTTTGTCTGCCAGGTGCGAAGCCTGAAGTACAGGAAAAACTAAATAAGAGATTTTTTAATCTGATTAAGTAATTAAATGTTTCAATGGTCGTTAGTGTTGTTGTGTACTATCTAGGCAATCAGATATTTTACTGATAGATAATTAATTCGTATTTTGGGGTATTAAATGCAAACGAACCGTCAGTCCTGGATCAAGATTGGAACTACAGCGATAACGCTATTTCTTTTAGCAACCGCGAGTTATGGCCATCACTCACGTTCTAATTTTAACTTTGGTGCCACACTGGAGTTAGAAGGCACTATTAGTTCATTTGAATTTCGAAACCCACATACCTTCTTATCACTGACCGTAACCGCTGACTCTGGCGAAGTACAGGAGTGGCTGCTTGCAGGTAACTCTATTGCCAGTTTAAAAAGCGCAGGTTGGGCAGCGGATACATTTTCTGTCGGTGAGCAGGTTAAAGTTGTTGGTAACCCGGATCGAAATGAAAGAAAGCGCCTTTTATTCTTGGATGTGATTACTAAAATGGACGGTTCTACGTACGCTTCGGGTAAAATTTCACCGGGCGGTCGACCGGCAGTAACTAAGGCCGGTGCCGTAGGTTCAAATGACTTCACTGGTGTCTGGCAGCCGCCATTTAATCCACGTACTGTGGCCGCGAACTTTCAAGTTGCCCAGCTACCAATAACCGCAAAAGGCCAGCCTTTTATTGATGCTTATGATGAGGGCGAAGATCCGGCATTGGATTGTGAGGCTGATGCAGCGCCTATGACTGTATTGCCTATTTATCCAATGCAAATCACTAGATCTGGGGATGAGTTGCACATGCATTATGAGCAGTTTGACGGTCGAAGGGTGGTTTATTTGGGATTAGATGAACACCTAGCAGATACACAAGCTACGCATATGGGGCACTCAATTGGCAGTATCGACGGTAATGTATTAACCGTAGATACGGGGTTCTTCACCGAGGATCGATGGGGCTTGGGCCGTGGTGCACCCAGTGGATTAGGTAAACACGTTGTTGAGCAATACACACTAGCCGATGATGGAATGACAATGGCTGTGGAGTTTACCTTTGAGGATCCCGAGTATTTAACCGAGCCGGTTAGTGGGTCTGGATCAATGGCATTTCGCCCCGGGTATGAAATGGAAGAGTGGGATTGCGATACCACAGCAGCCCGTCGGCATTTATCACTAGATTAGTTTTGCTACATATATTATTCAAAAGCCCGCTATCCTTCGGATAGTGGGCTTTTGTTTGTCTAGAGCCCTTAAACCTTAAGGATTGCAAAAGGCTGTCCACGTTTAAACCCGCTGAAGGCTTTATATCTGCAAACTAGTAAAAGATCTGGGTAGGTTTAAGCTTCTAAGTCAATTACATCAGATGTTGGGAAACTACTAAACGGAAAGGGTCGTGTCTCTGAGTTGAACGTAGCAAAGTGTAATATTTGCGTTACGTATTTGCTAATACTGTCTCCTGCGTTCTTAAGATAACTATTTGGGTTTCCGTTGATAATCAAAAACGCGCACTGACCAACTACTATCGCCAACATGACTGGTTGAGTTAGGTAAAAAATCATCCAAAACACTGCGACCATAAACACACGCACCCATTTTGATTGGTATTTATCGTCAGTCATTTTATATCTCTAATAGAGTTTCAATTACCTTATTAAATGAGGACGAATTAGCTTATTTAAACCGATCATTACCGGCAGGCTGTCATGACGTTATGTTGGCGGCTCCAAAAACCTTTTGGTGCTTTCCGGATCGCAGCCACCTGAATACATTTTTAAATGAGGCGAGTATATGAGGTTTCTGGAGTGTATCATTGGTTCAGATAAATACTCGGGATCTTCCAATATAAATTCCATTGCGATTAGAGTGCCGTCTTCTACGAGTCGGTACTTCTCGATTACATGTTTTTGGCCACCAGATGGGACGCCCACTTGGTATGGTGAACGATGGTCTTCAAAGTTTCGCGTATCGACGATCAGCGTATCGCCCTCCCAATGCCCAATTGAGTGGCCAGTGGTAAACCGCTGCCCTGGATCAGGGTGATCTCTACCGTCCATATATATATCGCGGTGTTCATCGAACCACTCACTTCTAAAGCGGATTACCTCTGCGGCTTCGCTCATATCTATTTCCATCAGATATATCCATGTGGAAACTAGCGCAGCTGGCGTTGGTCGGCCGACACAAGTTGATTCTGGGTTCTCACTGGATAAAGGATCAAAGCTATCTTTGGCACGTTGGCCTTTCTCGGTAAGCTTAAGAAATGCATTAAAGAACCCATCGAAGCCTCCTGGGTATTGTCCGAACATAGTTCGATCACCGATCCATATACCGCTTAGGGAGTCTGTTTTAGATTCTGTTGTCTCGATGTTTTCAGGGCTGGTTACCGGTTCACCGGACGCCATCGTTATCGATTCTAATTTTGCGTATTTTCGTCCACTACGCATTACATGTGATCGAATAAATACCTGATCTCCAGGTGTCAGCGAGTCTTTGTTCCATCCCGCTCGTCTAGCGAGAACATTTAGGGCACCCATTTCAATTTCCCACTGAACTGGTTCACCACTTTCTTCAGTTTCGACAATGATGTAAGCATGCGGTTGACGCCAACTAAATCGAATAACTTCTGCTTCAAAAGCGTATATAGAATTCAGATCCATACCAGCATCACTATGGTGGGCTTGAGCGCCATTGATGACAAATAGGGCACAAAAGCTTGCGGTTCGAAGGGTTTGTGTCCATATTGATTGGGCAAGTATATTTGGCAATTACAACTCCGCTAATTCGTTAGTGAACAGTGATTCTATAGTATTACATATAGCCATAATCAGAGCTATAACTAGCCGGGGAGTTACAAATACTGCTTTTTATCTAGGTCTGCCGCTGCCAGCCGCCGCCTAAGGCTTGATAAAACGATATTATCGCATTGAGCCTTGCAAGTTTATTATCCAGGAATGCATTGCGCACTGAAAACAAAGTGTTCTGCGTGTTTAGAACGGTCTGGTAATCAGACACGCCTTCGCGATATCTAACCCCGGCAATGCGATAGGCCTCTTCTGCTCTTGTCAAGTCTTCTCCGGCCACTATGCTCAATGATTCCAGTAGTGCGATGTTTCCCAGCGAAACTTCGATATCATTGAACGCTGTAATCGCAGCTTTTCGATAATTATCTAACGCAGATTCCAAATCCAACTTACTATTTTTCAAGTTCCGATTGCGTGCTCCGTTATCCAGTAAAGTTAGTAGGAAACTAGCGGTACCAGTTGCCGTGGTGATTCCGTTATCCAATAGCCCATCGAGCGAGGTGCTTGCTGCACCGGCTGAAGCAGTCAACGAAATATTCGGCAGGAACTCTAATCGTGTTAGGTCTACATTGGCCCTAAATAAACGTAGGTCTGCTTCGGCGCTGACCAGGTCGGGTCGACGTAGTAGTAACTCAGAGGGTAATCCTGGTTGCACCGCAGGCACGGTCACACCTTGAAGAGTTGTTTCCCTGACTTGCACATCATTTACTGAAGAGGCTATTAGCGTCGCCAGAGAAGCGCGTACAGATAATTCATTTTGGTGCAGTGTTTTAAGGTTATTTTGTTGTTGTTGTACCGCAATACGCTGCTGTAACGCATCAATAGGGGTAACCGTTCCTGCATTAGCCCGAGCCTGAATAATTCGATAAATTGCTTCAGCGTTTTCAAGGTTTTGTTCGGCCGCTTCAATGCGGTCCCTAATTAGCAAAATCTGAAAGTAGGTCGAAGCGGCGGTACCCAAAGTATTTAATCGTAGATCCGCCAAACGGGCGATATCGCCATCATATCGAGCAACAGCAGCATCGTAGCGCGCTGGCTTGCTAAGTATATCGGTATACACCAAGCTCGTACTTAATTCCGAGCGCGTGCTATTGGTATTCGTAAAACTACCATCATCGCTTTCAAATCCGATATATCGGCGATCAGCACCCACTTCCATCAAAGGCGTAGGTAGTAAGTCAAATCCAGCGTTACGCAACGATAGTTGGGCTTGTTCCAGGTTACGTACATTGTTGGCCAGGTCGAGATTACTGGTTTCTACCAGAGCCATGAACTTTGTTAGCTCGCTACTACTAAAACTACTCCACCAGTCGAGTTGAGGCCAGCTTAGGGCCTGCCCATCGTTGCTTACTTGCCACTGGCCCGGTATGTCACTGCTCGGCAATTCGGGTAGTTTGGTCATCGCGCAACCGGCTAATAAGTAAAACAACAAACTTGAGGTTATTAATTTAGTCAATAACCAGGGCAAGAATAGTAGTTGCTTATCCATAATCTCTAGTCGGATGCCAGCGCCACGACGGGATCTAACTGCGCAGCTTTGCGTGCTGGAGCAAAGCCGAAAATAAGACCAATACCGGCGGCACAACTAAATGCTAATATCATCGGGCCAGAGCTAAACACAACCGAAGTGCCCAACGTTCGAATTAACATACCAGCACCAATCCCTAACAAAACACCCAGTAATCCACCTAGTGCTGAGACGACAATTGCTTCGGAAATGAATTGCAGCAGAATATCGTTCTGCCGCGCTCCGGTCGCCATGCGGATGCCTATTTCTCGGGTACGTTCTGTCACTGAAACCAACATGATATTCATTACGCCTATACCCCCCACTAATCGAGATATAGCGGCAACAGACCCCAGTAAAATAGTAAATGTTTCCCGCGAAGCAGATGCATTTTCTAATAACTCGGCGCTGTTGAAGACCCGAAAATCTTCTGAACCATGGCGCTGTACCAACAAGCTGGTTATAGCTTCTTCAGTATCATTGATCAAATCAGGGTCTTCAACTGCCACCGTTAGTGTGCGTAAATGCGATCGTCCGAACAGGCGCATTCCTCCTGTTTTTAGGGGCACAAATACCACGTCGTCCTGATCTCGACCGCCAAAACCGGAAGAGCCTTTGGAGGTCATTACGCCAATGATCTGAAAGGGCACGTTTTTGATCATCATGTACTCACCGATCGGATTTTCACCCTCGACAAATAAGCTGTTCTTAACCGTTGAACCAATTACCGCAACCGGAGTGTATTCCTCACTGTCTTCGTCGGTAAAAAATACGCCTGCAGCCAACGGCCAGCTACGTGTCAGTGGCAGATTACTAGAGGTGGCGGTAATCGAAGATACATAGTCCTTACTACCAACACGTAAAGTTTCGTTGCCGGTAATCTCAGGCAGGGCGGCCTTAACATTGGGTATTTGGGAGGCAATTGCGACAGAATCTTCCAACCTTAATGTTTGTGATGCAGTTCCTCTACGCGCGCTCGGGCTTATCGTTAACATGTCGGCGCCTAGCGACGTAATACGGTCGATAATATCTTTCTGGGCACCTTCACCAATGGCTAACATTGCCACCACAGAAGCTACTCCGATCACAATTCCTAGTAGCGTCAACACAGTACGAAATACGTTGGCTTTTAGCGAGCTAAAAGCCATATTGATTGCTTCAAACACCTCGGCGAATGGCGCGCCCGCCTTCGGCTTGGATTGCATTGCGTGAAACACACTGGTGGCGTCTTTCAATTTGTCACTGTACACCGTTTCAGAATCACTCAGAACCTCTCCGTCAAGTAGCTCAATTTGTCGTTCTGCATTCTTGGCGACGTCGTGATCATGGGTAATAAGAATAACAGTATGGCCTTGTTTGGCGAGATCTTTAAGTAGTGCCATTACTTCAATGCCACTTTGAGAGTCCAATGCCCCTGTAGGCTCGTCTGCAAGAATTACTTGCCCACCATTCATTAGTGCACGAGCTATCGACACCCGTTGCTGTTGACCACCAGATAACTGACTAGGACGATGATCCATACGGTCGCCTAAGCCTAAAGATGTAAGCAGTTCTACTGAGCGAATAGCGCGCTGAGATTGTGGTAAGCCGGCATATATTGCAGGTACCTCAACATTTTGATCGGCGGTGGACGTGCCTATTAGATTATAACTCTGAAACACAAAGCCGAATGCTTCACGGCGTAACCAGGCAAGCCCATCGGCATCAAAACTCTGAATATCGCGACCAGCAAATAGGTAATCGCCGCTGGTTGGTCGATCAAGGCAACCCAAAATATTCATCATGGTAGATTTGCCTGAACCTGATTGCCCTATAAGCGATACAAATTCACCCGCATAAATACTTAGTGAAACTCCTCGTAATGCGTGTACTTCTACTCCGCCCCCTGTAGTAAATGTACGTGTTATGTTACGAAGTTCGATCAGGGGGACTAACTCGGCAGAAAGCTGCCCTGACTTTTCTGTAGAAGTAGATATGTTCATCTTATATGGCTGTAGCTAAGCTCGCGTCTATTAAGCTTAGAAGCGACGTCCACCGCCACCGCCGCCAAGTTCACCAACTCGGGCCGATGCGCCACCTTGCGCAGCTTCGTCGCGGGCTTGAATTATGCCGGCAACGACTTGGTCACCAACTTCCAATCCGCTTAAAACTTCGGCTGCAATTCGAGTGGTTACGCCGATGGTGATTTTGCGGTTTTCGATTTCGCCATTTGGTTTTACTATCAGTACTGTAGATTTAGTAGTGCCGGTTCCTATTCGATTGGTATTGCGCTGCGCACCGCCGGTTCGTTCTTCTCCACGATTACGCCCGCCACCACTTCCAGAACCGTCACCTCGACCTCCATTTGCTGCTGCGCGCTCACGAAATCGTGCGATTTCTTCCGGGCTCAGATCGGTAAAGTCAGCAGGCATACCGGCCGGTCGAGTTTGTGAACGGTCAATATTAGGCTCGTGATATGGGTTTTTAATTTGAGGTGTAGTTGTAGCGTTAGGTTCAGTGTTGGTGGCTTCGTTGTTGCTCTGTGCCAAGCCCAATAAATTATTTACATCTTTAAAATCTAGCGCGCCGACAGGTACGCGAACCACGTTGGTGGCTGCTGATGTGATAAAGAATATTTGTGCCGTCATATCTGACAACAGTGTGGCGTCAGAGTTGTCGACGTCAAATAAGGCGGTGTACAGCACAACATTATTGGTCACTACTGGCTTAGGTAAGATTTGGCGTAAATTCCCATACCAGCGCCTACTGCCTCCGCCAAGTGTGGTGAAATAGACATCCATATTGGTGCTAAGTTTACTTACGTCGGCTTCAGAGACTTCACCTTGCACAGTCATGGTGGAAAGGTCGGCAATTCGAAGGATTGTCGGCGCTTGCTGCGACGCGTTTAGGGTTTGGCCTACTTTTTTATCAATTGAAATTACCGTGCCTGCAATCGGTGCAGCAATTTTGCTGAAGGCTAGTGTGGCTTCATCGCTGGCTAAGCTGGCATTGCTTTGAGCTATTTGTGATTGCAGCTGGATCAAGCTGGATTGCGCAGAAGCCAAAGTGTTTATCGAAGAGTCAAAATCAGCCTGGCTAGTTGCATCTTCTTCAATTAAACGGGTTTGCCTATCTGCATTAGCCTGAGCCAACTTTAACGAAGCTGCACGTGCGGACAGCTGGGCTTCAAGCGCACGCAAGCTGGCGCGGCTTGCTTCGACCCGATTAAGTTGCACTGTGGCATCAATTTCGGCGAGTAATTGACCGCTGGTAACTTGATCACCGATTTCAACAAGGAAAGTTTCTAGCTGTCCTGATACCTGTGCGCCAACGTCTACATAATCGCTGGGTTGCAAGTTTCCAGCAGCGGTAACTGCGTTTTCGAGATCGCCTTGATCGACTGTTACGACTAGCGGTTTTGCTATGGCTGCAGTATTTTTCTGAGTAAACCACCAACCAAAGGTGGCACAAACGATTAGGCCAAATACAAGCAGCGTCCTTTTTCGACGAAGGCCGCGTGTTAGTCCAGTCAATTTTCCGCTAACTGTTGTCTGCGAATTATTGTTCTCGGTATTTATTTGATCCACTACGATCTCTCTCTAACGTTTGTTGTCATTTATTATCTTGCTATTGCGGTGCAGACAATATACCAGCCGCACAAGCTACAATGATGGAGATATTGTGCAGGGTTCATGATTGTTAAATGGGGATACAAAACGGTGTGCCGCCAATAGCAACAGTTAATCTAAGTAGGTATACAAATGTTAGAAAGTGGTCACGTGCGAATCTATAACTAAATGTAACAAGTCATTGGCCAGCAATAGTTTGTTCTTCCAAGCAATCGGGATGATTGCTACGATTCAAAAGCTAAATAGTTTTGATATATCAGTATAAGGGTTTGTATCTTTGAAATATATAAATTGACTATGGCCAAGTATGAGTTGCTGCCACTAGCAATAGTGCGTGCGTGTTGACAAGATGGTTTAGTAAAAAATTCGATCATCCAGAGGAACTACAATGATTGTAAGCAGGCAGATATTCAGGCAGACAGTTTTGATTTTGGCAGGAGTGCTTTTTGCGCCGGTTTCTATGGCGCAGTCAGCTCCAGATACTGTATTTATAAACGGCAAGGTGCTCACAGTAGATGCGGAGTTTTCACAAGCTGAGGCGGTAGCCGTGACCAGCAATCAAATTTCTGCCGTTGGTACTAATGCTGAGATCAATGCACTCGTTGGTGAGGGCACCCGGGTAATAGATTTAGCCGGTAAGACATTGATGCCGGGTTTGATCGATAATCATAACCACCTGATTTATAATTCCCCAACCTGGCCTAATGGCGTTAGGTTAGGGCGAGTGCGTACCCGTGCAGAAGCGTTGCAACGTATAGCAGCCAAGGCAAAAGAGCTTGGACCTGGAAACGATGCGAGCCATATAGTGTTTGCACTAGGCGGATGGAATCCGGTGCAGTTTACTGATGATCAAAGTGAATTTACTCGCGCTGAGCTAGATGAAATTGCTCCGAATAATCCGGTATACACCCAGATTAGTTGGGGTACCGCTGTATTGAATAGCATGGCGATGGAGCTAGGCGGCATTAGTAATGATATGCCGGAGCCAGAGGCTAGTACTGGCGGTAAAATTTGGCGTGACGCTGATGGTAACGTGACAGGTAAGTTTACCGGCGCGATTTTCCTTAAATGGCAATTACGACCACTATTCCCTGAAGTAACTGGAGAGTCCGCTGCTGCCGGATTATTAGCAGAGATAGCAGACTACTCAAAACTCGGGGTTACCACGTCAATGACTTATAACGGGCCCGAGTTTCCCGAAGATGGCTTAGCTTATATTCAGGAATATCTCGCTGATGCAGGCAAACTTGATATGCGGATCTATTATCCACCGCACTTCGGTAGAAATGTCAGTGCCTGGACCCCAGAAGAAGTTCCTACTGTAGTAGCGGGGCTTGCGAAGCATAAACCGTATAGCGGGTCTGAAATGTACCAAATGCTTCACTTTGGTGAGCACATGTATTTACCTGTATCAGACAGTTATAGAATGGGTGATAAGCCTTATCCTGACGAGATGATGGATCAGTTTCGTATTGTGGTAACGGCTGCTGCGAAAAATGGCTGGCAAGTTGCAGAGCACCTAAATCGTGATATTACAGCAAATCAAATGCTGGAGATTTATGAGGAAGTTAATCAAACCTATCCGATTACTGACCTTCGTTGGCGTTTTGAACATGCTCAGGGCTTGTCACAGGTGACTATTGAGCGAGCTAAGGCGCTTGGTATGGCGATGGGGCTACATAGTTCGGCTGCTATGAGCTCACCGAAATCACGTGCAAGTAATGCCACTTTTTCGGAACTATTGTCCAAGCAAGATGCTCCTCCGCTGCGTTGGTATCAAGATAGCGGTATACCATTCGGGTTGGGTTCTGACGCCCAGGTAGTTGCACATGACTCGCCTTTTTTCACGCTTTATTGGGTGGTTAGTGGCAAAGATACTTCTGGTCAGCCTTATTTTAAGCACGGTACTTTGACTCGTGAAGAAGCGTTAATTGCCCATACAAAATCGAACGCATACCTTATGCATAAGGAAGATATTTTGGGTTCGCTAGAGGTTGGGAAACTGGCAGATATTGTTGTGTTAGACAGGGACTACATGACAGTTCCAGTGGATGATATCCGCGATTTGAATTCAGTTTTAACTATGGTTGATGGTCGTATCGTCTATGAGGCGATGTGATAATTTGCGCTATTCTTGATTAGGCGCAAGTTTTGTTCATTGGTGTACTTAATAAGTTTTAGTAGAAAGTAACTTTTTATTGAGGATTAATGCATGTGGAAGTCAGCAAGATTCGCCTTCAGTTTGGCATTTTTAGCTTTAGTACCTATAGTTTCCGTGGCCCATCATGGGTTTGCGGCGCATTTTGACAACAAGACAGTGATTAGAATTGAAGGCACCGTTAAACAATTTGATTTTATTAATCCTCACGGTTTTTTGCATATTGACTCAGTAAATGAAGCCGGCGAGCCGGTTGTATGGGTTTGTGATTTGCAAGCTAAAACCCAACTGGTTAGACGCGGAGTTGACGAGACACTTTTTACAGTTGGCGAACCTATAGTCGTTGAAGGATACCCTGCCAGGCGCGAAGCATACGGGTGTGAATATGGTACAGGCCATTTTTCTGACGGCAGCACGTTTACTATGCGCTTAGTCGGAGATAAGCCACAAACTCAATTTGCTGAAAATGAACGTATACCTCTGGCAGAAGGGGAAACACGCTCAATATTTGGAGTTTGGATGCGACCTGGTATGTTTGGGGATGCAAGCGGTCGGGGAGAGCGATCGGGTGATGATTCAATTACACCAGCGGGTCAATTAGCAGTCGATGCTTTCGATTCAATCAATGACAACCCAGTAGTGAGTTGCGAAGGAGGCAGCCCAGTGCGAAATTGGACTCCACCAGGGCTGGCGACGAAGTTTAGTCAGGAAGGTGAAAAAATTTATATTTATCATGAGTCTATGGATATTACTCGTACCGTACATATGGATCTTAATGAGCATCCGTCCGAGATTGAGCCTAGCGATATGGGACATTCAATTGGTAGATACGAAGAAGATGGAACTCTGGTAATTGATACTGCCGTATTTAAGGCTGGGGTTTTATCTGGAGAAACATTAAATACAGATCAAATGACTATGCAGGAGCGTGTCTCTATAACAGAAGGTACTGGCGACCTCAATATAGCTTGGACGGTCTACGAACCGGTTTATTATTCAGAGCCAATAATTGGAAGTCAGTCACTTCAGAGTACAGAAAAAGAACTTATTCCATACGAATGCATTCCCGGTTCGCCAATGGGTAGTTATCAATAAAAAGTAATCACACCCATTAAAAAAGCCAGCCTGTTTTAAGGCTGGCTTTTTTATTTTGGCTAGCGTGCTGTTTTAGCTAGTTAGTAGGATCTAGTGACGCTATGTAGGCTGTAATGTTGAGCATGTCTTCTGCGGTCAAATTTGCGACCACAGGAACCATTATTGGACTGGTTCGAGTGCCTTGTTTTACATCCCATAACTGGCGCATTATGTAGCTAGCGGTACGACCGGCAATTGCTGGAATGTCACCCAATCCACGCTGGCCTTCGCCATGGCACAGACCGCACTGTATAGTTTTTCCACCACCAGTGGTCACTAACGCTTCACCTTTTGCAATACTCCCAATTGGAACGTATGCGATGAATCCCGCTCGAGGATCTCTAAGTAGCTCTGTTCTTTCGGGATGTTCGGCAACTTCAATGATTCGTTGACCTAGTTTCTGTTTAGGGAGGCCTTCCAGTGGCAAAAGCAATCCATTCATAGTCGCTCGGACTTGCGGGGCCTCGTCTGCCTCGATAACCGTTACGTGCGGTTTGTATTCAATGGACGCAAAATACTCGGCAGCTATTTTACGTTCTTCTTCGGTGAGCAGGGCAGCAATTCTTCCCATTTCGTTTGGATTAGCTTTGCGCAAATCTGCACTGTAGCGTTCACGATTTGCGAAAGCCTCGAGTTGCTGCAGAAAATAGTTGACTGGTAAACCAGCTACGTGCCCATTTTCCATTTTGCCTTGGCCGCTTGCATAGTGGCACATGGAGCATGCACGGATTTCCCGCTCTTTATCACCATACGCTACTAAATCAGGCATTTCAGGGTGATCTTGGGGATACCAATCACCCGGTCCAAAATCATTATCCGCTTCCGCAACCTCAAATGATTGCGTGCTGTCTTCCAGAGTATATTTGGGTCCACCTTTTTCAGGCGGAGCACCGTAGTATGCACATTCTAACGGGCTAGCGTTTTCTGGGCAGGGTGGTGCGATTTCATCGCCTGGGGAGTAGGGTCCTATTTCACCATATGCCCAGTTGGGCCAGTCCGGGCCATGCTGTATTGTTTCAGGCGGGATGGTTTGTGCATGAGCCGAAAGCGCTAGGATTAATAGGCTTGCAATAATTAAAGGTTTCAATTGCATAATCTTTTTTTCTATGGTTGATTAATCTGGGCGCTAGCGATTTGGTTTACTGGATATTAGTAGCGAATAGGTGTTCAGTGGTTGTAACATTTGGTTTCTCAACTTTTGGCTACCTGTTTACCTAGAGTTGTATTTTTGTGTAGCGTTTACTATGGTGCATAGTGCGTTGTGCCCTGTCAATTAGATATTTTCCTGGAGTGATATGAAAAACGTATTTGTAGTGAACTGTTCGGTATTCTTTTCATTAGTTTATACCGGTATGGTAGCTGCAGATCCCAGTTTTTTACGTTCAACGTATGATTTGGAAGATCCTAGCGGTTATTGTTTAGATATTCCCGGGTTTGGCCCGCGTATGCGTAAAGAAGCGCCTATCGGTACCCACACATGTAAATACGGTATCCCCGGTTTTTACGTTGATGAACTATTTGAACTAACCAGTTCAAATTTTCTTAGATTGCCGGAATATGACCTGTGTTTAGCGGCAGACACCATAGCGATTGGTTCTCATATAAACACTATCCCTTGCGATCTGGGGAAGGTTCACTCCTGGGCAATGCATGCTAATGGAAATGTGACGCCGGAAATTGACACCAGCTTGTGCATGACGATGTCACGTGAAAAGGTATACGTGAATACCTCAGTGGCCAATCTCACTGCAAACTCTGGTCGCGAAGTTTCTCTCCAGAATTGTGCGAGAGATTCACGCTATTATCAAAGCTGGAAACTATCAGATCCAAACGAACTTGAGACCAAAACAGCGAATACGCTGCGTAATGGAATGGACATAGAAACCGCAAGACTTATCCGTGAATTAGGCTACGAGATTCGACCGGAAGAAACGGCAGAAGCGTATGCCTCGCACCCACGAATGTTTACTTCAGCAGACGTGACAATCTCGGATGTAATTAAATATGGTTTAGAAGAGGGTGAGCGTTTGCAGGTTTACATTGGCAATAATCGCAATAGCCCCCGAAATGCAGCGCCTATGATTATCTTGGTTCATGGCGGTGGGTTTAGTAACGGAGGACTCAACAGTCTCCAACATGCGGCAACCCAGTTTGCTGCGTTAGGCTATATAGCGATTAATATCACCTACCCTTTGGCCCCCACTGCTAATTGGCCAAGTGGAGGTAATAGTGTCGCAAATGCGGTCCGTTGGGCGCAAGAGAATGCGGTAGAGTATAAGGGTGATCTGGGAAATATTTTTTTACTAGGTCATTCAGCTGGCGGTGCCCATGTAGCAGATTTTGTTTTTCGTCCCGGGAATCTTGATGGGGAGATTCCAGATATCGCCGGAGCGATTCTTGCCTCACCGGTACTTACATTAGATCCGACTAATCCTGCGTCTTTCGTCATTGGATATTTTGGTGAGGATACTGATTCCTGGAAAGCCAAACAGACCCTTGGAAATGTAGAAAGAACCTCTATCCCCGTACTTACTCTGGTAGCGGAATTTGATCCTAATTCATTTCACAGATCGACCGCCGGTTTGTTAAACGAACTGGTAGTAAATAAAGCGGTCAGTGCGCGTTTAAGCCAAATGCGCGGTCATAACCATATTTCTTATATTACCTCGATTGGCACCAAAGATACTCAATCGTTGGAGGAAATATTGGACTTTATCGCGACTCGGAACTAAGTCGATGAGCAAAGAAAACCAGATGATGCGTCGAGAGTTCCTTAAGGCTTCTGCCATGCTTGGTGGTGGGTTTATAACTGCTGGTTCCGCCATTACGGGTGTTCATGCGCAGGAAGTAAATCCAACAAGCAGTAAAAAACCGTTTCGCATAGTCATGGGTGGGTATGGTCCGTCAACGTCCAGTTTTAGTCAGGGATTAAAAAAAATCGGTGATCGACTCGAAGCTGGTTTTGGCGACGAGGTTGAAATCAAGTATGTATATAACATCATGGATCTTGGCTACGATGGAGCAGGCGGGTTAGCGACTCTGGTTGATAATAGTTGGTTGGCACTTGCCTATATGACTATGTTTGCGGGTATTCCGGCATTAGAACTAGCTGCGTTACCGTTTTTGTTTTCTGACACGAAAATGGCGAGAGCGGCAATGGATGGTGCTCTCGGTCAGTCTGCAATTGAAACAATTGAAAACGGTACCAATTATCGAGTTTTAGGTTTTTTCGAAAATGGTTTCCGTCATGTCTCAAATAATACCAGACCAGTGCATTCGCCAGATGATCTGGCGGGCCTTGCTATAAGAGTTCTTGCTGTGCAGGCGAGAACCTTCGAACTTTTGGGGGCTAACCCAACGAATACGCCGCTGCCTGGGGTATTGAAGGGGCTCGAATCAGGCCAATTGGATGGGCAGGAAAATCCGTTCGAGAATGTTGTTACCTACAGTTTGTATAAAGCACAGCGTTTTTATACCGAGACCTATCATTCTTATCTATCTAGGCCAATATTTGTAAATAAGTCGTCGTTTGATTCATGGCCTGCTGAGCTGCAGAATGAATTACGTGCGGCAGTGCAGAACGCAGTTATCTTTCAGCGAGGATTGCATGATGAGGCCGAAATAAGCGCAGCACTTACGATACGCGAGTCCGGCGGCGAGATAATTCAACTCACAGCTGCACAGCGTAAAAAGTTTGTTGATGCCGTAGCGCCCATCTATTTCGACGCACAATCGCTATACAGTCGAGAGTTGTTGAGTTCAGTAGGGCTGTAACTGATTTAAAATGGACGCAGCGCCAATCCCAAATGCCATCAACGCTGAACGTGCTCCACTCGGGCTGGGCCAGCCTCAATACTAATCAGGCGGAACAGGCGTTCGTCCCACAAACTACCGGTCATCATATTTAGCACGAACTGAGGATCTGGATTGACGCCACTACCTGCTTCGATACCCGCCAATTCATCGCGAAAGGCCTTTTTGCCAGGTTGTGACTGATGGGCTGCCTGTGCGTTAGCATCTTCCCACATCTCCACGACAGTCATATGGTTTGGTCTATTTGACTGAGTTAATACATCGTATCGAAGGTTTCCATCGTGGCCGCGGCTAAGTTTAGCCATATTAGTTATTAAATCGTTACCGCAAGGCCCATTCGGATCAGGACGGCGATCACATGGTGCAAATTGTTCTGGCGGGATAAGGTCTGCATGGGTGATCACATACACTGTAGAAATGTTTCCATCTGGGATATATTGTGGGCTTGGTGCCAGTAGCGCAACATGTGGGCGTTCGTCATACGGGGCATAGAGCATGTGCTGTAATTTTTCACGAAAGGAAACGGTATGAGCAGAAGCGGCGTGAGCGGCACGCGAATTTCGGCCGGCCCAGGCCTCCAGAAGAACAAAATGATTACTACGGCTAATCCGCTGCAAGGCTTCAAAACGAAGATTACCAGCTTCGCCCTTACTTGTAGCGGTATGCTCTTTTATTAGTGCTTCAGCTTCTTCTGCGAAATTACTTGTAACCTCAATATAAGTAACAATTAGGGCAGGCGAGTCTTTTAGAGTTGTGCCATCTGCCAGTGTAACGTCAGCATAGGTGTTTGCGACCCAAAAAATACTGAGCATTCCGATTAATATTTTGTGCATATTTTTCTCTCAAACGTGTCATTGTAAGCTAGTTATTTGCGCTGGTGAAGCAAGGCGGAGATGGATTCATAATTTTTATCCTATACTAATCATATCTGTTTTTCTGTTAGAAGCTATTAAATTTGGTTACAAATTGAAATATCTAATCGCGATTAACTCGGTTTGAGTATTGGATTCGAATTTTCTGCTTACTGGGTTCAGGAAGTTTAGCCGGTGCCAATATGCAAAGAGGTAGACTCAAATAAAGAAGAGGTTTAATCTTCCTTCTTTGGTGGTCTAGCTCCCTATGCTGTGTCTTTTTGAACTGGTTCAGTCGTATGGAGCCAAAGAAATCTAATACCGAATTCATTTAATGGAGATTTTTGCATGAACGATAATAAAATTAAAAGCCGTCGACAATTTTTAGCGGGTAGTGCCGCTGGAGCAGCTGCTTTAGCCACTAAATCCGCAACAGCACAAGAAGCCAGATATGTAATTGATGTGCCAGAAGTTGTTTCGATGGAAATTGATGGTACCAGTAATCGGTTTCCGGTAAGACGTGTTTTCGCTTTAGGTCGTAATTATCGAGCCCATGCAATTGAGTCAGGAGACGATCCTGATGTTACGCCTCCGTTTTTCTTTATTAAGCCTAGAGACGCTGTTGTAGAAGCCGGTAAAGGCCACCCATATCCGCAAATGACCAAAGAATTGCGCTACGAGGCTGAAATGATCGTCGCCCTAAAGAGTGGAGGCACTGATATTAGTCCTGAAGATGCGCTCGATCACGTGTACGCGTACGGAGTTGGATTGGATATGACGCGCGAAGATTTACAGCACGTTGCTCAGGAATTATCTCGTCCGTGGGCAATTAGTAAATCATTTGATAATTCGGCACCCTGTGGGCCACTGTACCCTGTAGAAAGCAATGGTCATGCGGTAGATGGTCGTATTTGGCTAAGCGTTAACGATGAAATGAAACAGGATTCTAATCTTTCTTTGCAGCGCTGGTCTGTTCCCGAAGGAATTGCCATTCTTTCACAATATTATAAGCTTACCGCTGGTGATATCATCATGACCGGTACACCTGCAGGAATTGGTCTGGTCAATAAAGGCGACGTGATTAAAACAGGTATTGAAGGCGTCGGCGAAATAGAAGTAGTTATTACCTAGTTTCATTGTTTTGCGAAGTTTCATGAAATGGTTTGCTGCGCGAAAATTGGTGTAGATCGCCTTTATAGATATTTGTTAAAAATTAATTTACTAGCCTTAATTGGAGGGTTTGTATGTCCAGACGAAATTTTTTACGGAGTTCGGCGGTAGTTGGCGCCAGTGCAGCTATTGGTAGTTTAGGAATATCGGAGTTAAAGGCGCAGCAGAATCCTTCAGAGGGGCCGATTCGAATTATCATGGCTGGCTATGGGCCGACGACGACGAGCTTTAGTCTTGCCTTGAAAGGTATGGGGGACCGAATCGAAGCAAAATTTCCTGGCGACGTGGAAGTTAAATACGTCTACAACATAATCGATCTGGGGTACAAGGGGCTCGATATTCTCTGGCTTGTGGAAGAGGGCGTGCTTACGCTTGGCTACCAATCAAGTAGTTACCTGACTAGCCGGGTCCCGAATCTAGGGCTAGTGGATTTACCATTTTTATTTACTGATAACCTGACAGCACGTACTGCAATGGACGGTGAGTTAGGTCAAAGACTAACTGAAAGTATCGAACAGGATATGGATTATAGAGTTCTCGGATACTTTGAAAATGGACTCCGCCATATGTCTAATCGCGTTAGGCCGGTGCGAACTCCAGCTGATATGAAGGATCTTTCCATTCGAGTATTACCGAGTAAAGTGCACGAGCGAACTTTTCAGTTACTCGGGGCTAAGCCAGAAATAATGGATCTTTCCGAAGTTATCGAGCGAGTAAAGGCAGGTACGATCGACATGCAAGAGAACCCGTTTGCAAACACCGTCACCTATGGTGTACACAATTTTCACAAACACCACACCGCTAGTAATCATTTTTATATATCGAGACCTATATTTTTTCATCGGCCTACGTTTGACTCCTGGCCAGAGGAGTTGCAATTAGAAATGCGTGCCGCCGTTACTGATGCAGTAGCTTTTCAGCGTGGCATGAAGGATCAGGAAGAAACTGATGCGGCAGCGTTTATTCGTGAAGCAGGTGGGGAGATTGAAGAGCTAACGCCCGAAGAGATTCAGCTATTCGTCGAAGCGGTTAAACCAGTTTATGAGGATGCGCAAACCCAATACTCCAGGGAACTGCTCAATTTAGTAGGCTTATAAATTACTGATGGAGATTTTACTTCTATGAAGACAAACAATATCGTAGCCATAGGGCTTGTCGGGTTTATACTAACTGTTGCTTGCAGTGGTGTAAATTCACAGTCGACAGATGCTGAAGCGCTGCCGAGTACACAATCTACTCCCTATCCGAGTGATTTGTTGGTAAGAGTTCGAGGAGTAGCCATGGCTATTCCGGGCGAATTAGCGACTGCAGTGAATTTTGCCAAGGTTGCCGAAAGTCACCGTACCTATGCGGGTATCATTGAGGGAGGCGCTGACGAGTTGTTTGTTTCTGCCCGTACAGCTTTTCAAATCGTCTATCCAAAAGGTTCGATCATGTTAGATAGCGGCATGGACGAAGAAGTTCATCGCTATTATGGCTTTGGTAGAGATGAGCCTTATTGGCAGGAAGCGAATGATAGGGTTCAGCAAGCCCTTAAGAATGCGCAATTGATTATTATTACGCACGAGCATGGCGACCATGTGGCCGGCGTGATTCGTAGCGATATTCGTGACCAGCTTGCATCGAAAACAATATTGACACAGCAGCAGGTCGATACGCTTATCTCTGCTCCACAGTTGCCCCAGATTCAGTTAACCGAGCAGCAAGCGAGTGATTATATTGTTGTCGATTATGAGCAGATTATGCCTATAGCGCCGGGAACAGTTCTTATCAAGTCACCCGGGCACACGCAAGGTCATCAGATGTTATACCTTCAGTTGGCTAATGGCGAAGAGCTTCTATTTATCGGTGATATTGGATGGTCATTGGATAATATTACCCAGCTGATGCTGCGTCCTGAAGCGACAATGGCACGTATAAAAGAGAATCCAGTGGCACTAACACATCAAATGATCTGGATTAAACAGATTATGGATGAAGATGGGATTATAGTTGTACCATCCCACGACGACCGTTTGCTAACTCGATACGTCGAGGATGGAAAGCTGGGTAAATTTTAGTGTTTAAATAGTCCCAAATGATTATTATTCAGCGGGCGTAGACATAAGAATTTCATAAGCCCCTGAGACATTACCTGGGCGGGATTTTTCAAACTCCAATACATGGCTGTAGTCTTCCATGAGAATGGAGTCAACCAACTCTTGCTCGGATTTACCAGCCGCAATACCTTCTGACACCGCTGCGTATAACTCTTCTAAATAGCGTGTTTGTTCAGATACATGGGCCTTGGTTCCAGGCGCTTCGTGCGCGGGTACAATAATATCGAAATCCAGCTGCTCTACTTGCTGTAATGATTCGACCCAGTCTGGCAAGAATCCACCATCCAGTACTGTCCATGCTAGGCGGTTAGGTGTTAGAAAGTCCGCAGTATAAATAGCGCTTTCTTCGGGAAATCGAACTACGGTCATATCATCAGAATGGTTCAGGCCAGTGTAATGCAGTTCAACGGTCTTTCCACCCAGTGTAATGGATGCTTTATCGGAATAATAAATGTCAGGTGCGCGTACTGTGGCGCCACCAAATCTTGCTGCCCATATTTCCGCGCGTGAAAGTGAGCCGTTAGAGTCGGTATCAAATAACGCGAATGCGCCTTCGCCACGATCAACGCCAATATATCCACCGGCTTCTGATTCCTGAATTACACCGTCGTTGTTCGTATCCCATAGCTGCTCCCTTGGTAGCAGTGGTGCATCGTCGGCTGGCCGTTGTAAATTCTTTCGTGCATTTTCATGAGCAATAAATGTTGCGGTATCTGCAAATACCTCACCACCACCAGCGTGGTCATTATGTGTATGGCTGTAAATTACGTATTTTACTGGCAATCCAAAACGCTCATCGAGCTGTTGTTTAAGCCATGTTGAAACTTCTGGAAACGTGGGGTCCACTACAATAATGCCGTCATCTGTAACCAAAAATACACCGGCATGTCGAACTTGTCTGAATCGATAGAGATCGCCTCGGATATTAAGAATTTCGCGTTCAGGTTCGGCTATTACCTCGGTTTGAGCATACACCTGACCAATCAAACCAGAGCCGAAAATAAGCGCCGCGACTATAGTTAGTTTAGTAGCTACCATAGTAAGAGTTCGTATTTGATTTAAAGACATATTCTTCCTCGTCGTGTGGTTATCCAATTTGTTGGTTCTAATACCAATCCAATCATTTAAAAGGCCTCGCCCAGCTCGCTGGCTGAAGCGCGAGTTGGGCGGAACCTTGAAACGTACGCTATACCTTGGCTAGTTTACAGCTTTAGTATATTTATGAACTATACGTTGTGTTTGGCCGCTTAGAGCCTGGTCGCCCCAGTAGATTGTAATATCGTCTTCCGGGTGATTAGCGAGTAGATCGCTCTCCGCGCTCAATATGAACCCCGCGTCTGTGATATCAGATATGGCAGTAGCCGCCGGAATTCTGTGCAGGGCTGCACTAGCTTCACGAGAAAGGCCTTCCGGGGCAAGATGTTCGATAATTGCAAATGTACCGCCAGGTTTTAACATTCTTAGTACGTTGGCGTAATTAGCTACGGAATTGGATGGCACTACTTCGCCTTGCTCAGCATTGAAGTGCCAATGGTGAACAATCAAGAATAGTAGTACTGCATCTACCGAGTTGTCCGGCATTTCTAATTGCGCTGTTGGATTAAGATCAACTTCTACATTGCCATACGGTTCGTACATGGCAACAAGTTCAGCCATGCGCTCTTCATCTACCCGGCGGGCATTATTTTGAGCTATTACCTTGCCATCAGTACCGACAATATCGGCGACCATGCGCGTGTAATAACCACCGGCAGATGATATGTCTACGACCGTTTGGCCATCTGAAACTCCAAAAAATTCAAGAATTTCACCTGGTTTTCTACCAGCATCACGGGCACGATCTTCTGCTGGTCGGGCCATTGCAGCTACTGCATCGTCATATACATCCGCATTTACTGCTGTGCTACTTATTAGTGCCAGGACTATAGTCGCAGTCAAAGCTACTTTTTCACATCGAATTTTTGTCATGAGAACCTCTCTTTTTTTTAAAAATGGGTCAGATAAACTAGTAAAGAAACGCGAAGATAATACCCTAGACATCGGCATAGGTCGATTAAGGATGCTTTATCCTTTTTGCCCGGGTTTTGACTAATCCATCTGATTGAACGAGTAAAGTGGGCTCGGATGTTGTAAGCCACTAATTACAAGTATATGCGCTGTAAATTCGCAAACATGACATAAAACACAATATATAGTATTATATGCGCCATTATAACCCGACATATAGTGGCTGTGGTGTTAATAAAGCAGAGTTATAAACTTATCGTTACCCGATTATTGCTCGTACTATTAAGTATTAGTCGTCTCGCAAGTATTATCCGTCTCGAAGAGATTAGTCGTCCTATTTCCCATTTTCGGATGAAAGGGTTCTTCAAATTGAAAGAAAGCCACATAGATCGCGCTGGCTTTGTAACCCAAATTTCAATTGTTTTATTTGCGCTGACTACGTTGTACGTCAGCGGTTTGTCCTACTTCCCCATTGAACGCGAAGGGCTGGTCGAGACAATACTAGAAGCGCCTTCGAATGTTGAAGTGTTCCTAACTGAACCTGAGACTAGCAAATATCAGCTACCGCAGATCGAACCAATGCGGCTTTTCACGGTTAGCTCCGAATTTGATAAGATTATTATTAGGATAAGCCGGGAGTTTGGCGTTGATCCTGCACTGGTCAAGGCTGTGATTCATTCTGAATCAGCATTTGATCAATTTGCGGTATCCAGCCAAGGCGCTGCAGGTCTTATGCAGTTAATGCCTGCAACGTCAGAAAGGTTCGCTGTAGAAGACCCATATAATGCTGAGCAGAATATTCGTGGGGGAGTAAGGTTCCTAAAACACTTGCTTACGACCTTCGAGAACGATGAGCGATTAGCAATTGCGGCATACAATGCGGGGCCAGGACGGGTTTTGTATTACGGGAACGTACCACCGTTCATAGAAACTTATACGTTTGTATATAAAGTTTTAGGTTTGCGTAAACTGTACGCTGACGCTTATCCTGCTACTCAGGATAAAATGGGCACATCGATGGCCTTGCTTGAGGCATCGATTTCGACCTAAATAGGTTTTTTATAGGCCTAAATCGTATAGGGAGCCTCGAACAAGGAGTATGTAGGGAATTAATCTATCCACTGTTATAGATTGAATATCCGAAGTAATATTCCGTACTCATTAACGGTCATACTGACCTACCGAAATAAACATATAACTGCGATAGCGTTGGAGTCCGACCGAGGGTAGGATTGGAGTTAACTATGGGAGATAAGACGTACAACGAAGTTAGTGAATATTATGGCAAGACCTTGCAGGGGTCCGAAGACTTAAAAACTAATGCCTGTTGCACTGATACCGACTTGCCAGAATATGTAAAAACTAACTTATCGAACATACACGATGAGGTGCTGGCACGCTATTACGGTTGTGGTTTGGTAGCACCACAAGTGTTGAAAGGCGCGCGTATCCTTGATTTAGGTAGTGGTAGCGGGCGCGATGTTTACGCGCTTGCCCAAGAGGTTGGAGAACATGGCTCAGTCGTAGGCGTAGATATGACTGATGAGCAATTGGAAGTCGCTAATCGGCACATTGAGTATCATCGTGACAAGTTTGGTTACGCAAAGGCAAATACAGAGTTCCATAAGGGCTATATTGAAAAACTGGATGAATTGGACCTTGAGCTAGAAAGTTTTAATGTGGTCATTTCAAATTGTGTGATCAACCTTTCTCCTGATAAAGAAGCGGTACTCAAGCAAGTATGGAATTTGCTTAAGCCCGGCGGTGAAATGTACTTTTCGGATGTTTATTCAGATCGTAGAGTTCCGGTAGGACTTATTAAAGATCCGGTGTTATATGGCGAGTGTTTATCAGGAGCTTTGTATTGGAATGACTTTCTAACACTGGCTAAAGATGCAGGATTTACTGATCCTAGATTGGTGGAAGATCGACCTTTAACTATTGATAACGCGACAATTGAGGCGAGAGTTGCGCCTATAAAATTTTACTCTGCCACTTATCGTCTTTTTAAGATTGACAATTTAGATAGATCATGTGAAGACTACGGGCAGGCGGTGATTTATAAAGGGAGTGTGCCACAGCATTCGGAAAAATTTGTACTAGATGCTCACCACCACATAGAGAAAGGAAGGGCTTTCCCGGTTTGTAGGAATACTTATAGAATGTTGAGCGAATCACGTTTGGCTGAGCATTTCGAGTTTGTCGGTAATGGCGAACATCACGTCGGTATTTTCCCTGGTTGCGGTGAGATAATGCCATTTTCCGCGCTTAAATCTGACTCAGCGACATCAGATTCGGCCAGCTGTTGCTAGGTGTAAATTATGCATGATATGCGAACACGGTTGCAGCCAAGCGATTTCCCGGCAATTCGGCGTAAACAGTTATCTACCCTTCAGGTAAATTTGGGCTATACCTGTAACCAAACGTGTTTACACTGCCATGTAAATGCAGGGCCGACTCGTAAAGAGCAAATGAGCCGAGAAACTATCGATGTCGTACTTGATGTATTACGTAATACCAAAGTTAATACTTTGGATTTAACCGGCGGGGCGCCCGAGTTAAATATAAATTTTCGCTATTTAGCGGCCGAAGCTCGGGCACTGGGCGTGCATGTTATAGATCGGTGTAACCTGACTATTCTTAGTGAGCCGGGACAAGGTGATTTGGCGAAGTTTTTGGCGGAGCACCAGATCGAGGTAGTTGCTTCCTTGCCCTGTTATCTCGAGGACAATGTTGATGCCCAGCGAGGCGATGGGGTCTATCAACGGAGTATGGATGGACTGAAAACACTGAACAAATTGGGGTACGGTAAGGCAGAAAGTGGGTTGATATTGAACTTGGTATACAACCCGATCGGTCCATATTTGCCGCCAGCGCAAATACAGTTGGAAGAAGATTATCATCGTGAGTTAAGAGCCCGATTCGGGATCGAATTCAACACCTTGTTTATTATTACCAATATGCCTATTTCCCGGTTTGGTAGCACCCTGGTATCTCATAATCAGTTCGATGATTATATGGGGCTGTTGCGCGGTGCGATGAATAAGGACAACCTTGAATCGGTAATGTGCCGAGACATTGTGAGCGTGGACTATCAGGGTTATTTATACGACTGCGACTTTAACCAAATGCTTGATATACCACTTGGTGGCACGACTGAAAAAAAGCACCTGCGGAAACTTTTGGAAGAAAACATAGAGGGAACGGCTATCGCTGTAGCGAACCATTGTTATGGTTGTACTGCTGGGCAAGGGTCAAGTTGCGGAGGCGCGCTGGACTAGCGTGATTTCAGTCATAATTCCCGTTCTGTGTGAAGTGGAGAATATATCCACTTTACGCCAGTCGACGCACATGTTCCGATCGTTAGGGATTGAAGTCATTATTGTCGATGGTGGAAGCGATGATGGAACTCAGGAATTGGTGCGTGCGTTCGCCGATAATTTTATTAGCGCTCCTCTGGGCCGTGCGAAACAATTAAATGCTGGGGCTGCTAGCGCTAAGGGGGAAGTCTTGCTATTCCTGCACGCAGATACAAATATTTCTAACGAAGCATTTGTTCAAGCCCGCGATAGAATAGGGTCAAGTGAATGGGGCCGTTTCGACGTTCGTATCGATAATTCCAAGTGGTTTTATCGAATCGTTGAATACATGATCAATTTGCGAAGTCGAATAACTGGAATTGCAACGGGTGATCAAGCGATCTTTGTTCGGAAAAGCTTGTTTTACGATATCGGAGGTTTTGCGGATATTCCATTGATGGAAGATGTAGAAATATCCCGCAGACTAAAACAACGAGCACGACCGGTTTGCCTGAAGCAAAAAGTGGTTACTTCTGCCCGTTATTGGGAAAAGCATGGCCTATTTACAAGTGTTTTGCGCATGTGGTCCATTCGATTTGCGTATTGGGTAGGATGTTCGCCGGAACGCTTATATAAGCGCTACTACCGATAAATTTGCATCCGTTTACTTCTCATTTAACCGTTATTTAGCGATGCCAAGATGTATTCAAATATTTGCCAAGGCACCGATACCCGGAAAGGTCAAAACGCGTATGCAACCAGAGCTTGATGACGAGCAATGCGCAGAATTAGCAAAAAGGCTATTGCATCATAGCTGTCAGTTAGCAAAAGAATATCGCAATGGCGAAATCCAACTCTGGTGTTCACCCGATACCGGGCATCCGTATTTTTTTGCATTGGCCGAAAAGTTCCCGTTAACTCTGTTCGCTCAACGCGGCGAACATCTGGGACAACGCATGATCAATGCTATGAACAACGCTTTAGACTCTGGCTTTCAACCTTTGCTTATCGGAGCAGATTGTCCGTTTTTCGACAACCAATATTTAGATAATGCCTTTAAGCAGCTTGAACAGCACGATGTTGTTTTGGGGCCTGCAACCGACGGAGGTTACGTTTTAATCGGTAGCAATCAAATATTGCCTAAGGATATTCTCGATGAAATTGCTTGGGGAACTGCCAATGCAATGCAACAAACCATAGAACAAGTTAGTCAACGGGGTTTGAAATGCGGTCTATTAGAACCATTAGCAGATATCGACAGGGTTCAAGACCTTGAATTGCTTAATCCTATTGGCTTACTAACCAGCGGAGTTCATTGATAAATACCTAGCCATAAAAAAACCCGGGCGAAGCCCGGGCTTTTTAGTTGTTAATACTATTCTGTTGCGAAACAGTAGTAGTAACCGTTGCCCCCAGTGGCTTGTAGGTTTTCTTGACCACATCCACGTGATGGATGTGCTGAGTTCCATGAAGTCGGATTGTCACCGCCACCTTGGAGATCGTGATGCCCTACAAGAGCGCTGCCATCTTCACTGTTACTTGTCCAGTTTCCACAAGTAGTGTCGCCGTCAGCGGTGGAAGCGGTTCCATCCATCATTGAGCCCGTCATGACATCGTGCATATTTGGCTCATCTCCACGGCCATTAATAACATCGCCGTTTTCAGATACAGAATTTTCTTTACTCGTTTGAGTGTTATCGCTATGCAGATCATCCACATCACTCGCGATCATTACGCCGTTAGCGTTATACCATGGGCCACTACCAATACGGTCTCGTGCATTTTCGCCACCATCACCAGAGGTACTTAAGTAAGCAGCCCAGGATTTATCTACTGAACCTGCTGCAGATGCCAATGCTTGACAGTGGGCATCCGCCCCTGCGATCCCCCCAAGATTTGCGCCATCGCCAGAACCTGTACTTGTCATGAAGAAGCTCATCCCATTGTCTTGTGCAATAGCTAATGGGCCGACTACGAGCGTTGCTAAACTAATACTTAATAGTGATATTTTTTTATTCATTTCTAATGCTCCAATTGGTGAATAATTGTTTGTGCGGATAAAATTAGTTGTCGAATACTATCAGAAATATTTGGAAATATTGATTCTCTGATTTTTTAATCTAGTTTTAAATACTAATAGACAGATAAAGATTTCTAAATTAAGCCTTTAGATATATCCCTAAAAATATTGTTAATCAGGAAAGCGAGGCAATTTCTGAGCGTCTTCTGGCACTTGATATTGCGCGATATTCATTTGCATAGCCAACAAAGTGTAGTATGCGTTTATACCCGTTAGATCTACTACGCCCTTGTTACCAAACCTTTCTTGCGTGCGCCGGTAGGTTTGATCGCTTACTCTTTTGTTACGATGTAATTCCATAGAGAAATTGTAGACGATTTCTTGATCATCGCTCATATCAGTTGGCCGGCGTCCCTCTGCAATTGCATCAGCGATATCAGCGTCTATTCCCGCCTTTAATGCAATAGGATAGTGTACAAACCATTCGTAATCTTGAGTCCACTCGCGGGCTGTTATTAAAATCACCAATTCACTCAGGGTATTTCCTAGAGCGGATTTATAACGCAAATAATCACCCATAGACCGAGCTTGGTTCATAACATTGGGGCTGTGCATTAGTGGCTCAAAGGGACCGAAAACGGGCACGTTTCGTGCCTCCAGAAATTCTTCTGCGGCGAGCTTTTGCTCTTCATTATATTGTTGGGGAGGAATTATTGGCAGGCGTTCTTGTGCAGTGATTGGCATATAAAAAATAGAGTTTAGGAATATGGCTAATGCAAGAATTTTCATTATAAGTACCGGTTTAGATCCTAATTAATTTAATTACATCTGTGTTTTTAATCGTACATTTTCTAATTAACATGATGGTTATATAAAGAGCTATTTTCATAATTGTCTATTGTCGTTAGGTTAATCTGAGAAGATCAGTGAAATCTAGTCTAACGTTATACGGAAGGGTGCTTTAGTAAGTCCCAGTCACAGGTCGGGGTACGCGGGCTTTCGAACCATCCGGCGTTAACTGGTAGCGAATTCTACGTGCCTCATCGTCAAGGAAGCTTAAAGATTGTTGAAAAAGCCCTTGAGGTAACCCACCAGCGGGCACGGTTGCTTCAATTATGTATAGGCGTCCCTGGTGAAGGTATATGCCCGCATAAGTTCGAGATTCATCTACATTGGTAACCTGCAATTGGTGTCCCTCGACCATATCAATATGATTCCAGGCATCGAAGGTTATCTCACCACCCCGTTTACGAATATTGTGGGCTGCATATGATGTTGCCGCTCGCTGATCGTATAGCCACAGTGCTGAATTATTACCTTCATCAGTGCGGTCTGGTAATTCTTCGTAAATGCGTTGTCCTTCATTATAATTAACCACGGTGAGGCTATAGGCGGCCTCATCATTATTAAGCGTGTAAGCCTTGGCGGGGAGTGTGACGCCGTATTCGGAAGCGTATCCAAATTCTAGAATCTCTGGTGTACCAGGGAAATTGATCGCAAAGTGTTCTTCCTGATCGACATACTCAGCCCATTCTTGGGCGGATGTGGTCCCGGATACAATTAATATCGACCCCATTATTGCAAGTAAAATTCGCATCATTTGATTCCTTGTTTTATTATTTAAGATGTTGTTATTAAAGGGCACATATACTCCGATTTAGGAATATACCAGTGGATTAATCCCATTCTTTTTCGACACCACCTTCGGTGGTTACATAACCTAATAAGCAGCCATTAGCGCCATCACGAAGCTGATGACATCTTACAGAGATGTTGTCACCGGCTTGAATATCATCCTTTTCCCAGCCTCGACGTGCCAGTGCGTTTAAGCCACCACCTTCGAGTGCCCACAGTTCTTTTTCGCCATTTTCATTAGCTGCTTCAAGATGAATCCAGGCATGGGGGTTGATCCAAATTACTTTGTTAACTTTGCCTGTTAGGTGTGTGTACTCGTGTAGTGAGTAATTTCCGTGCGAATGGTGTGCTATGCTGGTAATTGGTGAGCTTAGCAGCAGCAGTATAGCCATTTTAGCAAATGTTTTGATCGACAAAATTACTTCTCTCACTAGTGACGTTTAATATAGATTCAGTACTTTTTGATAACGAACGAACCGGCAAACACTAAATTTCGGCAAAATATTGCTTTACCGTCTTTACTGCTAACTAGAAAACTGGCCAGAAGCAGAAAGTTCAGGATCACAATTGTAGCGGTACATTTTTAATTTAGGAGTGAAGTCCCACTGAAGTGTCGCGCTAAACGATTCTGTAAAATATTCAGGGTCTTCCAGAAATACTTCAATTTCTAATCGTTTACCCTCGTCAATAAGTGAAAATCTCTCGATTGTATGTTTTAGAGCTCCAGATGGTACGCCATCGCTGTATGGTGCACGATTATCTGCAAATAATCGTGTATCAACCACCAAGGTCTCATCTTCCCAATGGCCAATCGAGTGGCCCTGTACGGTACGCTCCCCATTTTCTGGATGGCCACGCCCATCAGTGTAAACAATTCTTTCATTATCGAAAAATTCGTTCTTAATATTGACGCGATCATCTAGAATTTCGATATCAGTTAGGTATACCGCGGTTGCCGTTAATATGCGCGGTGTTGGCGGTGATATGCACTGAGCGATGGGGCTGTCGGTAACGTAGTTGTAACTGGCTTTCGCTTGGGCACCGGCGTCGGTTAGCGGTGTTTTTATAAGCTGCTCCATAAAAGGGCCAAGAGTCGAAGTCCGTCCTTTCCAGATTCCCGCAAGGCTAGTGGTAAAGTCAGAACCTACATAATCACTTTCGTCTTGAATCCATAATTTTCCGTCCGCGGTTTCGGTAGAAATCATCATCGCAAATTTGCGATCAGGGTTTCTATCCGGGTGCGCGCGCACGGAGATAACATCACCAGGCTTTAGCATATCTGTTGTCCAGCCGCTGCGTGACATGATTGGTGTTGATCCAGTTTCTATGGCCCATTCCACCGTTTCGCCATTCTCTTGCTCAACTTTTACGTAGGTTGTGACGTGCGGATTTCTCCAAACGTAACGAACTACAACCCCCTGGATTGATAAGATATTTTTTTCGTCGTAGCCAGCATCACTATGGTGCGCAAATACTGGCGTAAATAAAATTGAAACGATACTCGCTATAGAGATAAAGGTTAGAGGTATAAATATTTTTTTCATATGAATCTAGTTTTGGAAATGTCGAATGGTAAACGAACTATGGCGTGACAAGAATTTAAAATCAAGAAGGTTTGGGACCTAGACTCACAAGAACGGTTATCAAGAAGTTGAATTCAGTATTTTCATCTCCAAGCACTTAGAGCGTTTAGTAAGCCGTTAACATCGGCCACGCTACAAAAAATAGTAGTGCGGGCCCTCTAAACGGATTCAGGTATATCGCATATGGAGTAAGCGTTGATACGGCATGACCAATAAGCGCTATTAAGTATCTTACTTTCTTAAATCTGCCGATTAGAAATAATGCGATTAACACTAATTTAGCAATCGCGATACCAAGCATTATCGTTTTACCCATACCGGCTAGGAAATAAAATTTTCGAATATGCCTGCTGTATGTGTGGAATTTAAAATTTTATCGACGTTCCACATTACTAAAACCAAGGCAACGCTAATCCGTAAGTAAAACAAGCAGTTTGTAAGTTTATTGTTCGTTTTTTATTCTCCATTTATTGAGTTAAGTGGTTGGTAGACTCCCTATACCTGAGCATCTTGCCATTTGGCTATCATTCATACAATTACAGATTTTTGTAGCTAAAGCTACTCTCATAGGGAACGCCTAGGAACCTCTACTAACGTCAACGCTGTTCTCAACTTAATCGCCCATCAGCCCTGGCACGCTTGGTGGGAGCGAGCTTTATAAATTTTCTTTTTTAGCATCTTACTTAGACCACTGATTTTTTGCTTTTAAATATACTCTGGTTATTTAGAACCTGAGCTTTTATACTTCTTTTCCTTACGATATGGCTCTCTCGGGGACCTGGTATGGCTATTCTGCGACTGTTCACTATGATCTCGATCCTGTTGTTTAGCGGGTCGGTTTTTGCTCAGAGGTGGGTTCCTTTCGCTTCTACGGAAGACGGTTTTCGCATGATGGCGCCCGGCGAGTTCGAGATCGAAGAAATCGATTTCGAGACGGAGTACGGCATCATCGTCCCAGCACGTATCTATAGCCACGAAAACGACATCGGCACGTTTACGATGACGGTAGTTGACTACAGTGACTCACAACGGCTTCACGAAGAACGTATCGAGGAACTTGACGGCGTGTATATAAGCATCTACGGTGAGGTAGATGTACGCGGCTCAGTTGCATTCGCGGCCAAGAAGATTCGTGACCGGGCAAGTTCGATCGAATACGATGCTTACCACTACATCAGTCGCGTCGACGGTCACCAGTTGCAAACGACAAATCCGGATCGCTCGCGCACGTTTGCGGCAATTTATCTCCGCAATAGCCGCTTGTACGCCAGCGAGGCGACAGTTAAGGAAGGTTCTACACCGCCGGGTATGTTCCAGCAGTCGCTGGAGTTTATCGACGACAATGGCGAGCAGGTTCGTTATGGATCTTTTCGAGAGGTCTATAAAGTTCTGGGCGCGCCTGACGGATCACGTTTTTAGGAATCGAAATATGCAACTGAAATCATTGATCATTCCGTTAGTCGTAGGGCAAGCGCTCGCATTCTCTGCTTGGGCGCATCACTCGCACGGGGCTTACGCGATGACCGACTACGTCGAGGTGGAAGGAACTGTAACCGACGTCTACTGGATCAATCCACACGCTTGGGTTTATCTGGATGTGATTGCTGAAAATGGAGATACGGTGAATTGGGCTCTCGAGGCTGCGGGCGCTAGTACGCTGATCCGAGCTGATATCGATCCAGACGGAGTCAAAGCGGGCGACAGGATACACGTGAAGTGTCATCAGCTCAGGGACCGTTCCAACGGCTGTTTGCTTGGCTTTGTGACTAACTCGGACGGCGCTACGATCGAGTGGGACTAGACTAAGCCAAGTCCGAGCCATTGATCATGCGATTTTTCTTGATTGATTGTACTCAGCTGAACCTATCCGTAGCGATTTTCAATAGCTTTCAGAGTGCCGGAATGTACTAGCCTAATAAAGGCATATTCCTGTAATTTTCCTTTCAGTGGTACTTTCTAAGGGTAATCGAACTGCAATGGAGACCCATAACAGAGGGATATGCTGACTAAGATCTAATATGTAACTATAGGCGGTTGATAGAAATACCTAAACCGTCTGGTTGAAGGACTGCTAATTATCCATAGCGGTCATTCGCTGACGCCATTACCACGAAAACCATCAAGCATTTTCATGTTTAATTTCCAATTGATAATCGAGAGGCAAGACCGGATACTTTTCTTGCACGCTCTGACCCTTTGATTTTTACTTCATTGAACTATATGCCGACTCGCCGCGTTTGGATCACAACCGTATTCATCCTGGAATGGATAGCTTACATCAAGGCCAAGCTGAGTCGATATAGTGACTGGCTCCGTCAAATAGACAGGATCTTCGAGAGTGTACTTATAGTCAATGCGCGTTCCGCCTTCCGTTAATGTGAGCCACTCGACAAGATGTTTCTGTTCACTTGAGGAGACGCCACCACCGATCCCCCACTTCGCGGGAGTAAAATATGCTGTATCGACAACAAGGGTCTCTCCCTCAAACCAGCCAATCGCATGCCCTAAGTGAGAAGGCTGTGTATCCGTTGGGTGCTCGGTCATTCCAAGATGGATGACACGATACACGTCCATAATCTCGGTTCGAATGATTAATGTATCGTCATCGCGCTCGATCCTGTGCGCCGCAGGCACATCACTAGAATATAGCCAGGGCGGACTCTTTGAGATACAGCGGTACCATGGATTATCTTGGATCTTAAATGCGTCAATTCCAGCTTGACCGAGCTCAGTAACCGGTAAACCAGCGGCGGCGAATTCAAATCCGCCGAAGTCTATTTGAGATTCAGCAGAAGTAGGTATGCTATTCCTTCCTCCGATACCAAATCGACCGCCGACTGATCGCCAAATGCCAGTAAAGTCTTTGGATGATGCAGACTTATTAACCTGTCGCTGTGCTTGTCGAGGCATACCTTCAGGCACGCTTCCTCCTGAAACCATAGTGCTACCATCGGACAGTACCCAATAGTTGGAGTAGTAGAGGTTTTTGTCACTGTTATTGTCGGGGTTAGCGAACACGGTGATCTGATCACCTACCTGCATCGTGTTCCGTGTCCAGCCACGTCGCATCAGTACAGATACGGAATTAAGTTCAAAAAGCAGCTCCAGAGGATCACCATTTTCGTTCTCGATGGCGACAGTCGCAAAAGTATGTGGGTTTCGCCAGGAATACTCAGAAATAACCCCTGAGAATTCGACTAGAGTGTTGGTATCAAAATTACTACGCGAATGGTGCGCCGACGTTGGATTACAAAACCCCATAGTCAATACGATAGCTGCGAACAGCTGTAACCAATTTTTAATTGTGCATAGAGACACAGTTTTTTAGCTCTCAATTAACTTAGAGTTTAGGAAAAGACATGTGCTCCCCCTAGTGGTAAATTCAACTCACCCACTAAACGAAAATGTAATTGGAGTCGTTATATCTTGAGTAAGTGTTGCAGATCCAGCTCATAAAACTGCGAGTCCACCCAATAATCCTAGATATAGATTTTTATTATAGCATTAATGCCAGTTAGAGATAGTTGATGTTTCAACTTGTTACAATCAACAAAGGGCGCTCATGGAATTATGTGAGGTAGATTTAGAGTAGGAAACCCAGTGTTTGGGTATGTTCTTTATACGACTAAGATACAACATGATTCTGCTCTACCTAAAGCCACAATAAAGGGGCTGGGGCTTGTAAACAGAGGCCTGGGGTCAAATTTCGATCTTATTTGAATGGTGGTGGGTGGGGATATGCCGTACTTACTACGTTTTAAAAAGAGCGATCTAAGTGTCAGGTTCTGGTTTCTTAATTGGAATCCGCAACTGATCGCCATCTCCCAGAAATTCAACAAGCCATTGCTAAAACTAATGCATAAATGCAGTCAGCCGCTATTAAAAGCTAGTATTTTTCGAACCTCTCCAAGAGTCTAGGGCGGCTAATGGGCGGGATTAGCTGGGGGCAGGGGTTAAGCAGGGAGTTATCCGGTCAGTAGGTTGAATTTGGCGTCAAGGCCGGATTAACCTCGCCATAAATCTCTTCGGGGTCGACATCATTGCTCAGCAAGGCTTCACGAACCGCTTCAATATGCTCACGAATAATGTCGCAGCGATCACCGTAGTCGTATTTGTTTACCTCTATCGCCTGGGGCATATAGGTAAAAGCGATTTTTAGGGCATTCAAAGTATCTGCGTTACTCATGTTGATCTCTTTGTTTCAATAATGGGCTTTGGATTTATTCAGCTTAGTCAAATAACTATGTGTGGGTGTTCAACCGGTCCGTAATCTGGCTGGCATCAAATAAGCCGCTACCCTGAAAAAGTATTGCTCCGGAGGAAGAGTAGAGAATGTGATAGGAGTTCGCATCATCCATTGAAGTACAAAGTATATTTCTTTAAGGGCAGCGATTTTGTAAAGCAAACGATACCGCATTGCCGTCGTTAGCGGTCCAACACCTATAAGATTGATCATTCGCTTCAAGTTGTAGGCCAGAACATACAAACTCATCTCCGTACTTACGCGCTTGAGCATTTTTGTTTGGAAGTGAGCAGATACCGTCCATGACTTGATCGTTCCGAAAGGATGCTCAACAGTTTACTTGCGGATTTGCATCATCGTTGGATTTCGATCCAAGGCAGGCTGTTTTCTGTAGTCTATGAGGGAGGCTTGCGAAAATTTTTCTTGCCAGCAACTCGCAACCTCCATTTTTCAGTTCGCTTTACCGCGTCACGTAAGACCAGATCGATTCTGCCTGCTCGAGGATCTGCCTCAAATCCTGGTCTAGTAGGTACCCCTCATGGATCAACGTCGTCGCTTCCTCAGCAACTAAGCCCAGGTAATGGGCCTTACTCGTGTAGCGCTCTTCAATTGACAACCGCGGATCGTTACGGGCTTCTCGCTCCTGTCTACTTTTCGGGAACGGAAGAAACGAGCCCGACATATGTGAAAGGATATGTGTCGGCCCATAGTCTGAGTTATATAGATTCCAGCCAGTATACGTCGCCAGCGGCACGAGTGCTCCCGGTGTCAGGAGCCCGCTGTACTCATTGCCGTCCTCGTTTACCTGCGGCACCAGAATCGTGTAGGCCGGGCCGATGATTGGCGGCTCGTTGGTGATTATCCCTTCAGAAGCAAACCTCGGCCCATAGTCAACCGGGTAGGCTTTATGCGTGATTGTTGGGAAGTTGATGCCGGGTATCGGTGGAAAACTGACATCCTCTGGCGAAACTAAGGTCTCGTCTTCGAGCAGCGGGTAACGGCTGGGCGGCGGCGCCGTGCCATCGGTGACCCACTCGTGCATCCGCACAAGCAGTCCGCGCATGAGCCAGGAAAAATCATTTGGGTTGTTGACGTTCTGGCCATTTTCCACATGTGGTGGAAACTCCGCTGGCAGATGCTGCGAGGCTGCGACATGATAGATACGCGCAGTCTCGTCCATCATCGGAATATGCTGTTTGCCGTCGAGCGTTGTCGTTAGCAGTGACGCGACCCTACCCCAATACTCGTAGGATGAATTCACATTGTAGACCTTCGGCATGAACGCTTCCGGAACATGCGAAAGCATGCCGCCCGTCTGCCCAGTATACGGGTCGGTCAACTCCACATCAGCGAATGGAAAAATGTCTGTCGGATAGAAGAAATTCAGATAGGGATGTGCGTCGCGGGAAGCCTGCCCGAAGCGAAGATTAAAGCTACCGCGAGCCGCACCCCCGATTTGCGCGATGATGCCGTCGAACGCCTTGCGGTGCTGCTCGTCCTCATTAAAGCCCATATAAATCAGCGTACGCAGAGTTCGCCCAGGTTGTGACATGCCGTAGCCGACAACGTTTTGGATGGCACCTTCTGGCAGGTTCAGATCGTCCATTGAGCCATACTTCCACAATGACGCGGCATCACGGAGCCCGGCAAGCCCTAAGCCAATGACTTCAGGGTTCTCCGCCTTGTATATCACCTCGTATATTCGATGAGGCTCGAACCCCGTCTCTAGATAAATACGGCTCATATCTGGAATGACCCGCTCATTATCCACGCGGGCAAACTGCCACTGGTCTAGCGGGATAACGAATCGTGGACCGTCAACGGAGTTACGAACCGTCAGTATGGTCTCCGGCGCATCGGGATCGGAGACAGGGTAAGGTACGTGATTACGATCAGCAAGCGTGCGATCAAACACTCGCTGCCTTACGGTAAAATCGCTGCGTACTAAACCTTCGATCACCTCATCCGGTTCGACTCGAGGCACGAACACTCGAGAACCCGCCACGCGGCTTACTGGCACGTCGAACTGCCAACCCACCCAGAGCAATGTGAAGCCTTGCTCCATCAAAAATCCGTCGCCGAAATTCTCAGGCGTCGTTGGATTGTCGGCATCCCATTCCCCATCATCGGATTGTGCATGATTGAAGAATGTTAGCATCCGTCGCGTACCGCGGTTGGCTACGCCGAGTAGCATCGTGCCGTTGCCACGCGCCACATCCTTTGGTTGAATCAGCGTAAACGTCGCCGAAAACTCAACGAGACCGCCAGCGTTAGTCGGCGCATGCTCGATGTCGACGATGATTTGGTTCTCGGGTTTCGTCGGATCCACTGCAAAATTCATCGTTCCGATGAATTTCTCATACGGCCCGGCGAGTCCGTAAGATTTACCGCCGAGGACGTCCTCGTGTACATCGATATCGACGCCAACAACCTTGGCAGAAACGGCCGGTACAAAAAAAAGTACCGCAAGCAAACTTCTGGTAGTCAAATTCATTCTATTTTCCCTATGAAGAACCCTTTAATGTAGAAAGCATAAACCGTCTATTCTGCTAAATCAATAAGTACCAGCCAGGCCGAAAACCTGGTCACTTACTTTTGAATATTTATACCCTCATTAGCGCGATAACATCTTCGGCCGCTATTTTATGTAGTGATTCGCCTTTTTACTAAGGATCCCACATCAATTTTTTATCTGTTTCTGTGCAATATATCCTAGGGTCTTTGTCTCATTTAGAACACTCCTTCTCTTGATAAGGGAATAAACTATTGCATAGATTATTTAAAATCACAGTTAAAGCGGGCACTGGTAACGCAGTTTATGAAGCTATCAAATACCCGCTTGAGACAATTGCTTTGGCGGGCTATTTTTATTTTAAGGGTTTGTTATTTCGAGCCTGCTTCTCATTCTGATGGTACCTCGGGTTCGCAGTTGTAGTCATGTCGTTCCAGTTCGGGCGTGAAATATCGAATAATTTGGTCTTCGAAGTTTTCTGCTAAATACTCTGGATCTTCCATAAACACCTCTATAAACATACGTGTTTTATCGTCGCTTAGGCGATACTTTTCAATGACGTGCTTTTGTGAACCAGAAGGTACGCCATTTCGATTAGGTGATCGATGGTCGGCAAACAATCGCGTATCAATGGTCAATATTTGATTGTCCCAATGGCCAATAGAATGCCCCTGGATAGTGAGTTCTTCTCCTTCAGGATGACCGCGTCCATCCATATATACAGTGCGGTGCGAATCAAGATACTCGCTGTATATAATAATTCGATCATCGAGTTCTTCGATTTCAAATAAGTAGCCGGTGGTATTCAGCAAGCGAGGTGTGGGAAAGCCGATACAGGCTGCAAGGGGGTTATCATGTTCGATATCGTATGCATTTTGCGCTGCCAAGCCAGCATCAGTTAACTTTAGGTTACCTAGCTGCTTGGTATAGGTACTGCCATCGCCTGGCCGTCTTTTCCAAATACCGCTAAAACCCTCAGCCGCAATTACAGGTAAATTTAATACGTCTTTTTGTGCCAAGGTACTGCCATCGTCTTTTTCCAGACTCAGCATTATCGCTTCCTTTATCTCAGGCCGATTTTCAGGATAGGCTTGAATGCTAATTGATTCGCCAGCGACTATTGTGTCGGGACCCCAACCGCTGCGAGCCATCATTGGGATGGACCCTGTTTCCACCTTCCATTCCTCAGTTTGTCCAGCGTCGTTTGTGGTATTCACGTAAATATATACATGTGGGTTGCGCCAGGTGACACGTGTAACGATACCCTGAATGGTTGCGATGGTATCGTGGTTATAGGCCGCTTCGCTATGGTGAGCGTAGGATATGCCTATATGTGAACAGATATAGGTTAAGGCTAAGAATATAGGTGCTTTATACATTTTTTTGGTTTTGATAGTGAGTTTATGGATAATTATATTAGGGTAATCTAATCGTTAGACTATAACGGCTGCCCGATTACTACCGCAATCGGGCATCAGAATTAGCTACGAGTAGATACAATTGATTGCGACTAGTTACAATTGGCCCCAAACCAAGTCGCCACCAACGATGGTTGCTACCGGTTTGATTTCTCTAATTTCATCGACCGGTACGGTCATATAATCTCGATCAAGAACGACCATGTCAGCAAGTAGGCCAGGGCGTAGCGAGCCGGTATAGTTTTCTTGAAACATTAGGTATGAATTCGAGCGGGTGTGGGCGATTAGCGCATCTTCGCGACTCAAGGTTTGCTTTAATACCAAATCACCGTTTAGTGCACGCCCGGATACCGCCCACCAGAGTGATACAAATGGATTGATTTGGGTGGCTTTGGTGCCATCGGTTCCGAGTCCGTAGGGTATTCCGCTATTTTGAACCATACGCAGTGGAGGTACATCGTAAGCGGCTTCACCCATCTCTTCGATTAGACGATATCGACGCGGCTGCGTAAGCACGGAAACACTGCGAAGTTGCAGGTTCATACCCATGTGCTTCATACGCTCAACCGTTTCACGGTCGACAAGGTCGCCGTGGGTGACAGACCATCGTAGCTGACGTAGCGGGTATTCAGCGTTAACTTCTTCCATTACATCCAACAGAACTTTAATGGTTCCTGGTTGAGAGGCATGCGTTTGTAACTGCCATCCACCTTTAGCCGCCGCGATAAGAATGCCCTTAGCTGCTGTAATATCTTCCGCAGTAGGCGTTTTTGCGTCGAACAAACTGTCCCAGTGAAATGGTGTGTAGTAGATTTCGCCAATACCTATGCGGTCAATCGTTTGGTTGCCTTGGAATCCCCGTGCATTCTCGATTTGCTCGACAATCTCCTGTGCTTGTTCGGGAGTAGATGGTGCGCCGCCAAATAGTGTGTGAAATACGCGCACGGTTAAACCAGACTCTTCCGCAACCCTATGAATGCGATTGTAGGTTTCTTCATTGATGCCGACCCCACCTGGGTCGTACATACCGGTAAGGCCGATGCTGTTTAAGTATGTGAAGGCAGATTTGATCGCCTCAATTTGTCTTTCTGGTGAGACCGAGGGGAACTTCTGAATAGCTTTAGCAACCATTGAGATACCGCCATTTAAGCGGCCTGTTGCGTTGCCTGCATCGTCCCTAAGAACATGTGAGGCTAGCCCCTCGCCAGAGCTGGCTTCACCTACGACAGCGATGTCCATTTGATTTAACCAGACTGAGTTTACCAGTGCGTGATCATAGGTAGATTGAAGAAAAGCTGGTCGATCGGGAGCGACGGCATCTAATTCAGCGAGCGTGAAATCTGCACGGCTGTCTGCAAATTGATTTTCTGTCCAGCCACCCAGTGTCATGAGCCATTCGCCATCAGACATGGAATCTGCTTTTGATTTGAGGATCTCTAACGCTTCTGCGCGACTACTAACACCGTCGAGTCTAGCTTCGTTTGGCCAATACTCGGTGGCTCGCAGCATATGCAGGTGATTATCGATCAATCCGGGAATAACTGTCCGCCCTCCCAAATCAACCTTGCGGGTATCCGGACCAGCTAGTGCTTCTATAGTTTCATTGCTACCGATCGCGGTTATCAGTTCGCCTTGAATCGCAATTGCTTGCTGTGTTGAAAAAGAGTAATCGACAGTTATGATTTTCCCATTAAATAGAATCGTGTCCGGTACCTCCTGCGCCAGTATTGGAAATGCCACAGAGGCTATCAGTGCCATGAGTATCAGTATTGATCGTTTCATAATTGTATAAACCACCCTTGGTCGTTGAAGTAAGTCATTGATGAGAGTCTTTGCTGTG
>JAQWNC010000022.1 GCA_029246505.1 Arenicellaceae bacterium
TTTTAGTTGCCCACCGATACTCCACACACCATCGCCCTGTGAGGAAATATATAGAAACACGAAGCAATAAAGCACCGCAAGCTCTCCTTGATTCAATATAGGGAAGAAGTCATTAGTACCATGCGAAATCCAGTAGGCTGCCGCCATATGGCCAGAAGCAATAAAAGCGACAGGTGACGTGAATAGGCCAACCATAATCAGAACACCGCCAATCAATTCAATGCCGCCTCCGAGGAGTTTGACGTACCCCTCTGCTGGCGAAACTCTGGGATAGCTCAAATACTTGCTGGTCCCGTGCCATAGAAATAGAAACCCAGACATAATTCGCATTAGCGCATATGTTTGCTTTTCATAGGTTTTCATAAAATCAGTCATTTGAGTGTTCCTCTTACTTTTTGTTCAAGTCAAGATTCATTTACTCAGAAAGAATAGCAAATGGCTGTTAATTGCCCAAAGCTTTATTAATACCCACAGTTCTTATAATCCTGAGCTAGGCACTCACGGCTGACTGACAGATATACTTGTGTCCGTTGGGCGACCAAGTAAAATTTCTCCCTCAAAGTTTTGAGTAGCTAGCGTGAGCGGACCAAACAGTAATCCGAAAATAGAGAAGTAAGTAAATAAGCTATGGTATTTACTCGTATAGCGCGAAGACTTCATAATCTGTTAAATTTTTCCAACAACCAATCAGCAAGCTGCGGTATAACTACCGCCCTGTATTCGCCCGCGCAGTGGTTGCCACGACCCAGCAACCATATATCCGAATCGACCGCTGACTCGTACGCCAACATCAAATCAGAGACTGGAACTATATCGTCCAATGTTCCGTTGGCAATCAATAACGGTGTCTTTATCGTTTGACCCTGCCCGAGCAATCCTGCTTCAAATAACGAAAACGGTTTCAAAGCCTGCTGCATACCTGCTGGAGTTAGCTCGGCACCTATGCGTGGCGCTAGGTTAAGGTAAGTCATTCTTTCTGGAGTCGTAAATCCATATTCGATGTTTTCAATTGACTGCACGAATGTCTCATGAGCTGGGGCACAGAATGCCGCAACAGCATTGATACGTGGATCATTTCGAGCGGCCACGCGCAGTGCGAAATGCCCCCCCCAACTTACTCCAACGAAACTGATTCGTTGTGCCTTGAACTCTCCTTTCGTAATAAAGTAATCGAGAATAGCCATATGCGCGTCGTCCGCATCTGGGGTTGAAAGCCAATTTTTACTTTCACCAAATCCTGGCAAATCGAATGTAACGACAGCCATTCCCTTTCTGTTCATTTCTCGAACTGACCTATAATGGTTAGCCTTGTATTGATCAGAACCACCGGTCCAGATAATCAAAGGTGGGTTTTCAACACCAACGGGACGATGCAGATATGCAATCAATTTGCCATCCCTATACGGAATATCCATTACTTCCAGTGGCACATCAAATAAAGCACCCGCTTTTCTATATACGTTAAGTTGACTTTGATAAGCCATATCTTCTAAAGGCGTGTGATTGCCAGGAAACCAACTCAATGAATAGTAAACATTTGCCTTCAGATATGCGTCATGGGCCTCCAACCGCTGGTGATTAGCTATCGCTGAATCCCCCACGTTTTCATAATACTGGCCTATAGATCGCCACTCATTGAGCCACGAGCCGGGACCGTCTCCTTCGCGTGTCTTGATTTTGAGTGCCGTAGTATTAAGAACTGCCTCATCCGCACCTTGGTAAGACAATACGGTGATTCGCCGTTCTGGAAATATTAGCTTCCCATCCTCGATATGCTGTGCAGCGGCACTTTGTAGTGTGCTTATTAAAACTACTGACATGCCGAACAGAACCATCGACGCATTGATGAGCTTGAAGAAAGCTGATTTATTTATCATATCTAGTTCCCTTTATTATAATAACTGAAGTTTATTTCATTACTTACGTTAGATTTCTTAGCGGCCTTAGTGTACCGCATTGCTGTGGTTGCAAAATCTTGAGGTACACCCTCACCGCTAGCATACATAAGCCCCAGATTGTTTTGAGGTATTCCTCAAACTCCCGACGAACATATTTGGGCAGGGGTTTCCCCTGGATGGCCATCAAGTCAACTAGCGCGTTAGTTAAGCATCTCTTTGGTCTGAATCGTGACATCGACCCGACGATTTTTAGTTCGTCCGTCAGTGTCGTCGCTACCGTCGGCTTTAACGTTGGGAGCGATGGGTTGAGTCTCTCCCAGCCCTTCAGTATTGATCACCTCAGTATTAATCTGGGCATATTTGACGAGCCAGTTTTTGACTGAATCGGCGCGGCGATCAGACAGTTTCATATTATAACTTTCACTGCCCTTGGCGTCAGTGTGGCCGATGATGGTGACATCGCCTGTGCGTTTTTCTCGTATGATCAGTCCCAGTTTTGTGAGTTCGGTCTCCGCTGTCGGCTTGATGTCGGCTTTATCGAAATCGAACAATATATCGCTGGACAGGACCACACTGATTTCCATCTCGCCGACCTTGGCCCCCAAGTCATCGATAGCCTGGTTCAGTTCCTCGACCGTCGCCAAGAGGGCCAGGCCCTGTCCGTCGATTGCAGCATCCAGTCCCTCGATCTCTCGGATGTCCTCAATGAGCGATTGCGCGCCTTGATCCGGTCCCAGCGACAACAGTGATAGCTTAGCGGCATCGTGAGCAGTGGGGTCATCGGGCTGGTCGGCCTCCCAGGCGATAGCGCTTATAGCAAAAAACACCGATGCGACCACGGCGCTATTAGCGTTGTGCTTGAGTAACGCCCTCATCGCGAAACGGCCAATTCCTCAAACGGCAGCACACCCGGTATCACTAGATTGATGGACTTGACTGTCGCCGGGGGGGCAGGAAATTTAAACCATACCAACTGCTTACCGCCTGCAGCAATCTTCCTGCTAATGTCCCCTGCACTGTTCATAGGGGCACCGATCCACTTGTTGTTACTGTCCTTTAACACATGATATTTTTTCTTTTCGGTATCGTCTATGAAGTAGACTCCAGCAAAGTCGTAGTAGATTCTCTCCTCGGCTTTGCCATTATTGCGATAGACGAGCACAACCGTGAATATATTATCGAGGATGCTGGCCTTAAGTACGTCCACGTCTATATCACCGGACATACTCATTTGAGTCTGAAGCGGTTCTGCTGCCCAGGCTCGGGTGTAGCTTACGACAGCCAACAACACGATAAGTATGAGTGCGCGAGGTAGGTATTGATTTTTCATATGATGCCTCCCTGATTTAGTTGCTTACTATATGAGACCTCAGCATAACTCATTCCGAGGATAGCCTGTGCTATTTGTTCAACTGAGGCGGTACCGTTGTTGCGCAGAAGCTCTATTAGCATTACAGGTTGGTACACCTGTGACATACGCATCTGATTTCGGACAAAGTCAGCAAGCTTGTACCTGTGATAAGGTTGTTAGGTGTATCTTTAGTAAAAGTGGCTTAATGCGAGAGCATCTTCACACTCGCTGCGCTTGCTGAACGAAAGCCACTACTTTAATCTATGCTTTCTTTACTGACTCAAAATTATATTGGGATTATGCCTAGGATTAACGTTGTAGGTGCGCTAATTAAAACCGGTGAAAAAGTGCTTATTGCACAGCGCGCTAGAGGCGAGTTCGCGGACAAATGGGAGTTTCCTGGCGGGAAAGTAGAAGATGGGGAGACCCCCGAACACGGGTTAATCCGAGAGATACATGAGGAGCTCGGCGTCATAATAAAGGTTGGGGCTCATATAGCATCTATTGATTTTGAAATTGCTACAAAGCAACTGTGTCTGAATTGTTATTGGGCGGATCTAATAGAAGGAGTCCCCCAAGCAAAGGAACACCATAGAGTTAAATGGGTAAGGATAAATGATTTATTGGACTATGACCTCGCACCCGCCGATATACCAATAGCTAAGGAGGCGATGAAGTATGATAGGTGAAGTTCCAGGAGTTACTGAAGGGGATATTTTCCAAGCCGTAAAGCTCTGCACGCTGCATAAATTTCCATTTTTCTAGCTTCAGTATTCTTTTGGTCAACGGATAATTCACTCCAGGGTTTAATAGATTCAGGTAGTGGTGGTAATTTCACGTTGGACGCTACAACGCCCCGCTCCTTTAATCCCTGTAACCGTTGCTCCCTCAATATCTCGTATCCGGAATCGTAACGCCCACGATACTTTTCTATATATTCCGAAGGTGCTTGTAGCGGCCAGTGAGGGGCCGTAAAAGCTAAATAGGCGAAGAAAGGCCGCTTATCGTTTTGGTTGCTGCTGATGTGATCAATTATTCTTTGAGTATAAAAATTACTTGAATAACCATACTCATCTGGTAGTTCATCCAAAAGCCGACCATTTTCGCGGAACTCCGCAATCGGGTCTCTTGTTTCAAGACCTCGCATGTCAAAGTGATTGGCTCCGCCATGCAGTAAAGCAAAGGTCTTTTCAAATCCGCGAGCACTGGGGCTGGAATGTTCTTCCAAACCTAAATGCCATTTGCCCGTCATATAAGTGTGATATCCGGAACTTTGTAGCAACGTAGCAATAGAAACAACTCTGTGATTAAGGTACCCCTCGTAGCCGGGTTGGCCTTCCTGATTGGGCAACATGAGCTCTCTCATGGTGCCTAAGCCAGCCAGATGGTTGTCTACCCCTGACAACAACATTGCTCGACTGGGTGAACAAGTTGAAGCAGCATAGAATTGCGTGAACTTAACCCCACTATCTGCCAGTGCGTCTAGATTTGGGGTTTCTATTTCTCCCCCGAAGGCACCTATATCGCTATACCCCATATCGTCAGCGACAATTAGTAATATATTGGGTCTGTTTAACTCAGACTGAATGTCTGTTGAGTTACTGATCTCAACTGCGGGTGATTGCGCCTCACTCAGGGGTACGTCCGTACATGCAATCGGCAGAAATAAAAGTGTCGAACATAGCAGCGCTAATCGACCCTGCTGTCTGCAGTTCTGCTTCATAACTGCTTCATATTACCGCAACTTACGCACCAGAATGTACCTGGTAGCCGTGTATTAAGACGGGAGACTGAACATGATGACCTGTCATTTTTATTCACTACATTGATCGCAATTTCACATTTCGAGCGTAGTGTGATTACATCAGTTATTCTTTATAACGCTATTTTATGCAATATCATTATTTGATTTGTGCATATCTTAAACTTACTCGATAGAATATCTCCAACCAAAACCCCAAATCTTATGATTAATTCAGAGCTCGATTTCAAGCTACTTGCGGCACAAATATGTTCATGCTCTGATACGCATAAGGATCAGGGAGTACGGTCGGTCTCCTGCCTCCAGGCTGATTTTCAGCCATCCGAACTGGGTTGGCCACATAAACCACCTGATATTGACGCACTTCCATAGGCTCACCGTCGACACTGACATCAAGCGTCATGTATGCCTCTGGATCAAAGATTAGAGCTTCATCGTTAGAGGGTATCATCTGCGCGAGTAGTGAAGAGCTCGCGACAACGATTGTAATAAACAACCCCACCAAGACAGCACTTTTATTTTTCATAACAGGCATACCTAATTGCAGTTATTCGCATAAACAAAAATTGTGGCCATAATTACGATATTAATTCCCGTAGTTCTTATTAGGATTGATTAATTCAGAGCGAAAAATCTTCACTTGCTGTGGTGCTTCAATTTGTCGGCGCATGCCCGAGCTCCGGCACGCAGTCAAAACGGCCCACTTGAAGATCTGTTCGAACGAAGGTTCTCGTGCCGCGTTGGATGCCAGTATAATAAGCAGCATCGTTTGCCGTCCACGCAAGATGCAGCAAGCCAGTCTCTGGCTCGACCCACAACTTTTCGGTTGTGGAAAGGTCAGCAGTGTTGAGTCTCCCGGCCCAAAGCGCACCCGCACGATAGCCTGTCGTCTCAATATAGAGCGCGTCATCCTCGAATCGAGCGATTGAATAACCAAGGTCCGTTGGGGCTGGGTCGGAGTACCCGGTCCCGTCGAATTGGATAACGCGATGCACGTCCATAAACTCGTGACGGATGTGGATTTCATCCCCCTGTCTCGAAATACTCGACGGTAGCCCCGGCGCTCCCCAAGCCCGAATATTGCTGGCGGGATTACATCTTAAGGTTGGGTTCTGCATCTCCCAGTCGAATGCAGCGTGCACGGCCTCACCTTCTCGCGTCAATAGACCCTGGGAGTCCGCGGCGCTTCCAGCATCCACGAGGTAAGCGTCCGGATACCAGGTGCCTACGATACTCGTGTCCCCTTCTATTATGGGCGCCCCGAATACCGCTTCGCCATCGCGGTGTCGAAGCGCCAGATCTGTTCCGTCCTGAAAGTGAGCAATGGCGAGTTCACATCCCATCGGATCACTCCTCGATACAAAGCCCTCGATCGTGATGCTAGTGCCAACCGCGAAATGCTCAGCACTAACCCCTCGCCGTTCAAGTTGCACGCGAGATTGCATCTCGCACCAACGCGCTTCGATCTCACCTGCTTCATTTACTGTATCGAGATAAACGAACGCGTGAGGATTAACGAACTGGTAATCGGTAACAACGCCTGTCAAAGACACGTACACGTCTCTGTCGTAGTGCGACGACCAACCGTGATGTGCTACTGCCTGGCCAGTCCATAGCATAGCTATTGTGACAAAGTGCGCCAAACGCACCTGCTTAATAGTCTCAATTCTGGTAGACATCAAATTTCGTCCTCTCTAATAGTTTCGTTCGAACCACATTAGCTGCATGCTGAACACCACACTTTTAGTATCGTTACCCGAATCAAATCCAATAGCAATATAGCTCGGGGTAAATATATCACCGAATGTCCGTTAATTACCCAAAGTGATGATTAATACCCACAATTCTGGTAATTCTGAGCAAGACACTAAAATGAGAGTTCTCACTGCACTTGACTACGATCGATGAACCCATCGTGATTGGGCATTTGCACTTGGGCAAAGCTGTTTTTATCCAGTACAAAATCCCTGGTCACAATTCCATTCATATTGAGTACATAGGCTACCACCTGATAGACCTCGGCATTACTCAAGGACTTTGGGGCGGTAGGCGGCATGGCGCGCCTTACATAGTCGAACACGGTGCTGGCAAAAGGCCAATAGCTACCAACCGTCAAATTTGGAGGTGTACTAGTCGTTGAACCACCCACTAAAATAGGTACGCTAGGGCCTCCCTCACCTTGCTGACCGTGGCATGCAGCACACTGCTCTTCATAGACAAGCTGCCCTTGCGCAGCCGTACCACTACCGGAAGGCAAGCCACGCCCATCAGGTTCGACAATAAGATCCCACCCTTGTAAGTTAGCTTCACTTATTGGCTGCCCTAGCATGATTTGTCCCGTATCATTCATAGACGCAGTGCCACACCCCATAAGTATTAAGCTGGTTAAGACCAGCGCAGTAACGCTGAGTATACTCAATTTAGGCATAAACATTCTTCACCTCTCCTTGGACGGAAACAGCCCATCTCTGAATGCCATTGAAATGATATCTGTTCGCAGAACTGTATAAGGCGAGCACCGCCTCTCTCGTCGGTTGCACGTTGCCTGTGGCATCCGTCGCACGACTCTGCAAGATGGCCGGTCCTCCACTCCATTGCCATGGTATGCGAAATCGTACTAGAGCCAGATTTGCGGGATTTTGATCTAAATGTGCGTCGGTCCATGTCATACCGCCGTCGGCAGAGACTTCGACACGACGAATGCCGCCATGACCCGACCACGCCAGACCGGTGACTTCATGTAGCCCCTGACGCTGCAAACTCATCTGACCGGAAGGTGAGGTAATTAGCGACTTTACCCCCATAGGGAAAGTAAATTGCAGCGCCTTGCCATTGGTCAATAGCTCTGTATAGCGCGACGTTTCATCCTTAAAGTTAGCAGGACCATCGGTCAGTTTGATTTGCGTCAGCCACTTTACGCTGACGTTGCCTTCCCAGCCAGGTACAAACATGCGCATCGGATAACCTTGCTCTGGCCTAATGGGTTCACCATTTTGATACAGCGCAATAAACACATCATTTAGCGCTTTGTAAAGTGGGATGGAGCGCCCGAGACTTGCAGCGTCAGCCCCTGTCGCCATTACCCAAGACGCGTCAGGGCCAATACCCGCCTCATCTAATAAAGTGGATAGCATTACCCCCGTCCACTGCGCGCAGGATAGTAAGCCATGCAAGGTAGCAGCACTCGTGTCGACCGCATTGGCGCCGGTGCTCGCTCCACTATTGCCAGAACACTCTAGAAAATAAGTATGAGATGTTTGCGGATATGCGAGCAGGTCTTCATAGGAAAAGACTAATGGCTGACGCACCATGCCATGAATAATCAGACGGTGCTCTGCAGGGTCGATATCTGGCACGCCCGAATGGTGTCGCTCAAAGTGCAGGCTATTCGGTGTAATCGTCCCCTGCAATAGATGTAGAGGCGTTCTGGAAGCGCCGGTACCAGGAGTAATCGGATTAGAGGCTGACGCTAAGCGTTTAATGTCATCCGTAAACCGCGAAGGCGCGCCATATTCAGATGCACCGGGCCCTGGTGATTTAGACCATGCAGGAATGTCCGGCGTTTGCGCGGCCAGCGACTTGCTCACCACTACACTACCAAAACTGGCCATACCGAGGCTAAGCATATGTCGACGATTAATGAGCCCGTTGCCAGCCGCTAAATCGAAATTCTTCATATTATTTTCCCTAGATATTCAGCAGTTTGTATATTAACTTGTAGTCAATGACTGCTTATTACCCAATATAGTTATTCCATACTTCTCTCTGTAATACTTGATTGTGCAAAGAATCGATTTAACCTCTTATAAATCGTTTCTATGCGTCGTTTGAGCTTTGCGCGCGTAAAGTTCTTATCGCGGTTATTCACGGCCTTGAACTTACTACCGCCAGATGAAGTTACCTAACTATTATAAATTCTGAGGAGTGTTCACGCAGCCTGAGTATATAGCGGACATTCGTAATAACGGGAATTTTTAGTCCTCTGCACTCGGACCATACGTTTAGATTTAAAACCTAAAGGTAGTCACACCTGCGGCGAGTTCTTGTAGCCCAATGAGTTTATTAATGACTTCCTCGACCGAGGTTTCATTAAGATTGTGTCGTTCCGCAACATCAGTCACAGCCCTTTTGATGGCCTCGATTTGGCGTTGCCGAAATTCCAGAGTTTTGGCACTTTCAGGTTTATTCTGTTGTTCGACCAGCTCTTCTATTAGTTCAAGCTCAGCGTCTAGTATATAGCTGAGTCTTCGCGCCGTTTCCAGAACCTCCTCGGGCCGATCGGAAAAATACGCAGCAGAAATACGTGCTGTATATAAGTCCGGATTTGGGTAAATCGCAATAGCGAGATCAATTATTTGCCAAGCATGGGCGGCTAGGTCAGTTCGACGCTCGGTATTGGCAAGGTTATTACGCCATTCAACCATTAGCTTCGTAGCCTCAACGAACCATAAGTCGGTCGGTCTCGATTGCGAAAACAATGGGTCGAGATTGGCTAGAGTTTGCCAGTCCTGGCTAGCAATCGCTACTCTACCCGCGACTACCGCCTTGGCAGGCCCAGATAATGCTTCGGCAATTTTTACTATATACTCATCTGCAGACCCTTGAGCCAATTGAGCTAACCAGGGTTCTATCATCGCGTATCGGGCTTGATCGCCGCCAGGCCCCGAGGGTGCCGCCAATACGGCATTGGCGAGAACTTTTTGAGATTCTTCTAAATCACCCTGGCGTTTAAGGCCCAAACCGGTAAGCAACTGTGCTTGTGAATTACCACTTTTTTCCAGAGCTTCTGCGAGGGCAATGCTGTAAGGCCGAATATCCATGTCTTCGAATCGACTTGATACGTAAGCAAAATTTGCTGCACTCAATTCGGTGTGTACCCAGCTATCGGGGTTGAGCACTGGCACATACGGTTGAAGCAGTGTGATCAGCCCGACCAGTCCCAGTTGATTTTCAGATTCGATAGCCGCCAATGATTCTGTTGCCATGCGATTAAAATTGTCTGTCAGCAGGTCCGCATCCTTCGAAAATGACCGTACACCCTCAGTGTCCATCAGTAATCCAGAAAGTAAATCCTCGGGCGATGCCAACCCTTGATGATAGTAAAATACTGGCGAGTCTATAATTGGTCTGCCGGTAGCAGCTAATTCTAATTCTGTATTCATGGCTTGCTGTGATCCAACAAAAAACAATACATCCGGAAATAGTTGATAAACTTTCACATACTCGAATACGTCTAACATTGTCGCGCAAAGGCTTCGCAGCAATGATTCGCTTAAAAATTGCCCGGCCATCCACTGCAGAAAAACCCCGTCATCGGTTAAATGATCGGCAGCTAACGCCATGTACTCACGGGTATATAAATGCGAAGCGCCGGCAGTCCAGGGATGAGAGGGTTGGGATATAATCGCGTCGTAGGTCTTATTGGTTAGGCTCAACGCACTTCGTGCATCGTTGATATAAAGCTTTAACCTCGGGTCTTGTAATGGGTCTAAAACCCGCAGATCGCCAGCCAGCACATTGGCTTCAATAACTTTAGGCTCAAGCTCGATTACGTCAATTTCTTCAACAGATGGTGGAACACCATTTACTGCATTACCGCCGCCCAATCCAACGATAAGCATAGACTTTGCATCCGGGCGGATTAATCCTGGTAAACTCGCTAGCATATGTTGAGTGTTACGTGAGGGGGGCGAACCGAGGAATTCAGTACCAGCTTCGGGGAGCCCATTATTGCGAAGTCCTAGCGTGCCCTCCTCGCGGGTCATTAATACTGTGGATGAGCGACCCACTTCATAGTATAAAATTTCGCCTTTGGCGCGATCATCAATTGGCGAGGTGCGTAAAATATCTTCTGGAAGCAGCGGATTATAAGTGACGAGTAGCAGTGCGAAAATCGCGGCCATACTACCGAAAAATGCCGGGCGAACCTTGGTAACAAGCGCCGCAGTAGCGAGTCCAAGAAGAATATTGGTCAGCACGACAACTTTGATGGCACCTTCGTATTTAAGTGCAGGAATAAGAAAAAATCCGGCAAATGCAGCGCCAAAAATCGCACCCACGGTATTCCATGAATACACTTTTGCTGAGGATCGGGCAGCTCCGGCTGCACTATTGGTATAGATTCGCACCGCCAAAGGAAATGTGGCACCGATAAATAAGGTTGCAGGCAATAGAATTGCAATGGCGATGCCAACATTGCCGCTTAGTCCTTGTTCGGCCGGAATAGCCAGGTGCAGCCATTGGTATATTCCCATCGAGGTAAATGCTATACCGGCTTGTACAATTATGAAGGCTCGCACCGAACGCTCGCTCGTGGTAGCGAAACGAGAGGCGAGCGCACTCCCTATTGCGATACCGGCGAGAAAGCTGGCTAGCATGGTCGCAAAAGCAGTAACACTACCACCCAAAATATGTGACAGAAGGCGGGTCCACAAAACTTCATAGACAAAACTGGTGGTGCCTGAAACCAACATGATGGGCAGAATGAAGCGTGTACCCAAGCCCGTCGACCCAGTAGCCGGTTGGCTAATTTCGCTCACATCGGCATCTACTCCGTTGTTTTCCTCAAGAACTTCGGCGTTTACCTGTGTCGTTAGTTCAGAAGTTGATTCAGCATCTATTTCGGGTGCGCGTTTGGCGATCGCCACCGCCAAGAAAAACACCAGTAGGTTGACAGCGACACCGAACCAAACGGTGCCCTTAAGGCCCATTGCAGGTAGCAACACAAATGCCGCGACGATTGTTCCCAGCACTGCACCAACGGTATTGATAGCGTATAAAGCCCCGACTCGTGAACCAACCTGGCTATCGGCTGTTACTGCATAGCGTGTCAGTAGTGGCAGGGTAGCTCCCATACAGGCGGTCGGGATTGCCAGCACAATAAAGGCAACTACAAAGTAAAAGATGGACTGGCCTATCCCACTGGCATCAGCTGGTTCTGGTTGGCCACCAAGTATTTCAGCGTAGGCCCAGCTCGCCAGCCCAAGTAATACCGGTACCATCAATGCAGATCCGGCAATTGAAGCCTCTAGTATCCCGTAAGTGAACACCGGGCGCTTGACTCGGCTAATATATTTTCCAGCGAGGGCAGCGCCTAGCGCCAGGCCGCCCATGTAAGCTGACAATACGGTTGCGATTGCTAGCTCAGAGGTGCCAAACACAGTGGAAAACTGTCGCATCCACGCCGTTTGATAAAGAAGAGCTGCAAATCCGGACAGTAGGAAACAGGCGCAAACACCTAGGTAAATAAATTGATCGTTTTTATTTTCTGGCACTTGGAATATTCACAGTTATGATTATTTTACTGCACAACTAGCTTCAAGTCTTGAAGGCGTTCGGCAAGGCCATCAAGGCCCGTTTGAATATCCCTCTTCGTTGATTGTGTTACCGCTTCATTGTCCGCTGATACATCGACAAGTTTAGTGATCGCCTCAAGTTGATTCAATTTAAGATCAAATTCGGCTGCTGTAGGAGAAATATACCCTTCTTCAACCGCGGATAGTAGGAAATCAATCGTATCTATGTATCCCCGAGTGCTTTGCATAACTTCGTTAGCCCGTCCGGCTTGAGATGCCGCCACGATTCGCATAGTAAGAAATTCGTGGTCGCGCTGGTTGGCAATTCCAAGATCGAGTATTTGCCACGCCTGATCCGCAAAGTCCCGTTTTAGTTCTTCATTGCTAACGCCGCTACGCCAGTCAACTCTAAGTTTTACCGCTTCGGTAAACCATAGGTCGGCAGGTCCGGCTGCACCAAGCTGTCTATCAAGGTCAGCGACCGCTTGCAGGTTTTTAATGCCTATTGCTTTTGACGCTTCGATCACTGCACGGCCGCTGCCGCTCATACTTTCCGCTATTGTTTGGATCGCTTCAGGGGTTTGCTCTTGATCAAGCCGCCTAAGCCAAGGCTCCACCAAAGCGTACTTCACTTGATTATTATCTGGCATGGCAACGAATGCTGCTTCAAGCATTTCTTGTGCTCGCTCAGTATTTCCCTCTGAACGCATTAATTTGCCAGCTAATAGCAAGGCACGTGGGTTTCCTGCGGTGGTTAATGTACCGACAAGTTCGGGTAAATAGGCACGGACTCCTAAAGAGACGTATTTATCTGCAATACGTGAAAACACGAGGTCCTCACCAAGCTCTTTGTGTACCCAGCTTTCGGCATTCAGCGCCGGAATCCATGGCTGGAAGGTAGTTTCGAGTTTTTCTACGCTCAGTACCCGCCCCTCGCGCATCAATCGAGCAGACTGCATCGCCATCATATTAAAATCATCGGTGATTAAACGACTGCCTGAGGCGAATTCTTTTGCTCCGTCGGTATCCATCATCAGTGCGGCGACTGCATCTTCGACCGTAGCGATGCCAATCTCCAAATAAAATAATGGTGCATCACGCAGTGGCCGGCCGCTGGCAAACATTTCTCTTTCTACGTCCATTGGTTCGTGTGAAGCTAGAAAGAATAAGACTTGAGATGACCACTGGTAAATACGCACATGCGGGTAAACATCCAGGATCGTGGCGCATAAACTTTTAAGTAACGCCTCGTCAACAAATTGGCTATTAATCCACTGTAAAAACACACCGTCGTCTGACAAATGGTCTGATACGATTTGCATATATTCTCGCGTATACAGATGAGATGCCCCAGCACTCCACGGGTGGGACGGTTGCGATACCACCATGTCGTATTTTTTCGTCGTCAGGGCAAGCGCGCTCCGCGCATCGTTAATAACTAACGAGACCCGCGGGTCGTCCAGTGGTTTGTATTTGCGTCGATCACCAATACTGCGATTTGCTTCAATCACCTTCGGCTCAAGTTCGATCACATCTACTTCTTCTACAGTTGGCGGTAGGCCAGTTATTGCTGTACCAGCTCCAAATCCGACAATAAGAGCTGTTTTGGTATCAGGCCTTGCTAAAACAGGCATGGCGCCTAGCATACGTTGGTTCGAGAATAAATGAGGTGTTCCCTGAGGCACCGCTGCAGCTTCTGGTAGGCCATTATTCCTTAACATAAATGAGCCATCATCTTCGTAAACAAGCACAGTCGCGCTACGGCCAACGTCGTAGTAGATGATATCGCCCGAGGCGCTAGTGGTAATCGGAGAGTAGCGCAGCACATTCTCCGGAATCATTGGCTGATAGACTATTACGATGACTCCAAGTGCGGCTGCGGAGACAAACAGTGGTATGCGACGCGTAGCTGCAATCATGCTTGCGGCAACCACGGCTAGACCGGTATTCAATAGTACGGTTAGTCGAATTGCACCCTCATATTTCAGCATGGGTACCAGAAAAAATCCGGCCACCGCAGCGCCCAAAATCGCTCCCACAGTGTTCCAGGCATATACCCGGGCAGATGACTGTGCTGCGACATTGGCACCACTGGCATAAATACGAACCGCGAGTGGAAAAGTTGCACCAATAAATAGCGTTGCAGGCATGAGCACCAAGAAAGCAGCTAGTACGGTAGCTTGATAGTCCATGTCTGGTTGTAAAAATTGATTCAAGCAATAGTAGATCAATACCGATGCAGCAGATATGCCTAATTGGCTGATAACAAATGCAATTGTGGCTTCTATTCGGTTTCTGGCAAATCGGCTGGCGATTATGCTGCCGAGCGCAATCCCACTAAGAAAGCTTGCGAGCATCACCGCGAAAGCCGTAACGCTACCGCCAAGAATGTGCGATAACAGTCGTGTCCAAAGTACTTCGTAAACAAAAGTGCAAACGCCCGATAAAGTCATTATCGGCAGAATCATCCATAAGTAGCGATAATTTGGGTCGGTTTCAGTCTCAGCTGAAGGCTCCGAAGGAGAATCTACTTGCTGAAGTTCAGTTGTCGCTGATTTTTTGGCAACAATCACTGCAATTACAAAGACCAGAGCATTTACTGCGACGCCGCACCGGACTGTGCCGCGCAGTCCTAATTCAGGCAAAAGTACAAACCCTGCTACTACGGCACCTAAAACCGCCCCCAATGTATTTATAGCGTAAAGGCTTCCAACCCGATTACCAATATGATCGTCCTGAGTAACTGCGTAGCGAGTCAATACCGGCAATGTCGCCCCCATACAAGCCGTTGGAACGACTAGCACTATAAAGGCGACGACAAAATAAAATACAGACTGTCCAATACCAGACGCGTCGGGTACTGTTGCTTGCCCCCCCAAAATAGAAACGTATAAAAAGCCTGTTGCAGATAGCAGGACTGGCACCATCAGTGCCGAAATGGCGATCGTGGCCTCCAGAATTCCGTAGAAATACACCGGTCGACGAATTAATTGTATAAGTTTGCCAGCGGCGGCTGCACCGAGCGCGAGTCCTCCCATATAAGCCGAGAGCACCGTGGCAATGGCTATCTCAGACGTTCCAAAAACGATTGAAAACTGGCGCATCCAGGCCATTTGATAAAGCAATGCCGCAAAGCCGGACAACAGAAAACAACCGGCGACGCCAGCAAGTAAAATCCTTGGAGCTACAGTACTGGCTTGGTTCATTGGGCTAATAATTGGACGACTGCTTTGGTCACCATCGTTGCTGTTATCCCTATAGGTAAAGGACGGGCAGTACGGATTAAATATTACATCTTATTGTAACCTTCCTACGTATCAAGCTAAACGGGTTTATTTAGTTGCGTAAGCAATTTTTGAAACGAATTTGAAGGCTCAGGTACTATGACTAAAGGCTTGTAGTGCAACGTTAACGGCTGTACTAACACAAACTAGTTCTAAATAAAAATGACATAAAAAAGACGCAGTAAGTTACGGCTCTTTAGCAAAGTTTATGCATCGGCTAGTTGCGTTTTGTTTCTCGCCCCATATTGCAACATCTATTACCGGCACTATTTTACTGGCCCATTCCCTTGGGAGGTCGGTTCGCACTACTCTCCAAAAATATTTAGGTTTTTACTTTACGCAAATCGTTCAGCCTGATGATTTTGGTATTTACGATATTGCGCTTAATCTAGCGGTTACCAAAACCGAGCCTAAAAGCAGAACCGGCTAGCTGGCTGGAACATTTCGGTACAAAATTGGTGTATGGCACCCTATATTTTTCTATGACTGGCATGCCCATAAACGGATATGTGGCGAATGGCGACGAAACGAACTTTTTGACTTTTTCAATATCGCATCGGTTCGGCGAACCTAAATATAGGATTTGTTAGTCACGAGAGAGTTAAGAATCGATTTTGAAACCTTTGAGGCAACACTTGATCTATTTTATAAGCAGATCAGCGGAGCATTACTGTAGGTAAATGTGGAGCTTTACCACCATATTTGGAAAAAAGTTCAAACCTTGGTGGGTATGTTGCCCGAACGCTTGGGGAACAAAGGTTCTCGAGATTATGCGTGAGCCGGGGAAGCTGGCCGAGCTTTAGTATTGTGGTTCGAAACTTAATCTGTAATAAAGAGTAGGTATTAGCAAAAGTCAGCCGCACTAAACATGACGCTGTAATAAAAAAGGCCCGGGCGTTGCCCGAGCCTTTTAACTATTAGTATCAATAGAGATTAAAAGTTATATCCAAGCTGGAGGCCAAATTCTCTAGGCCGTCTCTTAAATGCCAGCCACGTGCCATTATTAGGTGGGGCTTTTGTCGGATTGGCTTGATCTATATACAAGTTACCTGGCTGTGTGCGCAAGGGTTCATCATTATTAGTTAAATTATTAACGAACAATCGAATATTCCAATTCTCATTACGCATATTAGCTGACACGTTCACTGTAGCAACGGGAACACGCTCTAGATAGTTCAATTGATCTTCATAGAACGAACCTTTATAACGAATATCTGCTCTCAAGCTTGTTTGCAGCCCAAATATATCGTCAGGTAGATCCGCAGTAATATTTAGCATTGCGCTAACCGGTGACTGTCTAGGTATCCACTTACCATCGGCTACTGCACATGCACTCTCCACCCCATCTTTTTCAGGCGTCAAAATCGGGCTTGGGCGGCCGCCACCACCGCCAGCGCCACCAGGCGCATCCCGATAGTTTGGACCTTGGATAGTACAATAGTCAGAATACTTGGATGAGCTTAGAGTTAAGTATCCACCGACCTGCCAGATGTCACTAATCGAATAAGTGCCATCTATCTCGATACCATACATTTCGGCATCACCCTGATTAAGCCAAGAACGTTCTCCAGTGAAGGTAGTCCACTGGGACTCATTCCACCCGTTTGGGTTGTCATCTTCCCAGCTCAGGTTTTCCGCACCAATAATGTTTTCATACTTCATAAAGTATAATGAAGCGTTCAATTGGCCCCGTCCATCGGCAAAAGAGCCTTTAGTACCGATCTCGAAATTGGTGAGTTTTTCTTCTTTGTAGGTTTTGAAATTTGATGCATCGTAGTCGACTGCAGGGAAATGCACACCATCCGCACCATTGTAGGTAATGCCGTCTTCAGGGTGAGCTAGCTGGCCACTGGCTACTAGCATAGCCTGAATGTTACCCGGATCCGACATCGCAGTGTTTACACCGGCTGGGTTGTTACCGACAGACACCTGTCCATATACAGTACGGCCGTCGTTCACCGAGTGAGTAAGCGCGACGCGTGGCAAAAATGCGGTGGTTGATGAGCAAAGCTTAATATTAGCTCCTTTTTTGTCTTGTCCACACACCTCATCCGTTTGATAGCGGCCTTCAAAAGATAAGGTAGTCGCATCGGCTATATCGTATTGCACACCAAAAGAGGCACCAATGTTTGACGCCACTTCAGTGATGGTAATACCTGGAAACGGATTTACCGGCGAGCCGTTCGGTAGCTTGAGGTTATGATATTGTGGCAGTGCGCCGCCAGCTTGGTATACCTGCTGCTGAAGGTCATATTCATAATAGGCGCCGCTTAAAGTGTAGCGCAGCTTTTCTTCAGCTGATGATATCCATCGGGTTTCTAAGTACGTTTCTTTCGTGGTGTTGGTTACATGCATGACTTGGACGTTCATATTTAGCGCAGCCCGCATAGTCATCATGTTGACCACGAATACAGCATTTGTAGCGTTATTATCCCATTCTTGGAAAAAGTCATAACCCTCATCGGTCTTCATGCCCAAGACTTGCAATAGGCCATCACCAATTTCAAAGTTTAGTTCACCTGTAATACGTTTTCTGTCAAGTTCATACATGTTCCCAAAATCTGAAGGGGAATTGTTAAGTATCGCTTGTTCATAAGTTGTACCATCGCTCAGGGTTTGGGCGAGATACTCACTAGAAGATACAGAACCGTTCATGTTGCTATCGGCCATCCTGGCTGCTGCTGTATAATAACCAATATTTGCATCGTACTGGGCTAGAAAGGTGGACAGCGGGTCAGAATTACGAGGAAAACCGCCGGTTGGTATTGAGGAATCGCAATTCCAGGCGCCTGCTGGCTGTTCTATGTCAATGCCCATTGAGAAGCTCCAGATACCAGAGCCACCGCCGCAAGTGTTAGGGTCCACCATTACACCAGGCCCAGTCGAGTCCTCTGTTCTTAAACGATTGTACGTAATTTCGCCGTACATGGCTTCACTAAATTCAAAATTTATCTTTGTGCTCAAGGCATCTGTCTTTTGTTGAGAAATTTTCTGCCCATCGGTTGCTGTCCATTCACTCGGGCCTTGGTTGTCGCCTTTTACATAGGAGACTCGATAGCCAAGGTTGTCTGAGAGTGGGCCGGAGAGCACTACGCCTGCTTCGGTCTGGTTTAAGTCGGTTACCTGTAGCTGAACTTTACCTTCAAATTCTTCTGCAGAGTCCGTGGTCACATAGTTAATTGCGCCGGCAAAGGTAGATCGACCAAACGCCGCACTTTGTGGGCCGCGGTATACTTCAACGGCGTCAACACCTGCAAACTGCAAGTTTCCTTGACCTCCCTGCATTGGCATACCGTCAACGAAAGAAGCAACTTTTTGTTGGTTATTTGCACGCAGATTTGATTGTACGCCGCGAATACCAGGGTTATTAGCGTTCCGCGTGCCACGGTAGTTGCTATAGTCAAGACCAGGCGTTCCTGCGAATAAGTCATCTTGATTAATTATGCCCTGATCTTCCAAGGCTTGTGCGCTCCAAACCGATATTGATACTGGAACATCGATCAGATTCTCTGCACGTTTTCGGCCAGTAACTAGAATTTCTTCAAGGCCAACAGCTTGCTGACCTTCGGTTTGTGCTACCACCATTGTTGATGGTAATGAAAGAATTGCAAAACCAACAGCAACCCCCAAACTTTGAATAAATCTCATATTTTCCTCTCTCAGTGAATTTAAATACATCAATTTTTATGTAGTTATTTTCTAACCTTAGCTGCATTATTAAGTAATTGCAATAAATTAAGTCAGTGATTCCTCAATAGCCATATGCCTTTAATGAGGTTTACTTAATTGGACTTAAGTATCAAAGCGCCGGAATGCAAAACAAAAAAGCCCGGGCTTTAATATTACGCGAAGATTTTAGAAGTTATATACAACTTGAATCCTTACCTCTATTTAGGTCGGGTTGGCCTTAATGTCCCAGCCAGCTGCCTATTTACTCTAAAAATTATCCAGGTGTGTTTAGTCTGATCGCTGTAATGCGCCGACATAAGTATGTTATGTTCGATTGCGGCTATGCAATTGAGGTAACTCGAATTTCAGATTGTGATGACAGCGCTATGTATTCTTATTTTTGATAGCACACGATGCGTTTATGGATACCGTAAGAGGGGCACATAGCTGTTAGACCTTTTTTGGTCTCCTAATGTAGTTGTCAAATCTACTAGTGCGACGTTGCTTAAACCTTAAAATGGGGTTACAGTATCGCCCGAATATGTTTTTCGCTGTTTTTACAACAGTGTTGTAACACTTAAACAACATAAATGATGGCCTCTATAGCGCCACATTCAATATTATGTGTTGTTACTTAGTGAAGGAGAGAAGAAGCGCGGGTGTATACTAAAATATAGAGTTTTTGGTATCACCAACTGCAATGTTGCAGAGAAAATTGTTTTAACTAGGAGTATTTTTATGAGTATTAAATCAAAATCGTCGCTGGGTAGAAAAGTTCTATTAAGCACGGTAGGTACAGCTATGCTGTATATACCAATTCAACAATCATTTGCACAGCTTGAAGAGATTGTTGTTACTTCACGTCGCTACGAGGAAAGCATCACTGATGCACCACTCGCAGTTGCGGTAATGGATGTTGACTATTTGCAATCAAATCGAATAGACAGTATCCAAGACATTCTTGAGTTAACCCCTGGTTCTACATGGGGTCAATTTACAAAGGCACAGCCTGCACTGACAATGCGTGGTATTAGTGGAGGCAACTTCGGTAACTCTAGCCTCGAATCTACTGTTCAGGTGGTCTATGATGGTGTGCCAGCAACTAAAGCATTTATGCTGACTTTACCTGTATACGATCTGGATCGTGTAGAAGTTATGCGTGGCCCGCAGGGCACAACCTTTGGCCGAAACGCTACACTAGGACTCATGCACTTTGTTTCTGCTCGTCCTAGCCAAGAAACTTCAGGTTCTCTGCAGCTGAGCGCTGGTTCTCTAGACCTGATGGCTACTACTGGTCATTACAATACTGCTCTATCTGATACTCTTTCCGGACGTATCGCGTGGAACTATCAAGATACAGCCGGCACGATGGAAGATGCTAACACCGGAAAAACTCTTGAGGGTTCAGAAAATAAATCCGTTCGAGCTTCTTTACTTTATGAGCCTAGCGATGATTTCAGTGCGTATCTAAAGGCAGAGATCATTCAGGATGATGAGATGCCAACAGTTCGAAGAGGTCGTGAATGTGTAGGAAACTGGCTTAACCCCGGCGCTGCCTGGGGTGGTTATAGCGATAAGTGCGACCCCTTTACTGCGTTACAAGACGATACTCGTGAATGGCGCGTTACCCGCGACATTGTATTAGCAACTACAGAGCTCGTTTGGAGTGTTGGTGATGGTCTAACAGTCACTTCGCTTAGTGGCTTTCAAGATGGTCAGCACGACAGTATGCAAGATGCTTTTGGTACGCCATTTTCAATTCGTGATCAGGGAGTGACTAACGATGCTCAGGTTGTTTCGACAGAACTGCGAATCGATAACAGTGCGACTGGTAACCGACTTACTTGGTTGGCTGGCGTTTCTATTCTGAAAGATGAAGAAAGACGAGTGGAAACAAACATTGGTGGCGCTAACCGTGGGAACTGTAACCTTATGGGTTGTAGTAGACCTGCATGGACATTGATACAGGACATGGCTTCAGAAACTGACTCTTTGGGGCTCTTCGGCGAATTAAACTTTGATTTGACCGAGCGGCTGGCGTTGAGTGTAGGTGGTCGTTATTCTGATGAATCACGAACCATGGACTGGAATCTACAGGGTTATGGAAATAAAGGCGGTCTTAGCGGTGTGGGCTTCGGCAATCCAGGACGATACTGTAACGCGAATATTGTAAATGGCGTATGCGGTACTGCAGCAGCTCCGATGGGCTTTGAAGCGAATGTCGCTCGAGACTGGGACAACTTTTCGGGCAAAGTTAGTTTGTCTTACCAGCTTAACGACAACAGCAACATATACGCTCTTTACTCCGAAGGCTTCAAGGCTGGTGGCTTCCAGAATGATGCGCGCCATCTTCAGGCCTTTATGCTCCCTATCGATTCTGAGGAAGTTACAAATTGGGAATTGGGTTGGAAAGGCGCCTATGATCGGGCGATCTTTGCGGTTACTCTCTTCAAAATGGATCAAGCAAACGCGCAAGTTGGTAACCAAGTTGCCGTGGGCACATCTGGTAACGCAAACGTAATCAGTAATCAACCGGGCCAAAACAATCAAGGTCTTGAGCTCGAGGGTACGTTTGCTTTAGCTGATAACCTTACGGTTGGTGCTAGCGCCGCGTTCTACGACGTGGAAATGGGAGAAGGTTCAACCACTGGTGTTACATTTGACAATGCCTCCGGGGCTATCCAGCAGTCTGGTGAAAATATTTCCGGCATGCGCCCGAATAACTCACCTTCTCGTACTGCAGCACTCTGGGCCGCTTATGTCTGGGATTTACAGAGTGGTGCGTCCATTAGACTTCGTGGAAACTGGACTCATCGAAGTGATATGTGGGCTGCTTCGGGTATTGCGAATCGCGATGGTTTAACCATCGCCGGTGATGGTCCGATGTATTTACGTCCCGAGCTTAATAAGTTTGGTTTTAACCTTACGTGGACTTCGCCTAGTGATGATATGAGCCTAGAGTTATGGGGCAAAAACCTTGACAATAATCCAGACTATATCAACTTCGGTCCAGGGATTGGGTCTATTTTTGGTAAGGGACAAGCTGGACCCCTTGGTAATCAAGTTCGATCTCGTCCGGTTGGTACTACTGGTCGGCGTCAAGTCGGTCTTACCGCTCGATTTAATTGGGGTGGTTAATGTTGGAATTGTAGTGCTTGGTTAATTAGCCAGCGCTACGAGAAAAGGGACTCGAAAGGGTCCCTTTTTTTATGCGTAAATTACATGTATCAGCAAGTAACATCACAAATTGGCTAGTGTTGAGTCTGCACCACACGGTTTATACTTGGACGTCATAGTTTGCTATATAGCTAGCTGGCAATTTGAACAAAGCCACCTCGCAAAAAGACAATAGTTATGCAAACATTCACGCACGTGCCAATTTTGGCGCACTTTTTTAGTAATATTAAAATAATATAAACTGGAGGATAAGAGAATAATGAATTATCGTTTATCTAAGACCACTGTTTTTTTAAGCAGTGTCGGAATGATTGGTTTACTAGGAACGTCGCTGGCATCAGCACAGGAACACGAGACTCCATCTATTGCTGCGGTTGCCGGCCAACAAGGTGGGCAAGACATAACCGGCCCTTACGATGTCGTGGCCGATTGGCCAAAAGATATCTCTGAACTACCTGGGCACGAAGAGTGGACCTGGGGGGCCGGGCAAAGTGTATTCGCCGAAAGCCCTGATCGCGTTTTTGTATTGCAACGTGGTGAGTTACCTCAAGTTGACCGACCAGAGCGTCGGCCAATATTTGACGTTGGTCCGAGCATTTATTTCCCGATCGGACGATTACCGTGGCGTGATGCTACTGCATCCAGCCTACCGTCTAACGGTGGTGCGGGATCGTTGGCTGAAGAAGGTTTGACCCAATGGGAAGAAAACGGTGGCCGCATGGGCGTCGACGCTCGCTGGGAGCACTGTATTGTTGTGATAGACCGGGAAGGTGAAATTATCGAAGCTTGGACTCAATGGGATGATATGTTGCAGCGGCCCCATTTTGTTGCGATTAGCCCGTATGACCCTGAAAAGCATGTTTGGGTAGTTGATGACCACAAACACGTGATTCATAAGTTCACTAATGATGGCACAGAGCTCGTACAGTCCATAGGTACCTATGGAGAGCTTGGTGATGATGAGACACATTTCAATCGGCCTTCTTTTATGGCCTGGATGCCCGACGGTAGCTTTTTTGTAGCTGACGGCTATAACGGCAACCGTGTAGTGAAGTTTGATAAAGACGGAAATTATGTTCTCTCTTGGGGAGAGCGGTCTGATCGTTCGCGTAGTGACACAAGGCCGAATTACTTTCACAACGTTCACGGTATTGCCACGCACCCTGAGACCAACCGCGTTTTTGTGAATGATCGTTACAATCATCGTGTGCAGGTTTTTGATACCGATGGCAATTTCCTTGAACAGTGGAGCTTTGGCCCTGCGCCGTCTGATGTGCATCTATTCGATATATCTGCCGATGGCTATCTTTGGGCCGCAGACAGAGGCACGAACAAGATCCTTAAGTATGACCTTGATGGCAATTTCTTGTACTCCTGGGGAACCTGGGGTGACTTCCCGGGTGGTATGTGGGGTGTGCATGGTATGAGTGTCGATCAGGAAGGTAATTTCTATATCGCAGAAGTAGATAATGGCGGTGTTCAGAAATTCTCACCTCGGCCTGACGCCAATCCTGACTTTCTATTTGGTCAGCCGGTACGCGACGCCTGGTAACACTTCTATCTTTACGAATTGCGCTTTAAACGCATAAATGAAAGCATTTGATTATTGAACGGGCCCTTCAAAGGGCCCGTTTTCTATTATAGCCGCAATGGCTCAGGGATTAGCGGAAGAAGGTTTTGAAACGGTACTAAGAGGCTGTAAGCTACTCAAGAGTTTCCCTAAGCGAAACGTCGGTACCATCAGGTAGCACCATTTTTCGGATCACCATTGCTTTGCCTTCGTTTCTCGCGGTAAATCCGGTAAAAGTCACTTTATCACCTGGTTGGAGGGAGTTTTTGGTCCAGCCCCCTCGCGCCATGCGATTAGGGGCGGTTAATTCTCCATGCCAATGCTGAACCTCGCCATTGGCGTCGGTAAAGTCAAACATCACTTGTACATGTGGGTTGATAAAACGAAATTCTGTAATAGTCGCTTTAACTTCCAACAAATCATTTGTGTATGCGGCTCTGCCATGATGAGCAGTAGCGGAGTTTCCAGATAGCAACACAATCAGACCGGTTAACAAAGAGGTATATATTTTGACTCGCATTGGTGTGTGCTCCAGTTTTTATTTACTCGACTTTACCCTGACGTGTATACCAAATGTCGGGGTTAGTGTGGTAGCGAGCGGAGAATGAAGTAGTTTGAAATCTACTCCACTCTATTATCCTATTAGCATCCCAGCCTAATCATCTACTCGTCCAGAAAACTCTCGAACGCGCCAAAATCAAGGTAGTCGCCGGAACAGCTAATTTCGCTGAGCTCCCAGCTCGGTGGTGCTAATTTGAGGTAATGGGTTTCCGCAACCCATGGCTCAGCTAATGCGATAGGATCTTCTATTACCACATCGATCTCCAGATTCAGGTTGTCGATGCGGCGAAACGTTTCGGTTACTCGCATCTGGTCACTATGTTGAACACCAGTTCGGTCCATCCAGGTTCGTTCATCAATACCGACAGTAGTAACCACAAATGTAGTATCGTCTTCCCAGGCACCTACTGAATTCCCCAGCCATAATGCGACCGGGTCCTCTGGGTTTGCCCGACCATCAGTAAAGATACGACGAATTGTGTGGTCGTACTCATACAGCAAGATGGTTTGCTTTTCGGTATAGACGACCTCAAATGGATACGGATGAAAGTAAACTCGGGGAACGCCCGGTGGATAGCATCGCGTGAGGACCGGATCGTTCGTTTCTCCAAGCGCGAACCCTCCTGCATTAGAGTTTTTCGCGGTATCAAAGCGTTCTTGACCCCAATCAGTGAGTTTTGGTGGTTCGGCGGTCCAGGTGGATCCGCTAAAAAATTTATCGTCGGGTCGGACTCTAGTCCAAACACCGGTCAGGTCTTTAGTCGGCGCGGGTCCGTTTTCGTACGCTTTTAGCTCCACTGGTTGGCCAGAACCATACTGCGCAAAACCTGTACTGAAAAAGCCCAACATAGCAAACAATATGAAACCGACATTTATTAACTGGCGCATATACTTATCTCTATTACTTTCATGGTCGAATTAATCGTTGATTGTACTTACCCTTACTAGGAGTCATTATGGGGGAAGTATCCCGGCAGACCACGCGGGTGGGCTCGTTCCATCGGACAAAACAATTTCGGTGACTCTTATTGCATTACTTCCGTTTCTAGCATGGTCGCCAGAAATTGTTACCTTGTCACCCGGCGTAAGCGTCGTTTTTGTCCAGCCGCCTCTGGAGAGTCTGTTGGGGGCAGTAATCTCCGCTTTCCAATGCTGAAGCTCCTCATCTTCGCCAATCACATCAAAGTATATTTGTGCGTGAGGATTAATGAATCGAAATTCAGTTATCGTCGCTTCCAAAGTAATTACGTTACCATCATCATAGGCTGCTCTGCCATGATGGGCAAACGTTGCCGTGCCCATGATCATCAGGCTTAGCCCTGTAACCATGGCATTAATAAATTTAGTTCGCATCAGAAAAGACCCTTTATGTTGTGAATATCGAAGTTCGTAACTTTAAATTTTTTGTACCGATAACGCTTACTTCAGCGCTATCGGTACACGGTTTCTCAGTAAAGTAGGCTAGACAAATCACTCCCAGACTGGTTCAAACTTTTGGATACGCTTTCCGTGTTCAACTTCACCGGTGTAAATGTTTCCCAATGAGTCGGTTGCGATAGCGTTAACCCAATGGAGTTGGCCGGCATAACGACCATTGCCACCAAACGACCCCAAGGTTTCGCCAGTTTGGCGATCTACCAGCCATACGCGGTTGTTGGTCCCGTCAGCTATATAGAGATATTTTTGTTCGGTATCTTTGGATATTGCGAGTTTGTACATTGATCCGCACGGGGCCAATTCAGTAACACGCAGGCCTCCACATCCTTCACCACGCCCTGGAGTGCCTTCAGCAACATAATAGTCTTTCACCCAAGTGCCGTCCTTCTGGAAAATTTGAATGCGGTTTTGCCCGCGTTCACCAACATAAACCAGGCCATCGTTAGCGATTTCGAGGAAATGTAGGTCAGGTACGAATTGTTCTTCTTCCGGTGGGCGACTTCCATCCCAGTCATAGGGTGCGATAGGATCGTTAGTTACTTCGCTAAGCGGCATTCCATGACCGCCCCAGCCGCGTTTAAATTCGCCATCGTCCATACCGTAAACGAGTACACGTTTCCAATTTATAATGTATATTTCGCGCGCATCCTGATCGAGTTGAAAGCGTCCTTTACGGGGCAATACATCGGTTTGCTGATTGTTTTCTTCCAGCGTTACACCTTCGGGTGGGCGGTGACCAAAATCCCACACCAGTTCTCCTTCGCGAGTATATTTTTGGATGCTGTCCTGTGCACCGAGGCCGCCAACCCAAACGAAACCATCTCTATCAGCGATAACCGTTTGCAACGATGTCGGCCAAGTTGGATTGTATCCAGGGCCGCCCCAGGCGTTAACGACATTCCCGTCTTGATCCATTTCGATAACTTCGGGTCCACGAATGCAGCAGTCGGTTCGTGGTGGATTTCCGATTCCACCAATTTCATCGCCTTGGGCGAGGTTTCCGCGATTCAAAAACCAGATGTGGTCCAGGTGATCAACACCTATTCCTGTTACTTGTTGCATGCTCCAGCGGTTGGGTAAAGGTCCCGGCCAGAACGGATCGACTTTAAACATCGGCGCACCGTTTTCATCCATCGCTTGAACATTCTCTTGAGCTTGTAGCGGGCTGCTCACAACCAATACAAGTAACAATAGGCCCGAAAGTACGGAAGTGCCTGTCGAGAAAAAGCTTGGGAGAATGATTTTATCGAATTTTATAGTCACGTTAGATTACCCCTTATAAATGGACACACAAGAGATTAACATTATCACAATTTTGGCTAAATCGAGAATATTGAAGCACCCTGCTGCATATCGGCTGATCGGGTACTTTTTAGAGTTTATTCCCACACTTCATGTCTGCAGGGATTCTTATTTTTTCCAAGCTAGTTTATGCTTGAGAAATGTCTAAAACAAAAAAATTAAAGAATGAAGCCGAGATAGTTCGCGAAGTTCTTCGCATAGGCTCCGCTTACGTTAAAAAGCGAGGCGCGGGTCTAATCGATGAGTCTGATTCGCAAAAGAAAAAATTGGACTTTATCTATCGGTTGCTGGTTCACGACAAACAGATTCAGCCATTACCGGCCAATCAAGTGTCAGATTTAAATATTCGCCATCGCCTTGCTATGTGGCTAGCAGGAAAGTTGCCGGATGATCACGAGCTGCTGAAATAGTCACAGCTTTGCTGTTTTTAGCAGTTGCGTAAGCAACTCAATGCCGGTGGTATCGAAATTCTTGCAGATCGTGGGTTTCAAGAAAAAGTTAGCGATGTGGAGCGGGCGTCGATCTGCGTTACGATGCAACAGAGCTTTACTGCCAATAGTTTTGCTGAAGGGGCACAGCTGGGAATTGAGTTAATCCCGGAGCAAATGCGCAAGCACTTTCCCGTGCCAGATGGTAATGAGCTGCCGAACAAGCCGGCAGTGCTATAAAAATGTAATATTAAAAGTAGTAATATGTATACAGAGAAACGTCATCCTCCCGAAAGCGAATTCTCATCCAAGTATTCACTACTAATTAAGCTGGCACTAATATTAGTGAGGTTAAAACCATAAACTTCAAATACCGACATGAAGGCTTGATTATCGGCGGCTTCGAGTTCCATTTTAGAAAGAATATTTGACGCGACCGCCAAATCGGACATTTCCATTAATCCTGCATCGCGAGTTCCGGCCAGAACAACTATCTGGCTGCCCTCCGCCACCGAAAAGCTTGAGATTAAGCCGTAATCGACAAAATTTCGATCATCTTCTGCTTCAATAAAATCACTGGTGTATCGTTCTGCGGTCTCCGTATTGACCAACTGATCGTAAGAGTATCCAACGTCAAATCGCGATGCTGAAAACGTGTAGGATTCTAGCACTCCCAGACCGCTAATATAGCCAATGTATATCACGTGATTTGAGCGTAAATCTTCAGCGCTAAACTCTGACATCATGGTGATGCGAGGACTTTTATCGGTTTCCTGCAAAATTTCTTGGACGCGTGCGATTGCATAAGCACTGCCACGAGGAAGGTAAGTGAGCCCGACATCGAACCGAGGGTCAGCAAACAGAGCATCTTCGTCGCCAATCTGATTTAACTCTTGGCGAAGGTCAAATTCAGAATTTATGTCGAACTCTCTAACTAACCTGATTTCGCCAGTAACCGCGGTTTCACCAAAGATGTAATAGTCACCTACGACGATCATCACCGGCTTGTCATCTAAAACTATGCCACCCCAAAATAACTCTTGCTCCTGACTAATGGTTTGGCTCTGAAAATTTGATTTCCCCAACAAAATATAACCAATTAGCGCGATGCAAATAATAGCAAGTCCAATGGGTAATAACGCTTTGAAGAACGAGCTGGAAGGCTGAATTTGCCCACCAGTTCCTGCATTGGGTCGAATTTTTTCAACGACAAGTCGATACGTACCTTTGGGAATAACTAGTCGAACGGTTTCCTCGCTTCCAGGCCCTTCGTAGTAGTTCTGTAATTTCTGGCGCAGTTTGTATACATAAACGCGCACCGCAGAATCGGAGGTAACATCAAAATCATCGGCTTTATTGAAAACGTCAATCGCGATTGATAATTCACTGCACGAGACTCCGCCCCGTGTCTTTTCGGCTAAATATTCGAGCAATTTGGCGTAGGCAGAGGATCGCCCAAGTGCGCCGGATCGTTTTATCCGGTCGAGCTGGTGTTGCAATTCCTGATCTGATTCTTGAGCTAACATGAGTAAATATTTAAATAGACTTTTGTAATGTTAACAAATACGTTAACGTTGCTGAAGGGTTATAAATAAGGGGTTATAGCATAGAAGAACGAAAAAGTTCTGGTGATCAACATAGCATTTGTGTTGGCGAAGGGAGAACAAATTAAGGGGTTAACAATTTGTTAACGGTTCAAAAACCTTCTGTCACTTGGATAGAAAAGCTCGCTCGATTAACATCTTAATTTGAAACTTGAATAAGCAGATTAACCACAGTGACAATTATATGAACAAAGGTTTATTAGCGACGGTTCTTAGCGGATTTGTTTCAATTCCGGCTTGGGGGCACACCCCAATCTGTGATTGTTATGACAATGGCGACAGCACGATTACCTGCGAAGGCGGCTTTAGCGACGGCGGTAGTGCTGCAGGTATTGCGATGAGGATTGTGAACAATGCGGGCAAAGTCTTGATACAGGGCGAGATGAGCGAATTCAGCGATTATACATTTGCAATACCAGAAAATAATTTTCGTGTCATATACGAAGCTGGTGATGGACACACGATCGAAATCGACAGTCGTGATATCGAAGAATAGCCAGCTACTAACTAATTTATAAACCAGATTAAATTGATTTGAATCAGGGATTCTATATTGAAAAACTCACTTAAAGCGTTTCAGCTATTACCTGCTTTGATTATATCGGCGGGCTTACTAAGCAATGTGGCACAAGCTCATTTCCAACTGTTATATACGCCAGAATCTGCCCTTAATGAGGCTCAGGCGATTGATATTGCCTTGGTGTTTTCGCATCCATTTCACAATGGTTATCCAATGAGTATGGGCACCCCACAAGAGTTCTATGTGATTCAGGACAGGGGGGAGGGCATTCCGACCAAAACAACCGATTTACGTGAATATTTAAAGCCCGTGACCTGGAAGAACTCTGACCAGGCGTCGGCTGATGCCTTTGTTGCAAATCTGCCTAAATCCGTCACGCGTTCAATTGGAGATTATAGTTTTGTGTTGGTCCCCGAACCGTATTACGAGGCGGCCGAAGATAAGTACATTCAGCAGTATACTCGGGCCATGATCAACGTGGGTGGTGCACCTGGTTCATGGGATGCCCCAATAGGTTTGCCTGTAGAGATTATCCCATTGGACAAGCCATACGCTAATTGGGTAGGTGGGGTATTTCGGGCTGTGGTTGTCTCAAATGGAGAGCCGGTTCCAAACGCTGAAATAGAAATTGAGTATTTGAATCATGACCCTCTGATCGATCAGGCTATATTTGATCCAATAGGTAAAATAGAGGCACCGCAAGGCTCATTTACCACCATGAGCGTGAGAGCTAATGATCGTGGTGAAATTACAATCGGTCTACCAAAAGAAGGCTGGTGGGGCATCTGTGCACTGGATCTGGATAATGCCGAAACGTTCAATGACAAGGATTTATCGGTAGATGCAGTACTGTGGGTTCGCGCCTATGCGCCCTAGTGAATTAGCGTAAGTTAAGCAAGGTAAGTGAAATAATATGACTTCTAAAGCGTTACAGCTGGTCCGCCCGGCTGCTAGTCGCTATGAGACTTTGACGTTGTTGCTTACCGCGGCCATTCTCATTTCCGCACAAATGCTGTACGTAGCAAACCTGGGTCGGCAAGAAACAGAAGAGCAGATATATGCCTGGCAGATTAGCTCTTTCAATTCTTTTGAAGGTGCGGACCAAACGATATACAGCGCTCTATTTACTGTTAAAGACGAAGTTCCTTATATTTATGATGACGTTAATCGCTTTAATGGCCCAGATGAAAAATTTCGTTGGCCCAATATAGAGGATTTCCAGGAGTACCTTGTGCCACCGTTTTACCATGACACTAGCTGGGAACAGAGTGGATCACTTGAGTGGTTACTATTCGAACCAGTCGCCGAAGGCGAAATGCAGGGGTACTCCATGTATTTGGGTACTAATGGTAATTTGGATAAGCAAGGCTCGTTTTTGCTAACTATAGGCCATGTTCATGCTGGCTTTAGTAACAATAATTCTCTGGATATATGGTGGCATTCACAGGGCAGCATTGCTATGCCGGAATCGGGATTTAGAGATACCCTAGTTCGTAAAGGATGGAAGTTAGTAATTCCATATAGCGGCGATAAAGAAGTAAAACGTATTTTTGGAGAATAGATAGATGCAAGAACCAAACACTTTCAAAGGGTTTTTAGCAACTTTTGTAGCAACCACTTTGATGCTGTTTACGATCTTGATTGCGCCTACAGCCAATGCACAGAACCTACAAGTAGGCGTCACGCTACATCCTTATTATAGTTTTGTTAGCAATATTGTTGGCGATCGAGCAGAAGTTATTCCGTTAATTGGCGCTGAGAGTAACCCTCACGGCTATATTCCTCAGCCCGCTGATATGAAGCGTATATTGGATATGGATGTGATGGTGGTTAACGGTATTGGCCATGACTCCTGGGCATTTGAAATTCTACAAGCTGCTGGCGCTAAAGACGATCTACCGCTGATATATGCAAATGATGGCGTCTCGCTAATTCCAATCGCCGGTGACCCGAGTGGCGCTAAAGTAGTTAATCCACACACCTTCATTTCTACGGTTGCGGCAATACAGCAAATTTATGGAATCGCCCGTCAATTAGCTGAATATGATCCTGAAAATGCCGATTTCTATCGCGATAACTCACGTGCTTACGCCCTTGAGTTGCGCAAATTGCGGGCTAAATTTGACGGCATGATTGCTGGCGTGAATCTGTCTGGTTTTCGTTGTGCAACCATGCACAGTGGTTACGATTACATAATGCAGGAGCTCGGTTTGAATGTGTCCGCGGTGATTGAGCCACGCCATGGAGTGGAGCCGACAGCTCGTCAGATGGCCGATACGATTGATCGTATTAAAGCGTCCAACGTTAATGTTTTGTTCGCCGAAAAGTATTTTGCTAGTGCACTTTCCGACACAATTCGTGATGCTACCGGGGTACAAATATACTCGATTTCACATATCAGCAGTGGACCTTATTCTAATGAAAAGTTTGCCGATGAAATGCTTGAAAATTTAACTACGCTGGCCAGCGCGATTCGCGATGTTGCCAATTTAACAGCGACTGCACCTTAAGCTTATTTGGTACTGAATTATGCAAGGCCCATCTATCGAATTTAAAAACGTCAACCTGAATCTCGGTAACACGCAGATTCTAGAAGATGTCAGCTTCTCGATTAGTCCCACGACTATCCATTGCATCATCGGTTCGAATGGTGGTGGTAAAACATCGCTAATCCGCTGCATGCTTGGGCAGATGCCACACTCTGGAGATATTAAAATTAAGTGGGGCGAAAATCGTACTATTGGGTACGTTCCCCAACAATTAGAGATCGATAAAACACTGCCGGTGAGTGTTGTCGATTTTTTGACGATGGCAACACAACGACGACCAGCGTTTCTAGGGCAGTCTAAACAACAGGCACAAAAAATCTCCGACTTACTGGAAGAATTTGGACTGACAAGCAAACGCAACGATAAATTGGGTAGCCTTTCTGGAGGTGAGCGTCAGCGTGTTGTATTTGCTCAGGCAATGGTGCCTACCCCGGCTTTGTTGGTATTAGATGAGCCAATGACCGGTCTGGACGTGGCCGGTGGCGAGGTAATTCTTGCAGCGGTGCGCAAATTTGCATCTGATGGTGGAACAGTTGTGTGGATCAACCACGATATAGCTCAGGTTAACAAGGTGGCGGATAAGCTCACATACGTTAATAAAACTATTGTGCTTGATGGTGCCCCGTTAGAAGTGCTGCAAACCGGAGTAGCAAATAAATTGTTTCCCACCTTGAGTTTTAATGAATCGTCGCCGGATGGCGATAGCGCCGAAACCACGGATATTGAGGTCGAAGGGGAATAATTATGAATGCTTTATACGATGCAATTCGCACTTTGTTTGTTGATGCTGCTTACGAAGGCACGATTAATTTTATGTTTTCTTACGAGTTCGTGGTCAACGGGTTTTTATGTGCCCTAATCGTCGGTCCACTACTCGGTGCCATGGGCACGATGGTGGTAATCAAACGGATGGCGTTCTTTTCGCAGGCGGTTGGTAACGCCGCATTAACCGGAGTGGCAATAGGCGTCATTCTTGGTGAGTCTTATACTGCGCCGTATGTTTCGATGTTCAGTTTTTGTATTTTGTTTGGGTTGCTGCTGAACTTCACACGTAACCGTACCAAGATGTCCTCAGACACCTTGATCGGTGTTTTCCTGTCGATCTCCTTGGCGGTTGGTGCTACTGCGTTATTGTTCGTATCAGCTAAAGTAAATACGCATATTTTGGATACCGTGATGTTCGGCTCTATTCTTACGGTCAATAATCTCGACATCAACGTGCTGCTAGTTACGGCGTTGATAACCGCTGCGGTTGCTTTGCCGCTCTACAATCAAATGTTGTTGGCTAGTCTTAACCCTAATTTGGCACATGTGCGCGGCGTCAATGTGCATTTCTTGGAGTACGTATTTGTATTACTAATCACAATATTAACGGTGGCGTGCGTGAAGATTGTAGGCGCGGTTTTAGTCGAAGCGCTATTGTTAATTCCTGCAGCAGCAGCGCGCAATTTAAACACCTCAATTCGCGGATTCGTCGTATGGAGCGTCATTTTTTCAACGTTCAGTTGTGTTTTTGGGGTGTACGCACCGATGGCTTATGACCTACCAATTCCCAGTGGCGGTGCAATTGTTTTGACTGCGGCGGTTATTTTTTTTGCCACTTTGCTAATTCGAATGGTGATGCCTAGATTTCGTGAAGCGGCATTTTAGTCATGCAGTCTTTAATGAACATTTCGCCAAGCCAACAGTCGAACCGCGCACTATTGTCTAATCGATTAGTTCTGTTACTAGTTTTACTACTTTCAACTTCACCATCCTCGGCGATTGATGTTACCGATGGTCTTAAAGTTGTTACCAGTACCCAGGCAACCTATTCCATCGCAAGGGCGTTATTAGAGAAAACTTCAATCGAAACAATAAATGTGCCGGAAGATGGAAGGCGCTTTTATAGCTTGAAAGATTACATCGAACGGCGCGCGGCTCGGTTTGAGCCATTGTTTAAATCAGCCGATGTAGTTATCGCTATGACTAACGCACTACCAGCAGATCCGCTGTACCGGTTTGCCAGGCAGGCGAATATTCATTTGGTCTATATTGATGCCGCGCAGCCCTGGTCGCTAAGTTCTCCCGGGGTTTCGTTAATTGAACAACCGGCTACTAATGTAGATTGGGCGAGCGATGAAACTGACCATGCAGTGGGTAGCGATGCGCCTTATTTTTGGTTAAGCCTGACTAATGCTGTACGAATGAGCGATATAGTAGGTGGTGATTTAGCACGCACTTTTCCAGAGTTTTCAGCAGTTATTTTAGCCAATCGCGATGCCCTTAAAATAGAATTGCTAGCCTTGTATAGAGAATTTCAAAATAAGCTGCTTGATGTTGCTGACATCAGTATTTTTGCATTGGCTAACGAGTTTGTGTACCTAACGAATGACATGGGTCTGTATGTCGATGGATATTTTTTAAAACAAGATATTGACTGGACGGAAGAAGATCTAAGCATGTTAACGGCACGTTTAAAGTCGCGTGGCGTGGGCGTGGTTTTACATAAATGGCAACCTAGCGAGGTTATTCAAAAAGCGGTGCAAGCCGCGGATGCTGAAATTGTTGTATTGGACACAGCTGATCCAGGTATCACGGTTGATCGCAGGCTAGTAGCTGATGGTTACCAACAAGTTCTAAGAGGGAATCTTGAAAAATTATTCCAAGCGCTTGCTCGATGAGTTTTGGGCAACAACCAAACAAACTAATCTATGCCCTGATGCGATCTTTTGACTTGATAATCGCGCCGTACGAATTCCCGAGCTATAACGAATAAAGTTTTGCTTTCTGCACCAATAACGCCGCTAACGGTTTGAGAGATTTTGGATTTGCCATAACGCTGCTGACGATATGGTGTGGATAGTTCGACTATCCGAAGGTTTCTCTTCAGCGCTCGAATCTGTATTTCTACAGTCCAACCGAAATTTCGGTCTGCATATTCAAGGATGTTAAAGCGGTGCGTGAGATAGCTCTAAACGGTCCTAAATCAGTATATCGGCCCTTCCAAATAAACCTCATCAGCATACACGCAAGCGAGTTCCCCCAGCATTGTTGCGGGGTTAAGAGTTGCTTGGAAACGGAACTGTCGCTTCGGGTTCCGAGTACAAAATCGGTATCTCCAGATTTGATTGGATCTATTAACTGAGGAATTAGTTCAGGGTCGTCACAAAAATCAGCGTCGAGAAAAACTAAAATATCGCAGTCCCCCGCGGCATTGATTCCGCGCAGGCACGCTTGCCCATAACTCCGCCGAGGTTCGGATACTACCTTTACTCCATGCTTAGCAGCTACCGAGGCAGTTTCATCTGTTGAGCCGTTGTCGACTACGATGACCTGCCCTATTCCGGATGGAATACTGTCAAAAACTAGAGCTATGCCGGCATGTCTCGTCGTAATTGCTTGCAGGCAAAAGTAACAAGACCCAGCAAAATTACGGTAGCCATTACGCTTCCTATATTTAACCAGCCCAATGTTGCCGACCAGACAATCGCATACCCGATGCAACCTGAAAGCAACGCATAATACATAAATGCTGGCAGAGTTTTGCGGATAACAAGACCTTCTTTACCAAGTAATCCGACGACGGCGGAAGCTGCAACCACATTGTGAACGCAGATAATATTTCCAGCCGCGCCACCAACTGCCTGCAGTGCGACTATCCAGGTGGGGTCCACTCCAATACGCTGTCCAACACCAAATTGAAATAATGAAAAGGTCATATTGCTGACGGTATTACTGCCGGCCACAAATGCACCAAAGCCTCCGATAAACGGTGCATAAATCGGCCACGCTGATCCAGCCATTGCCGCGACACCTTCTGCCAGTGCGTTTGGCATCTTGGCGAACCCTGCCAGACCATCGTGCGAGTTAAGAAACACCTGCACCATCGGGACGGTAAAAAGTAATGGTAGCGATGCTTTAAGCATCGTTTGGCATGAACCTTTAACGGCTAGCCCATAACTCGCTATGCTCATACGATGCAAAAACAATGTCGCAAGTGACACCACGATAAATATCGACCCTGGCAAATATAGGGGCTGTATGGCGCCAGTTCCAACCGATGAATTAAAAATATTTGACCATGAAAATGAAACTGACTGAATAAGGCCTTTTACACCTAATTCTGGTATCCGGGTGATTATTAGTAATACCGCGATTAAAAAATACGGCATCCATGCAGAGAACATCGACATGGGTTTATTTCCCTCAGGGCTATCTTTAAAATCGACAACGCCGGTCCATTCAGGTTCCCAGTGTTGTTTATCTGGGAATTCCCACACGTCGTCCCTAGTGGGCATGAGCCAGCCCGCTTTTGCCGCTGGTACTACAATCGCTAAACCAATCAATGCGCCAATTAGAGACGGGAATTCAGGCCCTAAAATATGCGCGACAATCACATAGGGAATAGTCATCGAAAACGCGGCGAATAAAGCAAACTTCCAAATGCGTAAACCATCAACAAATGAGCGTTGGACACCAAAAAAACGAGTCATTAAAGAAACAACAAACAATGGGATTAAGGTTCCAGCGATCGCATGCAGAATAGCTACTTTGGTCGCAATCATCGTTAAAAATGGTCGACCAACCGATTCTGCCGTGGCACCAGCAATTCCCGCCTGTTGGATATACTGATAGACGCTGTCATCGCCCGATAATCCTGTATTTACACCAACTAATATTGGTGTGCCTAAAGCCCCAAAAGAAACCGGAGTGCTTTGAATAATCATGCCCGCGACGACTGCGGCCATTGCCGGAAACCCCAGCCCAACCATTAGTGGAACTGCAACCGCTGCTGGCGTTCCGAACCCAGACGAGCCTTCTATAAAGGAGCCGAACAACCAGGCAATTATGATGACTTGTACCCGTCGGTCCGGTGAGACATCGGTAAAGCTTTTGCGAATAACCCTCAACGCGCCGCTCTGCTGCAAAGTATTCAATAGCAAAATGGCGCCGAATATGATGTATAGCAAAGTGGCAGCAACGATAATGCCCTTTACGCTAGCCGCCGCAACTTGATTAAAAGATAGCTTCCAGATCCCAAGCCCGAGACCCACCGCAGTGATATATGCCAGCGGCATCGCCCTACTAGCTGGCCATCTTAGTCCTACCAGAAAAATGGCCACTACCAATATAGGCAGGAACGAAAGTAACGATAAGATTATTGTATTCATTATTCACTATCCTCGTTGATTACCAGTATCGGTCTAAAAACTAACCATGCTTAATCGTGCGCGGCTAGCTAGGATCGCGTGCATTAACCAGGGTTGTATTACCTTTGGTTGAACCAAGCCGTTTTTCAACAATCTGCTGATACCCATCGCTTTGATACCATTCCCTTGCTAGCTCGGGTGTAGGAAAGCTCAAAATGACCGTCCGCGGAGCGGGAGCCACACCTTCTATTGATTCGGTATTTGAGTCAGAAACGAGTAACGTGCTTTGGAATCCTACTTGAGTAGCGCGCACCCCCTTTATGTACTCTTGATACATGGCCTGATCAGTAACTTCATATTGAAGAACTATATAGGCCGTGGTATCAGTTTCCTGAGCGGCACTTATTCCAATATGACCAAAAATGCCAACCAGCAATACGATTACCCAACGTTCGGCTGTCATCTTCTGCGCAGACTGTGCCAAAACTCCTAATATTCCTAACTGATTGTGAGTTGATTTGTTCGCCATGCTTATGCTCCTTAATGTTTATCGCTGTGATGTAGAAGTTACTTCTTAACCGTTGATCTGGCTAGTATCAACCAAATTCTCCACTGACAGTTTATGCTATCAGAGCATGAAATGCTCTTGCAGTAGCCAGCCTCTGCGTGCCGCAAGCGCAGTAGCATTATAGAACTGTACGCTTTTGGAATCGTTGACCGTATGCTCGCCTAAACCCGCGACTCGAAACATATCGTCACCGTGGCCCATAAACGAATTGCGCACGCGTTCTTCAACTTCGGAAGTTCCAGAGCCATCACCGACTTCTAAATCCCAGCTCATGAACATCGGCCGCACGCGAACCGTCATTTCATTATTTTTCCAGACCGCAAGAATCGGGGCATAGTCAAATGCTGGCAATAGAAGTTGTGCTCCTGACCGGTTGGTTCCGGCCCCATCAATTACAGACGTCATGCCTAAACTGTTTACATAAGACATAATGCTCTTGGTGCTGCGCTGCTTCTGTTCCGGCGTTTGGCGGCTTTTTAGGAAGTCATAAGCAGCAACGGCATCTTCCCGAGTTTCTACCATGCCATTTTCGGCGATCTCAAAGCCCCCTTCAGCGAACAAGGCGATGCCCGCTGTATTAGCTATTGCAGGGCCATAGGCACGATAATGAATATAAACAGGGTTGTTAGGTAAAGCTTCATCCAATTCAGCTAGGGTCGGGAAACGATTCTCGGCTAATTGTAATGGAGCCCAACCGCCAACCACGGTTATTAGTGCGCCTGCCGGAATTGCGTTTGCTTTCTCGGTTAAGGCCGCTTGTAGTTCTGCAATAGAGCGTACAGATTCTATTTCGCGCATGTCATAGCCGGGGCGCAATCCATGACGAATAAAGTGCACGTGAGAATCCATCAGCCCCGGAATCATCGTGCGGCCTTCTAAGTCGACGGTTTGGACTCCATCAAGAGCTTGTAGGTCGTTGCCTAATTCGGTAATGCGTCCGTTGCGAATCAAAAGGCTATTAACAACGGAGTCGTTTTCATCCAGGGTTAATATATTCCCGTTGGTTAAAAACAGATCATTTTCCTGTGCGATTACCTGGCTGCAAAACACAGATACAAACAATAGCGGCCACCGGATTGCTGTACTTATAATAAAAGTTAAAAATTTCATCGTCTGTTCTCCGAATAGAGTTTTGGTTAGTTGCTACTTTTTTCTGCAGCTTGTTGGGCGCGCGCGCGGCGTTCTACTTCAATTACATCATCATCGGAAACCAGAGGGTCGATGAATTCTGTGCCGTCGCTCAGCACGATACTTTCCAGCCAAATAGCCATTTTGCCGGTAGACGAGGGGTTGCCAGTCGCCGTGATCACTTCTCGATCACCAAACATATCGTCGGTCCAGCCACGTCGAGCTAATGAGAGTTTGCCCGGTGCTTCCACCACCCACTGTTCGGTTTCGCCATTTTCGTTCACTAGTTCCATAAACACTCGCGCGTGGGGATTTAGTAGATCAAATTTGACGACGGCTCCATGTAATGTGGTGTGCTTGGAAAAATCAAACACACCTCTAAAGGAATGATGTGCTTGGGCAATGCTCGATAACAAGTAAGCGGTAAGTAAAAGAACCGCGCCAATAAGAGATTTCATGGATAAATATTCCTAATGTGCTTTCAAATTTATTTAGTTGGGATTATGCAGCTCTCATAGGGGTAAATTTCTTCACTGGGAGCCCAGGTCCAGGCACGCCCCATAAGTAGCGGTTTTTGAAAGGTTACGGGATCCTGGAGAATTGCTTCGACTTCCAGGCGGTTACCTTTACCAAGCCCATCTCCGTCATTATTAACAACACGGGTGTAACGTTCCGTAACGGTTAATTGACTACTGTGCGCGAAACCAGCATTCGAGAAATTTGCGTTGATACCGGTGGTTTCGACAACCAGTATGTCTCCTTCATAATGACCTACAGAGAATCCGAGTAAGCTTGACTCCAGGTCGGCTGGCGGCTCACGTCCGTCCAGATAGATCGTGCGTCGGGCCGTCCACTCCGAATAGTAAAAGCTTACGCGATCTTCGTGCTGGGTGATTTCAAAAGCGTGTGGAGCAAATATCTGGCGGGTGAACCCCCATGGGTCGCAAGCAGCGGACAGTGGCGCAGCGCTTCTGTCTCGGGGAAAATACTCCAGGGCAGAAGAGGTCAAATGACTCGGAATAATTTCGGCCATTTGTTTTCGTTGGGCTTCAGAGCGCAGCTCTGCATACGAACGATCGATATTGGCAGGATCATCGAGTATCTGGGTTAGGTAGTTTCGTCCTTCGATGGTGCAACCCACATGACAGTATGCGTCTTCTGCTCGAGGCGGGGGGTCGCTCCACATGCCGCTCAAGTCAGGAGTACTTTGCGCCGCACTCAGCATTGGCAATTGGGCGCACAGAACTAGCGCCATTGATATTAGTCCGCGATTCGCCTGTTGTTCCCCCAAGTATAAAAAACTGTTAATGCGCACCTAATTATATCTAATTAGTTAGGAACAAAGCGGCTGGTCGCTTCGAGGTCGCAATTAAATGGCGACATGTCACTCTGCGGAGCATAGCGTAAGTCTCGAGTATGCGTCATCGACCCAACGATATTCTCTGAATCCTCGAGTACGAACTCTATTCTTATGTGGGATCCTTCATCGATAAGCTCGTATCTTTCTGTCACATGTTTTTGGGCTCCAGAAGGAACGCCATTTTGGTAAGGGGAACGGTGCGGTGCAAAGTTAGTTGTATCAATAAGAAGGACATCGTCTTCCCAGCTACCAATGGAGTGCCCCTCGTGAAACAGCTCGTTTGATGACGGGTGCGAGCGACCATCCATAAACACAGTGCGTACTTCATCAAAGTACTGACTACGAATCGTGATTGTTTCCTCGGGCTCGTCTAACACGATCTCCATTGGGTATAAGTCGGTATAGATAATCATGGAGGGGGTTGGTTTGGATATGCAAGACAGCTCGGGGTTTTCTTCTGAGGCTTGGCTGTAAGCAGCTTCGGCGATTTTTGCTTTTTCGGTCAGCACAAGGTCGCGGATCATGAGCTGATCTAAACCACCAGGATAGTCGCTGGAAAGTCTCGAACGGTCGGCTATCCATCGGCCTTCCAAAGTGGCGGCGCGTGCTTCCGATATGGCGCGTCGTCTTTCGCTCGGTCGCGCTAACAGGGCGATGCCATCCGCTTTCTTTATCGAGTAGATTAACCCGTAAGTTCGTCCATCGCGCGCGGGATTAACTCCCACGGTCACATAATCGCCTATGGCTAAGGTATCTCGATTCCAACCAAGGCGAGTCATCGTTATTGAAGATGCCATTTGCACATTCCACTCGATTTTTTCACCAGATTCGCCAGCAGCATCGACTGTGAAATAAGCGTGCGGATTTCTAAAACTGTACTCAGTAACTACGCCCTCGAAAGTGACGACTTCGTCCATGGATAGTGCAGCGTCGCTATGATGAGCAAATACTGGTGTAATAAGTAAATAACATGCTGTAAATATCGTCGTATATTTCATAATATCTCCTAAACTGGTGTAATAAGTAAATAACATGCTGTAAATATGGTCGTATATTTCATAAATTTCCTACTCAACTCCAATGGAGTTCGTACCTAATTATTTGCATTTAATTCGGGACAAATCGTCGGGTGGCTTCAATGTCGCAATCAAATGGCGACATATCACTCTCCGGGGCGAAGCGCACATCCCGGCTGTGGGTCATTGATCCAACAATGTATTCCGGGTCTTCAAGAACGAACTCAATAATCATATGGGCACCGTCTTCAATTAGTCGATACCGTTCCACGACATGTTTTTGGGGGCCAGATGGAATGCCATTTTGGTAGGGGGAACGGTGTGGCGTAAAGTTTGTCGTATCGATGACTAGAACATCATCTTCCCAGCTACCAATGGAGTGGCCTTCGTGAAATAGTTCGCTAACCGGTGGGTGCGGGCGTCCATCCATATATATCGATCGTACTTCGTCAAAATGTTGGCTACGGATAGTAATTGTTTCTCCGGGCTCGTTTAGGCTGATCTCAATAGGGAATAAATCAGTATAGATAATCATTGACGGCGTGGGTTTGGAAATACAGGAAAGCTCTGGATTTTCTTCGGAGTCTTGATTGTAAGCCTCCGTTGCGGCTTTTGCCTTATCGGTTAAAACCAGGTCGCGTATCATCAGTAGATCCAAGCCTTCCGGATAGTCGTCTGGAAGCCTTGTGAGGTCAGCAAACCATCTGCCTTCGATGCTGGATGCAAGAGCGTTGGATACCGGCCTCGGTCGTTCTTCGGGTTGGGTCAGCAGGGCAACCCCATTGGCTGTCTTAAAGGAAGCTATAAGCCCATAACTTCGTCCATCGCGAGCTGGATGGACACCAACGGTTATGGAATCTCCGATAGCTAAAGTTTCGCGATCCCAGCCCAAACGAGTCATGGTAATCGAAGAGGCCATTTGTACTGTCCATTCGATCTGCTCAATGTTCTCTCCCACGGTATTGACTGTGAAATAGGCGTGCGGATTTCTCAAGCTGTACTCAGTGACCACGCCCTCGATGGTGACGACTTCGTCCATGGACAGCCCTGCATCGCTGTGATGGGCGAATGCCAGCGAGCTAAGTAAGCAACATAAGGCAAGTATTGACGTATATTTCATAGATTTTTTACCCGACATTAAATGATGTATTGCGCCATTGGTTTTGATCGTTGACGCTTATCTATTCACCAGTGTAACGCATAACCCAAATACCCTGATTCTTATGACTGACGTAAATGTAGCCGCGTGTATCCACAAGAACATCTTCGCTTTGAACAACAAGCGCACCCCGTGGAAGCGGGCCTCGACGGCTAGTAGGATCAGGTGGTAGAAACCAGCCGGCCTCTTGTGGGTTTACTGGTGTCGAAATATCAAATATTCGTAGACCTCCATTAAAGTAGGTCATATAAACGTGATCGGTCTGGTTCTCGACCAAAGGATTGTGTTGCAACTGATTCTGATTATGTGGGCCGAAGCGTCCGCCGTGGTTACAAAAATAATCAAGTGGCTCGCCGGCGGGTGGTTGTGGCATCGGGAAAGAGGAAAGCAGCCGTGGTGCTGTTAAGTCAGATATGTCCACAAGCCCAGCAAAGTTTAGTGCTTCTCCACAATTCTCAGCGATAGCTTCACTGTTGACAATCGCCAGACCTTTTTCGAGGTAAGGGGTAGTTGTGTGCACGGACAAATGCGTTGGACCAAATAATGGTCCGAAATCGAGCCGACTGATCTCCTCTATATTTGCGGGGTCTTCAATGTTGGCAATGATAAAACCTGAGCCGCCCATCGGCAGAAATGCCGTATCACCGCGCACATCCGCCGGGCCGTGCAAACGACCACCGTCATAGGGTGCGGCATCGCCATCCTTCATGCCAGCGGTAGCAAAGCGACCCACCTCGACTGGACTTGCTGGATCACTGATATCTACGATCATATAAAGTTCGCCTTGATAGCCCGGCAAATTGGCCGCGAGATGCACATAATCCCCACCGAAATAAGCATTCCGATGAGTACCTCCGCCTGTAGTGAAACTACCTATTTGTTTTGGGTTAACCGGGTCTTTCAGACTCCAGATTAGTATCGCCTCGGGTGCGTGGGGCTGATCTGCATCACCACCCCAACTGGTTGGCAAAGCGTCGTATGAGGTAATCATAAGATTGTCGGCGATATCCAGCTGCCAGGTTGATGTGTTCGCTGGACCCTGGATGAAATTGACCATCGTTGGTTCGGTTGGATCTGTAACATCAAAAATCGCCCAGCCGGGATGAAAAAAGTTGGATGTGTACATATACCAACGATCTCCAGATTGCAGCAGTGACATTTTGAAGGGTGATGCGTTGGGTGCATCGATATAACCAACGGCTTCAATGTTTTCACCACGGGCACCTTCCGGGATAGGGTCTGCGAACGCGCCAGTAGCTAATGCCGCGGACACAATGGTTAACAACACTATTCGAATGAATCGATTAATCATTATTTGGTTCTCCTGTGAATTTTCTATAATTAGGTACGTTAAGACTTTTCGCTTTACATCTGATCGTTATACCCACAATACAGCCCAACATATTTATATTGCTCTGATAATCAGGAAAAACTGATGACGGGCCATAGTATGCTCCCTCCACCCACTGGTAAAGGGGGCAGCGGTTAGATAGGATTTTACAGCCGTTTGAAATCCCAGCAACAAAGTGTCATATTGCTCGACGTTGTAAATTTCTGTTATAAATAGTTAGACCAATTTAATAAAGATGGAGATTCATAGTGACACCTACATCTCGTCGTAACTTCTTAAAGAAAACAGCAGCGCTTGCACCGCTGGCCATGACCTCACTAGCAGCAAAGGCTCAGCAATCGGGCCCAAGCTCCAGTGATCAGTTTGACTATATTATTGCGGGGGCGGGCCACAATAGCCTGTTAGCTGCAGCGTATCTGGCGAAAGCAGGGAATACTGTGCTGGTGTTGGAAGGGCGCGCAACCATAGGTGGCGGCGTAAAGACTTCCGAAGTTCTATTACCCGGTTTTAGAGAGGATTTATGCTCAACTGTACATTCTGCCTATGCCGCTAACCCGGCGTACCGGGATAACGAAATTGATTTGCGTGAATTTGGCTATGATTTGATGGATCCGGAAATCGTCGTTCACATTCCATTTTTGGATGGCGCATCTATCACTGTTTATCGTGACGATCCTAATCGCACTGCAGAGACAATTGCCAAGATATCTAAAAAGGATTCGGAGACTTATAAGCGTTTGGCAATATTGCAGGCGAAGTATTCCAAGATGAGTCAGACGGAGCGAGCCAGTTCTCGTGAAGGAAAGTTTTGGCGTCAAATTGGCGAGCTTTCTGGTTACGACGCTGCCCGGCAGCTTTGGGAGAGCCCGCACGTACAGGCAGCAAATCTTACGACGGGTCATTTTAGTGGCAACGCAGGTAGTGACCTTGGCATGGGCAGGCAAGCCTATCAACTGATCACTTATATGAGTGGTCGGCCAATTCCACGTGGTGGCTCGGGTATGTTGTCAGATGCATTGGGGCGTTACATAGAGGCGCGTAATGGCGTTATTGCCACTAGCAAGCCGGTTCAAGAGTTAATTATTGAAGGAGGACGTTGTGCTGGCGTGGAATGCGTCGATGGCACTCGTTATCGTGCCCGCAAAGGTGTTGTTTCCACAATACATATTAAACATATGATCGACATGGCACCGCGAGAACTCTGGAGTGACGAATTACTCGATATTGTCGACATTTGGCAACCAGAGCATGCGATGTTTGCATTTACTTATGCCCTCTCGGCACGACCCACATATTCTTCTTAGGAAGGTGGAACTATTCAGCCTTGCGAAGCCGCGATTCTGCGACGCCCGGAGGACATCTTCGTATTAAATGCAGATCAGGCTAACGGCGAACTGAATCTTGACCAGTATCCACTGCAGATTGTTCACCCCTCAAACGTTGATTCGACCCGGGCTCCAGAAGGGTATGGATCTGTAAAAATTGAAGGGACCATTCCATATGAGCTTAAGGAAGGGTCAGAACACTGGGACACGCTTAAAGAGAAAGTGGCTGAGAAGTTTTTAACCACTTACATGCAGCATACGACTAATCTAACTAAAGACGATGTTCTTGCGAAGGTTTTGATGAGTCCGGTTGATATTGAGCGTATGAATCCGGCCATGTGGCGTGGATGTGTGCATCAACGTTCCAGAAGTTTTGCCAATTTCACTCCATATCGCATGCCAATTCCGGGGCTTTACCATACTGGCGGTTGCACAGAAGGTGGTGGTTCCGTTACCGGCCGCCCTGGGCGAGCGGTTGCTGCTGTGGTTCTTGAAGATGATGGTAAGACGTTGGCAGAAGTTGCAGCGTCATAGTGGTTCTTAAAGTCCTCCACGGTGATAGCACAGATATGAATCTTTACAGTACCCCTGCGAAATTTGACGGTATTATAAACCGTGTACTTTTAGGCGCGTTATGTGCCGCCATAATATTGACTCTGACGCTAGGTGTTTCAAGTTTGGCTAAAGCTCAGCAGCTAGTCGATCAGGAAGTGCCTGACAATATTGCGGTCCAGCCCGCACCTGAACAGCCAGTTCCGTATAGCCACAAGACGCATCTTGCGCTGGGTTTAACTTGCGAGGCCTGTCATACGAACCCTGAGCCCGGCGTTCTAATGGGGTTTCCTGAGACTGACTCCTGCATGGCATGCCATGACACAATCGCTACAGATCACCCAGGGGTTCAGCGCCTCAATGAATTCTCAAGTACAGATCAGGCGATACCGTGGGAGCGCGTTTATCAAGTTCTACCCGGTGTAACCTGGGCGCATAAATCGCATATTGATGCCGGTGTTCAATGCGAATCATGTCATGGAGATGTCTCGCAACTAGAGGTTATGTCGATGACTACTAGTGTTACCTCGATGGCAAGTTGTATTAGCTGCCATGAAAATCGTGGTGCTGAAACAGCGTGCGCGACCTGTCATGCCTGGCCGGCGGCTTTGATTTCGCCGTTAGTCCCTTAGTCGCCGATTAACCGCGCCCTTATATTTGATCTGCTTTAATGAACGGCTATAGGCCGGATCATAGAACCTGTTGCACCTTTGAGCCTTTCTGGAAGCGTCAGAAATAAAAACTGGTAACTTTCATCAGCAGCTAACTCACGCAGTTCCATATTTTCGATCATTGGAATACCTTCTCCAAGGAACAGCATACGGTGCACATTTTCTGGGCCGGGGCGAGGTCTGACTTCTACGCAACAGCTATCGGCTCCGACGACTGAAATTTTCTTGGATATCAGCCAACGGGTCACTTCTGCAAATATACCGGGTGAACCTTGGTTTTCACCTACCCCAACATAAGAGTCGTTGTACTTTGAAGGGTTGTCCCAATTTACGGCCCAGCCATAGTTGAACAATACTGCGTCTCCCTGTTCGATGCTGTCTTCACTCATACCCTGACGTTCCAGTGCGCCGCGCACGTCTTCCATCGTTACTTCGTATGCTGCGGGCAACGGATGCATGTTCTTATAACCAGCCACATCGATGAGTATGCCGCGAGTAATGATCGGTTTCATATTTTCGATGCCTAGCGCTTCGACTCCATCCCGACCACGATTATTGCCAAACAAATCATTAGCCGTAAAACCGTTGTAGAAAACCGTTTCATAAGAACCATCATCCATTTCGATGTTACCGGCCTGGTGCCCAAGACCGTCAAATTGTGTACCGATCTGGCCAATGTAACCGGTAAAATATTCAGTGAGCGAAATACCACCTTCACCACTGCTTGGTTCAGGTGGCGGAGTAACGGTCATGTACATTGGGCGTTCGCCATACAATGGCATTCCTTGCTCGTAGACATGACCGAGTTCGTAGGTCTTGCCATTTTTCGGAATCTGTAACGCCTTGAGAATCTTGGCAGGAGTGACATAATTTGTTGCGCCTGCTTGATCATCGATGCCATGAGGTGACGGCCACCATGGACCTTGTTCGCGCGTTTGGGCAAAAGCTGAGTGAGTTGCCAGCATCGCACAGCTAGTGATGATTACGGGAAAGACGGAAAAAAGTAAATTTTTATTGGTCCTGAAACCTTTAGCCAACATTAGGTTCTATAGAAAGTATTTTCTACTTTAAGTGACGAGCAAAGTAGGAGATCGCATAATCAATGGCTTCGGTCTGAATGGGGTCGGAAACGTACTGACCTTCAGCGTTACGCTCAATAAAAAAGAAACCATGATGTTCGTGGTCATATTCCTTCCACTCAACATCTTTACCCGCTTCTTCAAGCAGTTCATAATTTAACCGGAACGTCGCTTGGTTGTGATCGCGTGACCGACTGACTATGAGTATAGGCATATCGACTGCGTTTGCCCGCGACATGGCTAACGGCTTGTCAATCAAACTGCGGGCTTTGGCTAAAGCGGTTGCCTTCATTTCAGTAGTATTGATTTCCATCGTTTCAGTCTCGGGTTCGTCAGATGGTATTTCCGATTCATCGGGCCCTTGCGCAATATAGTCCATTGAGGCCGGCTCGGTTGCAATGCCGACTTTGAGCCCCTTATATTCAGATGCGATCTTCATTAGCATCTCACCACCATGGCTAACGCTGGCCCACGCAACTCGGTCAGCATCGACTTTAGGCAATGCGCGTACGTACTCGATGATTTCGATCGCGTCCTCATATTCCAATGGTCCCCGATTATAGCGCTGTCGTCCCTGAAACTCGCGAACTGTTAGTTCGCTACCGTAAGGTGTATCAACCTCCGCTCGATAACGCATCCAAACAACCGCATAGCCTTCTTCCAGAAATCGTTCCAGCGTTCCGCTACCGTAGTTGGTCCACTCACGCAGCCAGCGCATACCAAAGCCGCCATTCATATGAGCAAACACAATTGTTGGAAATGGCCCATCACCTTCTGGTGTTCGCACACCGATTGGTGAGTAGACGCCGTCCAACATTTCTACAAAACGGTACTCAGTCGGAATATCCGAACCCATAACTGGTTCAGTAATGATTGGTTCCGCGCCAGTAACTTCTTCAGGAACAAACAACCACATTGGGTCGATACTTTTATTGTCGGATGACTCTTGCGCTGACACTGACACTGACATGATCATCGCAACAAAGAAGAAAATGAAACTTGAGATTGTACGCATGTTAATACTCCACAATTCATGTTGGTACTCCGTAAAGTCGGTATAGAAAGTATAAAATATCTCCTGACTGATAGAAACACTCAAAAGAGCCTTACCGTATTTAAATGTTAGCCGTTGCCAATGGTTTCTGTCGGCTTGCGGCCAAGTAGCGAGAGCACGAGATAAAGGCAGGCAAGCCCAAACAGAACCATGCTGAGCTTCCGCCATACTGCTTCGTGGTCATCGATCTCGATTAAAGGTTGGGCAATGATAGGTGCCAGTAACTGACCTAAAAACATTGCCGTTGTCACTAATCCCACGCCATAGCCTCGGCGCTCCGGGCCGACCACTGCAAGGATCCATGAGCTATGGTTTGGTATATACAGACCAAAGCCGATTCCAGCAATAACCATACCTATGAGTGAGGTCGCATAGCTGGTCATCAATGTCATAACGAAGTAACCGGTCGACATGGATAGAAATATCAAAGCATAAATCGCCATGTAACCCAGGCTATGCTTAAAGCGGTAATAACTAAGGGCAACTATTGCTCCGACAGTATTCCCAATGCCAACCGCTGAACCAGTTTGTAGCGGTGATGCATCGTATGCAGACGTTAGATAGAACGGCAATTGAACTGGGGTCATAAAAAACAACCCACAGGCAAGCGTCGCAGAAACGAATACGTAAGTGCATGGCCAAAATGGTAGTGCCGTTGTGACCTGGTCTCGCTCACCGACCGGCGCTTCCGGCAAGCTTTCGCCAAGCGCGATCATGGCGCTTGGCAATAACAAAAACGCAAGCGTGTAGCCCAGAAACGGTATCTGCCAGTTAAAATTCGCGAGAAATCCGCCTAAGAACATAAAAGCGAAGCCACCAACTTTTGTCGCGGAGCCCTGCCAGCTAAGCACTTTTTGCCTTTTTGCACCGTCATAGTAGTCGCCAACCATTGCGATGCTGGCAGTTTTAATACCGGCGATAGCAAGCCCAAGTATCGCGCGCCCGGCAAACATGAACAAAAAGCTTTCCGCAAAATACCCTGATGTACCCGCTAGACCAAAGACCAACAGTGATCCGTTTAGCAGGCTTTTACGGCCCCAGTTGTCGCTCATCCAGCCCGCAAATGGGGCTCCGATAATAATGAAAAGCGCCGGTACCGATAGCAAGATAAACTTAACAAGAAAAATAACACTAGGGTCACCGGGGAGAAAACTGATTGAGTTGAGAACGGTGCGAGCGAAAGTTTCTGTCTGAGCCTGCTGCACGAAAACGCGCACAATTTCGGGCATCGCTGGGGCAGCAAGTGGCGTTGCAAGCAATGCAAGAGCTGCGGCTGCTAGAATTACAAACAAGCCGTGCGCCGATAGTTCTGGCTGCGAGTTAGCGCTAGATATTTTACTCACACTGGGTCGACCCAATGTTCATATATCTCAATTTCAAGCGTGTCTGTTTCCGCGCCAAGGTAATTAGGCCAAATCTCTGTTTGCAGAAACCTGCATCGATAAAGAGGAATAATTACTGGCGTTGGATGCGCGACGGCGAGTTGCTCCGGGTTTTTGAAATTACCGCAATACCGCTCGACAATACCGATTTTGCCTCGGATATAACTCGGTGTTCGGCAGTGTCCTTCTGATTGTCGCTTAACAACTTGAATCTGGTCCGTTGTAGCAAATCGTGGGGTTGGTTCAACCTGATGGCTATATGACATCTTCTGGAACCCTCACTCCCACAAGATGATCGCGGGAGATAATGTTAGCAAGTTTAGCCTCTGTCCAGTCCTCGGTGCCTTTCGGCCGTTGAGGCAATATAAGGTAGCGCATGTCAGCATTTGAATCATGCACCCTTACTTCAACATCGTCTGGAATGATGGTGCCAAATTCAGCCAAAACCTTACGCGGTTCATGTACGACACGAGATCGATAGCTGCGAGATTTATACCAACTTGGAGGCATTCCAAGAAGGCTACGTGGGTAACATGAGCAAAGGGTGCATACGACCATATGATGAGTTTGCTCGCTCTGCGGCATACAGATGATTTCTGCAAATGATTCTAGCTTTAGACCCATATCGATAATTGCGTTTTTTGCATCACGAATTAGAAATTTTCTAAATTTTGGGTCTGTCCAAGCCTTGGCGACAACGGCAATACCACGGGCAGGGAACACGTTATCGAACTGCTCAATTTTTTGCAGCACATTCTGCATGGTAATAAGCTCGCGGTCGACGAGCAGCTTTGCCACAGCAAGCATATCGAAGTAATAGCTGGGCGGCCCCTCACCGGCCTCATCTTCCTGGAAATCGTTATCGTGGTGGTGGTGCTCTTCCCCATCGTGTAAATGGGTGATACTTTTCGGGTTTGGTAGATCGATTAAGGGTACTTCGAATTCCTTTTCTGCTTTTGTGCGAGCTAGCTGAAGCTCTTCTTCTGTGAATAGTTCACGCTCAAGGCATCTATGAACCAATGCAAGCCCATTGCGTTCAAAGTAGGGCATTTTAAAATATTCATCACCAAACGATTCGGCCGAGAGTCTAAGCTCATCCAGAGTGATTACTTTGCGTGCAGACACCGCACCACGAATACCATTAGAAAATTTTTCCCAATGTGTCATGCCACTATCTAAGGTGTCTATTGGGTCACTAAACTCGCCACCGACATCATGTGGCCCCATCTTTAAGTCTTGTTCCACTTTTCCCTCCCCATTCTTATTCTCGTCTATAGACTAAAGTATATGGTCTATTGTGTCCGCGGGTAAACCCATCAAATTGAGTACCGGTGGTAATGCAAAATCAGATATGGGTACGATCGCTTAGCATCTTGAATTGCGCGCATACTAATACCCCACCACTTTGTGAAGGGTTGAGCTCTGTGTTTTGTAGACGGCAGGCCTTGCATGCTCAATAATTCGATTTAGTTAAGAATAACCCCTATATACTGCGGTCATTGATCGAACACGCAACATAGCTAACTTGTTAAGCGCGGCCCTGATTTTCTATTGTATATATATTTTTAATTACAGAGTTCATAAATTCTTGCATTCTAGGTGAGAAGCCTCTGACTTTTAACACTAACAAATCATGTGCACAGGTAGATGGTTGAATCAGCGCTAGTGGTGATGGCTTTGTTGGTTGAGGCGTAATACTGAATTGACCGTAAGTAGCGCATCAGCTCGAGTTGTTCTTCTACCTGAGTAAATGCCAGCCATTATCTAAAAAACCAGCAATGGCCTGTGCCGCAGCCCACTGCTTGGCAGGGTGGTTTAAAGAAAGGTTTAATCCAAGGTGTAATAGCGCCACATCATCCATAATTGTGAAGCCTTGGCCTGCATACTCCCAGTCCAGAAGCATCAACTGGGCATTCACTATCAGTAGGTTATCGATATTTAAGTCATGATGAACTAATGACTGGGTAGCTGAGGATGCCTCTAGCAGATCAAGTGCTGATACTGCGTTCAGGTATTGTTGTTCAATCCCTGGGTGCCCAGCCCCTGATAATTGCTGCCAGTAATTATCCATTTGTTGCCGGTAGGGATACGGCGCCAAATTTATTGACTGTTGGCGCAGGGATTTAATGGTTTTCGATAGCATAATTTGCCAGTCAGGATTGGCGAAAAGCGATTGTTCGGGCTTAATGCCCTCGATATACTCGGTCACCAATAGACCTCTACCAGGCTCTGCATACAGCGGCTTTGGTGCCAGGCCCGCTTCAGCCACGACCAACAAAATCTGTAGCTCTGTGCGCCGGTCGACACCAAGTAACGAAGCTCCAGCCAGGCCTAAACGTAATACCAGTTGCGTATTTCCAGCATTAAGTAGGAAAGTCTGGTTGGATTGTCCGCCGGGTAATCGACAACAAAGGGTTGGTTGGCAGGTCAGTGGTATACGCCACTTACGCCAATTAGCTAAAGCTTGCTCAAGCAACGGCAAAGTTGGTCTTATTTCCGTCTAGCCAGTGGCGACGCCAATAGATATAACCGACTATAGCCATGACGGTATAGCCAGCCATAAGTAGGGAGGTAAGAGCAAGTCCTCTTTCGAAATAAAGGAGTACCGACACACTATCGATGACAATCCAGTAAAGCCAGTTTTCCAATACTTTTCGCGCGACCATAAACGTTACGATGACACTGGACCAAGTGGTAAATGAATCGACATAAGGCCAGGCTGCGGTACTTTGCCCGGTTAATAAATACCCGGATAGCAGGGTCAGTCCAGCAATTAGAATACATATACCAATATGGATCGACCATCGCCAGCGAGCAATCGGTAGCTCTGTTCCTTGCTGGCTGCCGCGCTGCCATTGATACCAACCATAAACCGCCATCGCCATATAGTAGACATTCAGTGCTGACTCCATTAGCAGGTTGACGTTCCAGAACAGCACGGTGTAAATAGCTGTGCTGGTAAAGGCGCAGGCCCAGCATAGGATATTTTCTCGCATTGCCAGTAGCAAGTAGGCGATAGCCAGTAACACCGCCAGCCCTTCCCAGCCAGACATCAGCTTCAGTGCATCAATGATGCTGGCAGTGATGTCATGCATTACAGTTGATGATCGGCGATAAATTTAGTCACAAATACTGCCCGGCCAAACTCGGCATGACTTTGCTTGATGCCTTGTTGGATAAATGCAAAGACCAGGTCATAGTCACCATTGATCTGGGTACAGGTAGGGGTGGTAATCACGGTGATCTCGGCTTGCTGGTTTAAGTGCCTAATAAACCCGTCTATGGCCAGAATGTAGTTATCAGCCAGCGGATACATACTTATTTCTGCAGTCAGCTTCATTCAAGGCTCCTTTAAAAATGATAATTGGCGGTAATGCCATAGGTACGTGGTTCACCTAATTGATTGTAACTTTCATTGACCCAACCTTTGCGTGGATCATTAGCAAAGTACAGGCCGTGAACCGAATAATCGTAGTCCGTTAAATTACGACCCCATAGCTGAACATCAAAATCGCCATGCTGCCAGTTTAAGCTGGCGTGAAGCAGGGTGTAAGAATCTAGTTTTTCGTCATGATAGTAGCCATAGTAGCTCTCATCACGGCCTTCTACCTCAAATCGACCACTGAGCGAGGCGGTAAACTGATAACGCCCGCCAATATTAAATTGGTAACTTGGCGATTTCGCCTGCTCACGATTACTGCGGTTAACAAAAGAAGAGCTGTCCAAGTCATAGACGGTGATTTCATCTACTTCAGTTTCTAGCCAGCCCAGGTTAGTAAAAAGCTGCAGTGAATCGGTTAACATAAAATCGAGTTCTATCTCGGCACCATAACTTTCGACATCATTACCGCTATCAAGATAGCCGATCCAGAGAAAATTGACGTCGTCCCACATCCAGGATTCTAGTTGTGCATTGTCGCGATCCATATGAAATAGAGCAGCTTTCAAACGCAAGCGTTGGCCGAAGTAATTTCCCTTAAGACCTATTTCGGTGTTTATTAAGGTCTCATCGTAGAAGCGCAGCTTGTCGGCCATAAACGCCTGGAAGGTGGTTTGCAGCAGGGGGTAGCTGGAATTAGCTTCTACATTCACACCACCGGGTTTGACCCCTTGGGAGTGGGTGGCATACAGCATCTGATTATCGTCAATACTGTATTCCAGGCTAAGCTCTCCAGACCATAAGTCATCGCTGGTGTCGCTATCAAAGGCCAGAGAATCCTTGTAGTCGTCATTAAATTTTTCAAAGCGTACTCCGCCCATCAAGCGCAGCTTGTCAGTTAGATTATCACTAAGCTGTCCATAGATAGCAGTGCGATTTGTGTCGTATTGGCTTTGAAAGCTACCGTAGTAGGTCCTATCGGTGTCCTCTTCGCGGTATTGGTGATAAACACCAATAACCCCTTCTATCGAATCTCCCGTTAATAACAAACGCATGTCACCTGAATACTCATCTCGATCTCGTTCTATTTTGTCGGTATTAGAGAATGAGTCATCAAACGGACAGAAAAAATCATCGCATATTTCAAGGTAGGTCCAGTCTTCATCAAAGCCATAGGCCTGGTCGGTCCAGCTGCGGGTGACTATCGCTTGCACTAAGGAAAAGTCATTGACGCTCCAGGATAGATCCATGGACAGTGCACTGAAGATTTGGTTATCTTTCCCCGGTTGGCCCGATAAGGTGCTGCGATTATTATCTAATGACCATGTGTCATAACCATTGTCCATATCATTATAAATACCATTAAAGTCCACTTGCAGCGACTCTGTGGCCTGCCAGCGTAGCTTCCCCCGTATACTGCCTTCATTCCGGTCATTAGTATCATCCCTGCCCAGTGCATTATTATTAATAAAGCCATCGCTTTGACTGTTTTGTACTACTAGCCGGCTACCGATTGTGTCGGATAAGGGGCCGCTCAGTACTATTGTGGCGCGGCGGCTATTGTAATTACCTAGACCCACTCCAACTCGTCCGCTGAATTTTTCAGCAGGGTCGTTACTCGTAATATTAATCATGCCTGCCAAGGCGCTGGCGCCAAAGCGGGTGCCCTGGGGGCCACGCAATATTTCGACTTGTTGAGTATCCAGTAGCAGGCTATTACTCGCAGAGCCACCTAGGTCAATACCATCGAACGCTATACCGACCGAAGGGAAGTGCTTGGGCTCGGTAAATTGTTCCAGGTCACCTATCCCGCGAATCTGCACAAATCGCGCGCGCGAACCACCCGACGAAAAATTCACATTGGGTGTAATATTGATGATTTGTTCTAGGTGCTCGGCAGCTCGTTCACGAATAGTATCGCCATCAATGATGCTAATACTACCCGATGTCGTCATCAGGTCGGCGTCTCGAAAGTCGGCCATAACGATAATTTCTTCCAGCTCGGGGCTGGCCATAACAAGGGCAGAGCTGGCAAATAATAGCCCTATTAATACAGATCGTATCTTGTGATTACTCATAAAGAGCCTCATTAATAAATACTAAAGAGACCCGGCATAGACGTGTAGGAAAGGAAAGACTGAACTCCTATCCCTACGCCGGTACTAACCGGATCAGGTTCATAGGGTTCACCACTTAAGGTATCTCAGGCTTTCACCACCCCCTAGGACGTCACTTTGTGACTCGCACCATTGTAGAGAGCTAAGATATATTTACCAGACTTTTTAAATTTATTTAGTCCGCTTCCGGTTTTTATAGACAGAATTTTTGCACTTGGGGGTTAGTCCCATATCGCGTAGATACTGGTAGAGGATTATATAACGGTATTTTATTTCCAGAAGGTGAATGATCGCTTTGAGTACAAGATATGTGAAAACTCAAAAACGGCTGCTTGAGATCGTTTTTAAGCGCAGCTAATTTTAACTGAAATCAGTCCGTTTGCTCACTGGGCTGGATTATCTCTAAAGCTGGTAGGCATCGTTTTACATCGCATTGGACACGTGCTTCACAAAGCGCGATACGTAAACTTGGCACAGTTCCTTGATCGTGTGGTCGCAAACGCTTTCGTGAAACACGGATTGCCACGTTTTAGCGAATGACCAGAAAGTGGCCGGCGCATGGGCACGGATTGCCAAGCTTTCGGGGCGAGGTGCGCCGCGAACGCGACATCGTTCAAGTTCAGCCTGCATATCTGGGTCGGTGAGAGTGTCTGGGTCGATGTAACTGATGCCTTGTTTAGTCATATTAATGAAACTTTTAGTTTTCTCTAATATCTTCTGACAGATTTGCAATAAATAATAACGCATTATGAAGCTAATACTTTAAGCCAAAATCTGTATTATAATAAACTAAGGACTCAGGCATATTAGGGTTAACATTGCTGCTATCGTATTAGAATCCGTCAACCTCATTATACTGGTCAATTTATTCACCTATAAAAGGCTAGTTTAATAGAACCAAAAGTTACATTAATATGACTAAACTTCACGTAATTACCTTTTGTATCACCAGTCTGCTCATCGCCCCCAAGGGGTTTGCTCACCACAGCGACGCAGGACTCGATATGAAATCTTTCATTACTTTCGAGGGTACCATTACTGAGTATACCTGGCGCAACCCGCACGTTTATATCGGCGTCGAGACACAGAACGACGACGGTGAACAAATAGAATGGGCGCTACAAACCAGTTCGACAATGACAGTTACTCGTATGGGCTGGACGCAAGATTCACTATCTCCCGGAGAGAAGGTTACCGTGGTGGCTCATGCAGCACTTGATGGTCGACTTTACGGATTAGTCGAGTCAATTGAAAAAACCGACGGTACACTCCTGAGTAGTTCGTTCTTTAGTGCTTCTGGTGAGCCTAAGTTGGAAATAGTCATTTCAGACGAGCGTGCGACTTCGCTGGAAGGCAAGTGGATAGCAGACGGCGATAAACTCGTTGACTACCCCGGTGGATACGATGGGTTTTACAGGGCACAACTGGTTCTTACCGAAAAAGCGAAAGCCGCTCAAGCTAGTTTAATAGAACTTTCAGAGGAGAACCCAGAATCAACCTGTATTGGCCGGCCTACGCCAGGAATGATTCTGTCAACGGTCTATTATCCAATAGAGATCGCATTCCAGGAAGAGCAACAAACCATTACGCTACATTCAGAGTACTTCGATGATTTACGTACCGTCTATATGGATGGACGTAGCCACCCTGACAGCAGTGAACGATTTACCTCAGGCCATTCTATTGGACGATGGGAAGAGGATGTCTTGATAGTGGACACGCGCAATTTCACCGATCACCGATCACCTTATCAAATCGGTGTGCCCTCAGGTCGACAAAAGCACGTCGTCGAACGATATCAAATGATTAATGACGGAGCAGGCGCAACGATCGAGTTTGTTCTTGAAGACCCTGAGTACATCGTCGGGTCACTATCTCATTCGCGTGAGATGATCTTTGCACCACAAATGACGCTATCTCTCTTCGATTGTGACGTGGAGTCGACCGGTCGGTTCGTGCC
>JAQWNC010000003.1 GCA_029246505.1 Arenicellaceae bacterium
TTAGTAGCTTCAGTACCACCGTACTTTTCAGACAACACTTTTGTCATCGCCGCCGTTAACGTCGTCTTACCATGATCAACGTGACCAATCGTTCCCACATTTACGTGTGGTTTATTTCTCTCAAACTTTTCCTTGGACATATATCTAGCCTCCAAAGTTATTTCGATCATTATGTTCGAAATCAATTATAAAAAATTGTGCCGCAGGCAATCTATATTACTTGTGGCGCCATACTACTTTACTGTTTAAAACCTTACGTTAGTAATATAACTAAGGTCTTGAAACTAGCTTACTGCTTACAGCTTTCTCAGCTCAAATGCACTGAGCAATTTAGTGGAGCCCATAACCGGATTTGAACCGGTGACCTCTTCCTTACCAAGGAAGTGCTCTACCTACTGAGCTATATGGGCCCTGATCAATGCGGCTAACGCCATCCAGCTCTTAACAAACGAACTCTACTACCGTCAAACACGTACACAGCAAATGGAGCGGGTGATGGGGATCGAACCCACATCATCAGCTTGGAAGGCTGAGGTTCTACCATTGAACTACACCCGCACTATACCAATACTACAAGCCACACTTTCATCAAACTCCACGTGATTACGCATACCAAACCGACACAAATTCCTCCCGCCCAGCAAACGTAAAATCGAACAAACCTGAGCTCGATTAGCTACAGCTAACCCGATGGTGGAGGGGGGAGGATTCGAACCTCCGAAGGCTGAGCCAGCAGATTTACAGTCTGCCCCCTTTGGCCACTCGGGAACCCCTCCAAATATCGGGAAGGCGCGGATTGTCTAGTGTTTTCAAGTGCATGTCAATCCACGCAAAGGTATAGAAAACACAACAAAAACCGAGAAAATGGAGCCCGTAGTCGGAATCGAACCAACGACCTACTGATTACAAATCAGTTGCTCTGCCTACTGAGCTATACGGGCGTACTTTTGGTATTCGCTTCATGCGCTTTAGCGGCGCGAATTGTAGGGTTATGGCACGTATTGCGCAATGCCTATTTCCAACAACCTTCTATACACGAATTTTAGTTCAGAATTGATTGATTTGCACCCCAACAATCTGCAATACAATGATAACTAGTTCTCAGTCAGATTCACTTCACCATCACCGTCAGCGATTAATGGGGCACTGCAAGGAGATACGCTTAATTCAACGCCACTTTCATGCCAAGGGATTGTTAAAAGCCTGGCCGATTCGGTTTTGCTTAAGTTTTCATACTCAACAATCACCCAGGATCCTGGAGGAATCTCTCCGTACTCGACCCTTAACTTAACACTCGGGTCACGCCGTTTGAGCAATAATAATCGTTGCTCTGCGCGATCACGCTCTACAAACACACCCATCGATAACAGCCACGTTGCGCCATCTGGCTTTATAAAATGATCCATTAGGCCGCGTTCCCGTAGCCCGGATTTTGCAGCTTCTGCCTGCGCATAAGATTCGTACGGACCGGCATATAATCGCACGACGGTTCCAGAGCGTGGACCAACCTGTCCCAAAGTGAAAGGTATTTCCAGCTTATCCAATCGCGCTCGTGTCATGGTAAACGCATTGATACTGACGAACGGACCAATTTTGTAGCAGCTGGATTCTGTATTAGGTTGATCAACTGTTGCGATTCTCTGTGGCCCACTTTGTCGCTGCAACGCTTGGTCAGTTGTTGTTTCTCGTATCTCAGGTACAACAGCTGCTAGCTGCTCGGCTGCCTCTTCAATCGGCTCAGGCCCGCGGACCTCAGATAACAGCTGCAGCTGACTGGCATTAACTTCAGGCGCTACCAAATTAGAGCGATAGTCAGATTGCGGCCATAAAAACAGCACCAGATTCAACAACACCAAACCCAATGCCACCCATACTAACCTTGCCAATTCAGCACCTCACTCATACCAATAAAAACCAAATTTGGCTCCAATATGTATTGTTTAGATAAATAGGGCGCAAGCATTTTCGAATCGCCGCCGGTAATTATGACACGCCATTCTCGTTTATGCTGTTTCTGGGCAAACTGTATAGATTTTTCTAGTGCACCAGTGAGCGCACTAATCACACCCGCTGAAATTACGGTGTCGGTTGACTCACCAAGCTGCCCATCAAACTTCGCCAAATCACCCAGATCCATCGCCGTACCAGCTGCCAAACTCTGATACATCAACATTCGGCCTGGCAATATCATTCCACCAAGGTATTCGCTACCTTCGGTGAGAAATTCAATATTAACTGCCGAGCCAAAATCGGCGATTGCCACGTTACCTTCAAGCAAGCTGCGTGCACCAATAACAACAAGCCACCGATCAACACCTAACTCTCTATCAGCATAATTACTATTAATGTCGTATGCCGTTTCTGTATTAATTAACAGTCGAACTTGCATACCCCATAGAGAATCGACTCGGTCTACTACCGCACTAGTTGCAGCTGAAGACGCAACACAGCTTAGGGCAACTCGACCGGGCTTTAGCAACTCTTTCCACAGTGGGCTGATACAGGCTTGGTAATCACCACCGTGCAGCAAGGGCTCCGCAAAGAACCACTCAGCCCCGGCGCTGGCTTCATCATGCGTTGCCCACTTAACTCGGCTATTACCGATGTCGATTAATAAATCCATGTTTCCTTATTGTCGTTTGGGTTCGACTTTTAATTTCAACTAAGGACAAGCGTTACTGTAGTGCAGGTGTTAATTATAGTGAAGCCGTTAATTGTAGTTCAGCTTTTAACGTAGCGCAGACGTTAATGTACCTTAGCAGGTAGCATCGGACCAAGTAAGCAGAACGAAGAGTCTGCAGCGCGCTTCAGCCCCACCGACGCCTATATTAGCCGCTAAACTAACAAATCTGGTATCAACCCTGCGGCTTTGCTACCTGGAAACACTTGATCTTCTAGACTTTGTTTTGAAACGTGAAGATGATCATACAGCACGGCCTTAAAGATGCTCCGCATATCGGTAGTTGGAGCAAGTACAACGATAGTTATTCGAACGGATCCTTTCTGACCAAGGTCTCATCTCGATCTGGACCGGTTGAAATTATATCTACCGGCACTTCAACCAGCTCTTCGATCCGTTGAATATAAGCCTTAGCGTTTGCTGGCAAATCATCGTAATTTTTAGTACCGACTGTATTGATTTGCCAACCTGGATACGTTTCGTACAAAGGCACGCATTGTGCTAACAGCTCAGCACCTAGAGGAGCTACTTTTACTTCAGCTCCTTTTAGCTGGTAGCCAGTGCAGATTTTTATTTCTTCAAGCTGATCCAGCACGTCCAACTTAGTAAGGCACAATGTGGTAAGACCATTCACTTGTCGCGAACGGCGCAGCAGCGCGGCATCAATCCAGCCACATCGACGCGATCGCCCGGTAGTCGCACCAAACTCATGCCCTACTTCACCCAAGTATTGACCGACCAAGTCGTCTAATTCAGTCGGGAATGGTCCGGCACCCACCCGGGTGGTATAGGCCTTCACAATACCCATAACTTGATTAAGTTTACTAACACCCATGCCGCTGCCCGATGCGGCAGCACCAGCGGTGGTGTTAGAAGAAGTCACAAATGGATAAGTACCATGGTCAATATCTAACATCATGCCCTGCGCGCCTTCAAACATAATGGCTTTACCCGCACGGTCTGCATCGTCGAGAGCCTGGGTTACATCACACATTAATGGCGCGAGTCGCTCTTTAAAAGCCAGCATTTCATCGGCGACTTTGTTGATATCCAAAGTGTCAACCTTAAAATAATTTTTTAAAACAAAATCGTGATAATCCGCTAATCCGACAAGTTTCTCGGCAAAGTCATCGCCCTGAACCAGGTCGGCAAGACGTAATCCTCGTCTAGCAACCTTATCTTCATAGGCTGGACCAATCCCGCGACCAGTAGTGCCAATGGCATCGTTTCCTCTAGCTTGCTCTCGTGCCTGATCAAGCGCTATGTGGTACGGTAATATTAATGGGCAGGCCTCACTAATACCAAGGCGTGCAGATATATCAACGCCGGAGGCTTCCAGTTCCTTCATTTCTTCAATTAATGCATCTGGAGCCAGGACCACACCATTTCCGATATAGCACTGCACAGTCGGCCGTAAGATGCCCGACGGGATCAAATGTAGAACGGTTTTTTGCCCGCCAATGACCAGCGTGTGACCCGCGTTGTGTCCACCTTGAAAACGCACCACAACTTCGGCCTTTTCAGTCAGCAGATCCACAATTTTTCCTTTACCTTCGTCACCCCATTGGGTTCCAACTAGTACCAGTTTCTTACTCATTAATGCATTAAGAGCTCCACAACCCACTGATTTTTTTTAATTACTAACTGACGATCGCAAAGCTCAGCATCAGTTTCGGATAATCGATTAATGACTTGTTCGCCACTTGAGCGCAACTCTGCAATAACGGACCTTAAGCCCTCACCTTGCTCAGAAGGAGCCAATATGGCTTTAGCTTGGTTAAACACTTCTGGCTGCAAAGATAACAACGCCTTTAGATCTGCTGAAAATCCGGTCGCAGGACGTGATCTACCGAAACCAGCACCTATAGCATCATATCTCCCGCCATTCGCGAGCGCTTTACCTGCACCTTCTACCAAACACTCGAAAATAATTCCTGTGTGATATTGATATCCCCTGACATTAGCGAGATCGATATGGATATTAACTTCGGGGTATGAACGAGTAACAAACTCGCAAACACCCGTCAGTTGATCCAGACAAGCTACTATTTCAGCAGTATTTGGTAACACAGCACGTGCGCTATCTAGCAGGCTAACGTCACCTGACAAATCCATCAAACTTCTAAAGCTTGATAGGTCACCATTGCTAATCTCACCCTCTCGTTCAATCAGAGCATCCATATCTGGAATAGAAAATTGCTGAAGCGTCGCCAATATCGCCTGCTTACCCTGCTCATCGAGTTTCGCGAGCTTTACTAATTCGCGATAAATCCCAACGTGTCCAATAGACAAGGTGACGTCTTTGGCACCAACAACGTCAAACAAATTGAGCATGGTGTCGATTACTTCATAATCAGCTGATAAATCGGCAATACCAAATAGCTCGCCACCCAACTGTAACTCTTCTCTTGCGCCGCCCGGTGTTCGTGGGCGCGTACGCACAACAGGACCGGCGTAACACAATCGATTTACTTCGCTGTCGGTCAGATAGTGAGCATCAATACGTGCAACTTGGGGAGTAAAGTCTGCTCTAACCCCCATGGTACGGCCAGTCTCGGAATCGGAGACTCGATAAGTCGCCCGCTCTACCGCAGAGCCAGTGCCGGTTAACAAGGACTCCAAAAACTCGATCATCGGAGGTGACACCAAACGATAGCCACGCGCTTGCATTGATCCAAGTAGCTGAACCCGCAACGCTTCCAATGCGGCCGCCTTAACCGGTAGTAACTCCTCTATACCTTGTGGCAACTGCCAACGATCATTATCAATCATAGCTATATTCTGACTGCTTTTGGTTCCACACGGCTTTATAGGGGGCTTTTATAAGAACTAAAATGTAAGGACTATAGCTAAGCCCTTTATCGAAATTTATCACAAGGTCTTCTACAAGTACTATAAACGTCGTCGATAAAATTCAGCTCAAGAGCGCGCGAGGGTCAACACTATAAGACCACCCATCATTAATGTAAAACCCATAGCTCGCAATTGCCCATCGGTTAAACCATTAATAATCGCTGCCATGCGCCTAAATCGATCGGGGCCGGTTAATGGTGTAACACCCTCAATAACGAGCATCAAGCCAAAAGCCATGAATAACAAATTCCAATCAATCATCGGCGTCCAACACCGTTTATGCACGGCGATCTAGTTAATAGTGAATTGCGAGCTATATCGCAATTAATACCTTATCTATTTAGAAAAGCTAATTTGATAGAAATCTAATTCTTGGCCTGATTAAAATACTTAAAGAAGTCAGAATTCGGATCAAGCACCATCAAATCGCCACCTTGATCAAACGTAGTTTGATAAGCACCGAGAGAACGATAAAAAGAGTAAAACTCTTCATCTTGGCCATACGCATTCGCATAAATACGGGTCGCAGTGGCATCACCTTCACCGCGGGTTTCATTTCCATATCTTTCCGCATTCGCAAGTGTAATAGCTCGTGAACGATCAGCATTAGCCCGAATTTGTTCTGCTTCGTTTTCACCAGTAGCGCGCTTTTCAGAACCAATTCGGGCACGCTCAGACTCCATTCTCGCGAATAGCTCGCCGCGAATTTCGTCTGCTAAATCAACCCGCTTCAAGCGTACATCGATAACATCGACACCAATTGCTTGAGCCTCTTCACTAATCGCTTGCTGAACGATGCTCATAATTTCTGCGCGATCACCGGCAATAACATCAGGAATAGTACGTTTGGCCACTTCTGCCCGAAGACTACTATTTACCCGCTGTGAAAGACGATTCTGCGCTGTACGCGAACTTCCACGCACCGATGTATAGAACTGCCTAAGGTCCGCAATTCGCCACTTGGCAAAGCTGTCCACCACTAACTCTTCTTTCCTTACGGTCTGAAAACGTTCGGCACGCTCATCCATCGTCTGAATACGCATATCAAACTTTTGCACGGTATTGACTACCGGCCATTTGAATCTCAAACCTGGTTCTATTTCAGCACCAATGAACTCACCAAACTTAAATTTAACCGCTCGCTCCCACTCATACACAAAGTAAAGTGAGTTAGCTAACACTACGCCAATAATCGCTAGGACTACCAATACTGGGAATGCTTTCTGGTTCATTATCGAATCTCCCTGCCACGCTCTGGCCGACCAACAACACTGTTTTGGTCAACACCCGGTTCTATATTTGTAGTATTCGAACGCACAGGCACGTTCGAGGCATTACGCCCGCTATTCTCAACCAATTTATCTAATGGAAGATACATTAAGCTATTGCCACCGCTCTGTTGATCAATCATCACCTTGGAAGTACTTGATAGCACTTGCTCCATGGTATCTATGTATAAACGCTCACGTGTCACTTCCGGAGCTTTTTGATACTCCATTAGCACCTGCTCAAAACGAGAGGCTTCACCTTCAGCTTTGGCAACCACCGTTTCACGGTAGGCGTTTGCTTCTTGTTCTATACGTTTAGCTCGACCTTCAGCAATCTGTACCACGCTTAAGCCGTAGGCCTCTGCTTCATTCTTCAAACGCACATAGTCTTGATCGGCCTTTACTACATCATCAAAAGCATGCTGCACTTCTTGAGGCGCTCTAGATGCCTGCAATTCCACTGATAATACGTTGATACCAGTCTGATACCGATCCAGGATATCTTGCAACAATAAGCGAGTATCAATTTCTACGGCGGTACGTTCATCAGTTAAAACGCCATCCATAGTTTTGGAACCGACCACCTCACGTAAAGCACTCTCGGTAGAGCCGCGAACAACCGCATCGATACCACCGCGAAAATCCACTTCAGCGACATTAAACACCAAATCTTCCGCGCTCTTAATGTTGTATTGAACGGTTAACTCTACGTCAACAATATTTTCATCGGTAGTGACCATTTGGGCTTCACCACGAACTGCCTGCTTCTGGTTTGCATCGGTTTCCCGATACCCGACAGTTAACGGGCGAACTGAATCAACGTCAATTATTCGTTTCTCTTCAATCGGCCAAAGCACCATATTCAATCCTGCACCGTAGGTGCCGGTATGTTTACCGAAACGCAATTCGACCGAGTTATAGCCTTCGTCAACGATATAAACAGAATTGAACAACCAAGCCACAGCCAACAAGCCTACAATAATTGGCCAGCCCGGAAAAATAGAATCTCCTCCGGCGCTACCAGAACCGCCACCGCCACCGCCAAAACGTTTGCGAACGCTCTGTATTACATCTTCAAGATCAGGCACATCGCCTGCGCGGCCAGTCGAACGACCGTTAGGCTTGCGTCCGCCGCCAGAATTATTACCACTTGAACCAGGTTCGTTCCAAGGCATTACTAATACTCCAATGTGGGTATAAAAAAAGGATCAAAAAACCAATGAATTGTAGCATGAGACAAAACGTTGTTTGCACTCTAAGAGTACCTATTTAAACATGGGGTTTGTTAAACAATTAACAATAGGCCAAGTTATGTATTTGGTAATTAATCAGCGACTATTCGTAACTGACCCAAATACTTGCTCTATCTAGCTATAACTCAATACGATGCAATACCTTGAACATTTGGTTGCTTACGCAGCCACCCTAGGGCTGAATCAGATAATTCTATTTCAATTTCCCAATCGCCCTGTTCGGTTTGCGATTCGGCTTTTACGGTACCGCGTTCATATAATTTAGCTCTCAAAGCACCAGCACTTATGGGAAGTTGTACTTGATATCGCTGTCTGCAGGCAGCCAGTAGCCGGGAAATCGCAGCGAGTAAATCGTCGATACCACGGCCGTCATGGGCAGATACCCAGACTTTCTCGGTGATTTTTCCATCGAAGCTATTCATCGCCTTCCCACGAAACTCGGAATCGATCAAATCCGCTTTGTTGTACACCAATATTTGCGGAATATCACTTGCATCTATCTCATCTAATACTTTTTGCACTGCACGTATATTGTCATCTCGGCTAATACCCGCAGCATCAACAACATGAAGCAGTACCTGTGCACTGCTAACCTCCTCAAGGGTGGACTGAAAAGCCTGCACCAGCGTGTGGGGCAAATCTCTAACAAAACCAACCGTGTCAGACAAAATCACTTCTCCGTACTCAGGCACAGCCAAACGTCGCATGGTCGTATCCAAGGTCGCAAATAGCTGATCTTCTACGTAAACCATCGAATCTGTCAAACGATTAAATATAGTCGACTTTCCAGCATTGGTATACCCAACTAGAGACACGGTAGGCAACGGTACTTTTTTGCGTGCCCGCCGCCGCAAGCCACGTTGTGCTGATACTTTCACCAAACGTTCTTTTAACCTTCGAATACGGTCGCCAATTAACCGGCGGTCAGTTTCGAGCTGAGTTTCACCTGGACCACGCAAGCCTATTCCACCTTTCTGACGCTCCAAGTGGGTCCAACCGCGAACCAAACGCGTGGATAAATACCGAAGTTGTGCCAGCTCGACCTGTAATTTACCTTCATGAGACTGCGCACGCTGCGCGAAGATATCTAGAATCAGTCCGGTTCGGTCGAGTACCCGACATCCAACTGCTTTTTCCAAATTACGTTCTTGAACCGGTGTGATCGCCTGATTAATCACCAATAGTTGAATATCGTGCTGCTTAACTACCTGCGCGAGCTCTTCTGCCTTACCCGAACCTACAAAGGTCGCTGGCTGGGGACTAGCGCGGCTAGCGGTAACCACTTTGGCTATTTCACCACCGGCAGATTCAACCAGCAGGCAAATCTCTGACACCGCTTCTTCACTGAGCGGGTCATACGCATCACTTTTCTGGCCAGTTTGACTCAATTGCGAGCCACCGTTTTGTTCGCCACTTTTTCCACTACCTATTCCATGGCGGGAATGCGCTCGCCTAGTGTGTCGTTGGCACACGACCAAAGTGCGTGTAGGTCGGTCAGCTTCTGTTAAATCAAACAAAAGGCTTATTCACTTCACTTACGAATAATTTGAAGATGAGATTGAAAAGCATAACTGTAGAGCTCAACAATTTTGATCGAGCCGAGTTAAAACAATCTTCAATTTAGCAAAATACCTTTGTGGTAAGACCGGCCGGTTAGGAATCGTTGTCGAAGAAAAAATCTAACTTTCGCCTTCGGCTTTACCGTCATCATTGTCGTCTTCGTGCGGAATTTTAACTGCGCGGGAAGGCACGACAGTAGAAATTGCATGCTTATATATCATCTGATTAACCGTGTTCCGCAATACCACGACAAACTGATCAAACGACTCGACCTGACCCTGTAATTTTATTCCGTTAACCAGGTAAACCGATACAGGAATACGTTCCTTACGAAGAGCATTCAAGAAAGGATCTTGGAGAGCGGCCCTTTTATGTTGTGCCATTTAATTATCCCCTGTTTTTATTTTTTAAATACTAATTAGCGGTTATTTTTATTTGTTTCACCTTTTTATTACTAGAGAAACAGAATCATTATATGCCAAAACCGGTCAGTTTTTCTGATACATATTTGGTGATAACATCATTATTGATGGAATTTAACCCATCAGACAAGAACCAGGTGATCCCCCGATGCTGTCGCAACCAGGTTAATTGTCTTTTTGCAAGTTGTCTTGTGGCCCCGGTAGCTGCGGCATTCATAGTTTCAAAAGCAGTATTTCCATTCAAATAATCAATCATTTGTCGGTAACCGATCATTTTCATCGCGATACAGTCTTCAGGAACGCCTTTTGACAATAAGACCTCTACTTCTTGCTGCAAGCCCTGCTCAATCATTTGCTCAAAACGCGTGCTAATGCGCTGATGTAAAACACTCCGGTCAGATATGGCTAAAGCCATCTTGATTAACGGAATACCTCCACGGGCTTGATCAGTTCCTGGCAATGGCACTGTACTACCGGTCAGTTCGATAATTTCCAATGCGCGCTGAATTCGCTGCGCATCATTTGGATCAATCTTCGTTGCCCGCTTGGGGTCTAATTTGGATAATCGCTTGTGCATCTCAGCCCAACCATGTTTCTTTGCCTGATCTGCAATCTGTTCGCGTAAAACAGGATCGGCCGCAGGTAGCTGAGGCAAACCGTTTTCTAATGCCGAAAAATAAAAGCTAGTACCCCCGACTAACAAGGGAATATTTCCACGCTGACGAATTTGATCAATCACCTGATTTGCATCTTTACAGAAATCAGCAGCCGAATATGTGTCTGTTGGGGCTCGAATATCCACCAAGGCATGAGGATACTTTTTTAAAAACTGGACTCCCGGCTTTGCAGTGCCAATATCCATTCCACGATACACTAATGAAGAATCAACACTCACTAATTCGATTGGTAGTACTTCAGTTAAAGCCGCAGCCAACTCGGTTTTACCTGTTGCAGTGGTTCCCATTAATGCCAAAACTGGCTGGGTAGCGCTATCCAATTGATATGCTCATGGCTAGTATGATCTTAATTGGGCCCATGTTAAAAATTGTGCGCGGATCTAGACCTATGGGCCTAAAACTAAGATTCGTTCATGATTGTTACTGCCCGCGCTTAAACCAACGATCAAGCTCTTGAAGGCTAAGCTGTATCCACGTTGGCCGACCATGATTACATTGACCGCTGCGTTCGGTATGTTCCATTTCACGTAACAGCCCGTTCATCTCTTCAATCGTTAATTTACGATTTGCCCGCACAGACCCGTAGCAGGCCATTGACGAAAGCGTTTCACTTATAGTCTGTTCAATTCGATCTGAGCTTCCCGCTTCAATCAAGTCAGACAACACGTCTCGAAGCAATTGCGCGATATCTGCATTCAATAGTAATTTTGGTACTGAACGAATCACCAAACCGGTGGCGCCTAACTGATCAATTTCTAACCCGAGTTTTGGAAATAATTTCTGGTTTGCCTCCCAGGTAGCAATTTCGCGCTCACTTATCACTAAGCTCACTGGCACTATTAAGGGTTGGCTGGATGATAATTGATCGAACGCCGCGTCACTGCTCGCGTCGTATTGTTGCTTTAGTTCTTCGTAAGTGATCCGCTCATGCGCAGCATGCATGTCGACAACCACCATACCGTGATTATTTTGCGCAAGGATATAAACCCTGTGGAGTTGAGCAATAGCAAACCCAAGTGGTGGCATATCATCTGGAATTTGGTCAGGTTCACTGACTCCTTCGGGTAGCGCCGATGGATTGGCGTGTAAATCTCTATAAAACTGGGTCGATTGCTCTGTAGTCGCTCCAGTGGTTTGCTGGATACTAGAAAACTGAGTGTTAGAAGACTGTAAGCTGGATGATTGGCCAGAAGAACGGATGGAAGGAGAATAGGTGTTAGCCGAAAATACTGAGGCTTGCGCCGGTACCTGATTGATGCTGGTTTCGCTTACCACCACAGGTTTCACATAAGAGGTACTCAAGGATGGGCTGTCACCAACGCTGGCCCCAACCACCTCAGCAACCACCTTTTGAATAAATCCATGTACATCGCGGCTATCGCGAAACCGAACCTCATGCTTTGTAGGGTGCACATTGACATCAACCCGAGCTGGGTCGAGCTCCAAATAAACCACATAAGCTGGCTGCCGGCCATGAAACAGCACGTCCTGATAGGCCCGGCGAATCGCATGCGATACCGTCGGATCACGAATAAGCCGCCCATTTAAGAAAAAATACTGCATATCACGCTGTGCACGCGAGAAAGCTGGCAACCCTAACCAACCGCTCAAATGCATCGCGCCTGAAGTCGCATCCAGTGGCACGCTGTTAACGACAAACTCATCACCCATAACGGTAGCTATGCGTTTAAGCGGCTCCATCGTCACATCTTCAAGGTGACGCCTTACTCGACCATTATGAGTGAACTCAAATTTTACGTTAAAACGCGACATCGCCAAGCGGCGTAACGTTTGATCAAGCTGATTTAGCTCGGTTTGTTCGGTGCGTAAAAACTTTCGCCGCGCAGGCGTGTTATAAAAAAGATCTCGCACCTCGATCCAGGTACCGACTTGCATCGCAACCGGGACTGGGGCACTTATTTGATCATCTCCCTCGCTGTGTATCTCCCAGCCAGTGTCTTCACCCTGCGCTCTCGACCGCAACGTTAGCCGCCCTACAGATGCTATACTGGCCAAGGCTTCACCACGAAAACCAAGCGAGGCTACTGTTTCAAGATCATCCAGACTATCAATTTTACTAGTCGCATGACGCGACAAGGCCAGCGCTAAATCCTGCTTCAAGATACCGCCGCCATTGTCTACTACCAATAAACGTTTAACCCCACCGCTTTCGGCAGTAACTTGAAGGCGGGTCGCGCCTGCATCAAGCGCATTTTCGATTAACTCTTTGAGCACAGATGCAGGTCGCTCAATAATTTCACCGGCAGCAATCTGATTGATTAACTGTGGCGACATCGCCTTAATGCGTGCCTCGGCGATTAGCGGGGAAGTATCCTGACCGGTGGGCGAATTCAAAGTGACATGCTTTAGTAAAGTAGCTTTCTAATTAGGCTGTGAGATAGATGAATTATTCTAGCGCGCGGCACTCCAATTGCCACGCGCTATTTATTACTGGTGCAAAATTTTTTCCACGTGTATTGAATGATAGGGACTCGACAACGCGGCTAGCGTCCAAACTAGGAACTGCTAAGGCACTAATCACCTGCCCCGCCTACCTACCTTCAGTTACCCTTAGCACAATTAACGGGGAATACTTAACCTTTGATCTAACATCACCACATTGTTTCGAATTTTATTGTGCTGCTTTATCTTGCTCATAGGAACACGATATCGGTCAGCAATACCAGACAAGGTATCGCCCCTTCGCACTGTATATGTGACAAAACTGTTAGTGCTTGCACCGGAGGAGCCATCACGCGCAATGTTTGCCGGCGGCTGAATTCCACTTTGATAAGCCTTCAAACCTCGATATATGGCCTTGGCTAAATTTTCCTGATGAGCTTTTTGAGTTAGCTTTTGCTCTTCATCTGGATTGGTAATAAAACCTGTTTCAACCAGCACCGATGGAAAATCGGGTGACTTAAGCACCATAAAACCAGCGGTTTCTACGCGTTTCTTGTGTACCTTACCAATCGAATCCAGTTGTTTAAGTACGTGAGCACCGACCTCTCGGCCATCACTGATTGTTTTCGTCATCGATAAATCGAGCAAAACTTCGGCAAGTAAAACATCTTTATCTTTAAGACTCACTCCACCAACCAGGTCTGAGGCATTTTCCTGGTTCGCTAACCAAAGCGCTTCTTCACTGGAAGCACCACGTTCTGACAATGCGTATACCGATGAGCCACTTACACTTGCACTTCGAAAGGCATCAGCATGAATCGAAATAAATACATCAGTACCCTGATTACGTGCTATCTCGGTTCGTTTGCGTAAATTTATAAAATAGTCACCATCTCTAATCAACACTCCGCGCATTTTCGGATCTGCATCGACGACCTTTTTTAACCGACGTGCGATTTCCATTGTTATTATTTTTTCGCGATAGCCCCTGGAACCGCTAGCTCCTGGATCTTCACCACCATGTCCCGCATCAATAGCGACGGTCATTATCTGAGCGCCTAGAGCAGAATTAATATTTCGCGAGGTGCGTATAGAGCTCTGAACTGAAGATGTCTGCACGTACGCGCTAGAAACTGGTAACGGTGATCCAATAGTTGATGTAGTAATCGATACAGTCGTCTTACTACTGGAGCCATTATTGTCGCGGGCAATCTCGTTTAAATCGATAACCAAACGGTGTCCATACATATCATTTGGCTCGAGTTGAAAGATACTCGCACTTACTTTCTGCTTAAGCTCCAGTACAAACCTGGTAATGCCCGGGCTAGGTTGCCCCGAACGAATGCCCTGTAAAAAAAAGTCCTCGCTAGCTGTAGCAGGCAAATTACCCTTCCAACTTGTATCACTCAAATCAACTACCAGCCGCAGTGGACTATCTAATTTAAATGATTTATATGTAGCCTTGCCTCCAAGATCTAACACCACGCGGGTGTGATCTGGCGCATTCCATACACGTATATTGCTCACACTAGTGGCAGCAATAGCCTGCCCTACCGGCAAGATAGCTTGCCCGATTAAAAGGAATATAGTGCCAAAGAAGCTTGCCTGGCAGGTTTGAACCCAGCGAAAAAGCCCTATTCTATTTGTGTGCGGCGTAAGCAATCAGCTTATCCTCTGAATGTAAAATAATATTTATAAACAACTTGTTATAGCTAATATCTCGACTTTATATGTTTATTGACCGTAAATGCAAAAATTTTCTGCTATTTCACATAAAAAATACTTACGTTGCCCTTGAAATTATTACACTTCTTTCATCATGGTCGGTGTAAAGGCACTCTATAAAGTAATTGGGTTGCGGCAAATGTTGTATCGCCTTTGCAGGCCATTCAATTAAAATTAGTGCTGAACTGGTATATATATCCTCAAAACCTAGTGCCACAATGTCAGACGGTTGCTCCAAGCGATATAAATCTAAATGACTAATCAAGCCAACATCAGCATCATATTGTTCCACCAATGTGTACGTCGGGCTAGTCACTACTTCGGACACGCCTAATTCCGCTAGAAGTCCCTGAACAAGCGTTGTTTTACCACTACCTAAATCACCTTTGAAATAAATGACTAACGGCTTATGAGCACTGGGAAACCATTGTTTGGCTAAACTTGCGCCAAAAGCTTGCATGGCGTCGCCACCTTGAATCTTATTTATACTCATTTTCCACTCACCAAAGAAGTAATCGCAGCTGGAATATGCTCAGTTATAGCAGATGCAGTCAGTCCGCGCTTACTGCACGAGATGGCCGCCATATCACCCGCAATAGCATGCAACAAAACAGCCTGACTGGCAGCGAGCATAGGAGTCATGCCTTGCCCTAACAAAGCTGCAATTATTCCCGCCAAAACATCTCCGCTTCCGGCGGTTGCCATGCCCGCATTCCCACGATCGCAAATATTCACCTGCTTACCATCACAAACCAGCGTACCGGCACCTTTTAATACAGCCACACCACCAAATTTGTTTTGTAACTCCCGCACAGCCTTGAATCGATCTTGTTGAACTTCTTGGGTAGAGACCCCTAGTAAATTGGCAGCCTCGCCTGGATGAGGCGTGAGAATTCGTTGTTCGTCGCGGTTCAAGTGTTCTGCCAATAAAGCCAGAGCATCCGCATCTAGAACTTTCGGGCTAATCGATACCTGTACCGCAGTAAAAACTGCACGAGCCCATCTACTTTGCCCGGCACCAGGCCCAAACAACAGCGCATCACTTTGTGGCAGCGTATCGTCTTCACTCCACATGGCGGTCATAACCTCATTAACTTGGGTAACACCTACATCTGGAGTAAACGCGGTAACGAGCCCTGCACCCGCTTTCAATGCGGCGTGACTAGAAAGAAATATTGCTCCGCGCATACTGCGCTCACCGCCTAATGCCGCAACCCGCCCATAGTTTCCCTTATGCGAATCGGGCGAACGCTCTGGTAACGACGGTTGTATCAATCGCGCCATAGGTTCAAAACGTTGGTAAAGCTCCGAGCTGACACCCAAATCGGAGAAATATAATGCACCCCGCACATTTAATGCTGGCCCGGTATACAAACCGACTTTGCGAGTAATAAAGGTAATCGTTGCGTCAGCATTGATGGCTTCGGGTGACACACTACCAGTATCTGCATCCACACCGGTTGGCACATCGATCGCAAGCACCGGAAGGTTCATATTATTGATTTCACGTACACAGGACAAATAATCGGTTCGCAGTTCGGCATTCAGGCCGATTCCCAACAGCGCATCAACGACTAAGTCTGCATGTATTTCCAACCCTGACTGCCAATTATGAATCTCTACGCCCGCCCCCTCGGCATCTTGAGCTGCCCTGATAGCATCATCGGTAGCGGCAGGCTTCATGCGATATATCAAGCTTTGAAAACCTGCCTGATGTAACAACCTCGCAAGTACATAGCCATCACCGCCATTATTTCCGGATCCACAAAATACAGCTACGCGCTTAGCTCTCCAATAGCGTGCCAGTAATAGCGAGAACGCCTGCTGGCCGGCTTGTGTCATTAATTCATAACCGTAAATGCCCTGCGTTTCTATACACAAGGCATCCAATGCCTTACTGGTAGCGGAATCAAATAACGAGTAGTGATGATCAAACATAATAAAATAAGCTAATTTACGAATATTGCGGCCCTCAACATTATATCGTTAATAAGCCCCAAGGCAGACCTGATAACGATATGATACGCGGTATGACCAGTGTTAAAAACCAGCCGAACCTGCAACTACTCTCGCAGCAGATTAAACAGTGGGCAACTGAACTTGGGTTTGATGAAACTGGCATCACAGACACTTCCTTGCATGAGCAAGAACCTCGGCTACTAGATTGGCTGGAAAAAGGATTTAACGGTGAGATGGAGTATATGCGGCGCCACGGTACCAAGCGCAGCCGCCCCGCTGAACTGGTACCCGGCACAATCAGAGTGATTTCAGCCCGCATGAACTATATGCCTCACGACATGCAGCAAGCTGAAGCCGCATTAAAAGATTCCAATATCGCCTACATATCTCGCTACGCTCTAGGCAAGGATTACCACAAACTAATTCGAAAACGACTAGCGACGCTATCAGATCGCATCAATGAGGAACTGGTTGGCTTTCAATATCGAGCATTTACCGACAGCGCGCCGGTTCTCGAAAAAGCTCTTGCAGAAAAAGCGGGCCTCGGCTGGATAGGCAAACACTCGAATCTATTGAACAGCGAAATTGGTTCGTATTTCTTTCTGGGTGAGATATACACGAATGTTCCGTTGCCAATAGACACACCAGCCACCAATCACTGTGGTAGCTGCAACGCGTGTATTGATGTTTGCCCTACTCAAGCAATCGTCGCACCCTATCAAGTCGATGCGCGGCGCTGTATTTCTTATCTAACTATAGAATTAAGAACCAGTATTCCGGAAGAATTTCGAACCGCCATGGGTAATCGAATTTATGGTTGCGATGATTGCCAACTGATATGCCCGTGGAACAAATTTGCGCAGCTCACTAATGAACCTAGTTTTTCACCACGCGACCAATTAAACGATGCAGAACTTCTGACCCTTTTCGAGTGGAGTGAACAAGAGTTTTTAAAGAATACCGAAGGCAACGCTATTCGTAGAATAGGTTATGAATGTTGGCAACGAAATATTGCGATAGCCCTCGGTAATAGCGCAAAAAACGCTAAAATTAAAACTGCACTGCTAGACAAACGAGAAAACTCGACCGCTATGGTCAAAGAGCATATTGACTGGGCGTTAAGCCACTACACCTAACAATACATTTAACCTCTGAGTCAATTGACCAATATCGATTTCCCTTCTTTAGTTTTACTCTTTTCTGCATCTTTGTCGGTTTGAATCTCCACTTGTTTAGGTACATTCAAACCCCGTTGCACCGCTGGCCGAGCTTCAATCGCGGCCAACCAGCGCAGCACATTAGGCAAATCATCCACTGGCACGCCAGCCCATTCATAGCGACGAACCCAGGGGAAGGACGCAATATCAGCAATAGAATAATCACCCACTAAAAACTCGTTATCGGTTAGCTGCCTTTCCAGCACTTCATACAACCGACGCGTTTCCTTTTGATAGCGCTCAATCGCATAAGGAATTTTCTCGGGTGCATAACGATAAAATACATGCGCCTGGCCTTGCATTGGTCCTATGCCACCCATCTGGAACATGAGCCACTGGACCACCTGAGAGCGCTTTTTTTCGTCGGCCGGGATCAGTAAGCCGGTCCTTTCAGCCAGGTAAAGCAGAATCGCTCCCGACTCAAACACCACAAAACCATCGTTGTCTTGATCAACAATGGTTGGAATACGTCCATTCGGGTTCAGCTCTAAATACCAATCTTCTTTCTGCTCAAGCTCACCCATTTGAATCGCATGAACATCATATTCAAGGTTCATTTCCTCAAGCGCAATAGACACTTTTTTACCGTTAGGCGTACCCACTGTATAAAGTTTAATCATAAAATTCCACCTTTCACTATGCCATTAACTTAATTAATAACCATTACACACCGTTACCAATAGCAGCGCCGTCCCTAGCTATAACCCCGGTACCACCCACTTGCGGTACCACCACCGGCATTTACCGCTCTAGCATCGCTTCCGTCGGCACCTAATGTGCCGCCACCGCCGCCCCCTATCCCTGTGCCGCCGCCTGCAGCCGCAGAAGCACCCCCAAGAATACCACTATCCGCAGCAAGATAACCTGCCTCATCTGCACCTATAAACTCAGGGTCATAAAGGGCAAGAATACCATCGCGCGGTGGCCCGCCTTGAAAGATTTGGTTAACTGGAATACTAACCTCATCCGGTATAAAGCCATTCTTTTCGAAGGCTATGGCAACAGTACTAACAAAAGTACTCGCAAAAACGACGCTAAATATAAAAGCGATATATACTCGTCCTAAACGTAATTGTCTTAAAAGTATTCGTCTCCGCTATTATTAAGATCCTAGAATCCATTTTAAAATATCTCACTAGAAACAGACCCGCTAATAGTGGGGATCCTTGCGCCCGCCCATTGTATTCAATACTATGGGTAGCGGAGCCTGCCTCGGGCCTGAAACTCTTCTTTCCGTGCCTCAGGTGAGTAATGCTTACTCAAATAATCAACCACCAGTTTTTCCTTGTCATCGTCCATCGCTATCATGCTTTGTTCCTCCACCATCCACACCATTAGTTTCTCCCAGGCCGATCGAGTCAAGCCTTGTTGATTAACTATTTGCATAGAGTGGCAACGACTGCATTCAACGAACACCTCTAGTCGACCGGCATCAACCGGCATTTCGGTGAAGTCATCTGCAACAACAGTGTAAGGCAGCAGAAATGCCGTTATACAAACCAGTTTTAAGTATTTGCAGAGCTTATTTAAAACTTTCATATAACAATGATCGCTGACTTGATACCTAAGCAACATTGACCGCTATCCGATGAAGTGCATTGTTTAAGTAGCCTTTTGGGTTCCAAGGAATCGCATGTGGCTGACTGATGCCATTAGAATCTGTCGCGCGAGCCCAAACCTCATAATATCCAACCTCCGGGAATTCAACAGCCACTCGCCAGTTCTGCCAGGCATGAGAATTTACCGGCGCATCAAGCTCAGCACTTTGCCACGTCGCACCAAAATCAATCGACACCGCAACAGCAGAGACTTCTATATCTCCCGCCCAGGCATGCCCACGCACTTGCAGTGCATCACCCTGTAGGTGTGAAATTCGATTCGCTGGCGTGGTGATTAACGACTTCACTGGCATTTCGTGAATAATTTCAAAATCTTCGGTGGCAACCTCTTCACCCGGGGCAACCGGACGATTTGGCACCCGGTACGAAGTGCCCGTCATTTTAGCCCCATCGTGTACCTGATCCCGTAGCCAGATTCTGGTTAGCCATTTTTGCGAAAGCGAACCCGGCCAACCAGGCACAACTAGTCGTAGCGGCGCACCATTCATCAGGTGAAGTGCTTCACCATTTTGAGCAAAAGCAATCAGGTTATCATCATCCATCGCCTTATCAATTGGCATACCACGAGAAAGCGGACTCTTGATCGTATCGCCAGACAAATGAATGTCTGCACCTTCATGAGCAGTGTAAATCACGCCATCTCCAACGCCAGCAGCAAGCAGCACGTCCTTGAGTCGAACGCCGGTCCATTCAGAACAAGCAACCGCACCAAATGTCCACTGGTTACCCAGCGCAGGCGGATAGAAAAACGCCCGCCCATTACCACCGCACTCGATCACCAAAGCTTTGGTCACTACTTCAAACTGACTTTTTAAGTCTTCGATACTGAAAGTCATAGCCTGATCCACCAAGCCATCAACAGTCAGCGTCCAATTGTCTGCATCAACGCTAGCAGGAGCGCTACCATTATTTCGAATAAAGTGACGATTGGTTGGCGTTATATTGTCATCCAACATATGCACCGACGTCTCCGCATTGAGCGGCCGGTCACTCAACTGTATCAAGCCATCCTTGCCAGCAATGCCTTCAGACTGTGCCAAAGCAGCTGGAATGAGACCCGCAGGCATATTTCTATGGAACGGTATAAAACCACCTACCAGCGCACCCATTGCAGCTAAGCCAGCGCCCCTTAAAAAACCACGTCGATCTTTGTGAGTGCGTCGTCCAAAAATCAGCTCATCTGCCAATTCACCATGCTCTGCATAGGCGTCAGTGATTTTCTGTTTATCTACCTTCATCTCCATCCTCTATGTATTCTTAAGATAATTTATCAGAAACTAAATTTAGTTTCCGCCTGACAACTGAGCCTGGTTGAATGGGTGCCTTTTAATACACCGCGAGCGGACTCAATACCAGCAAAAATTTGCCAAACGTCCACGAAACATCTCGATAATACCAAAACACCCAAAATACGAGCAAGCAATTGCCTAAAGTTGCCCGTATCCAAATTACGTGTGTCCAATAGTGGCCTTTTGCCAATGCGTACCTTAGCCCGGTAACACAACGAACAATAGCGAATGATAGAACCAGAGAAAAGGCTATAACGATGTATTCAAATAAGGTCATACTCCTGCAGTACGCTGCTCCAGCTAATTTTTGCACTAGTTTAAGTGAAAAGTGGGCTAAGTGAGAAAGTAAGCTACTTTACCAAAAAACAAATTAGCTCGCTAAGCCACCTAGACAATAATTCCCTTATACTGCAAATCCCTATATTGAACCATTAATTCCTTTTTGGATTCGCCGCTTTGAACTCGACACCGTGAACCTGGCTTCAAACCAAAACACCGACAGTCTGGAATCCATCCTGCAAAGCACGTTCGGCTATGCAACTTTTCGTCCTTCACAAAAAGAAATAATCCAAACGATTATCAATGGCAACAACGCGCTGGTGTTGATGCCAACCGGGAGAGGTAAATCTTTGTGCTACCAAATACCCGCGTTAGCGATGCGCGGCTGCGGAGTAGTAATTTCGCCACTGATTGCTTTAATGCAAGATCAGGTCGATGCGCTGCGCGTAGTGGATGTTAATGCCAGCTTTCTAAATTCCACCTTGAGTGCTGCAGAAACCAGGCAAACAGAAACCGATCTACTGAACAATAACCTCGACCTGCTGTACATCGCACCTGAGCGACTTAAAACAGATCGCACTATGGAGCTGCTGCAAAAAGCAGAAATTTCTCTGTTTGCAATTGATGAGGCTCATTGTGTTTCGCAATGGGGTCACGATTTCAGGTCAGATTATCTTCGACTCAGCGTTCTGAATGACCTCTTCCCTAATACCCCACGTATTGCACTAACGGCGACAGCAGATGAACGCACACGTATTGAAATTGCCAAATGCCTTACGTTAGAAAACGCAACGCATTTTGTTACTGGTTTCGACCGACCAAACATTCGATATCGAATCACCTTAAAAAATAGTCCGCGTAACCAACTCCTCAAGTTCTTAAAAGAAGAACATCCGTATGACGCAGGCATTGTCTACTGCTTGTCGCGTAAAAAGACCGAAGAAACTGCCAGCTGGCTAAGTGCCGAAGGATTTAACGCCTTGCCGTATCACGCCGGCTTGCCTACCGCCACACGCTCCAACAATCAAGCAGCATTCTTAAGAGAAGAAGGCATTATTGTGGTTGCTACTATCGCTTTTGGTATGGGCATAGACAAACCAGACGTTCGCTTTGTCGCGCACCTGGATATACCCAAAACAGTTGAATCGTACTATCAGGAAACCGGCCGTGCCGGACGTGATGGAGAAGCTGCCAATGCCTGGATGGTGTATGGCTTGCAAGACGTCATCAAACTGCGCCAGATGATGCAAACTTCTGAGGGGAGCGAACAGTACAAGCGCGCCGAACAATATCGCCTGAACTCCATGCTTGGCTTATGCGAAATAACCAGCTGCCGGCGACAGTCCCTGCTCAATTATTTTGGCGAAGAACTGGATGAGCCTTGTGGGAATTGCGATACCTGTCTGGAACCGGTTATCACCTGGGACGGCACCGAGGCTGCGCAAAAAGCGCTAAGTGCTGCCTACCGTACCGGCCAACGATTTGGTGCTAACCATCTAATCGACGTACTTGAAGGCAATAGCACGGCGAAAGTTAATCAATTCGGCCACGACAAATTACCCACGTTCGGCATTGGCACTGAACTCAATGGCAATGGCTGGCGCTCAGTGTTCCGACAATTGGTTGCACGAGGTTATTTAACGGTCGATGTCGAAGGCTATGGTGCGCTGCTATTAGATGAGCAAGCCCGACCGCTGCTGCGTGGCGAACAAAAAATAGAGCTCCGTAAAGATACCCACAAAGCGAGTAAGTCCAAACAGGTGCGCCAAAAGCCGTTGGCCGACAATATCAATCCGGAATTGTTTGAGGCATTAAGAGCGCGTCGTACCAAACTCGCCACGCAACAAGGCGTGCCTCCCTATGTGATTTTTCACGATAAAACATTGCTCGAAATAGCCGAATATATGCCACAGGATATGGCACAATTCAGTCAAATTAACGGGGTCGGCGATAGCAAATTAGAAAAATACGGCGAAGAGTTTTTAACCGTAGTCCAAGACGCCAGCTAACCCTACCTCTACCGCCACCCCTAAAGCGCCATTACAGAACTATTACAGGGGCACAATCTAAGTACCCCACCACTTACGGCTGCGGCTGCTCATATCGACAGAGCAGCATAAACTCGTACAGTTCTATCATCACACAAGGGTAGAATGATCATCAATGACAACTAACCAGTGTTGCGAGAATAATGGCCCAATATTTCGTACCAAACGAAAGAATAGCACCGGGAACATCGCATTAAGCTGAATACACTCTTTTAATAATAAGTACAGAAACCGGACTAAGACGATGCCAATGCGAAGTGCTTACCTTTGCGTAATACTTATTTGGTCTACTACCCCACTCGCCTCGCAGTGGAGTATGCAGTCAGATTTTCTTTTTGCATTGACCGCACGTTTGAGTATTGGCGCGGTGGTAGCGATGGTGATGATCGTACTGATGCGCAGAGAAGTAGAATGGCACCGCAAAGCACTCGCTGGCTACACCATCGCAGGCGGTACCCTGTGTCTAGCAATGGGGGCCATGTACTGGGCCATGCAATATATTCCGTCAGGTTGGGTTTCGGTTCTTTTCGGACTATCACCCATCATCACCGCAGTATTAGCCTGGATGTTTCTCGATGAAGGCAGAGTAAATCTGCAAAGCCAGGCGGGTATCCTGTTCGGTTTCTTGGCTTTGTTTCTGATCTTTTCTTCAAGCCTCAATTTCACTCCCGAGAGCAGTGCAGGTGTCGCGGTTGCGGTGTTTAGCACTTTTACACACGCTGCCAGCGCAGTATGGTTAAAACGTCTTCAGCCGGTTAAATCAGCTCTGGTATTAAGCACCGGCGGTATGCTAGTTGCAGTACCCATACTAATAATCGTCGGTTCTTTTCTCGGTACCGATTGGACTCCCTCGCTGAGCCTACGGGAAGTTTCCGCCATTATTTATCTCGGGGTTATTGCATCAGCAATAGGGTTCTCACTTTATTACTTCGTGTTGCGAAACGTATCCGCCACCCGTGTATCACTAATCACGCAGATAACGCCGGTGGTTTGCCTGATTCTAGGTAGCTGGTTGAACAACGAACCGTTAGTAGCCAATGTCTGGATTGGTACAGCATTGATCAGCTTTGGCTTACTAATGTTCGAACTTAGTCAACGCAGACTGGTAGGACCTAACAAGGCCGCACCTCGTACGTAGGCTTCAATAAAACTATACTCAACCACGCAACAGCGCACTATTCAATCCATCTGTCACCAGGCGGTTTTTAATAGTCTGCTACCACACCCCTCGCTCGGCTTTATAATTCACCAGCCAACCGCTATCTTCCATGGTCATATTATCGATTGTGTTAATCAGGCCACCAACAGCAATATCAACTTTCACCATCTGATCTTCCGCAAGGTGGCCGTGATCCAGATTTTTTTGCGACCAAACAACGCCAGGATTGATCGCCGCTACAATAACGCCATCCTCTTTAAGGTCCTTGGATAAAGTAATTAAAACCATATGCAAAGCCGCTTTACTCATTCTATAGAAGTAACCTCCGCCCGTAGGTGGGCCGGCGCCAAACGAAGCCAAATTCGAAGACATGGCTACAATCACCTTGCGATCGCTCGACTTAACGTTGTCAATAAATGCCTCAGATACGGCTAATGCGCCTACACCGTTGGTACGCATGATGGTATCAAATGCATCGTAATCTAAAGTACCCAGCGCCTGCGACGGCCCGCTAAAATTACCGGCATAGCCAGCATTATTCAGCAGCACGTCGATCGGCTGACCTGCCAATTTTGCGCCTAAAGCTCGCACCGTATCCAACAGGGTAATATCCATATACTCAATGCTCACCTTTGGATATTCAGCCTGTAATTCAAGTAGAGATACAGGTGGCGTATCACGCCGATGTATCGCAATTACACCCCAACCTTTAGCCGCATATTGCGTAGCAAACTCGAAGCCGATACCAGCGTTAGCGCCAGTAATCATAACGGTTTCGGCAATACTTACACTGCTAAATACACCACTGAATACAAAACCCAGTACTGCAATTAGTCGAATCATTTTTATTCTATTAATCAAGCCACTCATTACTTTCAGCCTCTTCTTTTTATGTCGTTAATTAGATAGTTAATTAAAAAGTTTGATCTGTAAATAGTATCACCCTCGTACAAATATAGAGTAGCTCTCTATTACCAGTAAGTTAATGCTGTTAGGTTCAATGTAATGCCACGGTCTAAAATACTGGACGATACATCTAGAAACAAAAGAAACGCACAAAATATAATAAATACCCATGAGCATCATTCCTGCAATAGCCATTATCGCGATCATCGGATTTATCGCCCAACGAATCGGGCTGTGCCTGGTGAATGCAACCACGCGCGCCATGGGTGGCGACATTAGTTTATTAGTCGCAAAGTAATAAAACATACCTTCGCCAGTTGCTTTATAGGTATTGGCGGCAGTGCGGCATTCGGTGGCAACGACACACATTTATTGCTAGGTTTACCTACTCTTTCCTTCGCAAGCGTTATTTGGCATGGTATGCGGCATTGCTATTGAAGGGTGGGCTTATGTAAAACTCACTGCCCGGCCGTAAAACCCCGCTAGCTCGACGCCAATGGATTAAGTATAAAAAGTTAAAGAATAAAAGTAAGAATAAAAAAAGGAGGCTAAACCCATTAGCCTCCTTCACTCCCTGTCTACGCGTTTGTATTAGCTATCAGCACTGGTAAATACTAATAGCTAATACATTCGGCTTAAGCCAATGCAGTACTATAAAGTGCCAGCAGTCGAGCCCATGCCTTTTCAGCTTGAGCTTCGTTATAAACCGGCGAGTCTGGCGGGCACCAGCCATGTAATGTGCCTTCATACACTTCGATCTCTGCGGGCACGCCAGCGGCAGCATAAGCTTCTGCCAAAACTGTTTTAGCTTCTGGTTGTTTTTCATCGTCATTAGCCGCGACAGCATGCAAGATATGCGCTGGTGTTTTAGGAATCAACAAATGCGGGCTGTCATCATTGTCTGTAACCAAACCACCACCGTGGAAAGAAGCAGCAGCACCTACACGATCTGGTAAAGCAGCAGCAGTACGCATAATTAGCGGTCCACCCATGCAATAACCGGCAGTACCAACTTTACGGTTGGTATCCACACTGGCTTGCTGATCCAACCAACCAATATAGTCAGTCGCATCAGACATCGCCGCATCTTGCGTCAGTTTTCCAGCCATTCCAAACAGAAATGCACGCGTGTCAGGGTCAGAAAATTCAGCTTCTGGTCCAACTACTGGCGCTTTCATGTCACGGTAAAACGGATTCACCGCAAGCACAGAGTATCCAGATTCTGCCAGGCGTTTTGCCATGGCTTTAATCGCAGGTCGCAGACCTTTAATATCTGCCCAATATAAAATGGCTGCATGTGAACCGCCGTCTGGGTGCACAAAATAGCTGTCAGAAACACCGCCGTTAGTCATTGGCACATCCACGTTTGATTCAGTAACAGTTTGCGCATTAGCCACCTGTGGCAACATTGCCGCCAGGCTTGCTGCGACTGACAGCTTGCCAAAATCTCGGCGATTAAAACTTTCCCCGTTTTTTACAAACTTCGCATTATCTTTTTCGGTTAATTCATCACACATAGTATCTGCTCCAAATGGTTTTGATTGATTATGAAATTATTCTACCAAAATTAAGCCAAATTCGTTAAGCCTATTCAGATAGTTGGCGATTTAAGGTTTTCTGTTACTTAATGTTACTGCGCATTACCATATACCGGCTTATAACTTTGATCTAGAATAAAACGTAAGTAGGCAAATTTGGAGTACACCATGAAACGACTATTAAATCGACTGACCCACAGCCCACGCGCTGTATCCGCCTCACTGCTTTTAATACTCGCATGCGTATTCTTAAGCGCCAGTGCACATCATGGGTGGCGTGGCTACGCGCAGGATTTCAATATGACTGCCACCGTAGTTAACCTTAAATTTTCCAACCCACACGACCAGATTTGGGTAGAAGATGAGCAAGGTAACGAGTGGAACTTTTTGCTCGCCCCGCCAGCGCGTAATCGCAAATTCGGTTTTGACGAGAACATTATTACTATTGGCGACACGGTGGATATTTTTGGTCAACGATCTAAAACCGAGAACGAAGGCAAAATCCACGTTATGAAAAATTCTACTGGCGACACTATTTATACTTACTATTACGATAGCGGTAAAACTAGTCTGGAGCGGCAAGGTCGCTAGCTCGTCCTCTCCGACAAATTAACCGGCTGATACACTGTGTCGTCTGCATCCCTACTAACGGTAGAATTATCTAAGTTCGAATAATCAATAAATACCTTTAAATATTACTTATCTTTTTTAGTTACGGGGCAAATGTACGCGAAAGCTAATTTACCTAAGTGTAATGTATAATCTGAGTTGATCTCTTATTTCCTCGAGCTTACTCATTTTCCGGCTCACCTTCATCATCCAACTCCAACAAAGGCACTGACTGTATCGCTGCCCCTGCAATGCCTTTAATCGAGCTGTGCATGTTTATGGTGTTGTTGAGTACTTTTTCTATTTGTTTTTCGCGTTTTTTCCAATGGCCTTGAATGGATCGTTTTTCGCTATCCAGGTCTATTTGCATTTGGGTGAAGCCTTCGACGATGCCTTCTACCTGCAAACGAAATTCGTTACTGGTTAAAAAGCTATACAACATTTCCATTTTCTCGCCTTTATTCTCCTGGCTGGCGCTGGCTTCGTTAATTAAAATGATGCTTTCACGTAACACCTGGCACAGGCCTTTAAATTCTTCGAAGGTACAAATCCACACGCCTTCGCGCATACCCATTCGGTCCATGTCTTGTGGCATGGCTTCGGTAACAATTACACCAATGCTGGCATTCTTGTTACGGATATCGTTTTTAAACTTTTCTATCCAACTGGGTTGAAAGGCTTTGGTACGTTTGCTCTCGTAATAAACTGAGCCACAGTTTTGGTTTTGGCGGGTGTTAACTATTTGCAGGCAGTCGCCACCTTGTGCGCCCTTTTTAATTTCGTCGATGGTATCTAGTGGGAACTGCTGGGCCAGCCATTCTTCAATCGCGAGCTCTTGCACCTCACCCTGAATCTGCATGGAGCCTTGTTCGGCTTTGCGTTGGGCTTCTTTTAGCTGCTCGTGCAGCTGATTAATTACGTGGTCTTTTTCGCTGACTTTAAGGGCGTTCTTTTCAGCCTCTGATTTGCTAATTTTTTCACGTTCTTCACCGATAAGTTTGGTGAGCTTTTGTTCGTTCTCTGCCAACAGGCTGTCTTTAAGTTGGTCTTTTTCGCGTTGCAGCTTGGCGAACTCTGCTTTGGTTTTGTTCAGCTCTTGAACCTTAGTGTTTTGTTCTGCTAACTCTGCCTGCAACATCTTGGTACTTTCGGCCTGCTCTTGCACGGCTTTGACTTTTTCTTGTTGTTTAATTTGCTCGCGCTCTGTGCTGAGCTTGGCAGTAATGCCTTCGGCTATTTGTGTCTGTATGGCGGCTTCTTGTTTTTTTATCTCGTTAAGCTTTTTGGAGATGTCGGCTTGCTGTTGCTCAAGCTTGTGGGTCTCTTGCGCCAGCTTGTCGTTGTATTTTTTTTTAAGGTCGTCATCGAGCTTGTGATAGAGAATCTCGTTCACATCGATATCTTGCCCGCAGTTAGGGCATTCGATTCTGTTATCTGATCCACTCATGCTTTTATTATTCCTTATTCCCTTTGCCCCTCAATTCTTCAATGCGAGTTATTTAACTTCAACCAACTATAAATCCCAAATAAGCCACGCTATTGAAGCTAACCAGTTTGCGCTTGGTTGTTTGGATTATCAATAATAAAGCGGGTTTAGTTACGTGTTGTTGCTTTTAGATGGCCGTTGTTATGTACCAAGAGCAGCAAGCAGATAAACAAGAAATGCTGCACCAAAGCAGCTACCACAACCAAATAAGGCTATTGCTTGAAAAATCATTACTTACACCTGTTTATAAATGCGGGCTATTGATACTCTGCGTTGATCGAAGGGTAGTATGGATACTACTAAGAAAAGGGTCGGTGACAAACAGAAATCGTTGTATATTATCATCGACCGCTTTTAATCTACTGCCCCTCTATCTTAAGTTGTGAGGAAAAATCAGTAAAATTTGTGAGGCTACTATGAAGCTCCAAAAACTAACTAGTAACGAATTAGAAGAATCACTGGCGAACCTTAATCGTGAAAAACCGGTTAGCTGGTATTTGGAAGATGAGAAGCTGACTAAGGTATTCAAGTTTACTGATTTTAATTTGGCCTTTGGATTTATGACTATGTGCGCTATTTACGCAGAAAAAGTCAACCATCATCCTGAATGGTTTAATGTATACGATACGGTTAAAATTCAGCTAACCACCCATCATGTTTCAGGCATTACTTATAAAGATTTTGAATTGGCAGATAAAATGGATAGCTTTGAGCGAACCGTTAAGTGAGGAGAAGGTATGTATCGTATTGTCGCTTTAAAGGTTGCATTAACTGTTTCGTTAACTCTTTTAGTAGCTGTGGCTCTGCTGAATTCAGCTCCCAGCTTTGCCCACCACGGCTATGGCGGTAGATATAACCAAGAAGTTATTCAAGAGCTGGAAGGCGAGCTGGTCAATGTACTTTGGCGAAACCCACATGTACGTTTAACCATTAAAGATGCGGAAGGCGGCCTTTGGAATATAGAGGCCGGCTCCCCTACTGTGATGTTACGTCGCGGAATTACCGAAGCCATGGTGAACGCTAGCAAACAGATAAAGATCGCCGGTTTAGGTTCCATGCGGGGTCGCAATGAGATGACTGCCAGTAATATATTACTGGCCTCCGGCGAGGAATTATTGCTAACAAGTGGCTCAAAACCGCGCTGGCAGACCAGCAACTTAGTTGGTGGTGGTAACTTTTTAATCAATGCGGTGGGCGACAGCTCAAAACCAGAACTAGGTATATTTCGGGTATGGAGCACGGTGGTCAGCGACCCGGTAAGTAAGGGTATTTACCCGGAAGCTGCCGACCCTTCCTTGTCGTATCGATATCCACTCACCCCTGCTGCACTGGCTTATCTGGATAACTTTGATCCGGCAACGGATAATCCTTTGGAGGCCTACTGCGTGAGTAAAGGCATGCCCATGGTTATGGATCAGCCTTTTCCAATGGAGTTTACCGATATGGGCGATAACATTGTTGCCCGACTCGAAGAATATGACACAGTGCGTACTATCTATATGGGCAACTCTATGGAGGGCCAAGTAGACGGAGTACCCCAGCCAACCGAGGCATCTCTATTAGGGGTTTCCACCGGTAAGTGGGATGGCGATACGCTGGTGGTCACGACCAACCAAATTAGCTGGCCTTACTTTAGTCAGATGGGTATTCGTCAAAGTGGCGATATGGTTCTGGAAGAGCGCTTTACACCAGTGGAAAACGGCAGTCGACTAAATTACAAACTGACCGCGACGGATGCAGTGACGTTTACCGAACCGGTGGTATTAGAAAAGTTCTGGATTTGGGACCCCAGCGTTGAAGTAGTGGAATATCGCTGCACCGAGTAGAACTAGATTGGTTATATACTCAAAGGTGACTAAAATCTCTGCGCTGTCTCCTGTGACCACTGAATCGATCAGTAACCAGCTTTTGGGTTGCAGTACGGCCAGCAAGCCAAGGTTCTGCCCAAATGAACGTCTGGCATCACGGATATCGACCCACATATCTTCTAGTTTTGCGGAAACCACACGACCCCGCCTTACGGAAACCGCAATGAAATTTTTAGCGCTAGGAGGACCAGGCGTTGGGCCAAGCTCTGCCAACACAACGTCCATATAACGGATTACCAAAGTTTCAGGGGTATCTTGGTCGTCAACGACAAGCGCTTCTGGTAGAGGGGTGGGCACCTTTGTTTGCGGGCCCTTAAAACCCACTATGAACCACTCACCTTTTTGAGCCACTAAATCGAAACGAGCTTCAATGGGGTCATATTCGCGTGCGCGCACTACCCCACTCGAGGCGGTGGGAAAAAAGTTAACGCGAGCTCGCGCAAAATCACCCGCGATGCGCATATCATCAATAGTCCAAGCTGGTCCTAAACCCCGGCGCGTAACTTCACCTTTTAGGTTTTTAATGGGTAAAGATTTAATAATCACAAGATAGAAATACACTTTACCGCTAGCTTTGTTAGAATCCGGGCCGGAACGATCTGCCGCGACATACTTTCCTAGAATGGCCGAATCTGATAGTAATAGATGTAATTATATCCTGACCGCAACCTGCCGAGCAGGTACTGGTGTTGTTGCCGCCGTGTCTGGCTATTTGGCGAATAGAGATTGCTATATCTGCGCTCTCGAACAGTTCGATGATGAATCAACGGACAAGTTTTTTATGCGAGCAGTATTTCGCCCTCAAGACAAGTCTCCAACTGTTGATGATATTCGTGAGGGGTTCTCGGCCGTCGCAGAAAAGCTGGATATGAAATGGCAGTTTCACAATCCACAAAACCCGACTCGCGTAATTATCATGGTCTCCAAATTTGACCACTGCCTAGACGACCTTCTCTACCGATGCCGAACTGGTGATCTACATATGGAAGTTACGGCGGTTGTTTCTAATCACACTGACCTTCAGCCTCTAGCAGAGCGCGAGAATATTCCCTTTGTCTATCTCCCGGTTGATGCCAACAATAAAGCAGCACAAGAAGAAGCCCTTCTTAAGTTGATTGATGAAACTGATGCCGAGCTGGTGGTATTGGCGCGGTACATGCAAATCTTGTCGGAAAACTTCACAAATCAGTTAGCTGGCCGCTGTATTAATATTCATCATTCATTTTTACCCGGTTTTAAGGGCGCAAAGCCCTATCACCAAGCTTATGACCGCGGGGTTAAGGTTATCGGAGCAACGGCTCACTACGTTACTTCAGACTTGGACGAAGGACCAATTATCGAACAGATAGTTACTCGAGTTGACCACAACCACATGCCGGAGAATTTGGTGCGCGTAGGTCGAGACAATGAGAACATAGCCTTGGCCAAGGCTGTGAAATACCACATTGAACGCAGAGTATTTTTAGACGGCAATAAAACCGTCGTATTTTTGGGCAACTAAAAGCAAGCTAACGAGGACTAAGACCATCAGTGTTAGCGGTATCTGGGCCCTTCGCAACTAGTTTTATTTGCCCGTCTAACTAAATCTGTTAGCTACAGTAGAATTCTTTAATAAGACGTTTTGGCAATGATTCAAACTTTTGACTTATCTCGATAAAAGCTAGCTAGCGTCTAGATCAATTTCATTTATAAGTTGAATGCCTTCGGCACGTGAATTTCCGACCGACTTTGCTACTGGATAAAACGATAACTCTGGCGGCTGGGCTTCCATCAATAAGTCTTTGGCATCTTTGGTTTGTTCGTTCATCCATTGCTCGGCCGCTTCCAAGGTTAATATCACGGGCATCCTGGGGTGAATACTAGCCAGCTGTTGGTTCGCAGGTTTGGTAATTATACTACAGGATAAAAGTGGGGCCTCGGTTGGGTCACCCTGCGCGAGCCAATTATCGTACAGCCCTGCCGTTACCAGCCCGGTATTTGCCTCACCACGTATGAAGTAGGGCTGCTTGCTTCCTTTAGGTCCGGTCCATTCGTAATAGCCCAACATAGGTATTAAACAATGTTGCGATTTTCCCCAGGCGGACCTGAATGCAGGTTTTTCGTCGACAGTTTCCAATCGTGCATTAAACGTAGAATATTGGGTCGTAAACTCTTTAGCCCAAGCTGGCACTAACCCCCAGCGCATAGCTTCTCCTTTTGGGTTTTTGAATGCAGCCACCGGCTTGCTAGGCGCCACATTGTAACTAGCGCGGTAATCGGCTCTTTGCACTGGCCACTCATCAATAAGCTTGGCCCAGGCTACCATTTTTGGAACATGATCTACGTAACGTCCACACATTGGCTTAGCTTAGCAAAATGCTGCGACTAGCGCTTTTCAAGCAATAAGCCTAAGCGAACATGTCGATTGTTTTGCCGTAACACTCTGCGCAGAAATTTGCGAATGGCAGTATTGCAGATTCATCTGGCCAAATACCTGTAGCCTTGGTTAACTGGCCCAATTCGAATTGATAATCGGCTATCAGCTCTAAATATTCTCGTCGTCGATTTTGGTCGATCAACAACGGCGGTAAGCCTGCTTTAAGTAAAAGCATATTAGATACTAGCCGGGCCATTTGTCCATTAGCGTCGCTAAATGGCGCAATATGCGCTATGCCTAGGTGTAACTGAGCGTAGATCATATGCGCATTGTCTAGAGTAAGCTGGTTTAGGCCTGTGCGATTGATCACCCTGATCAACGATTGCATTAAACTACTCACCTGATCTGGAGCAGCGTACTCGATGAGCACAGCTTTGCCTTTAGTGGTGACCGAGGACAAATAATTTGGTTCTTGCTTCCAGGCACCTATTGGCTGATAACCATTGGCATTCAAATCTGCTTGCACGGCTAAATCGCCTTTAAGAGCTTTATGCAGTTCGAATAGAGCCAATTCGCTTAACGGCGCGTTCACCAAGCCATATAACAACTCTATAGCCTGCGCATGGCCGAGTACTTGTTGATGTTCAGATTCTGATTTGCCTTCCACAGTCAGATCCAATTCCAAAATCGCATAAGTATCGCCTGGTGTGAGTGCGCAATTATCGGCTGAACCTTCTACTACATTCCCAATGGCTACTACATTTCCAATAACACCCTCAAGAGCAAGAGATGAGTGGGTCCATAAGTCACGCAATTGGGATAGCAGGACTTTACGTTTCGCGGAAGGGAGATGCTGAATAAATACAAGTTCCTCACCTGTCGGCTGCTCAAAGTTTATCCACCGGTACTTGGTTCCACGTTTTTGTCCGGTGCGTCTGAGCTGACCTATACTCGACCACGCAACTAACCAGCGTCGAAGTGTGCGTTCTGGAACTTTTATACCCGCTCCTTGCGATCGAAGCATTATTTCCGGCAAGCCTAGGGGTCTGTTTAAGGCCTCTATGATAGATAATACGGCCTTTTTTTTCATAATTTTATCCATATTCGGCTAATAATAGTTATTTACGGCCACAATATCAAGTTATGGAACTTACAAACGTAAGATTTTAAGTTTCTAGGGTAGCAACTTGCTATCGATCACCCAAAGCCAACATAAGCCAAATAAATAGAATTATGGTGATTTATTAAGGTCTTTATTCCTTTATCATGCAGCCATGAAAATTATCTCCTTTTGTCGATCCGTGCATGCTTGGGGCGGATTCATTTTGGCACTACTTATTTTGCTTATTTCACTGACTGGTTCGCTGTTGGTTTGGAAAAAAGAATATTTATGGCTTACCGTACCCGAATCACGCGCGCCAACACAGATAACTGCCGAACTTGCGGCCACGGTTGCCGATGCCGCTCAGGCCCACTTTGGGCTGGACGTGTTGCTATTGCAGTTTGGCCACGAAAATCTGGCCCTGCATAAAGTATATATGCCCGATAGCCAATACGCCCTGCTAGACAACACAGGGGTAATCATAGACCAGTGGCGTTTAAACGACAGACCAGAAGAATGGTTATACGACCTGCACCACCGATTACTGCTGGGTAACACTGGCCTAAATATTGCGGGAATATCTGCACTAGCGATGCTGCTGCTGGTGTGTTTTGGTTTAATTGCCTGGTGGCCAAGCCGAAAATTATTTAACTGGCGATTATGGATTAGCGGCTGGCCGCGTAATAAATTATTAACCACACACCGTAACATTGGCGTTGTAGCTGCCCTGCCCACCTGTGTTTTGTTGTTAACCGGCGCTGTGCTTAGCTTTCCGTTCCAGGCACAAAAATTACTGCTAACGGATTATCACTATTCACAAGAGTATAGTGATTTGTATACCGTTGGACTCGATGAGCTAAATGGCACCGAAAACGGTGAGCGACTCGTAGCTTTTAAACGCGCACAAGCAAGTTTCCCCGAGGGCGCTATACGTTCTGTAGAGCCGCCGTCGAGAATGTCGGGATATCGGCTTATAGGTATGCAGCAAAATGCTAACGAATGGCACCAAAGTGGCTTAAGCCGGGTTTATATAGCCCCGGACACTGGCTACATGGATATGCGACTGGATGCCGCCAGCCTGTCGATGGTCGAGCAGTTATATAACCTGAGCTACCCACTGCATACTGCTAAGGCGGACCGATTGTGGTACCGAGTTGTGGTATTTATTTTCGGCATTGCGATGTGCCTCCTTAGCTTTTTAGGCTGCGTAAGTTTTGTGAAAAAACTTACTAAAACGCCAAGCACCTAGGAAGACCAGACCTAGCTAAAGCGGGTAAATGCTCGGGCTGCCGCGGGCCGTTCAAACATACGATCACGATAGTCAAGATACGGCTTTGGTATGTCTATCTTGAATCGAAAGGCCCAATGCACTGTATGCGCCAGCAGGCAATCTGCAAAGGTAAATGAATCGCCTAGCGCATATTCACCCAGCGGGTGTAAATTTCGAAACGCCTTTACTGCCTTATTAAACTCCCACTTAGCGGTATCGAACATGGCGTCTATACGTTGTTCTTCGGGTAGTGCAAAACGATGCTTACCGGTAGACCATAAAGGCTGCTCCAATTCGGACAATACGAAATAGCTGAATTCATCGTACTTTGCTCGGGCCTGCGCACCTTGCGGAATAAATCGACTATCGGCTAGCTCGTCAATATAATTAACGATTGCGGCACTTTCGGTAAGCACAAAATCATCATGTTGTAATGTCGGCACCTTACCTTGTGAATTGAGTGCAACATAGTCTGGGTGCTGTGATCCGCCAGACTCGGCAGACTGAAACTTTAGTTCAATATAGTCAAAGTCCAAACCAGATTCTTCAAGCGCCCATAGGCAACGCAACGATCGTGAAGGCCCATAACCGTAAAGTGTTAATGACATGTATCTACCCTCTTATTATCTGGCTGCCATGATATAGACGACCGAGTGATTAAAACAAGTACCGATATAAGCGTATACGGTAAGTCAAACTCCCTTAAGACCCGGTACTTGCTGTATTATGCGCGCCATAGTGATCAGTAACAAAAAATAATGAAAGTCCCGAATAGAATCAAACCTTTGGTCGAGGATGGCCTGGTAGATGAAGTGATCAGTCGCTTGATGAGCGGTAAAGAAGCGGATGTTTTCGTGGTGTACTCGTTCGGTGAGATTCGCTGTGCAAAGGTTTACAAGGAGTCGTTGCAACGTGGGTTTAAGCAAGCCGTGCAGTATCAAGAAGGTCGTAAGGTTCGCAACACGCGGCGCGCTCGCGCTATGGAGCGAGGATCATCCTACGGTCGCAAGCAGAACGAAGAAGTTTGGCAGACAGCAGAAGTTGATGCGCTGGTTAAACTGGCAAACACCGACGTTCGAGTGCCAGAGACATTCGGCTGCTTTGAGGGTGTATTACTGATGGAGTTAATTACCGATGCTGAAGGCCACGTGGCACCGCGCTTAGCGGATGTATCAATGACTGCCGAAGAGGCGATTAAAGGCCATGCGACGGTTATGGAATACGTAAAGAAAATGCTTTGTATCGGTATGGTGCATGGCGACTTATCTGAGTTCAATGTGCTGGTTGACGAACACGGACCGGTGATCATTGACCTACCGCAGGCGGTTGATGCTTCAGCGAATAATCAAGCCGAAGAGATGTTGATTCGCGACGTGCGTAATATCAATAATTACTACGGGCAGTTTGCTCCACAACTTTTAAAAAATCGATCTGGACACGAGATGTGGGCATTGTATGAAATGGCTGAGCTTTACGAAGACACACCGCTTACCGGCATCCATGCCGAAGATACTTACCAAGCCGATATAGACGGAGTGGTGAGTGAAATTAAATCTGTACTGGCCGAAGAAGCAAAACGGCAAGAACGACTTCGCGAGACAGAGGGTTAATCTTGTACAGCTTGGCCAAGCCGTTAAGTCGAATTAAATCCCACTAAATTCACACTATGAAACTACTAATCCGAAACCTCGACCGCACTGCCACTGAAGCGGAACTGAAAACATTATTTGAACCAATCGGCGCCGTGCAGCCGTGTTCAATAATCATGGACAAAGAAACCGGAAAATCAAAAGGCTTTGGCTTTGTAGAAATGCCTAAAGTTGGAGAGGCCAAGGCTGCGATGCAGAAATTAAATGGCCGCTTGGTCGGCGAGAATAAAATTAGGGTTAAGAAAGTGGAAGTTAAGGTAGGTAAGCCTCAACCTGAAAATGGAACCTAGTTAAGTAGTAGTTGAACTTTAGTTTACTCAACTGGTTGGTATTACATCCCCTCTATTGCACACCCTGAACCTATGATAGTCTAATATTTATCGGCTAGCGTCATGCTAATTATTGAAATTAAACGAACAACCGAAACAGTATCAAACTGGAGCGCCAATCATGAAGTCACTTATTAAAATCACTCTAACCAGCCTATTATTACTGTTAATAGCCGGCTGCTCCATGACCGCAACTCAGGATACGCTCAACGTTTCCGCAATCGAAAACGCTGAAATTACGAACCTTTATCACCCTGAAGCCACTGTATTTGCTGCAGGTCAGCCAACGCAAGATCAACTAGCAACACTTGGCAATTCTGGCATTAAGCATGTAATTAGTTTACGCCCTGCGAGCGAGCTTGATTGGAACGAACAGGAGTATGTTGAATCACTGGATGGCGTGACTTACCACAACATTCCCATTGATAGCAGCGCTGGTGATATTAATCCGGTGAACGCGGCTACTTTACAGTCATTACTAAAAACTTTTGGAAATGAGCCTGTGCTGGTTCATTGCGGAAGTAGTAACCGCGTTGGTGCATTGGCCGCTATATCTGCAGCGCAAGAAAACGGTGCAAGTACTGACTCCGCTATCGAGGAAGGTAAGCGTTGGGGCTTAACCAAGCTCGAACCAGCGGTACGAACAGTATTGGGAGAATAATACTGAGGAAATAGTTCGGTCGTAAAGATGGAAGGTATAAGGGGGTGGCCATCGTTGTCTACTCCCTTCTTTTATTAGTGCTCTCTTCTTTACTCCAATCCGGACAGCGGTGGCACTGATCGAAGATAAGCGATCATGGCATTCATATCTTCTTCATTGATATTTTTGTAGTAAGGATAGGCCATAATTTTGGCTAATTCTCGGCCGTTACGACTTACACCGTCTGTGATTGCGCGTTCAATTTCCTTATCGGACCATTCGCCAATCCCTGCGGTGAGGTGAGGAGTAATATTCATAGAAACCGCGGTAGTAGCAATACCAAAAACATTAGGCATAACGCGCCCGCCAACATTCAAACGACTAAAGTCGAAATGCCCTTCACTCATCGGTGTGTGGCACTCAGTGCAATGGCCGAGGGTATGGGTGACGTAGCGCCCATAGGCGATTAGATCGTCTTTACTTACTTCAGGAACGCTCTCAACCTTTGGACCGTAATTTGGCGGTAGAGGGATTGTGTATTTTGATTTCTGAACCACGTTTTTAACCGGCGTTACGGTTCTTAAATAGGCGACGATCGACTGCACATCGTAATCAGACATGGTCGCATAAAATGGACTGGGCATCGGCGGACCGATCAAGGTTCCATCTGGTCTTAGCCCATCGCGTATAGCAGTAATAATTTCTTCGTCTGTCCAACCGCCTATTCCGGTCTCGATATCCATGGTGATATTCGGAGCAAATGCATTCAACCCCTCTTCTTTTATCGTAAAGGCCCCGGCAAAGGCCATACCCTCAAGTGGTGCACCGAGATTCTCCGGATCTCTAGGTGTATGACAGTTCCCACAAGCGACAATACTCTCCATCAAGTAGGTGCCACGGGCCATCAAGGCATCATCGGCAGCTAGCGCTATCGCACCATACAGTGACCCTATAGCTATAAGTAAGCTTAATATTCTTCTTGTCATTGTTATTATTATTTCCAATTTGGTACACGAGTTTATAGTTTCCGATTTCTCATCAAGAAACAACTCTTTGGAGGTAAATATTAGTTTAAGTAATAAATGCCATCTACAAAAGCTAAGCATTTAACTTGGCTTTAACAATTTCTGGTGTCAACGGTAAATGACGAATACGCTTGCCTGTTAAATCTACCAAAGCATTAGCTATTGCTGGCCCAATCATCGCGAGCCCAAGCTCTCCACAGCCCGAAGATGGGTGTTCCGTTAGCAATACCTTGCAATCGAGTTCAGGCACTTCGGACATTCTTAAGATAGGATAGGTATTGAAATTGGCTTGCTGTACCACGCCAGCTTCAATGGTGATCCGCTCTCTGAGCACTGAACTTAGCCCAAAGATAATATTACCCTCTAACTGAGCGGTGGCATTTTTTGGTGCGACAATTAGACCAGCTTCACCAACCGCCCATACCTTATGCACAGTGATTTTACCGGTACTCGGCTCGAGTGATATTTCTACAACGCCTGCAGAAAGCGAACGACTGTAGCCCGAAATAGCGACGCCTCTGGCCCTACCCTCGGGAACAGTTGCTTCGCCCCAGGCAGACATAGCCTTTAGTTCATTCAACACATTACTCATGCGTGAATTGTTATGGCAAAGCTGTAAACGGTATTCCATTGGGTCCAGCTCAAGGTGCTCGGCTAGTTCATCAATAAAGCATTCCACCGCAAATTTGGTGTAACTAGTACCAACACCACGCCAGGCACAGACACGTGCCTCACGCTCTTGCACTACATGTTCGGCTTGATGGTTCGGTATGTCATAGGTAGTACTTTCACTACCTAGCATAGTGATCACATCTTTGGGTGCTGCATCTGCCCAACGCAAAGGGTTCATGGTAGGTAAATTATTTGGAGCGCTAACCCGGTGATGCATGGCGGTAAGATTCCCATCGGCATCAAATCCCGCGCGCATATACTGAGCTGTTGCAGTGCGGAATAAGCCCGACTCCATGTCATCTTCCCGGCTCCAAATTACTTTGATCGGCCGCTTCAGCGCTCTGGAAATTAACAATGCATCGTCGATGTATTGCTGATGTAGAGTGCTTCGTCGACCAAAGCCACCGCCCATAGTTAACGGGTGTAAAGTAATCTTGTCGATGGTGGTACCCAAAGTTTCCGCCGCACCCAATACGCTTAAACTTTGCGTCTGTGTACCTACCCAGATTTCAGCAGAAAGGCCATCGTCAGCCACGTGCGCGGTAGCATTTAACGGTTCCATCTGCGCGTGGTAAACCGGCTCAGACGTATATAGTGCATCGACGATCTGGTCAGCAGAATCAAGCGCTTGCTTTACATCTCCGGTTTCGTTCCAAACTGGTCCACTAATAGTTAAATCAGTTGCCGCTTTCTTATATTGCTCTAGCGTAGCTTGTGATTCTGATTGACGAAAACGAGAGGTTTCACTCCAGCTAATATTTAACTTTGCTTTACCCCATTTTGTCGCTTCGACACTATCGCCGACTATGGCGATCATATGACCCATATTAATAATATTGGTGACACCTTGGACTGCCAGCGCTTCCGCATCATCCACTGATAAAGCGGTTTCATCCTCAACCGGTGCTCGAACCACCGCAGCGTAAGACATTCCTTCGACCTGCACGTCCATACCGTAGTGAGCTTTACCAGTTGATTTATCAGCCACATCGTCGCGAATCAAATCTTTTCCGATATAACGGAACTCAGCAGCGGGTATGTAGTCACTTTCTTCGAGTTCAGCGACCTCGGTCGGTAAACTCAACGTTGCGACGATATCGCCATAAGAAATCGTTCTTGCGGAAGCAGCATGCGATACCACACCTAAATCAGTAGTCAATTCATTTACCGGCACACCCCAATCTTCTGCGACGGCATATAATAAGAATTTGCGGGCTTGCACACCGGCTACTTTCATTTTTTCACTAAACACCATGATCATGGTGCTGCCAGCGGTATAGAGATTGTTCTGAAAAAACGGGTTCCCGTAACGCTGGTCGTGAGTGGTCATTGTATCTACCTTGACGTTCTGCCAATCCACATCGAGGTATTCCGCCAAAATCATTGGCGTATGAGTACTTGAACCCTGCCCCATTTCGGTACCCGAATACTTAATTTCTACTGTGTTATCTGGGAATATTGTCACCCAAATATTTGGTGTATAGGAATTACTGGAAACTACAGGCGGCGCAGTACTTGTTGCAGCGTCTTCGCTGCTGCAGGCGCTGATGACTCCGCCAGCGCCGATCATGAACGTTACTCCGGCGGATCGATTTAAAAAATCACGACGCGTAAGTGCAGGAGTAGTAGTTTGCTCACTAGACTTGGATTTGTGTAAGGTAGTCATTACGCTTCTCCCTTGGCAGCAAGCTGAATCGCCTTAACAATTCTGGGGTAAGTTCCACACCGACATAAATTGGTATTCATGTGAGCGACAATTTCTTCGCGGCTAGGATCGCTATTATTCTCTAGCAAATTAGCAGCACGCATTATCTGGCCCGACTGGCAGTAGCCACATTGCGGCACTTCCTCTGCTATCCAGGCTTTTTGCAAGGGATGATCATCATCTTCTGACAGGCCCTCGATTGTTGTGACTTCCTGACCCTCGACTATCGAAACTGGTGATACGCAAGCATAAATGACATCGCCATTTAAATGCACATTACATGCGCCGCATTGGGCTAATCCACAACCAAACTTGGTGCCAGTAAGCTTTAGATGTTCGCGAATAACCCACAAGAGAGGGGTTTCCGGACTAACATCTACGTCGACCTGTTCACCATTAATTTTAAAACTTGCCACTTTGTACTACCTCCCCCAATTACTATGCCAGATATACCGACCCGACATACCTAAATAAAAATTGCAAAATGAAACAATAATGCAAACGTTTGCGTAGTGATTTATACCACATTGACCTAGCCCGCGCGGGAATTTGTTTTCGCACCTATCAGGCTTTTATTGGCTGCCAATTACTGAAACGCGCTATGACACAATGAGTATGTTAATCAGGCCTTGAACCGGTAAAATCGGTTACCGTATAAAGTTCAGAGAGGCGGCTCGTCGTTTGATTTTCTCTGGTGCTCGCATTAGTAGTATTTACTTTCATAGCACTTACATTAGTGCTTCAACAGCACGTAAACCTTACAAAGGAGTTCCTCAGTGACTAATAGCGGTGAATTTGTCAGACAGCAAAGTATCATGCGTGAATGGATTACTGCAGACGGTTCATCTGGGTATCCCGCGGCTAAAGGGCGATACCATTTGTATGTTTGCTACGCCTGCCCTTGGGCTCATCGCACAATCATCATGCGCAAACTGAAAGGTTTGGAAGACGTTATTTCACTCAGTGCTACCAACCCAGTAAGAGAAAACAACATTTGGGTATTTAATGAAGAATTTCCAGACGAGGTTAATAACTTTGCTTTGATGACCGAACCGTATTTGATTACGGACCCCGGCTACCCAAAGCGCTGTACGGTACCAATACTATGGGACAGGGAGTCCGGCAGGATATTAAGCAATGAGTCAGCTGATATTATTCGGATGTTTAATGCGGAATTTTCGGAGTTTGCTTCCAATACACACGATTATTACCCGGAAAATCTTTGCAATTCGATTGATGCTGTAAACGACAAGATCTACCAAAATTTGAATAACGGCGTCTATCGATCAGGTTTTGCCGAAACCCAGGAAGCCTATTCTGACGCTTGCGCTAAAGTATTCGAAACTTTGGGTGAACTAGAGCAAATCCTTGGCCAAAATCGTTATCTTACAGGCACGCAAATTACTGAAGCTGACTGGCGACTGTTTCCGACCTTAGTTCGATTTGATTCGGTGTATTACCTACATTTTAAATGTAACAAAAAGCGGTTGGTTGACTACCCCAATCTTTGGCCTTATACGCGTGAGCTGTACCAAATTCCGGGTATCGCCAAAACGGTTAAATTGGATCAAATCAAACTAAGCTATTATAGCAATCATCCATCTGTCGACCCCTTAGGCATCATACCCTTGGGGCCAGACATTGATTTTCTTGAACCGCACGGCCGGGGCTAAACTTGATTCCAGTATGTTTTAAGAATCCGAGCCTGAGGCGTAGACCACTACCTAAAAAATTAAAGTGCCTCACTCACCTCCTTGAGAGGTAGACTAGGCGGCTATTTTCGAATCACATTCAAAAGGTACAAGTTCCGTACCATCAGCAAGATGCTTCCATACGGTACTATTCGAAAACGTTGTAGTGAGAAATGTCGGATCTTCAACCGTATACTCTGCCGTTAACGCTAATTGGTGCTGCCATCAAGGTACACACAAGAACTCCAATTTTAATCTTCATACCTTTTTCTCCAGAATATTAAGATTCAATCGGCCTCTAACTTTATCACTTATCTCGGATATCTAACCAATCTACTCGGTCGGAACAAGCGAGTATCGACCATCAGATGCCAGAGACGTTGCCTCTGGTAAGCCAAGTTCACGCTTAACAATATTAGCGCCTTGAACCAATGCCGACATCTTATAGCGCGCATGACGACGGCTCATACCTTCTCGCCCCATTCCGCAGTCAGACGAAAGAATTAATCTTTCGGCAGGAATATGCTTCAGCGTATCTTTGATTCGCGTGGCAATATCTTCCGGTTTCTCAATTTGTAACGAGTGATGATCAATCATCCCAATAGCAATTTTCTTCTCGGTAATGATCTTGCCTATAGCCGGAATATCCTGCATTGCGGAACTGCAAGACTCAAATGTTAGAACGTCGGCGTCGACCTGATTCAAAAACTCCAACGACGGTTCATAACTCTGAATCTCTTTGAACATTCGCTGCTGTGACGGATTACCCCAACACGTATGACACCAGACTTCTGTTTTGTCACCAAGGCCCTTAGTTGTATTATTGAACACGTCGACCATTGCCTTCATATCAAGCTTACCAAAAACGTTTCCTCGCGCTGGAATCATATGAATCTGCGGTTCTTCCAACTGAATAATCGGACAACCAGCATCTGCTAATTCGTTTAGTTCTTCATTAATCGCATTACTTAACGCCATCACCCTTTCGACGGGATCTTTATAGTATTTATCATCCACAGCCGCAGCGAGAAGTTCAGGTGTGATCGTTCCGAATTTGACCGGCTTGGAAGTCATTCGCTGCGCCGTCTTCCACATTGCCGTGTATTGTAAATCTCCTCGACCAATCGGCCCGACAATCTTGGGCATAACCCTTGCTTCGAGATAATCATGAAGAATATGCCCCATCGGGAAAGCAACACCACCAGTCCGCATAATAGCGGCTTGCGGGTTCGCCTTATCAAATCCTTCCATATGGTACAAAGGATAACTTGTCCAACTTTGCCCACCGACTTCTTCATCGTAATGAGCATCACCATCAGTGCAAATATCCAGACCGACGGCCTCTTGATCGGTAAGATGCACGGCCACCGCGTCAGTGTATTGCTCTCGATAACGGGAATTCATCATGGAGCGAAGAAAAGTGTTCGATCCAATATTTTCAGTAAACCAACTTGGTCTCGGAAGGGAACCAATGATAGTCGTAGGTAGAATTAGGCCTTTAGTCGCGTTGTACATATATCTCCTCGTAGGGTCAGCTTACTACTACAAATGTATCCAAATATTATAGTACAGTTCTCAATAATGAGCTTTCATCATATTTTAACCTACTATTGTTATATTTTAAATAAAGGCGCAAAGAAAGTAATCCTGGTTTCCAGTAGAGTTCCCGATAATTGCACTAGCTGTTACGACATAAATTTTTATACCAGATAATTAGTCACTCAAAAATAGCCCAATATCTGTAGGGTATCGATCACAAACTAGGTGATGTATAGCAGTAGGACACTGCCTTATTACGACTGACCTACTACAGTAGGGTTAAGGAGCTAAAAACAACCGCTCTCGCAAGAATCGAAGTTCCTCTATCGATTCCATGATGTCATCCATTGCTGTGTGGTTCGAGCGTTTGGTATAGCCGTCGATCATTTCGGGCATCCAGCGCACGCCAAGCTCCTTAACTGAGCTTACGTCTATATTCCTATAATGCAGCCATTCGCTGAGCTCGGGCATATATTTATACAAAAACCGTCGATCCTGACAGATACTATTTCCACATAGTGGGGCTCGATTCTTGGGCACGTGACGCTGAATAAAATCCAAAGTTTCGATTTCAGCCTGCCGCTCAGTTATCGCTGAAGCTTTTACTTTTTCGGTTAACCCGGTTCGGCCATGAGTTCGAGTATTCCACTCGTCCATACCATCAAGCAGTTCGGTGGGCTGATTAATCGCGATTACTGGCCCTTCGGCAATAATCCGTAGATCGCTATCAGTAATCACGGTTGCCATTTCTATAATTCGGTCTTTTTCCGGATAGAGACCCGTCATTTCAAGGTCCATCCAGACCAACGATCTTCCGTCTTGTGCCACTAGTTTTTAATCCTGTTTTGTTGGTTATGTTGGCCGATCTTCTACCGGTGCCAATGCCTTAAACGCTAACTCTGCGTCTGTCTCGCATCGCCTGTCCAACGGTGCGTTGATCCATATACTCCAGCTCGCCGCCAATAGGCACTCCACGAGCAAGCCGCGAAATCACGATACCATAGGGCCGGATCAAATCCTGCAAATATTCCGCAGTTACTTCACCTTCTGCGGTTAAATTTGTAGCAATGATTATCTCTTCAAACTCGTCACTATTAAGCAGCTTGACCATCTTATCTATACCCAGTTTATCTGGGCCCACCCCATCAAGCGGTGAAAGCTGCCCCATCAACACAAAATACAATCCTTCGTATACGCCAGATTGCTCCATAGCCTCGAGATCGACAGGCGTTTCGACCACACACATCAAAGACTTATCTCGTTTTACGGAGCTGCATATATCGCACAAGTCAGTTTCGCAAAAGGTATTGCAACGGTCACAAAACCTTACTTTTTCCAACGCATCTAAAAGCCTGGCCGCTATCTCTGCCGCACCTTCCCGATCACGCTCCATTAAATAAAACGACATTCGTTGAGCGGTACGTGGCCCAACTCCAGGCAAGCACTTAAGCGCCTCGCGTAATTCATCAATAGCTTTAGAACCGCTCATCAGAATCTGTAATTAACTAAACCCAAGAGAATTAGAAAACTAAAACGGCATCTTTATGCCGGGAATATTCAAACTACCTGCTAGCCCGCCCATTTTTTCTTGGGTGGTAGCTTCTACTTTACGGGTAGCATCGTTCATTGCAGCGGCGACCAGATCTTCCAATACTTCTTTGTCTTCAGGGTCGACCAAATCTGTGTGGATTTCTACCTTACGCACGTCATAACGACAGGTCATAACCACCTTGACCAGTCCTCCGCCACTCTCGCCGTGGACTTTCAGATTTGCTAATTCCTCTTGTGCACGCGCCATGTTTTCCTGCATCTGCTGCGCCTGCTTCATTATATTTCCAAGACCGCCTTTCATTTATAACTCCTATTTGATCTTTAAATCTCTCGTGTATTTAGTCTTCTGGGGCTGCTGGTTGAATCGAAGATTCTCGCAGACTCGCACCAAATTCATTCATCAGGTCATTTACAACAGGGCTATTTAGCATCGAATCTTTAGTAGTTGCCAAGCGCTCGTCCTCTATACGCTGGCGTCGTCCTGCAGGACTTTTTGGAGCCACATTAGCCACTTTCAAGTCTACCTGACATTCGCTGCCGAGATACTTTGCCAAAGCTGTTTGAATCGCCACTTTGCGCGAGTCAGATAACAACTGCTGATCTGACTCGTTAATAAATAATTTTGCCCTTCCATCTGACAATTCGCTTAACACACAGTGCATCGCCAATTCTTTTGCCAGGCCCTTTACTTCCAATTGCTCAACCAACTCATACCAGGGCATCCCATTAAAAAGCTTGTCGTCTACCACTTCCACTGGCTCTGCTAGTTGCTCCTCTGATAATACTTCTGTTAGTTCGTCAGCGTCTACAGTCTCAGATTCTTCTGCCTGCGCTGCGACTTCGGTACTTTCAGATGTGCTTTCAGAAACTTCAACGGAAAATTCTTTACGCGGTTCCTGAACGGCTCTTTCGCTTGATTCTTGCGCAGTTGTTGCAGGCTCGGTAGCGAATGAGGCATCTGCGATATCAACTGTTTGGGTTTCGGCTTGTAACTCAGTTGGTTTAATTACTTTTTCGCTGGCTGTCACGCTGGTTGTCGTATTGGGTTTAGTACTGGATTCAGCCCCTGCGCTAGAACTTGTCTGCGCACTACCATTCGTTTCATTCACCTCCGAACTATCGGAATTGCCGAGCTCAAACGCTAACATGCGCAGCAAAGTCATCTCCATGCCAGTCCGCAGATCCGGTGCAAGGTGCAGATCTCGTTTTCCGACGACACCTATTTGATAAAGTAATTGTAGATGTTCGGAAGAAAATCGTTCCGATAACATAGCTACCGCATCATCATTTCCATCCAGCGCAGCAAAAGCTTCAGCCGACACTTTATTCAATGAGGCGTGATAAATATTTACTAGTAGCTCGTTTAACGCTTTAGCAAAATCTACCGACATGCCAACCATATTACCGACTAGTTGTGTCATCGCTAACGCGTCATTTTGACACATTACTTCTACGAGTTTAAGCAGTTGGCTACCACTAATGGTACCTAACATGTCTCGCACCGATTCCTGCTCTACTTTATTAATACCTTGGGCGATGGCTTGATCAAGCAAGCTTAGACCATCGCGCATGCTCCCTTCGGCTGCGCGAGCTAAAAGTTGCAATGCTCCTGCTTGGTACTCGATGTTCTCTTTTTTGAGGATATTCGCCAGTTGCTTTTCAATTTGCTCTGGACGAAGTGCGCGCAATCCAAATTGTAGGCAACGAGAAAGTATTGTAACCGGTAATTTTTGCGGGTCTGTAGTGGCAAGTAAAAATTTTACGTGCTCGGGTGGTTCTTCTAGAGTCTTTAACAGAGCATTAAAGCTATGGGTCGAGAGCATATGCACCTCATCGATCAAATAGATTTTGTAGCGACCACTACTCGGTGCGTACTGCACGTTATCTAACAACTCACGAGTATCGTCTACTCTGGTTCGCGAAGCTGCATCAACTTCCAGCAAGTCAACAAAGCGGCCTTCATCGATGGCTTTACAAGCAGAACACTCACCACAAGGGGTTGAACTAACGCCTTGCTCACAATTTAGTGCCTTGGCAAAAATTCGCGCAATAGTTGTTTTTCCAACCCCACGCGTACCTTCAAACAGAAATGCGTGATGTACACGCCCACTGTCCAGCGAATTTCCTAGAGCTCGTACAACATGCTCTTGCCCTACTACATCGTTAAAATTTTGTGGCCGCCATTTGCGCGCCAAAGCCATATAGCTCATATAAGTAGCCAATTACCAGCGTAGAAAAGTACAATGCCGCCGAGCCTTATCCAGGCACCCGAATCGACTGCTGCGGCTGCTTCCTTCCGGATCTGACCGGGTTCACATCCTATCGCCACCAGGGGGCACGGCGACATTGCATAGAGATTATAGCGTGTTGCTCAAACAGATAAACCAAAAAAGTGGCTGTTATTGATTAGAAAGTTCGTTGTGAAGTGACTATCGATCAAACATGCCAACAGAACTAATTATCAAACCCTAACAGATGCAACTGCGATAGTATCGGCCCTATGTTTGAAGAACTTGATTATCAGGAAACTCCCAATGGAGCAATTAGCCTGCGTCGACGAGCCGAGCCTCGTCTAAATGGACGAGTGCTGTACGAAGTTAAGTTGAATGAGGAATGGCTAATGTCCAGCCTGTTTACCGAAGCCGAAATTCAACTGGCACATTTGGGCCTATCGTTAGCGCGAAAATCAATACCCACCAATTTAAAAGTAGTGGTCGGAGGTTTGGGGCTTGGTTATACAGCTGCAGCGGCGTTAGAAAACTCAGCGGTAAGCCAACTATGCGTGATCGATATAATGCAACCAGTGATTGATTGGCATCAAAACCACCTGGTGCCATTGGGCGAAGTGCTCACCTCGGATTCCCGCTGTACTCTCACACACGGCGATTTTTTTGCGATGGCCACGCGCGAAGAGCCTGGATTTAGTATCAAAATGGATTATGCAGTCGACGCGATTTTGTTAGATGTAGATCATTCTCCCAGTCATTGGTTAAATGTCGAAAATAAAAGCTTCTACTCGGCAGCATCATTAATAAAAATGGCAAGCAAGCTCGCCCCTGGCGGTGTATTTGGGTTGTGGTCAAACGACCCACCTGATGCGGATTTTCAGACGTTGCTCGACAGCATATTTGATACGACCGAAACGCACGACGTTCATTTTTCTAATCCTTACACGAACGGTGAATCTTCAAATACGGTTTACTTGGCAGCTTTAAGTAATTAGTGGTGCTTGCTGCTAGATAAAATTTATTAGGCTGCGCCCTGTCGAAATTGCCCGCCACTATTTCCCTCGTAACTGTGACCACCAGCCTGTGTCGACTTTCGTCGCCGATTATTGCAACGGCGCGATGGATTGTTTGCATCGGCTTTTGAGGCCTGGTTGCTGCTGTTGTTTTGGCTATTGTTTTGACTTTGCTTTTGACCATCTGACCTTGTTTGGCTTAGCTTACCTTGGGTAGACTCACCTTCGGATTGTGTTCGACCGCCTCTATGGAAAGGTTTATGGCCACCATGTTTTTTCTTACTACTATGGTGTCCACCACCACCTGCTTTACCAAATGCAGGTTTGCCCCCTCGTTTATGAGCGGCACCACTAGCTGATTTTTTCTTACCGCCAGACGGTCCCGACACAGGAACCGTATGTATCGGGTCAAACCCATCGACAATCTCGCGAGTAAATGCTTTTTTCGTAAGACGCTCTATATCAACTAATTGCTGTATTTCATCCGCACTTACCAGTGAGAAAGCTTCGCCAGTCATGCCAGCGCGCCCGGTACGACCAATACGATGCACATAGTCTTCGGGCACATTCGGGAGATCAAAATTCACAACGTACGGCAATTGTTGTATATCCAAACCTCGAGCAGCGATATCAGTCGCAACCAACACCTGCACCTTGCCAGCCTTAAACTGTGCCAATGCTTTTGTGCGCGCACCTTGGCTCTTGTTACCGTGAATAGCACTGGAATGTATACCGGCATTCTCCAATTTCTTAGCAAGTTTGTTGGCGCCATGCTTAGTGCGAGAAAAAACTAACACTTGAGATAACTGCCGAGTCTTTACCAAATGCAGCAATAGTTCAGCCTTACGAGCTTTATCCACTGGAAGTATATGTTGCTCAACCGTGTTCGCTGTGGCATTACGTGGGGTAACCGATATTTCTACAGGGTTGTTCACCAATGTCTTGGCAAACTTACGTATATCATTAGAAAAAGTCGCTGAAAATAAAAGGTTTTGGCGCTGTTTAGGTAAAGCGGCGAGTATTCGTCGAATATCAGGCAAAAACCCCATATCGAGCATGCGATCTGCTTCGTCTAACACCAAAATTTCTAAATGATCAAAACGAACGGCTTGTTGGTTATATAAGTCCAATAAACGACCAGGGGTCGCCACCAGAACATCAACACCGCAATTCAAGCGCGCTATTTGGGGCTTGATCTTCACCCCACCAAATACCACCGTCGAGGTCAGCGGTAGGTATTTACTATATGTTTCCACACTTGCATGCACTTGCGCCGCCAGCTCTCTGGTCGGCGTCAATATAAGTGTTCGCGCCTGCTTTGATGCTGCTCGTTTGCCAACGCTTAAGCGTTCAAGTATCGGTAGAGTAAATCCGGCTGTTTTACCTGTGCCGGTTTGTGCGGCGGCCATTACATCGTGACCTTCAAGCACAGCAGGAATTGCCTGGGCCTGAACTGCAGTGGGTTCGTCGTAGCCGTATGCTGCCACGGCTTGTAGGATGTGGGCCGACAGGCCCATAGAAGAAAAATTCACTATATTCTCACTGAGTAGGATAAGCCCGTTATCACGCGGCTCGTTGCGCGCCGGACGATACAGTAAATGGTCTGGCACTACCAGCCATAGTTGCCTGTGTACTGAACGATAAATTCTCAATAAAAATCGGCACTTAGTCGCTTTTTACACTCTGGTTTTACTCTGATTAGAATCTGGTTTAAACGAGCTATGGCAAAGGTGCCAATAGAAAGACCAAAAAAAGCGCACTGAATAGAACAGTACGCTTTTTCACTAAAACCTTGAGCTAAATCAATCGCCACTCAGATTCATAAAAAAGAACACCAAGTAGTAGAACATCATGCCTACCGAAGCGAACAAGCTAAGAGAAGCAGCAACGTGCTGACCAGTGTGATAATGGTGGATCATATTCGAAGTTGTATAAAGAATGCTGCCTGCCGTCAATAAAATCATGGCACCAGCAAACACCAAGCCAAGCGAAAATCCAAAGATCATACTGGCAACAATCAAACCTAAAGCAACCATACCGCCTATAGCCAAGGCTGGCGCAAGAAAAGAAAAATCCTTCTTAGTGCTAAACGCAGTGAACGTTAAACCGGCAACCAATGCTACTGTCGCCACGCCCGCTTGGGGAATCACGTCCGGAGCGTAGGTTGAAGCGATATACAACATTGGCATAAAAATAATCGCTTCAGCAACTACAAACAGGCCTAAACCCGCGTACTGCATTTGCGGTGAGACTTCACTTCGCGCCCATTTATCAGCAACGTAAGATATACCCATAAACGCGGCCAACACCAAAAACCAACTCATGCCAGAGGTAGACAAAACGCCCATAAAACTGGCAGCGATTCCGCTACTAATAAAATAAGACTCAAGCGCGGCAAATACAGCAATTGCGCCAGCTACATGCAAGTAAGTACGCCGAAGAAATGCCGTCCGCTCAGAAGCTGGTGCCTGAGCTACAACTTGACCACTACTCATATCCAAATAAGACATTTTTAACTCCAAATTATTAGATAATTAAACAACAATGTATACTTTAATACGATATCCGAACTGAGAATGATTCACAAGAAATCTTGCCAATCTTTAAATATTAATAGTGATCGACCATAACAGTTGCATATTGATCCTTCGGCACAATTCCGATACCCTGCGCGCCCGCAGGAGAGGTGTCCGAGTGGCTTAAGGAGCACGCCTGGAAAGTGTGTATACGTTAACGCGTATCGAGGGTTCGAATCCCTCTCTCTCCGCCATTTCATTAATATAAACTATTGATTTATATCATTAGTTTATATTTGGTATATTATCTACTCCCTATTTTACCCACCATACCGTTCGCGCTAGCCCTTAGCTTCTCTCCGCCATCTAGGCAATATTTTGGCTAAGAACAGGGGTGGGGAATCCCCTCGTGAGGTCTAAACACTAGTGCTATTATGCACCTGTATTCCAGCCACCTGAGATAGGGATTTAGGGTGGGAATGCTAATGTTTGGACACGTATAAGCTTCCAACCCAACAAAGCTCAACTATCCGACATGATTTTGCTCTACCTGACGCCATAATTAATAAAAGGATGGGGGGTGTATTAACAGAGGGTGAGGTCCAAAATTGGCTTGTATTCGAATAGGGAGTGGTACCCCCTTCTCATACTTACTACAGTTTAAAAAGCGCTCTATAAATGTCAGGTTTTAGATAACTAACTGAAACACGCGAATGGCTGTTTATTGCCCAAAGCGGTCATTAGTAATCATTCATAAATAGAAATTCTAGACTCTAGTGCCACGCGATGAGCCCGGTGGACTAACTGTCGATTTGGAGCAAATATACCATGGCACCGAGTCAAGTTGATTATCGGTTTATGCAGCAAGGCAGCTAACCTAGCCATGAAGCTCAACCCTTCAGAGACGATGTGCGTTAATAATCAACTCACGAGTGTTGTGGGGAAACCAGGATAGTCTCCCCACCGTTTAGAAAAGATCCCTTAGCTTGTTTTCACCAGGCTATTGCTGAAATTAAATGTGCATCACGCTGGCGACAACTGTGCAAGTTTCAGATTCCTAACAAGAGTATGACCTGTTTTCTATAGGTTCAATATCACAGCTCATGTTGTACCTTACTATCTAAACGTATAATTTACGTACGTTCTTTTATAAAGCGTGGTCTGCCCCCAATTACTCAGTAGCTTCTTCTACAACATCATCTGCCGCTTCACCGGTCGCATCCGCTACATCTGATGCCATTTCTGCCGCAGAATCTACCGCTTCTCCTGTTGCATCCGCTGCATCTGATGCAACCTCTGTGGCAGCCTCTACTAAGTCGCCAGCTGCTTCTGTTGTTGCATCAACCGCATCCGATGCCATTTCTGCCGCAGAATCTACCGCATTAGATGTGTTTTCTGTGATTGATTCATCACCGCAAGCTACCAATAATAGTGATAAAGAAGATATGTAAATCAGTTTACGTAACATTTATCGTACTCCAAAATTAGTGGAAATAGATTAGGTAGTATAAAGCATTTGTTCCATTGAATGACTGTTTATCGCCCAAAGCGGTCATTCCCCGGTCTCACTGGATCACGATGGCCACAAACAGAGGTCGGCGTTCATTGATAACCATATTGAAGTAACCTGTTCTTGATTAGCCAGTTTTTGTCAATTAGCGCGAATTTTACCCAATACTTCAAGAGCTCCGTCTGCTGCCACACTGACAATAATCATATCGCCCTCTCCAGCGTATTCGCCTGTTAAGTCGGTGATGTTTACCTGGTGCGTTACCAGCACGGTAGGCCGATCAAAATCCTGCCCAGCTAGCCATTTTTGCATGTCTGAGCTTCTATCCCTCGCAAGTTGGTTTGGCACATTTTGATAAAGCGAACTAATAGACAATAGTTCGTTAACGGGACCTAGATTCATTAGTTCTGAGGTCTCCATGCAGCGACACCAAGGACTCGAATATATATCTGCGGCATCAATTCCATTGTCGCGAAAATGGCCCCCTATGAGCCTTGCCAGTTCACGTCCACCTAGCGATAAGTTACGTTGGGTACTGCAATCCCCAAGTTGAAAATTTGACGGATCATCAGAACCCGGTGCGGTGGAATGTCGCATCAAAGCTATGTGCTCCTTGGTATTAATCGCGCGCCATAATTCGAGCTCTGATTCCTGTGCGGAGATCAAGGGTGCGCAGATTACACTAATCGCTATTAATGCGATTACCCTCCTTAACGTTACGACTTTAACCACAGTAATGATCCCCGCATTAAATTGAAACTCGTATTACATTTTAGCCACTGATAGCGGCATGAGCGTTATAGTTTTCGATCACAGTAAATGAATATATTATTGTATATGAGTTTCAATATTATTTTGGACTACGTTTTATGTGAGCTTTTCGAAACTGAAAACTAAGGTAAGGCACGTGGAGGACAAAACCAAACTGCCGACACGGGAATTTTCAGCCGTAGCGGTTTTTATTTATAGGTTACCAATGACGGCTTATTGTTCGCGATCAAAGAACGCTTAGGGCTTACTTAGATAATTTACTAACCACCGCATACTTAATTACAATAACGGTAGGCTATCCAACTTCTGAGTGATGCGCTAGCAATTATTACCGAACGCACGTTTAATGCCCTAGCACGGGATTACACTTTTTCCTCTTTTAATCTCTATTTGAAAAATGCAGCCGATTTACGGAAGTATTCGCCTGGAGTGATATTTGTAAGACTAGTTACATTTGAAATAGTAGAAAAGCATGAAACTAAAAGACATAGGTAACCTAGTCAATTTAATTGCTGACGTAGGCGTATTAGTCTCCCTCATGTATCTGGGTTTTCGGGTCGGCCAAAATACGTCAGAAGTGGGGGCGGCAACCCGACATGATTTGGCCAACGCTCGTCTTGCACTGTCACTTGCTCTTACTTAATAAGACTAGTGCCGTAAAGAGGCAAAAAAACAGGCCATAGCCATAATAAGCATTAGCAAAGGATATAAATTGGCCCCGATTATTTTATTTATGATGTTCAAGTGATTCTCCCCAATATATTGCAGCCCACATAAACGTATCCATCCTAAAGAATAGAAATTATACAGCACACGTCGCCACAGACACCTACCTTATTTTTTATCGAAATATGACAGGACTGACGACCGCCTATATAATTAAGGCTTACATATATTTAGCTTTATCTTTCGGCGCTCTGGGTTTACTCCAGGAAATCAATTGTTGGCTAATGAATCTTTTGCTACCCAAGCAATTACCCAGACAATTCGTATCGTTGCATATGATCTGTCTAACCATCGGTGGTTTTTACATGCTGGTAAATTTTATATATGCCGCGCCACCTGAAAACCAAAAGTTGTGAATTCTATCTCCTCACTAAACACTAATTTTTCTTGGGCCAAAAATCGGCCACTACTGTCCTGCCTATTCGTGTGGGGAATTGTAAATGTATTACATTATGCCTATCTCGGCATACGTACCGGAGGAGATACGGGAAGGTACACCGGCTCTGCAATTGAAATATTGAATGGGAATTGGCCGGCCGGGAAGGCTGTGGAATACATGGGATACAATATTTTTGTCGCATTTTCGCAGCTAATAAGCCCTTCTTATTTGTTCGAAACGATAGTCGTACTGCAAGTTCTGGTATCTGCAGTAGCCGTTATTTGCTTGTACAAAATCGCTGAAATCTATGGCAGCACATTAGTCGCCATATTTGCAAGTTTGGCCTGGATAATCTTCCCTGACACTCAGTACTGGAATTTCCTCATACTTACGGAATCTCTATTTGTAAGCGCATTACTTATTAGCCTATACGCAATATTACGTTCAGAAACTAGGATGCAGGTTGCGATCAGTCTTGTTATTGTTATTTTTACTGCAAGTATTCGACCTAATGGGTTAATAGTGCTTGTTGCGGCTTATTGCTACTTCTTGGTGGCCTCTTTCATCAAGAAAGATTACTTGGCCCTAAGTGCAATAGTCTTTATGGGGCTACTTGGTCTTACCGTTAGCGTAAACATGCTTGGAGCTATCGTTGAGAGACAAGAAATTGTTGAATCTTTTATTAAGGGTGAAACTATCTGGGGCTACCCACAATCCTACAACCCCCTACCTGATTCTTCATCTGCAAGCCTAATTGACGGCGTAAAAGGCATACCGGCACTTTTTAATTTAGTGCTTGCAGAACCAATTTACTTTATAGAGGTAGTATTCACGAAACTATTCTATTTGCTTAGCCATACGAGACCCTACTGGTCTACATATCACAACATCTATGCACTATTTTTTATACTACCTTTATATGCCTTGCTAATTTATGGCATATTTTATCGTACGGCACCGATTGACGTAGTAAGCTTCGCTTACCCGTTAATAACTACTCAATTACTAGTTGTTGCTTTTAGCTTTGCCGATTGGGATGGTCGGCACCTATTACCAATTTATCCTTTTTTCTGCCTGCTTGCCGGGTTTAGCGCAGCCAAATTATTCGGCTTCCTTTCACTCCAAGGCATTGGTGCAAAGTAACCCAAGCTTCACACGAGTACTAAATCAAGTTCAAAGGTTAGCTAATTAAAAGGAAGCAATGTATTCTCCTTTTTTGGCTTAAATGGCCTGCAAAGTACCTGTATATTCTAAAAAGCACTGATGACATCAAAAACTGGAAAAATGCTAATTCCGCTACGAGAGGATTTGTAAATGAGTAAATCTAATTTTATTCTCCTATTTTATCTAACCCCAGTTTTAGCGCTGGGGCATCACTCCAATATAGAATACGATTTCAATGAAATCTACGAGCTTCAAGGGGAAGTAACACACGTTTCGTGGCGAAACCCTCATGTCGAGCTGAGCCTGCGCACAGAACAGAATGATGGCGAAGAATCAGTTTGGGAATTGGAAGCAACAGATATCAACTCACTTTCACGCAGTGGCCTGAATGGCGAGATGGTCAAGATTGGCGATATCGTTAGGGTCGCTGGCCATGTTTCTATGCGCCGGGCCAATAACTTGTCGGTCAGCAATTTGCTGCTTCCGAATGGAACCGAGATTAGACTACGTGGAAACCCAGCACGCCGATGGTCGACCGAGAAACATATAGGGTTCGAACGGATCACTGCGGAACAGGCACGTGCCAAAGCTGGTGTAGGACAGGGGCTATTTAGAGTTTGGATGAACGCTGGGCCGATCACTGCGGGTGGTTTCCCCACACAGTTGCCACTAACTACCGAAGCACGCAAAGCACAAGCCAGCTGGGATGCTGCTGACGACCTGACCATGCAATGCATAACGTCAGGAATGCCGGCGGCAATGCGACTTTCACCTCCACACCCAATTGATATTGCTATGCATGATGGCAATATTATGTTGCGTGTAGAGCTATTCGACATTACACGGACTATTCATATGAACTCAAATGCTACGGTAACTGACCAGCCAGCCTCGGCGTTAGGGTACTCGGTCGGCCGCTGGGAAGACGGTACGCTGGTGATTAATACTACTCGTATCAATTGGCCATTTTTCGATCACCAAGGAATCATCCCACAAAGCGATATGGTTGAGGTTATTGAGCGGCTAAGTATTGGCGATGACGAAAACCAAATGATTTACGAAATTACTGTAGCCGACCCGACCACCTTTACACAGCCAATATCAGGGCGCTGGATAATGGGGTGGCGACCAGACATGCAGGTGGAGCCCTATGAATGTATCGCGCCTAGTGGTTGAGGCTATCCTCGCACTAGTAATTCCTCTAAAAATGCGGAGAGAGGAAGTGTAGTGATTGCTAAAACTTGATTTCAGGATTACTTATAACTTTTTTTATAATTGTCTTTGCTGCACTAACCCGCGTAGCCGGCCTGGTAATGGTTGTGAATCCAAATGAGATTTTTGGCCCCTTACAAAAGCATTCTACAAAGCTTGGATTTTTCTATAAAAATTATTCGATATACCAAACTAACTAAATCATTGCTCATTTGGACCCATATAGGCATGATTTTAAAATAAAATTTATGAGGCAAATAATGCACTGGAATATTTATCTCTCCGGCGAAATACACACTAGCTGGCGACAGCAAATAAAAGAAGGTTGCAAAAAACTTGAGCTGCCTGTTTCATTTTTTTCTGCGGTCACTGATCACGCCGCAAGCGATGCAGCCGGTGATTTGCTTGGCGTTGAAGATAAACAATTCTGGCGTGACCATAAGTCTGCCAAGGTTAATAGCATTCGGACCAAGACATTGATCGAAAACTGCGATTTAGTCGTAGTGCGGTTTGGCGAAAAATTCAAACAATGGAATGCGGCTTTTGATGCTGGTTGTTGCTCCGCATTGGGTAAGCCATACATAACCCTGCACGATGATGATAGCACTATCATTCACGCCCTAAAGGAAGTCGATGCCGCGGCAATGGCATGGGCAACAACCCCAGATAAAGTTGTCGAAATCTTGAAATATGTGATCGGTAAACAATAAAATAAATATAATAGGAACACCTTATGCCTGTTCACATTATCGCGATGTTCACTGCAGTACTTGTACTACTGCAAATTTACTGCTCGTTCAAGGTCGTCCGACGGCGTCGTGCACAACAAAGCTCACTGGGAGGCACAGGTGATAAAAAGTTGTAGAAAAGAATTTATGCGCATGGAAATTTTATTGAAAGGGTCCGATGGCCTTGCTGATGTCGTTGATAAACAAGTTGCAAGGTTTACCCGAAACCGGCTTTATACCTTGGGGGCTCTTATGATTGGCCACATCAGTATTTTATAGCGCTCACCCAAAAGGGCTCTATTTAGTTTTGAGTTTTTGGCATGGCGACTACACTTCTGGTTATGCTCATAATGGCCATTTTGCTCGTCGTATAAGCGATGCTGTAATAAGTGTAGCCGGTATAGGTACTAGTAATTTAAGTGTACGTATAAATGATTTAAATATGCACTTAATCTTCGACCCCGGAGCCCCTATCAGGCAAAACAACTACTCCGGTTGCCAGTCCGACGCCCAGCAAAATCAAACCGCCACCAATTAGCATTGCCATAGTAATCGGTTCAGCTAATATCGCGTATCCCAACGCGATAGCAAATACTGGCATCAAGTAAGTTAATAATACAGTCCGTACAATTCCTATACTTTTGAGCAACCGAAACATTAATATATAAGCCAGACCGCTATTAACGATACCTAAAACTACTGCGGCTCCCCAGGCAGTGTTACCCGGGCTTATATTTGGCCAGTACAGTACCGCCAACGGTAACATCGTAATCGCTGCGAAAGTTTGACATCCGGCAGCCGTTACAATTGGATCAACATCCACTAGGTAGCGTTTATGATAAAAGCCCGTAAGCGCATACATTAAGGTTGCCAGTAACGCGGCCACAACCGGTAATGTGATAGACACGCTCAGAGACATCGCATCATCCCCACACAATACCCACACACCCCCAAAACCGAGTAATATTCCCAATAAACCGGCTTTCGAAACTTTCTCGCTAAAGAGTAGTAATCCTAATAATACTGTCCATATTGGAATTGTCGCATTCAAAATAGACGCGAAACCCGTGGTGACATGCTCTGCGGTGTAAGCAAATAATGAAAATGGAATACTGGATGCCAACAAGCTCAGTACTAAAATATGTTGCCAGTACTCTTTAATTCTCAATAGATTGCCACGTAGGTAGACTATAGGCAGCAAAATAAGACCGGCAGCCGCGGTGCGCACAAAAACTAATGCAAAGGCACCAAACTCGGGCACTGCCAATTTGATGAATAAGAAAGAAGCCCCCCATACCGCAGACAGCAGTAAGAGCTCCAAAAGGTGTTTTAGTCGCAACAGAGCCTCAGCAAAACTATTCAGTTAGCTCGTAATGAATTCGTCCATAATGTAACATTAAAGTTATAAAATTAGGCCAGAGCCATAATGGAATATAACTATAAGTTATTAAGCAGAGAATGAAGGCAAAATAAGAAAAAAGAAATTAGCGAAATTTTTGAGCTCGCATCAAAGAATGATTTGGACGGTATATTGAGTTACGAAGAACGACCTTTGGTATCTATTGGCTGTAGATCTGATGTGCGCTCAGCAACATTAGATGCTGAGTTCACTGCGATCATCAATGATACCCAGCTAAAGGTATGTGCCTAGTACGGCAATGAATGGGGCTACGCCAATCGAGTCGCCGATTTAGTCAATTTGGTGAATAAACATCAATGACCTCATATCAATATATCGGCCCTATCAATACATCGCACCTATAGGCATACACCAGCTAACTCTCATATTGACCTATACATTAATATACGTCACGATTAAAAGTAACCATGAGTAGAGTTCAACATTATATATCATTGATCGTTTTTACTGCCGGCTTCGTGCTCGGTGTGCAAATACCCAATTTTATTGATCAATATAGCAAACGTGTTGACGCCCATTTGATCAAGGCACTAGCAGATGACCAGCTAGGCGGTGACATTAACGAGCTAATTTTAAAACACGAGACTACTAGAGACGTTACACTTCGTGCCGAAGCCACACTGATTCGCGGGCTGCAATCAAATATTGAAAGCTACCAGGAAGCAGCTATAACTTGGGCTAAAGGCATCTGGCCCAGTTTAATTCATATTGCTCTAAAAGAATCAGCTACTTTGCGGCAGGAGACTATAAATCAAGATTTAGCAATCCTACCGCTAAATCTCGACGCTATGTCTTATGGTTTTATAATAGCGATACTGTTCTCTATTCTATGGGAGCTAGTATCGCTGCTATTGCGGGGTATATCTCGCTGGCACAGTCGGCGGCAATTCAAGCTCCAGTGGGCCAAGCGCGAGGCTTCAATGAGCTCACAAAGCCGCGAGGACGGCCCCAATCGACACGCCGAATTGGCACACGACGTAAAGGCAATGAGTCGCTACTAGCAGTAATAATACACAGGAAGAATCAACGGGGAAATTCACAACTAGAATCACCACTACCCGACGTCAGCAACATCCAATACGGTCGATTATAGAATTATCATGGACATAACTCGCAATCCAACTCGCGCAGTAAAAATTGGCAACTCGATATTAGGTGCAGGTAACCCTATTCTAGTGCAAAGCATGTGCGCAACACGCACTCAGGATATTCCGGCCACTGTAGCGCAGGTAAATGCCCTACATGCTGCGGGTGCCGGTGTGGTACGTATCGCAGTCGATAATAAAAAAGATGCCGCAGCGTTAACTCAAATCGCCTGCGAAACAGATGCAATCCTGTCAGTGGATTTGCAAGAGAATTACCGCATGGCCGAGATCGTGGCGCCGCATGTGCACAAAATCAGGTACAACCCTGGCCACTTGTATCATCACGAACGTAAAAAACATTGGACTGAAAAGGTTCAATACCTGGTAGATATCGCTGGAAAAAATGACTGCGCAATGCGAATTGGTGTTAACTGCGGATCTTTAGATCCTGCGCAGGCAGACAAGTACCCCAAGGAAGACTCAATTTCGCCAATGCTCGATAGTGCGCTGGAGCATTGTGCTTTTCTGGATAGTATTGGGTTCGAACGATATTGCCTATCGCTGAAAGACTCCGACCCCAGCAAAGTTATCGAAGCAAATACTCGCTTCGCCCAGATCAGGCCCGAGATTCCACTACATCTAGGAGTTACCGAAGCAGGAATGCCACCAGAGGGTGTCACTAAAACGCGTATCGCCTTTGAACAGCTGCTTGGGCATGGCATTGGCGATACCGTGCGGGTTTCCCTGACGCTCCCATTTGCCGACAAACCAAAAGAAATTGAAGCCGGCCAAACAATTATTGCCGACATATTCGCAGGAAGGGTACGCAGTGTAGTCGCCTTTGATCCAAACAAACTAAATATCATCTCTTGCCCGAGTTGTTCCCGTGTGGAAAATGAGGCGTTCATTGAATTGGCACACGACGTAAAGACAATGAGTCGCTACGCTAAAGATCACAATATAACCATCGCGGTGATGGGCTGCCGGGTAAATGGCCCAGGCGAAACCGACGATGCAGATCTCGGCTTATGGTGCGGTCCTACCACTGTAAACTTAAAGCGCCGCGGTGAAAAATTAGGGACCTTTCCGTACGATAAAATTCTGGGCAAGCTAAAAACTGAATTGGATTGTATGGTGCTGCAACGACCATAAAATTTTACCCTCATCTATATCAAGTATCGAGCATATCTCCTCTAAAAAAGTAAAAAAAAGCCCCCCGGAAGAGGCCCAATTTTTTCGTACTCCCCGACTGCTAATGGTCGTTTAATTAATCTAACGTTTATCTTTCAAAGCCCAAAATTCGCACGAGTAGTATGTTCACCGCTCTCGTTTTCGATGAAATAAGGGCTAATGTTATTATTCTCAACTATTTTAGTTTAGTTATTTCAATTGACCATAATTGGCGAATTAATTATTGGAGTGTCGCTGCAATGATGCCGTTTTCAATAATAAAGTCAGCTTGTAAACCGGATTGATTACAGGTGCCGCTACCGGTAATCGTGCCAGATATTGCTGAGGCTCCAACCGACAAAAAAAGCTGCAAAGTTCCTACGCAGCGCAGATCACCATCGACCTCATCGAACGGCACGTTCGCATTAACGGTCCCATTACTGATCGCGCTAGTCTCGCTATTTCCATCCACGGTTACAGTAGCTAAATTGTTTTCATCAATAACTACGGTAAACGATTCAGCAAATGGTTCAGTAATCAAGCCACCGCCAACGGATATAGTCCCTGAAGCATTCCCAACATAGGTGCCTATCAAACTCGAAGGTTCGGCAGGTGATAAATTACTGGAACTTGGTGTAGCCGGTGTAGCCGGTGTTGATGTGATGGTTGCTGGTGTTGATGTGATTGTGGCTAGTGTAGCTGTCGCAGCAGAACCACTACTAGCTAGAGTGGTGGTTTCCGAGGAACTCGAAGCCGATTCGGAGCCGCCACCGCTAGTGCTATCACCGCCACCGCAAGCGTACAAAAATGCCGTTAAGAGTATGATAGGTAACTGTCTCATGGGGCTTCTCCTGAATAGGGATTACCTATATTTTAAATATATAAATCCAATTTAACAGAAACTTATATAATATATCAAGTTTTTACTTTAATATGGGAACCCAACTGTTAATAAAATAGATTAAGAAGTAAAACAGTTACTACCAAAAATAAAATGGTCATTCCTCCACCAGCACGCAAAAAATCTAATACTCGGTATCCGGCCGGCCCCATAATAAGAGCATTAACCTGATGTGTCGGGATTAAAAACGAGTTAGACGCACATAACGCTACGGTCAACGCGAACATCGCAGGATTAGCCCCCACCCCCAAAGCTATTTGAATTGCGATAGGTACTAACAATACTGTCGCACCTACATTGGACATAACCAATGTAAATATGGTCGCTAATGTACCCAGAGCAAACTGAACTTGCAAAACCGAAGCACCATCTAAAATATACAAGGCCTCGGATGCCAGCCAGGCTGCGGCACCTGTGGTTTCCATCGCCAAACCAAGAGGAATCAAACAGGCCAACATAAAGACCGTCTGCCAACTAATTGCCGCATAAGCCTCATCAATTTGAATGACGCCCGTAAGAATCATCCCGATTGCCCCAGCCATCAGAGCAACTGACAAAGGTAAGGCAGTAAAAAGCACTAAGCCAATGGCTAGTGTGAAACACACGGATGCATAGATTAGTTTATTAGGTCTAAACGTTTCGCGAGGAAAATCAGTTACAACAGCAAAATCTCTACTATCTGTAACAGCAGTCAATTCGTGCCATCGTGAATGCAGAAGTAAGGTATCGCCCGCTTGTAATTCAACGCTCGAGATATTTTCGTCGATAACATGATCAATTCGATATATCGACAATATTCGAGCGCCGTATCTACGTCGAAACTGTAATTCCGAAATCGATTTCCCAATAAGCTGAGATTCCGGTGGTATTACTACCTCAGCTATTCCCGCGTTAGTCACACTCAATATTTCCGCAAACTTATTCAAATGCGCCTCTACTTCGAGGCCATGTTGTTCAGCATAAGGGAGAACTGATTCTGCCGGCCCCATAATTGCCAGCACCGAGCCTGCCCGTATCTCAGTCTCTTGTGGGGGCGTAATCTGGGTTGAGTCTTGATTGCTAATCCCTAGAATCCAACCGTCTCGACCGCGGGCCTCTATTTCACCTAACATCTTGCCACATAGGCCACTTTCTTCAGTTACCGTGACTTCCCAGGTACGAGAATAAATGCCGTACATATCGCTAAAATATTGCAGCATCTCCGGCTTCTTACCCTTGCCTGCACCAACCGGTAACAGCCATTTACCTAGGAACTGAAAGTAAGTAGTGCCAATGAGCACTAAGGTAAGTCCAATTGGAGCAACCGCAAATAATCCATATGGCTCCATAGTTTCTACGTTCATTGGTAAACTACGATTCGCAGTAAGCAGTAAATCATTGAGCAAGATCAGAGGGCTGGAACCAATCATGGTAAGCGTCCCACCAAGAATAGCGCTAAAACCCATCGGCATTAACAAACGTTTTACCGGTATTCCCGTACGTCTGGAAATACGATTTACCACTGGTAAAAATAACGCAGCAGCGCCTATGTTCTGCATGAAACTGGAAACAAATGCTACTGAACTACTAATCGTTCCAATAATTCGCGATTCAGTTCGACCACCGTAGCGCAAAATATAAGATGCAAGGGTCCCCATAACACCCGTTTTATCCAGCCCCGCGCCAATAATCATCACCGCTATAATTGACATAACCGCGTTACTGGAAAACCCATCAAATAGAAAGCGGACCGGCACCAGCCCTTCGTAGTCGGAAATCAAACTGGAAAGGCCCAGTAACACGAGAACCAAGAGTGCGGTTACATCCACTCGAACCACTTCAAACGCAAACAGCAAGACCGCCAAACCTAAAAGCATCAAGATTGCGATGATCTCGGTATTTAAGGCGACTAATTCCATTACTTAGGTGATGCTTTGGCTTTAATTCGGCGTTGCTTCGATAATCATTAGTTATAACTTACGCCTTGTGAACGGCGTTAAGGTTATACCCAAGTTTAACCTTAAGCCATGTATCGGTGTGACAAATCTTAAACTCAATTCCATAACACCTGCACGACGAACTGATGATAGGATTTAACCCATAGACTTATAAAGGGTTCAATTTCCACATTTAATATGCTTGATCTTCCTCTAGTACCCAATGAACATGCCCTGTTTGCACTTCTGCTGACGCTATTTGCGCTAATTTTATTTTCGCGCGATCGTATTCCACTGGAATCTTCAAGCCTGATTATCATCGCTGTTCTTACTCTGACATTTACATTATGGCCCTATGGGGTAGGCAGTAATCGACTAGACCCAACACTGTTTTTTACTGGCTTTGGACATCAGGCGCTAATAGCGGTCTGCGCACTTATGGTTGCCGGCCATGGACTTGTGCGCACCGGGGCGCTAGAACCCGTTGGCAGATCGCTTTCTAAGTTATGGAGTATTAGCCCGGCATTATCTCTTATATCAACGCTGATAATTGCTGCAGTTCTCAGCGCATTTGTAAACAACACTCCTATTGTGGTTTTGTTATTACCAATCTTGATCAGTGTTTCTATTCGCACTAATACTCGTGCCTCGGGCATTCTCATGCCAATTGGTTTTGCCACTATTCTTGGTGGTATGGCCACGACTATCGGAACTTCTACAAACTTGCTGGTTATAAGCGTCGCCGCAGACCTTGGCTTGCCAAGGATCGGTATGTTTGACTTTTTTGCGCCAGCATCAATTGTTGCTGGTGTGGGAATTTTATATTTATGGCTAATTGCACCACGCCTTCTACCGGAACGCGAAGCGGCGATGCCAGATGCCTCACCACGCTTATTTACCGCCCATATCAAAATTCCAAAAAGTTCCTTTGCGGATGGAAAAACCATTCGTGAACTTATTGAGAAAACTGGTGGTCGACTGCAAGTATTACGAATTCGAAAATCAGAGCAAACTTATATCTTTCCGCTTCCGGATGCGACGGTCCGAGCGGAAGACCGATTACTAGTGCGGGACACGCCGCAAAACTTAAAGGAATTTGAAACAATTCTCGAAGGCCAGCTATTCTCTGGCGAGCACATGGTTGACGAAGAGAACCCGCTCAGCGATGAGGACCAGCACCTTGCAGAAATCGCGATTGATCGTGGATCCCCATTAGCGCATCGCACACTGAACGATTGGCGATTTGCCGACACCTATCAGGTAGTCACTCTGGCAATTCACCGCAAAGGCCGAGTGCTTGAGAGCATGCCTAGTGGCATCGGAAAAATTCGATTACGCTTAGGTGATGTGCTGCTAGTGCAGGGTTCGCACGAAAGCATAGAAGAACTAAAACGCCGTGGACATTTTTTAGTCTTGGACGCAACAACTGAACTTCCGCATACACACAGAGCAACACGCGCATTAGGCATAATGTCACTAATAGTTATTACCGCAGCACTAGGCATTCTACCTATAGCGGTAAGTGCAACCTGTGGAGCTCTGTTAATGCTGATAACCAATTGCCTGGATTGGCGTGATATTCAACGTGCGCTAAGCGCTCAAGTGATATTTATAGTTGCCGCGAGTTTGGCTTTAGGGAATGCATTAATCCTGACAGGTGCCACCGAATATCTTGCCAGCAGCTTTATAGTGTTAACCAGTGGCCTTTCAACCCACGGTATTTTTTCTGGATTGGTCATTCTAATGGCTCTGCTCACCAATATAGTATCGAACAATGCTGCAGCAGTAATTGGTACCCCAATTGCGGTAAGCATTGCTCAAAACCTTAACCTACCGCCTGAAGCCTTTGTGCTAGGCGTGTTATTTGGCGCAAATATGAGTTTTGCGACCCCAATGGCCTATCAAACCAATTTATTGGTTATGAATGCTGCCGGTTACAGTTTTAGCGATTTTGTGAAAGTTGGTGTGCCGCTAACTATATTATTATGTGCAGTAGTATCCTGGGTCATCCCAGCAATGTACCAATTTTAAACTCAGCCCCACAGTGCTTCTTATTACTTTTACCGCTGCTAACATTGCTTATTCTCAATAATAATATTTAGAGGATTTAAAATTGGAAACATTAATAATTTAACTTATAACTGGGGCCGTTGGCGGAAACCTGGCCGGCACTGTACTAAAAAAGTTTAGCCTAGGCACGATTTAGAACTCGGTGGTAGGAATTCTTGGTGGCGGATTTGGCAGTCAAGTTCTGGGTGGCCTATTAAGCTCCGGGCTTGTTGGTGATATAGCCTCCGGTGGTATTGGTGGTACGGTGTTAATGGTAGTCGTTGGCGTGGTAAAAAATCAATTGCCAATTAAATTAAATAATTGATTTAATTTATGAAGCACCACATATAAAAGGCCGCAAAATATCGCGACCTTTTCTTTACTTAAATGAATGGTGCCGGTGGCATCTAGTCACAGTGGTAATGGTCCTCATGGCTGTAACAACTCCTGTTTAACCGATTGTTATAGATAGCGTCGTAGCCCAGGCAATAATTATTACTCTTATAGCTACGATTATCATAATTACCATTACTATAGCTTCTATTGTTATAGACCCTATTGTTGTAATAGCTATTATAATAGTTACGATTGCCGTAGTACCGTTTATTGCGTTGCCGGCTATCATTTCGCCGATTGCTCGAATAACCGTAACGATTATTTACAACCGGTCCACTTCGGTAACCAAAGTGCATCGATAAACCAGACCTAGAGGAGTCATAGTATCTATACTGGCCACGATAGCTATCTGCATTTGACGCACTACTGGCGCCAAGACTAATCGCAATTTTTGCTACTATAAGTATTAGCTTTGCATTCATTGTTGCCTCCTAAAAAAGTAATACCATTGGCGACAGCATACATTGGAGGTACTGAACGTTTACTGAACTCAAAGTGAACCGTATATGAACCGAGAGCTAAAAAATCACTATTTTTCCGCTCTAATGGCTTATAACTTCAGACGATTAAGAATCGGCTAAAGCCAGATGCTGGCCCAAAAAGTAAATGAGCCAAACCACGGGAACACCTAACAAACTGGCAACAAGAAAGAAATTTGAGTACCCAATCGCCTCTACCATCGTACCCGAGTAACCGCCTATTAGTTTTGGGAACAGTGTCATTAGCGAGCTGAATATTGCGTACTGCGTCGCAGTGAATGAAACATTGGTCAAGCTCGATAACCAGGCGATAAAAGATGCCACGGCGATCCCGCCGCTTAGATTATCGGCTGCAATCACCACAATTAATAACTGGATATCTACCGCATTATTCGCAATTACCATAAATAGCAAGTTGGTCAGCGACACCAGTATTGCTCCTAACATTAAGATGCGCATCACACCATATTTCAACACCAAAAAACCGCCCATAAAACTTCCGGTGATGGTCATAATTACACCGAAGGTTTTAGCAACAGAAGCTATCTCATTTTTGCTATACCCCATGTCCTGATAAAAAACATTTGCGATTACACCTAGCACAATATCTGAGACTCGATAAAACCCGATTAATAGCAACACCCAAAACGCAAGACGTCCATATCTACTTAAAAAGTCAGCTAACGGTTGCACATAGCTTTCGCTAACCAATTGACGATTCGCTATGCCAAGCATCAAACTCAACTTTGCAGCGGCCACTGCTACAACTATTGACACGCTAAAGGCCAACGCCGAAAAACAAAATGAAAGTATCAATTGCAAATACCCCTCGAAAATTTCTGGCGTATCAGGAAAAAGCTTAAATGTCGCTACAAAGGCACTGATCGAAATGATGAATAACAACAAGAACCGACCATAATCAGAAGTGGCATAGGGATAAACTTTATCTTGTGTAGATGAATCGGGCTCGCGAATAAGCATCGTGGTCACCACACCAACGAGCATAACCACCGCCATACACAAGTATGTATTCCGCCAGGCTTCATAGCTGTAGTGATCTGCTGTACTGCCAAAACTTTGAGCCAAATATAGTGCGCCTGCGCCAGAAATGATCATTCCTATTCGATAACCGGCGACATAGGTTGAAGAAAGTAAGGCCTGCATTCGCCCATCGGCGAACTCAATGCGCAATGCATCAATAACAATATCTTGAGTTGCGGACGAAAATCCAAGCGCAATAGCAGCGAAAGCAATAGCCACCAACCCATCCTGTGGATCAATCAACGCCATCCATACAATCGCCGAAATCACAGCAATTTGCGACAGTAACAGCCATCCACGACGACGCCCGAGTAGACTGGTTAAATAGGGCAGCGGAAGTTTATCTACTAAAGGAGCCCAAATAAATTTAAACGAATAGCCCAGCGCGGCCCAACTAAAAAATGTAACCGCAGATTTGGCTACTCCGGCCTCACGCAACCAAAGCGACAAACTTGAAAAAATAAGAAATAGCGGAATACCTGCAGAAAGGCCCAGAAAAAGTAGAACCCAAAGCGACTTTTGCTGCCACCAAATTAGCTCAGCCTCTGCCTCTGCGACTTTCATTAAACATCATATTCCAACGTTAAAGGCGCATGGTCGGAAAAACGTTCATCTTTATAAATATCCGCTCGAACTACTTTTTTAGCCAACCCGGGTGTCACTACATGGTAATCGATCCGCCATCCGGTATTGTTTGCCCAGGCTTGCCCTCGATTCGACCACCAGGTGTATTGTTCTTCCCGGTCATCCACTTCACGAAAAGCATCTGAAAATCCTGCCTCACCGAACAGCCAATCCATCCAGGCTCTTTCTTCAAGAAGAAAACCGGAATTTTTCTGATTTCCGCGCCAATTTTTAATATCGATTTTTTTATGAGCAATATTCCAGTCTCCGCAAATAATCCATTCGCGATCCTGCTTTCGCATTTCTTTTAGTACAGATTCAAATCGCTCCATAACCACATATTTGAAATTTTGCCGCTCTTCTTTACTGGATCCGGAGGGCATATACAACGAAACAACACTTAGGTCTGGGTAATCTAACTGTAAATAGCGACCTTCGCTATCAAACTCTTTCCAGCCCAATCCAACCTGGACATTCTCTGGTTCGACAAGACTATACATTCCGACGCCGCTATAGCCTCTCTTCTCAGCAGAATGGAAATAGGTGTGGTAGCCCTCTGGATGGTAGAGCGCATCGGTAATTTGATCTGGCTGCGCTTTAAGCTCTTGCATACATACAACGTCTGGCTGTTCCTTCCCCATCCAATCATAAAACCCTTTTCGCCCTGCTGCCCGGATGCCATTTACATTTACAGATACTATTTTCATAATTCTCTTCAGTGTGTGCAAACTTTTGGGGTCTCGTATCACCGCTAGATACAGTATGATACGCAGGAACCACCGGCGGTACTAACCGAATTTTTAATTCAACCGTTCAACCAAAATTTATTTTCTAATTATTTCAATGAAAGATTACCAACTTGAATTTCTAGAGTTTGCCATTCAAAGTCAGGTGCTGCGGTTTGGTGAGTTTAAACTCAAATCAGGCCGCGTCAGCCCATATTTCTTTAATGCCGGAAAGTTTAATAATGGCGCCGCTATGAATGCCATTTCACGCTTTTTTGCTGAATCTATTCTCGATAGTGGGATCCAATTTAACGTTTTATTCGGGCCTGCCTACAAGGGCATCACCCTTTCGTGTGCGACCGCGATGGCACTGGCCGAGAGAACCAATAAAGATGTACCCTACGCATATAATAGAAAAGAAAAAAAGGATCATGGTGAAGGTGGAACTACCGTAGGTAGCCAATTAATAGGGCAAATCGCAATTATTGACGATGTGATAACGGCAGGCACTTCAGTTCGTGAATCAGTTGGGCTTATAAGCGCGGCAGGAGCATTTCCTGCAGCCGTTTTCATCGCACTTGACCGGCAAGAACGTAGCTCCGATTCACAGCTTTCTGCAGTTGAAGCGGTACAGAAAAATTTTGATATGCCAGTGGTGGCAATCGCGGGATTGAACGAACTATTGGAATACATCAAAGATAGGGTCGAATTTCACCAACATTGGGATGCAATCAGTAAATACCAGGATCAATACGGCGTATCCAGCGAATAAGGCTTAACGCGACCGTTATAATTTACTGTCTTCGATAAATACTATGGTCACATCTGCAGACAAATCAAATATCTATTTAGTTGGTGGCGCAGTTCGGGATCGCTTACTTAACAAGCCGATCAAAGATCGTGACTGGGTAGTCGTAGGAAGCTCTCCTGAGGAGATGTCTAAAGCAGGCTTTAGACCTGTAGGTAAGGATTTTCCGGTATTTTTGCACCCAAAGACCCATGAAGAATACGCGCTGGCAAGAACCGAGCGAAAAACTAGTCGGGGCTATCATGGCTTTGCTTTTTCTACTTCACCTGGCATCACTGTGGAAGAAGACCTTCGAAGAAGAGATTTTACCATCAATGCGATGGCTGAAAGCAAGAATGGAGAACTTATTGACCCTTATGGCGGACAACGTGATCTTCAACTTGGAGTCATTCGCCACGTATCGGATGCTTTCGCGGAAGACCCCGTTCGCATACTTCGCGCCGCCCGCTTTGCGGCACGCTTTAATTTTTCTATCGCTGATGAAACGCGTACACTAATGGAAGAAATGGTGCACAACGGTGAGGCTGATGCTCTAGTCGCAGAGCGGATATGGCAAGAAACTGAATTAGCCTTGGGCACAGCGAGCCCGCAAAAATTTTTTTCGGTGTTACGCGAATGCAAGGCTCTCGGTGTTATTTTTCCCGAGATCGATTCCTTATTCGGCATCCCCCAAAATGCAAAGTGGCACCCGGAAATTGATACCGGCATCCACACTCTTCTAGTGCTCGAACAAGCCGCGCTGCTTAGCGAGCGTATAGACGTGCGCTATGCCGCGTTGACTCACGATTTAGGAAAAGCATTGACTGCGAAACGCGAATGGCCTTCACATAAAGGCCATGAGCAGAAAGGTCTTGCTCTGGTGGAGCAACTCGCAGATCGTTTGCGGCTTCCAAAAAGGCTTAGGAAACTATCCCGTGTGGTGTGTGAGTTTCACTTGCATACCCACCGGGCGATGGAACTTAAACCCACCACTGTCCTAGAATTGCTCGAAGCATGCGATGCGTTTCGTAATCCAAATGAGTGGCAAGGCTTTCTTTTGGCGTGTGAAGCTGATACTCGTGGACGTACGGGCTTGGAAAAAAAGGATTACCCCAATGCGGATTTTCTGAATAGCCTATATAAAGCCGCCAAATCCGTGGACGGAGGAGCCATAGCAAAACAATTACAAAACGGCGAAGAGATTGCAGAAAAAATTCGAGTCGCGCGAACCAGTGCTATTAAGGAAGCACAAAGTGAATACTAAACGTGCGCTGTATCTATTTATATTATCCGCAGGTAATTAGCCAATAAACATAAAAGACTGGCTCCTTTGGAAGCAACCAGTCATTACAGCATAGGAGGAGGAAAACCTGTAACCCTTGCAACACCCTGTTAGCCTACCTTGGGAGGGGTGTGAGATGTATGCAAGTGATCGTAGCCTCCTAGCTGTAACCACCCGGGTGCATCACACGGGGGAGGTTAATATTCTCGTGTTTTACGCTTAAGTACAGGCATAACGCGTGCCAATATTTTAAATTTAAGAGAATATAATTTTGAGTAACTATTAATTAGTAGTTTTAAAAGTTCCCAAATCAATCTTAATTACTGAACATTTAGGCCAATTAACAAGTTGGTGATAATTTTTGTCATTCTACTTCAAAAAAAGTGACATATTTTTTCGGCACGCACTCATATAACCAGAGTTTTAGGGCAAGAATTATCGCCAATCATCAAAATCAAGTTCTTCGGACACATCTATCCGTGAGTTGCCCAGAACAACCTACTCTACCCCTAACCGCCTAACTTGCTGAAAGCCTCTAGGGAGCTTTTTACCACGTAAACCTCGTGTGCCACGATAATGGTCTTGTTCCGAAGCTTTTAAATTTAGATAGCGTTGGCCGGAATGAACTACCACCATTTGGCCTGGTGAAAAAGCAACCGCGGAAACCACGTACTCATCACCAGATTTTAACAACTTGGAAGGTATGTTGATTACCTTCACGCCCTTACCCCGCCCTAGCTCAGGTAATTCACTCGCTGCATAAATTGCCAGATAACCTGCTGAAGTAACTACCGCCAAGGAATCTGTTTGATATTCGCTCACTGAACTTGGTACCAGCGCGGTAAAACCATCCGGCACTTTTAGGGTAGCTTTACCTTTTCGGTTTTTTGATAACATATCGGCGACTGAACAAACAAACCCGTACCCGGCACTACTGCACAGTAGATACTTATCATTCGACTGACCCATCAATAATCCCGCAAAGCCTGCGCCAGCAGGAGGATCGATCAAACTAGTCAGCGGCTCACCCTGCCCTCTTGCTGACGGCAATTTATGGCCAGGAAGTGCGTAGGTTCGACCGGTGGTGTCGATAGGAACTAACATTTGATTTGAACGCCCGCGCACCGAATGAAGATAATCATCACCAGATTTATAGCCTAGTTCACTGGCATCTATCTCATGTCCCTTAGCGGCGCGCACCCAACCTTGATACGACAATACCGCGGTAATATTCTCTGACGGGATCAGATCAGTTTCTTCCATCGCACGGGCAGCTTCGCGAGCGACTATCGGTGAACGCCGCGCATCGCCAAACTCTTCCGCATCAGCTTTTAACTCTTTTTTAACCACGGTTTTAAGGCGGGCATCAGAACTTAAGAGTAGCCCAAGTCGATCGCGCACCTCGGACAACTCTTCCTGTTCACCACGAATTTTAATTTCTTCAAGTTTAGCGAGTTGTCGCAAGCGCAGTTCCAAAATTGATTCCGCTTGACGATCCGACAAGTCAAAGGCCTCCATTAGTGCAGACTTCGGCTTCTCCGAAGCTCTAATAATCCGGATAACTTCATCAATATTTAGGAATGCTGCAAGTAGTCCATCGAGTACATGCAAGCGATCAACAACCTTATCAAAACGATACTGGAGGCGTTTGCGGACCGTTCCTACTCGATATTCCAGCCACTGTTTTAGCAAACTTCGAAGATCAAATACCCGAGGTCGACCGGTCAGGTCGATCATGTTCAGGTTCACTCGATAACTTTTTTCAAGATCTGTTGTGGAAAATAGGTGGGCCATTAGACCCTCGTAATCAACCCGGTTAGAACGCGGTTCAATAACCAGTCGTACAGGATTTTCCTGATCAGACTCGTCTCGAAGGTCAATTACCATCGGAAGTTTTTTATCCCGCATTTGTCCCGCGATTTGCTCGAGTACCTTTGAACCTGATGCTTGATATGGCAAAGCAGTGATTACGATTTCGTTTAATTCACGACTCCAAATCCCACGTTGACGAACTGAGCCATTACCGGACGCATACATTTCGCGAATTTGTTCCGGCGGCGTAATAATCTCGCCAACCGATGGAAAGTCAGGTCCTTGCACAATGTCACAAATCTCATCAAAACCCGTACTAGGCTTATCCAGTAGTAGCACGCAAGCTTTAACCACCTCCCGCGCGTTATGAGGTGGAATATCAGTTGCCATACCAACCGCTATTCCCGAGCCACCATTTAACAAAACATTTGGCAATCGAGCTGGCAAGGATTTAGGCTCGTTCAGTGTGCCATCAAAGTTCGGAATCCAGTCAGAGGTTCCCTGACCTAGTTCGGACAGAAGTGTTTGCGCATACCTGGTCAACCTTGATTCGGTGTAGCGCATAGCCGCGAAAGATTTTGGGTCGTCCGTGGAGCCCCAATTTCCTTGCCCATCGATCAGCGGGTAGCGGTAACTAAAGGACTGTGCCATCAACACCATGGCTTCGTAACAAGCTGAATCGCCATGCGGATGAAATTTACCCAATACGTCACCGACAGTTCGAGCAGACTTCTTATACTTAGCTGCAGCATTTAGCCCAAGCTCGGACATGGCATACACTATCCGGCGTTGCACAGGCTTGAGGCCATCTCCTATAAACGGTAACGCACGATCAAGAATTACGTACATTGAATAGTTAAGATACGCTTTCTCTGCAAATTCGGCGAGTGGCTGACTTTCGATATTAGGGTTTATACTCATAGGACACACTTAGGCTGATTGTCACCCGAATTATTTCACATAAGTGGCCACGATCAATTACTAAAGATCAATCTCAAAAGTATTTATCGTAAAATAGTAAATTCTATTTACGACCAAATTTACTTTTTAAGCGTGCTAACATCGCCACAAAAATTAGCTCACGAACTTTCAAATGACCTTCCTATCTACCCTTAGTGCCCGATTCTGCCAAACAAGTTACCTGATATGCCTATGCGGCATCGCTAACATTTCAATGGCCCCTTATGCCTATGCACAAAGTGCTGGTCTTGAAGAAGTTAGTATTATTGGAACTCGTCTGCCAGTTCCCGCCGATACGGTTTTGCCCAATATCGTCGTTTTATCTAGCGGCCAATTGGAGCGTATTAACCACAGCCATATTCAAGAATCTTTGAATCGTGTGCCAGGTGTCAACCTGCAACGTGGTAGTGGTCAGGAATATTTACCATCTATTCGCAGTCCAGTACTTACCGGTGCAGGCGCTTGCGGCAGCTTTATGATCAGCGAAAACAATATTCCTGTGCGTGCGGCAGGTTTTTGTAACATTAACGAGTTATTTGATGCTCATGCCGAGCAGGCTGGTCAAATAGAAGTTTTACGTGGCCCAGGGACCGTAGCTACTGGCAGCAACGCTTTAACCGGTGGTGTCAATGTGCAATTAGATACCAATGCGAATAGCGCAGTAAGTGTAGAAGTAGGTTCGAACCAATGGGTACGAGCCAAGGCACGCTTTTCCTCAACTACAGATAGTGGACGTTTAGCCGCTTTTCTCACTAGCACACACGATGGTGGCTTTCGAGATAGCTCAGGATTCAACCAACAAAAATTCAGCCTCCGTCATCAAGTAAACTGGAATAATGGCACGCTCAATAGCGGCTTTACCGTTGCTTATCTGGATCAGCAAACAGCTGGGTTTATGGTTGGAGAAGATAGCTATTTAGATAAAAACCTCAGTAGCCAAAATGCTAATCCAAATGCATTTCGGGAATCACTCTCGATACGCGCCTGGAGCAGTTACCGCTTTGAAAGCAGTAATGGCCTAGAATGGCTAATTACACCATTCGCACGACACACAGATATGGACTTTTTGCTGCATTTTGCCCCTGGCACTGCGCTAGAAAGTAACCAACAAAAAAGTGTTGGCGTACAAAATTCCGTAAAATGGCAACCCTCAAAATCACTTACTATTAGTACTGGGCTGGATTTCGATTTCGCCAAAGGTATGTTATTAGAGGCCCAGGCAAACCCAACCCAGGGCTCGGCCTTCCTGCGGGCAACGATTCCCACCGGATCGCACTATGATTACGCAGTTGATGCAATCAATATTGCCGGGCACATTAGCGCTCAATGGTTATTAGGAGATTCATGGTCGCTGGCACTCGGAAGCAGAGTCGAGCAGCAAAACTACGATTACGATAACCAAATTGTTGATGGGAGAACTCGTGATAATGGTACGCCTTGTAGTTTTGGAGGGTGTCGATTTTCGCGCCCTGCTGATCGCTCAGACAATTACACAACTATTTCTCCGCGGCTAGAGTTGAGTAATACATTAAATGGCAATAGCCGCTTATTTGCAATTGCCAGCACGTTTTCCCGGGCGCCACAGGCTACCGAACTTTATCGATTACAGCGTGAACAAACTGTTGCCGATTTAGACCCGGAGAAGACTAAAAGTCTCGAACTAGGGTACCAGTGGAAATCGGACAATTTACGTTTCGATGCCTCACTATGGGGTATGCGTAAAACCAAAGTGATTTTACGCGACAGTAATTTCTTTAATATAGCAGATGGTGAAACCAGTCACTACGGTCTGGAAGGCTCGTTTGGGTTCAACCCAATTAGTAGCGTTGATATCTCCGGCTCACTAAATTTCGCGCGCCATAAATATCAAAATAATGCAGGTGTGGGAGCAGGCACAAGTATCGAAAACAACGAAATAGATACAGCGCCAGGGTTTTTTGGAGACTTAAGGCTACTGTGGAATGTAACCGAATCTGCCAGCCTTGAACTACAGGCGAGCAAAATGGGTAGCTACTACCTTGAACCAAACAACCTTCATGAATATTCAGGTCACACGGCTTATCACCTACGGGGCCAATTGAATATAGACCAAAATTGGCGCGCCTTTGGGCGCATATTAAATCTGACTGATAGACGTTACGCAGATCGCGCAGATTTCACTAGCTTCTCCGGACAAAGGTATTTCCCAGGAGCGCCTCGATCAGTTTTTGTAGGATTTGAGTGGAGGGATTCTCAATGATCACGCTACCTACCGAGCAACTCCCTAGCTAGGTACTTCGACGAAAAAACACTAAGAAGGAACAACAAACGAGAACATCGCACTCTACTCCTTTGCTTTATCTACTTATCCCATTAGTGCGCTCGCATTAGCGTACATAACCTTCTTTTGGCACTATAAATTCCGACTTTTATAGCATCTTATAAATGCTCATCAATATATGGGTTGCTATTACCCTGTATTTTTTCGGTAAGTTGATTGCGACGAATTTCGAAGCTATCAGGTGGATCAGCACGATCCAAGGCCAGCATTCGTAACCGCTGTGCGGTATATAACTCCAATCCCATATCAGCATATTGACTGCTCATATAAAGCATGGCGCAAGCCACATCTCCTCTACTCTGAGGGCTCGGTTCTACTTCTCGATTTTTCTGATCGATTTCAAAATCACAACCTTGAAAAGCACTATGCTCACCGCCAATTTCCGTAAAAGAAAAACTACTCCGCGCAGAATTAACCTCACTCAAAGCAGGAAATAATTTATGCATATCTGCTTCAATTCGGTTAAACATCTTACTGGTATTTCTATACTGTTGTCTGGTAGCACAACTGAGTGCTCGTGTAACCCACGACATTGGAAATACATGTTCGATATTCACCCGGTTAGCATCCCTCAAATTGTCGCCGACTTTAATAGAGTTTCACCATCACCCTGATACACAGAGTTCCAGAATTCGGTTCTAGCCTGTCGATAATCTTCAATTGAACGAGAGCCACCTAAGCCGTTGTCAGGTGCATAGACGAAAACAATCAGTAAGCCAACCAACACGCCTACACTATGCAATATATCGCTACGCTTCATAATACTAAGCTCCTTTGACCCGGTAACCGGTCAAGAAAATACGCGGTGCCCTTCGTACAAACCCTCAATTTCGGTAGCGAAACGCTCAGCAACTTTGGGCCTTTTTATTTTAAGTGTTGGCGTTACTAACCCATCCTCCATAGTCCACTCAGTCCACGCAGAATGAACCCGACGTATTTGCGCGTAACCGGGGAACTCTTTTAGATTTTTCGCCAATTGAGCCAATATCAACTCTTCGACCTTTTCATCATTTAGATCGACATGGTCAGCCAACCCATTAGCCTTACAGAAGGCCTTCCAGGCCTGTGATTCCAGCACCAATAGAGCTGATAAATAGGGTTTTCCTTCACCCACGATCATCACCTGACTCACTAAAGAATTCGAAACCAGCGCTTGCTCCATATCAGCTGGTGGAACTTTCTCTCCATTTGCCAATACTAAAATATCTTTTAGCCTACCGATGATCTTTAGATACCCATCGTCAAAACAAGCTTTATCACCTGTTTTCAACCAACCATCGTCAGTCATAGTACCCGCTGTCGCTTCTTCATTTTGCCAATATCCCAACATAATATTACCACCTCGGGCCAACAACTCATCATCATCGCCTATGCAAACCTCAACCCCACGCAACGGTAACCCAATAGTATCCAATCGATTACCAGCCTCAGTATTTACCGAAATAACTGGACTGGACTCGGTCAGCCCATAACCTTGAATGAGAGGTATGCCTATCGACGCAAAAAATTTAGCCACATCGTAAGATAGCGGGGCACCACCAATAATAGCGAAACGCAACCTACCTCCAGTAAGTTCGCGAACTTTTGATGCAACAAACTTGTCCAATAAAGGCCAAAGCAACAGAGAAGGAAACCAATTGGTAACTTTCTGTTCGTATTGAAATTTACACCAACCAAGCTCTAGTGTTTTTTCCAACAAGGTTTTTTTTACTTTAGAGCTACTAGAAATCGACTGCATCATTCGACTATAAAATCGTTCGAACACCCGGGGCACAGAAATCAGCGTTGTAGGCTGATGGATCTGTAAATCCTCTACGATAAACTTAATAGACCGATTATAAACCGCCCTGCATCCCGCCATAATCCCGACGTAATAACCGATCGTACGCTCAAAAGTGTGAGATAGCGGAAGAAAAGACAATGCCACATCGTCAGGGCGAACCGGAACACTGCGCAATGAGGCATACGCATTACTAAGCATATTTCGATGCGACAGCATTACCCCTTTTGGCCGACCCGTTGTGCCCGAGGTATACACGATAGAGGCTAAATCGCCAGGGTTGGACAAGCCTCTCTCCAAATGCGCGCCAGTGCGCGGCAACCATTCATTCAGAAAGTGTACATTCTGTGGCAAAGGTTCTGTCGCTGTAACTACTACAACCGTTTTTAATCTGGGCAGTGTCTCATCGCATTGTTCAATCTGTCGCCATATGTCGAGTGATTTGGTTACTAGAACGCTGGCACCGCTGTGCTCCAAAACGTAGCTCGCATTATCAGGCCGATCATCAACGTAAAGAGGAACAACTACCAAGCCAAGTCGTAAACACGCCTGATCACAAGCAACCCAATGAATGCCATTAGGGATATGTATGGCGATACGATCACCCTTATCAGGATTCAGATCACTAATTGCGATCTGCCAGCGCTTCACCTGGGCTGCCATATCAGCCCAGGTGAAATCAACCCATGAACCACTGTCAGGATTAAATTCTGTGAATGCTACTCGGTCAGCAGAACGCCGAACCCGTTCACGAAACAGTTCGTCTAGTGTAGTTGCCTGGTCCGGGGCGATAATATCAAGATGTTGGTCACCACTAATCCCATCCTGAGGATAAACAACCGCTTGATTTTCGTTCATCTATATTACCCAACGTGGCGACAAAATAAGTATCCCATAAGTCTTCGCGTACTGTGAAAGACTTATCAATAAATTATCTGTTGGCGACAAAGCAAAAGCGTATGTGCTAAAGTTCTCTGTCGCTTAGTAATACATAATTAACATTATAATTCTAAGTGCGGTTCACCAGAACCTAAAAATATAACTCCAAAAATCACTCGAATTCCTCAATAGCACTGCATCATATTATGCGATTAATATTATTAGGTGGCCCCGGTGCTGGTAAAGGGACACAAGCAAATTTCATTTCCAAAAAGTTTGGCATACCGCAAATCTCTACCGGAGATATGCTTCGCGCTGCCGTTCGAGCAGGCACCGAACTCGGCAAGCAGGCACAACAAGTTATGGATTCTGGTGGTTTGGTATCTGATGAAATAATTATTGGCTTGATAAAGGAACGTTTAGCTCAGGATGACTGTCGCGATGGTTATTTACTCGATGGATTTCCACGCACTATTCCCCAGGCAGATGCCATGAAAGACAACGATATTAATGTTGACCACGTGATCGAAATTGCGGTTAACGATGACGAAATCATTCGCCGTATTAGCGGACGTAGAGTGCATTCAGGCTCAGGCCGCACTTACCATATAGAATTTAATCCGCCAAAAGTTGCCGACTTAGATGACGTAACTGGAGAATCGCTAATTCAGCGTGAAGATGATCAGGAAGCAACTATTCGGAATCGGCTGAAAATCTACCATAATCAAACCGAGCCATTAATTCATTACTATTCAAACTGGATGGTTACCGATGGTGCACAAACACCAAACTATCAAAGAATCAACGGCATCGGATCAGTCAATGATATTCGCGACTCGATTGCTGAAGCGTTAGGTTAGCTCACAGCCACATATAGCCATAGAACTAATCTCTTTTAGCTGCTACCTTTTTCCGTTAAGTAAGCAATTATAGTATTGGATTCGTACATCCATTGAGGTCCGCCTGCGACGTCAATTCGTAAACACGGCACTTGATTTGAACCTCCTCCCTTCGCAAGCTCTTCGCGATACTCAGGATGCTGCATTATATTTTTAGATTCTAGATTCAAACCTAAGGAGCTTATTGCTTGCTCCACCTTTGCGCAAAAGTAACAAAGGTGGTGCATGTACAAGGAATGTCCGGCTAGCACTGGCGGAGTATGCTCTGCCACCTCTCCGCCAGCTCTTTCTTCGCCTGCACCTCCTTCAGGAGATGTTTCCGACACGTCATCAGACATCACAGTAGGCTCTATAAACGTTTAGCGAATTTCCAAAAGTTCGACGGTAAACACCAACGCCTGATTAGGGCCTATTGAACCAGGGGCATTCGCGCCATATGCCAATTCAGGTGGAATATAAAACTCATACTTCGCGCCAGCCTTCATCAACAGCAAGCCTTCTTGCCAACCTCGTATAACACCGTTAAGCGGAAACTCAGCGGGTTCACCGCGATCGTAGCTGCTGTCAAATTTGGTTCCATCAATCAGCGTGCCTGAATAGTGCACAACCACCGTGCTAGAAGGCGTAGGCGCATCGCCAGCGCCTTCAGTTTCGATCTTATATTGCAAGCCAGAGTCTGTGGTCATCACTCCTTCTTTACCCTTGTTGCCGGCCAAAAATGCATCACTTGCAGTTTGATTATTATCCCCGGCAAGCTGATTTTCTTGCTGCACTTGTTGTTGGAAAGCGACAAAACTTGCCTGCATCTCCTCATCAGTCATTTGCAAATCTCGACCCGCTAAAACATCAGCAATTGCCGCGACCATAGCTTCGTGATCCACTTCGCCAGAAATCCCCTGCTGAATAAGATTTTGTGCCATTTGAAAGCCAAACGTATAACCAAGTTTCTGCTTATCTGTTTCCATTGCCGCGGTGGCAACCAAGCTAGTAGCAGTAAGAACTGCTAGCGCAATGGCGCTATAAAATACACGGGTATGCTTCATTAAATTCTCCTGATAAATTGACTATCCAAATAACTTCTGAATAATCTAGTAATTGTTGATTGCTCTAATCTGCTGCGCGAACTTAACAAACGGTTTTATTGAAGGCCAGAGGAATTAGGTGAAAAAGTGGTAAGAACTCTAATTTTTTCGGTAAATATACTAATCAACCCGCTCGACACGTGTTACTAAAAAAGATGCAAGTAAACATAGGTGTCGTAGAAAGCAATTTATTTACTTCGGCATCGCTTCAACCAGGAGTTGCGGGTCTACACGGCGTTTGCCGATATCCATACGCCAGTCTAAGTGAGGCCCAGAAGCTCGGCCGGTAGCTCCAATTTCACCAATTAATTCACCCTGTTCTACGCGCTGACCAACCTCTACTCCCACCGCACTTAGGTGCAAGAACGAAGAGGACAAACCGTGTCCGTGATCAATAATAATTAAGCCCCCTGAAAAGTATGTCTCTGAATTGGCAAATGTAACGTAGCCACCCTGAGGGGCATGCACCGGGGTGCCCTTAGGGCGTGCAATATCAACGCCATAGTGTGGCCGACCTGGCGTACCATTGTACACTCGCTGAGAACCATAAACCCCACTGATAGGCCCGGTTACTGGCCATTGCCAAGCACCTAGAAAATCAAGATGTGGCCGATTTGTTCGTTTGGCGGCGCCAATTTCTCGCGCCTCCCGCTGAATACGTTCAATTTGATCCGCCGGCGGGTTAACCGTTTGCTGCGGCACGCCATCCACTCTCTGAACATTATATTCCCGGGGCGCTATATCAAGTGATCTGGCTACTTGCTCACCATCTGGCAAGGTAATCTGCAGAGGCACTGTTGTTGGCTCGTCTCGATGAAAACCAATCACAAATTGACCATCCTCAGAAACTCGAATCTCCTGACCATCATAGACAACCGTACTACCCGCAGAAGTCATCCCAAGTACCAATCCGCCCTGAACAAAATCACCTTGGATATCTACAGCTACAAGATCAACACTTTCGCCCGCCGAATGAACCGGAGCAGTAATTGCCCCGCACAGCAGGATCACAGGTCCAAGTCGATTATATATGTTCCATATTCGCATCAGCCATCAACTCTAGCGGTTTGGTCACTCGACTCAGCGTTAACGGTATCAACACTTTTATAACCAGGTACATTTTCTAACGCCAACTGCGACAACACCTCGTCTAGCGCTAACACTTTTTGATGCTTGCTGCCAAAACGTCGAATTGCAAGCGTGCCCTCCGCAGACTCTCGCATGCCAATTGCCGCGATGATCGGTACTTTTTGCAAACTATGCTCACGAACTTTATAACTTATCTTTTCGTTACGAATATCGAGATCAGCCCGAATTCCGGCGGCGGTTAATTTATTCAGCACTTCGGTAGCGTACTCATCAGCATCTGAAACAATCGTAGCAATCACAACCTGAACAGGGGCTAACCAGAACGGAAATGCACCCGAATGTTGTTCAATTAATATTCCAATAAATCGCTCCAACGAACCTAAGATAGCTCTATGCAGCATTACCGGCACATGTTTGCTGCCATCTTCACCAACATATTCCGCATCTAATCGCGCTGGCATCGAAAAATCAACCTGTATGGTGCCGCATTGCCATACACGACCAATACAATCGCGCAGCGAAAACTCGACTTTTGGACCATAAAACGCACCCTCACCCGGCTGTAAACCCCAATCCAGGCCCTTGGCATCAAGCGCCTCGGCTAGAGCTGCTTCCGATCGATCCCAATCTTCATCGCTACCAACCCTTTGTTCCGGTCGTGTCGACAATTTGTACAACACATCATCAAATCCAAAATCCTCGTACACCTCGTGTAGAAAACTGATGAACTTCGCAACTTCGACCTGTATCTGCTCCTCAGTACAAAAAATATGCCCATCGTCCTGAACAAAACCACGTACGCGCATGATTCCATGCAAGGCACCGGACATTTCGTTTCGATGGCATGAGCCAAACTCGGAAAGCCGTAACGGTAATTCACGATAACTTTTTAGTCCTTGATTAAACACCTGTACATGACACGGGCAATTCATCGGCTTAACCGCATAGGTACGCTCATCGACCTGCAGGCTAAACATATCATCGCCAAATTTATCAGCGTGGCCAGACTTCTCCCACAAGCTAAGATCTACTAATTGCGGAGTTTTTATTTCCTGATAGCCGTGAGCATCTTGAGCTTTACGCATATATTGTGCAATTGATTGGTAAATACTCCAGCCTTTTGGGTGCCAAAACACCATACCTGGTGCCTCTTCCTGCATGTGGAATAGGCCTAGCTGCTTACCCAATAACCGGTGGTCCCGTTTTTCGGCCTCTTCCAATTGTCGCAGATATTTCTTTAGTTGTTGATCATTCGCCCAAGCAGTCCCGTAAATACGCTGCAACTGTGCATTTTTTGCATCACCTCGCCAATAAGCTCCTGCCAACTTGGTCAACTTGAACGCGTGCCCTAGCACGCCAGTTGACGGCAGATGAGGACCCCGACACAAATCAAGATACTCTCCCTGACGATAAACTGAAATGACTTCGTCTTCCGGCAAGTCCCCGATAATCTCAGCCTTGTAGTTCTCGCCAATAGATTTGAAGTATTCAATAGCATCATCACGTTGCCATGCTTCACGAACAATTTCCTCGTTACGTTTAACGATATCTTTCATTCGCACTTCAATCTTCTCGAAGTCTTCCTGGGTAAACGGATCGTCACGAACAAAATCGTAATAGAACCCATTTTCAATCGCGGGCCCAATAGTCACCTGCGTTTCCGGAAAAATCTCTTTTACTGCTTCGGCTAATACATGCGCAGCATCATGTCGAATTACTTCCAGGCCCTCATCGGTATCACGAGTAATCAACTCAACTGTACAGTCGGCTTCTATCTCTCGGGTAAGATCCAAAAGGTCGCCATTGACCCGGATCGCTACCGACTTTTTACGAAGAGAATTACTTATCGACTCGGCTATTTTCAAGCCGGTTACTGGTGTATCAAACGATCGCGAGTTGCCATCGGGAAACTGAATCTGAACTGTCATGATTGGCTTGCAAGCAGAGATCAACAGCTCTGCATTCGGTTAAATATTTGCGGAGATTCTACCTTGTAACAGCATGAGTTGTTAGGCCGCCATTGTTTGAAATCACCTAAACGATCAATTACTTATTCAATCTGCTTTAAGTCAGCGAACTGCGGAGTAACCAGCCCGGGATAATGAGCCAACCGAAATGCCAACCACACTGAATTCAAAACTCGTTAAGTGATCTAGTAAAATTGTGTTAAACCGAATATATAGCTAAAATGTCGACAAGTAATTTCTGGATATGACGATGATGACATTAACTAAAAATCTAATTTACCAACGCTTTTTACTTACTTTATCAAAGCCGATTCAGTTACTCGTAGTTCTATGTTTGACCTCGCTAACCGCAAGCGCCCACCATTCTAGATCAGAATATTCAGGTAACCCAATAAGCGAGATTGAAGGGACCGTAATCAGCATTTCCTGGCGAAACCCTCACGTCATGATTACCGTCAAATCGTTGGAAGCTAGTGGCTCAGAAACACTTTGGGAGCTAGAAGGCTCTGATGCTGGAACCTTTAAACGTCGTGGTCTGGATGAAAGCCAAATCAAAGTTGGTGATGACATTAAAGCCGCTGGCAGGATCTCTAGTCGTCGCGGAACCTGGATAGCAATGTCCAACATCCTCCTCCCTAATGGGGTAGAAATGGTTTTTGGGCAAGGCGAACCACGCTGGGCAGATGAATATGTTGGCGGAAAACTTTTCCGCGAACCTATAAATCAGAGTGAAAAAGATGCAGTTGAAGGCATATTTCGTTTGTGGATCCGATCCGTCGGTACGACTTACGGCGTGCAGGACGAGCCGCCGTTGACACCCGAGGCCCGCGCTGCCTACGAAAGCTACGATCAACTTATAGACGATCCAGTGCTCGACTGCACTCTTCCGGGTATGCCACGTGTGATGACCGTGGTCGGCTATCGTCCAATCGAGTTCGAGCAAGATGGTGATGACATATTATTGCACTCGGAAAATTTTAATCTAACTCGCAGCATTCATATGAACAGCGAAGCAGATGTGAGCGCGATAGAAGCAACTCCACTGGGTTACTCAACTGGCGAATGGGATGGCAATACATTGGTTGTAACCACCACTCGAGTAAGTTGGCCGTTCTTTGACCTACCACCACTAATTGCTATTCCTCAGAGCGAAGAAACCAAGATCGTTGAACGATTCGAGCTAGACGACGTTAACGATACATTGACTTACGGTTTTTGGGCTTACGACCCTGCAAACTTCACTGCCCCAATTGAGAAATCTGACTATATGGTCTGGGGATACCAGCCTGGGCAGGAACGTGAAACTGACGGTTGTGTAGACTATGTAGATGTCCCTGCCATTTAAAGTCTCGCTGCGTAAGCTCCGCTAAGAGCTCTAAGATACTGAAGCGTCTAACAACGACTTATAACACTACCCTCTAAACGCTATTTGCGTTTTACAGTCGGAGGCGGAACGATATCACGCACTCCTGGTTGATTAACTTCATCCAGGATAACCGTCGTGCCGCGTTCGGTAGTCATAGCACTTATAGTCATATCGTCCTTCCCGTTTCTGGCTGGCCAGCCGACAATACTCACCATTTCACCCACCTCGGCAATATCACGAGGAAGGCCTCGGTCATCCCAACGACGTGGATTCATACTTTCAATAGTCCAATGCTCGGTGCTGCCATCCTCATTGGTAACGTCCAATTCCAATTCAATATGAGGGTTAGAAAACGCTAGTTTGGTTAGCACCCCGGTTCGGGATATTTTATTGTCTATATCGTATATTGCGAATGAGTGGTGTGCCTGTGACGAAAACGAAAATGAAACCAGCACGAACAGAGCTGCTATCAAATTAAATAAATCTTTCATGTGTTGAGCCTCGATTGACTGCATTTCCCACTAAAACGTAAACAATATCTGATTAGTGATATTCTACTTCAAGATCATCCGCAATATGTGAGCAATTCAGAAAATCACGATTTACTCCACATTGTGCACACTTTACTAGAACTGCTTGATGCGAAACTGAAATAATCAGTAGCATTCCTCTTTTTTTAAAATTTTACGGAACAACGATCAGCGCGGAATAATACAATGAACAGGCTAATACACATTAATGCAGCACTTCTAATATCTCTTTTAGGAATCTCTACGTTAGGGGTCTCAACGTTTGCGGTAGCGCAGGAAACAAAAACTGATATTGCAGACGAATACGATAAAGTTTGTTCCTATTTACAATACGAACCAAAGTCAGGAGATCTTTTTAATCGTGATGAAATGCTCCCGATCACCACCGTGTGGTTTGAAGATACGTCGTGCATGGAAGATTCAGAAAAAAATAGATTAAAAATCATTGATTCGATTGCACGCTCATACGGACATGAAGGCACTGATTTTGAACAAAAGCAACCAAAGGTTAGCAGGCAAAACGCTCATGGAGATTGCTACGAGCTGCCCGACGATTCTTCTGTATCGTTAAACATCTACTATATTTATGATACCGAATTCATTCAGGGTTTTGTACATGCTCAGCCTAAAGAGGGCGTGTGTGTCGAATCTGCCGGTCGTGGTGCAGGTGGCCGTAATGCCGGCGGACGTTTGGCGACCCGACGGCGGTAGACCTGGAGGCAATGGGTGACTTGGTTTGAGGGATTAATTTTAGGAGGTCGACAAAATGATTAGACGAAAGATAGGCGGTATATTTCTTAGCATTGCGGCAGTTATTAGTTTTATGCTTATACCAGTCCTACCGATAAAGGCTGACAATATTGTCGTTTATGGTGCCAGTGGATCGGCGACCTCATCGTTACCGCAGCCCTTAGTCGCCGACACAATGTTATCGGGGTCTCCAGAAACCCAGGTGGCCTGAAAAATGAGCATCTAAATTTCTCAGCAATAGCAGGTGACTTTCTTCCCTAGACTAAATGATTAAGGTCGGTGGTGGACCCATGCTTTGGGTTAACGGTGTCTGGGCGCTTGAGGAACTAGAACTGGAAGAGGGAACCCCTCGATATGGCCAGTATTATGGTTACTGGATCGCTCTAGAAATCTACAAGGCATTATCGGATATAGAATGGACGGGTGATGATGCCCCACCCTCCGCAATGCAACCGCAAGTCCGTACGGGTGAATCTCGCTTGGCTGAAGAGGAAGTTCTCAATGCCGAAGGCGAGAGTTTTATATCGGCTGAAGACTTTGTCGTAGCGCCGGTAGATGAACCTGAAAGTGGGAAATCAATGAGCAAACGTATTGCGGTAGGACCGCCCTACTAGGCCCTACAGAGACCGCCCTAGACTGGTCAATTTTTTGCTAAGCGAGACTTTCAGATTTGCGTCATTCTACTCGATAGCCGTCGGATACAATCAGGTGGACGTCGAGGCAGAACTTTGTAAATCCGTCCTAATCGTCACTCTCTAACCGTGCTTATCTAATAGCGTTTGTCTAATGTTGTGGGGCAGAGAAAGCCTGCAGATCTTCGGCAGTCGCGCTTCCCTGCGGTGCGTAGAACGTCACAAAATTACCATTCGGAAGTAAAACATGCGTGACCCGCAACATCGTTACACCGTCACGCCCAGGATTACCTATTAAAGTTAGCCTGTCACCAGGGTTAATTTCTCCACCTAGTACGCCATTTCTACGCATCATATTGTTTGCCGGCAGCTCAGCGACCCATTCTTTTACAGCACCATTCTCATCGGCCATAGTATAAACCAAGCGACCATGTGGATTAACGGGTGTATATGAAACAGCCGTTGCGTCGGTATGCACTACACGTTCGCGCATATCAAAATAGTAAAGGGTTGTGATGAGCCAGTGCTGCGGAAAGACTTACAAACAGCATAAAGGTCACAGAAGCTAAAACCATATTCGGCCTAGCCATCATTCACCCGAACGAGTAATTCCTGCATTAGCACCAACAAGCTGAGCAACGTCGCCATTTTCGAAGTCAACTCGTGATAAACGCATGAAATTTGTACCACTCCGCGCTGGAGACCCAGTTACCGTCTTCAATTTATCACCAGGTTTTAATATCGCACCACCAAGACCAAGCCGACGAAGATTATTCGAACTTGCCAATTCTCCAGTCCATTCCTGTTGGACACCCGCCTCGTCATTAAATTTATATGTTAAACGACCATGAGGATTTACAAGTACGTATTCAACCACTATCGCATCGTGCTGAATTATTTCCACTTCTAGATCGAAGTATGCAACACCACTGTGGTGTGCCATTGCAGGAAACCCTATTAAAACCCCAAGCGCTACTATGAAAATCGCTATTCGGTATTCTTTAAATGTTGTTTGCATATTGAACATTTTTATTTAACTCCAGCATACTCAGGTATGCATTCATATTCCCAAATCTCGCCGTCCGGAGCAAAAGTCCAATGTCCATTAACAACATATGGTTTCTCATAATTAGTTGCATCGTGGACTTCACCAGTGAGATTCAGTTCATCTCCATCTCGAGACCAACGCTCCACCACATATGCACTCTCATCACCTGAGAACGGATATCCCGCTGTCCAAGTATTATTATCAGGTGACAAATGTGTCGTGGTTATAACCAGGGTATCTCCATCCCACTCGCCAGTTGAATATCCTCCCAACGACGGTTGCCAATGATCGGGAGCTTTGCGGCCGTCAATAAAAACTCTACGAACCTGATGGAAATGCTCATACAGAATCAAAATCTGATGCTCCTGATAAACAATCTCAATTGGATAAGGATCAATTAAGCCCAATGGAATACCCGGCATTAGACAACGCAATTGTGTGTCTTTCTCCGGGGTAAAAGCTTCAAACTCCGCAAGACCTGCAGGCGTCATTTTTACTGCCGATGGATCTGGTTGCCCCATTCTAGGGGGGTGATTCGCCATCCAAATACCCTCGAAGTCGCCCTGGGCAGTGGCGCTACTGACGAATAAAATTAGAGTGAATGCTAGTACGATTTTTTTGGAAAACATTTTTATCCTCGAATCAAAGAGACTGTAGAAAAGTATACGCTAGGCATACACCACACAACAAGCAAGAGGGTTAACTATCACCCATTGCTTAAAAGAAGCATCAGTCGAAGTGCACTCCATTAGTTCTCATGCGCGGGACAAAAAAAGCCCCTTTCCAGAGGAAAGGGGCTGATCAAATTACAGCATAAATAAACTTCTAAAAGCGAAACTGCGCTCCAACGGAGAGTGTTCTAGATTTATTCGGGCGCGCGCCATAAGGCTGACGGCCCATAATATCTTGTTCATCAGTTAAGTTTTCTACCCGAACCAGCAAACGTAGATCTTCGCTCATATTGTAAGAACCAGATAAATCAATCGTGAAATTACTATCAGTTTTTTCAAATACACCACATGAAGCACGTGTGCATGTCGATCCAGCATACACTCCACTCAAGTAACCTGACCACTTCTCGCCCTCTAACCCTAATGCGATCTGGCCTTGATTCTTAGGAATGTACGGAAGTGGGTCACCTACCGCCACATCACCAAAAAATTCGGTATCAGCAATATCAGTATCAAACTGACTATTAATATGTGTGAATGTAAAATTAAGGGGGACGCGAATACCGTTAAACTCAGCCAATTGTGCTTGTATCATTAACTCAACACCCTTAACGGTAGCGGCATCACCATTAAATGCACTCCCAATCTCACAATTACTCCCAGAAGAAGATGTGCACTCACCAACGAGATTTTTATAATCACTCATGAATAATATCGCTTCTGCATTCAGTGTATTATTTGCATAGCGCAACCCAAATTCATAATTTAACGCTTCTTCTTCTTTGGCACCCGGTGAATTGCTTGGCGCAGTAAAACCCTTATGCACCCCTGCCACTAATGTTGTACGATCACTCAATTTGTATAAGGCTCCGATACCCGGCAAAACTACATTTGTATTATTTTCTCTATCATCTCTAAAAGTACGTTGTGCACCATTACGATAGCGGGTACGTTTTTGATCAATATCTTCAAAACGCAATCCTGGTGTAAACGTCCAGTTTCCCAACTCAATCCGATCATATATGTGCCCTGAAAGTGCTTTCGCTTCTTGCACCCGATTCCCTGCATTACCTAAAATACCTATATCGTTGAGCGCTAATTCCCCATTTATCTGCTGATAGGTACTATTACGTTGCAATCGGTCTTCTTCATCTTCGTGAAAGCGCAAGCCAGCTTCAATACTATGTGTCGCCTTACCAATCTGTGCGTCCCATTTCATACCAAATTGAATTCCACGAGAAAAGTATTCGCGGGCATTAGAGCGCACCTGAATACTACCTTCAGCGGTATTCACACTACCATCGAGTATTCCTTGTAATTGGTCCACGCCAAATGCACCAATGGCATTTCCATTATTTATAGAGCTAACAACTGATGACCAACTAGTCTTCTTGAAGCTCTGTGCGTTTGTACTTCCATTAAAGTCAATACCCTCTGTTTTAAACCAATTTCTCTCATGTTTATTGTTATAAGCGACAGCAGTAAATGATAAGTTTTCACTAGCCTTAAAACCATAACGCAAAATAACCTGACTATGATCAGTAGCTATATTATCGAGCTCCGACAAACCATACCGTGAGTAAGAGTCTTTCCGAAAATCAGAATCGGTTAACCCTAAATAACTCATATTTGAAGTCTGTTTGGTTGATTGCAGTTTCAACTCAACGCTATGCGCTGAATCAGTTGGTGCGTAAGCTAACTTCAATGTGTAATCTGTGACATCCAATCCAGTGTTAGAATCACTTCTGGCAATATTTTGAAACCCATCAGATTCCCACTTATGAGCTTCAAGTAAATAGCCAAAACCATTATCCAATTTGCCTCCATAAGTTCCGTGTAGACGATATGTCGAATTTTGACCAGCCTCTACTGTAACTTGGCCAACTTGGCTTTCCGGAATGGGCGTCGAAATCATATTAAGAGCACCTCCAATAGTATAAGGACCCTGGGTAATTGCTGCAGGTCCTTTAACCACTTCAAATGCACTCATTCTTGCAGCGGTAGGAAAATAATATGCTGATGGCGCTGAATAAGGTGCAGGTGCTATAAGTATATTATCCTCTAATAGCGTAACACGACCGCTCCGTTCAGTAGCCACACCACGAATGCTGATGTTGGGACGTAATCCATACCCATCTTCGACCTGCACTGATACACCCGGAACCTGCCTAATAATCCGTTGGATATCATGGTATCCAAATTTTTGTAATTCGGCCTCTCCAATATACTGGGCTGCACCAGCAGCACCTTGAGCCTCGGTCTGGCTACCATAAATAGTAACTGTTTCCAAAGCAGTTTCATTCTGTCCTAATACCTGGCAACTTAATGAAGCTGCGACGATAGATAAAGGTAAAATACTAATTTTCATTTTCAAATCCCACTATCAGCATATATTTTTAAGCTGAATTCTAATTATTAATTGATGTGGGGCAATAATAACTAAGAGTTAATCTAAATACAAATCATTCTCAGTTAGATTTTTAATTAGTTTTGATGGATCTATAACTACTAATAGCTTTAACACTTTTCTGCCTTATTACTAAACGTAACTGCTGCTTCATGCAAGGTCGCGCACTTACCAAAAAACGCATACCACGCACCCATCAAGGAAATATACGTTACACAACCAACGCACCTTCTCCAAACGAGACGATGCAAATTATTGAGTGGGCCCGTATACAAAAAAAGCCGGCGCAATGCACCGGCTTTTTACAAATAAACCTCTCTCTTACACTTAGAGCTCGAAGTCAATCGCGTAGGAAATTACGAATTTAACATTGTCATTATCACGAGCCGGCGTGACCGCGAAGGAGCCATCGTCTTCTAGGTCAGTCCCGGTTATAGCAAAAGTAAAACCACTCTTGGAAGCACTGACAGCATAATCAAAGTACGAATCTGATGTACCGTTAAACGATTTCTGAAAATCGCCATCGTGGTAACCAATATGTAGACCGAGCTCCACACCACTGGCAAGTTCGATAGCATAATCACCAGAGAGATAGTAAGTACTACCAAAACCAAAATCCTCACCTGGCCCCTCTTCCGGCTGTGCATTAGCTAGAACATTGGCCGTCGCACTGAAACCAGCATAACCAACCGAACCATAAATTTCGCCAAAGTCGAATTGAGCACCTGAATCATAGTTGTAGTACAAATAGCCAACGTCCCAAGTTAAATCTTCACCACCGGAGAAACCGAAATACAAATCATGCTCGTAAGAGTAGACATCATCGGACTCATACTGAACATTAGATACCCAGGTACCTGCATAAAAACCGCTTTCGTCTGCATAATCAACACCGCCCTGCACAGCAGGTTCATTGGTAGATTGAGTCAGACCACGCCAGATATAATTATTAGTAAGATTCGCATTTGCTGACCACTCTGCGTGGCTCGGCGCAGACATAACGAAAGCAGCCATAGATAGTATTGAGATAGCTAGCGGCCGTTTCAGGGTGTTAATCAGCGACTTATTCATATTTGATACTCCTAGAAATTAAAAGGTAATAAAATTTTGTTTTACAGGAAATTTAGCATCTCCTATCTCTAACTAAGCAAGTATCAGGCCAACTTTTTAAGTGTTTGATTTATCTGAATATTTTTCGTTCTAGGGGGTTTTCAGGAAGCTTTAAGGGCTAAATGAATCTGTTATGCACCAGAATCATGCGCCTATTTTTAGAACTGCACCATCTTGGCCCTGTTAGTGTTATTTGTGAAACACATGCTTTATACTGATTATTAAATCGTTGGCGCGGTCGTAGGTATTTTAGGCTTTAAAAACGAAGCGGATTGAAGTTGCCACCTGTACTAGACGAGCTTATCGGTACTAACCGAGTACAAGGGAGAAGAAACATGAGACGACGAATTTATATGGCATTTTCTGCCTTGATGTTACTAGGCGCTTCGATTGGTGCTGCAGTGTGGGCTCAACATTCAAATGACTGGGTAACTATATTCGACGGCAGTAATTTGGATAGCTTTCTCTTAACCGGTGAAGCTAACTGGCATATCGCAGGCGACATAGTCGAAGCGACGGATGGTAATGGTTATCTCGTGGTTACAGAGCCCTACTCAGATTTTGTCTTAACTTTAGATTTCTGGGTTGCTAGCAGCGTGAACAGTGGCGTCTACATTCGTTGTCCCGCTCCGGAAGAGCACGGCGGGGGCATCTGTTACGAAATTCAGATTCACGATTATCGGCCAAACCAGATTTATCGAACGGGTGGAATTGTCCGGCATCGTTCTCCAGCAGAACACGTTACGTCACTTGCGCGTTGGAATACCTACGAAATCAGAGCAGAAGGCGAACAGATTACGGTCAAATTAAATGGCATAGTGACCGCTGAAATTGAGAATAGCGACTATGTCTGCGAACAGCCCTGTGCGCATCGACGCGGCGGCTTTATCGCGCTGCAATATAACGACGATTCAGGCGGCGTACTTAAATTCAGAAACGTTAAGATTCAACCGCTATAAACTGATCGCCATATAACAACTTATACTTAGATAGACTATCTCGACAATTCGAAGCTCCAATCCATCATCGCCTCAGGAGTTGGAAATATAGAAGTGTGGCACCGGAAAATCTGACAATATCCCAAGTACCGAAAATGACTAGCTCAATTACTAGTCAATCCCAGTGCCGCTATTCATTTAAAACGACACATCCCACTGTAAGCGGACACGATCATCGCTATCATTTATACCGACCAATCCGTCATCGATAGTGAGATGGGAGTAGTCCAGCGTAACCTTATTGTTGTGGCTCGAGAAAAACCAGTTGAGCCCGAGCGTGTACTCTTTGCGCTCGTTATTTACCGAACGATCAGCTCTGTTAGGCTCCTCAACATAGGCATAGCGTACGGCTAGCTCTAGGGGTGTGGGAAAACCTTCATAAAGGTTATGAAAGAAATAACCGGACTGTATATACAAGCCGCTCATGTCATTCTCGGTACCTTCAACACGATCAATAACGTTCTTGCGGTGGTACTCCTGTTGAAAAGAAAAGCCACGATATTTGAATGCGAGTTCCTGCACCCATTGTGCAATCTTGAATTGATTACCTGCAGCCGCAGCTGGGCTGGTATACCCATCCAGATTACCGCAACCCGACGATGACCAACGTGTACAGGGTCCTTCGGTTGTCATTCCTGCGAACGCCAGACTACCAGTTGGCTTTTCGGTAAAATCGATATCCGTTTGACGCCAAGCCAGATCACGACCCATGAAATTCCACTGTAAGCGGCCGGTATACATTAAGTTTTTATCAGCATTATTTACGCTGCGACCTTCACCATTAAAGACACCAGCGTAGTAACGCATATCTGCCCGGGTACCGTTGAAAGCGCGACCGCGTATTTGAACACCAAGCTGTCTATCAATTGTGAAAGTTCGATTGACTATTGAGCGCTCCACAAATTGCTGCCGACCGGACGAGTCAACCCGTTCACGGTTGTGGTCGATCTTCCACTGGCCCACACGAAAACCACCCCAGCCCCACTTAGCCACATCAATTCGGTAATCAATAACACGGGTAGAAGAAGATGAGGAACCATCATCCATGTTGCGGCTCGGCTGCAGGTCCACCTCAAAGTAGTATTTCAACCATGGCTGAAACCCATGCCCGCCAATCTTCATGCGCAGACGACGAGCTTCAAAATTCGATCGGCCTTCATCTGCAAAATTACTCAATGACCGCGGGTCACTTCGATAAGGAGAGGTGGCCCGCACCTGCGCACGCCATTGCAAATTAGTTTGAAATTTACCGTCACTAGTCTCAAGCCGAAAGCCACTACTACCGTGGCTGGCCTTTACCGGAAATTCCTCTTCAATCTTGGCGGCTACCGCATCAGCGACAGCAGTATCAATATATTCATCGGTTTGGGTTTCCCCCGCTTGAGGTGCGAAAAAAATATCCTCAGCGGCCAATGTCTCTTTTTCCATTAGACCGTCATACTGCTCCTGAGTAATGGCTCCGTTCTCCATCAAGACATCAAGCAGTGCCTTGTCGGCTGCATTTGCGCTGGCTATTACACCGGACAACAGCCCAGCGACAAGCGCACTTCTTACTCGTTGTTGCATTTTACGAAAACTCATTAACCGTGTCTCCAAATATTCAAAATTGTTGTATCCATCTGCGGGTCAGCACAAAGTGCTACCTAGGACAGAGTGCGATTTTGCTACGCGGTTATTACAGTTTCATGACGATTAGCTGAATGTTGACTGAAAGTTACCTAAACCTGATCATCAACCTAACTATTCGCCCGCAGGCGCAGGCGATACTAAACAGTTGTTATTTGACGCGAGCATGCTGACGGCGGCTACCCACTTGAGCTTTAAGCTCATCGGTAAACTCATAGGCGAGCTATCATTTTTAGCTTTTTGAACGCTATAGGCGCACCCGCCGCCTACCTGTAACGCTAAGTTAGCGCGCAGGCTTTCCCCTACAGTTATTTCCCTTCGATGATGCGCCAGTAATTATTCCGCTGGAATTGGCGATGAACGTCGTTGTACACCACATGTTTACTTCGCGAATTGGCGCCTGGCGTGTAACTTCGGTTGTCTCCATACCGCTATTAGTAGTTGGTCCCATAGTAACGATCGTATCTACGTAATTATAACCTCCAGACTGAACATTACTTTGCTGGTTATATTCGATAATTTGGCGACCATCGGAAACCGTGGAACTACGATCAGGTTGCCCCCAAGATGTATAAAGCTTATCCACATGCCCACCGGGCCAGGTATCAAGAATCTTGCTGTATATAGTATTTGTGGCACAGCCAGCAAAAATTAATACCAGAAAGCTCATTGGCAATAGTTTGTTCATACTAGTAATACCGACATGTTCACACGCATTGCTGTACCCGGTCGAAGCCGAGTGATAAAGCGGCGCTTTAAATAAGAATCGACCGAAATTAGCTTATGCGCATTTATTAGCGCTCTTAATACCCTCTCTTATTACTCTTCGCTTTGCAAGCCTGCTAACTACAAAGCACAATCGTGAAACTTGATTTGTTGGTCAGCGGCCCAAACGAACTCCTCAATTATCGCTGCGGGCCACAATCAAGAATCTCTTAGCACTTGCGGTGTACCACTCTGCAATTGAGAAAGTTTTAGGTAATGGCTAGCAAATAAAGATCTCAATAATTACATAGAGCGGCCAATCCAGAACCTGAACTGGGTGTCGGGAGCCGCATCTGAAATACCGAACAATACGCCTGAGAAAATAGACCAACTAACTGTGAGCGGAACCGCGTAGGTTGGCCCCAATGTATGATTTTGAGAATCAAAGCTCCCCATACCGTCCATGCTTCCATAAAAGTTAAATATTTCCAGTCCAACTGTATGACCAGAATCCAATCGTTTTGCTAATCTCCAGCGCGTGTGCAGATTAAGCCCATTGGAGGCTCTATCGCCGAACTGAACCGTATTCATAAGAATTGCACCTGCAGTCCAGTCGTCACCAAGAATAAAATGGTTTATCCAAAGCAAACCAACATGATCTGGTCGGTTACCACCACCAAAACGCAAATCTAAACGCATACCGGTTCGGAAGTTCGAGCCATCTTTACCTAAATCCCAAAATAAACCAGTGTGTAGAAAGTCAAAATCAAAGTCTGAATTACTAGTACGGTGTGCACCACCAAAAACTGTCAACTTAAAATCATCATTAAGAGCTTGTATATAGTGTAGACGCTGGGCAACCGCAGTTTCTTCATTAGCACTATCTGGATCAATAGCTATTCGATACTGCAAAGATTTAAACCCTGAGTTGGCCATGGGTGGGAAGACACCCCCAGTGTTTTGCGCGTTAGCCACATTAGCTAGCCAAAACAGTCCTAAGAAGACAGAAAGACTTTTAAGCATTATTTAAATCTGAAATTGTAGATAACCGCAATGGAATCAAACACCAGGAATAGAGCTAATCCATCGGGTAGCACACCTTCTATTTATGCCACCCCCGTTGTCAGGTTATAACGCTGGCATCAGGTGCTGATAAGAGATTCCATCATTTCGCCTAAATTAACGAAAGTTGAAGCCCGGTATTCACGCCTGCGAACACCGAGCCACACCTTGGTGGTGAAGCTCGATGACAAGGCAAATCTTATTTGGTCGCTTGCTTTAGCGAGCAGGCAACTGGCTGTCAGATGCATTTATACTTGTAAGCAGCTCACTACTATTCGGCAGGTCAGATGGTGCACTTGCTAGTTGAGCTTCTTCTAACCCCATTAGCGAACGCTCACGCCCAACAGCACGTTGCAATGAGTCTGTGTAAAACTGCTCCGCCATCTGGTGGTTGCCCAAAGCAAGATATGTATCCGCGAGTAGCTCCGCCATAGGCTGGACAGGAACAGCAGGGCCATATTCAGCAGGTAACGCGCCTTCCAAACCTTCAGCTTCGGCGATTAACGCTACTCCAGGGTCAGTATTCCCGGCTGCCATCTCGATTTGTCCTTGCAACGCTAACCTTAGTAAATGTGGTGAAATGGTCTTACGATTTCCTCCCTGCAACTTCTCTTCGCCGCCCATTGCTGCCAGTGCGGTTCTTGCACCATCGAGATCTGCACGATTTAGTGAAACGAGGCCCTGTAAGTAGAAATCTGTTGCAATCGAGTAAGCATCTAAATCCGTGTGATCGACTTTCACGTTGGCTAAATCGCTGTTCCATTCGCCTGTATCGACGATATAAGACGCTCTTGTAGATACCAAGTGCTGGCGGGCTACCGGATTATCTGGATACAGGGCGACTTGTTTACTTATTAAAGCAACATATTCGCGCGCTTCATCGCGCTTTCCAGCTTGCTGAAGACCGTAAGGGATCCAGGTTAATGCATGGTATGCCTGATGTCCGTATGAATCATCTGGATACTCTTGACGAGCAACAGCTTCCTCGAAGGATCGAGTATTTCGATCAACACCGTCTTCCCACATACCAAGTGCATAATAGATATGTGCACCCATATGCAGCGCGTGAATAGCTGATGGCGCAACTTGAAAGTATCTCTCTGCTGCACGAAGACCCAAAGGAGCATGAGTAGGATCATCATAACTATGAATGTTGTAATGTAGCGCGCCTGGGTGAAGTGGGTTTATTTCCAATATACTTTCGGTTATTGCAGCGGCCTGCATGTAGCGCGAAATATCGCGACCACCATAGGTAGTAAATAGTATAGAAAGCGCATAGAACGCTGCAGCATCTTGGTCATCGGGGTATTGTTCATGAATGAGCCGGAGCGCTTCAGAATATCGAACTTCTCGCTCTTCTTGAACACCTTCTGAAAATAGAATTTCGATCGAATTTAGATAAGCCTTTTCGCGCTTTGTCTTGGCCTTTGTTGCCCGCTCTACCGGGTTTGCACCCAAACGAGCAAGAACTGCTCTAGATGCTTCGGTATTGAAACGCCCCCAAAAGGAGTGCTCGTAGCTCAATGCTTCGCCCCAATACGCCATGGTAAAATCTGGATCAATGGCAAGGGCTGACTGAAACGAACCTCGGGCATCGTCAAATTCGAAGTTATGCATTTGAAGTAGGCCTTTGATGAAATCGACATGCGCGGCTTCTGAGCCAGTTGCTTCGAAGCTTGTTTGGCCGTAACTCTCCTGCTGGGCATGCGCTAGTCCGGTCAGTGCAAGACTGCCTAGGAGCGTGAAATAAACTAATTTTTTAATTTGGTACATTTTATTCCTCGTATGTAAGTTAGAACCCTTCGAACATAATTAAAGAAAAGATAGCCTTACGCTATGATAACTGCCCGTCAAATTACTACATTATTTTTTAACTAGCCTACGATTGACACCTATGGGTATCATATAGCGAATCAAACCCTGTCAGATTGATCAACATTTATGCGATTTACTTAGGGGCCAGAATCACCAGCTACGCTTTGTACTGCGCAAGCGACATGGTAGATCGCTATGGCTGCGCGTGCAACACTTTGCGAACACAAAAAGGCGTCAGATAACCCTATTCTTTGACTCAGATACCAGACTAAATTATCAACTATTCGGTATGCAGTGTGCTTTTAGGCGACATAGAAACTACATGTTTTAAATTGATACATTAATAGGCAATGCTAACACCGATCAACTGTTAAATTCGGTGGGAGAATAAACGAAATCACACCCAAAACCTCTAGGCCATCATCCGCTGGGCGCATTACGATCGCAGCACCCTCAGGAAATTCAGATTGCCGTACTTGGCCAAATAGCGCAATAATTGCCGGGGTACGATGGCCTACTAGAATTCGATTTGCACCTGGCTCGGGATGGATTGCGAATAAGCGGCGATGTTCACGAATAACCCAGTCTACTCCGTAATCTCCAGCATAGTCGTCTGCCAGCAAACCGTCAGTTACTTCTACAAGCTTCGCACTAAAAGCAAATTCTGCGGTATCTCTGGCACGAAACACAGGGCCAGCTAAAATCGGATACTGAATAGGAATTTCAAGCTCAGCGAGCTTCTCGCCAATCTTTCGGGACTGAGCCTTACCGTCTTCCGATATATTGCGCTGCCCGAGCCGCTGACCTACCTTATAAAGCCGATCACACGGCATACCCGTAGTATCCGCGTGTCGGAAGAAAATGACCAAACCTCCTTGTCTCAGCTGCTCGATCAAAACTTCGCCTTCGGCTTCCGAAGGCGAAGTTTGAGCAAACACTATTGTCGTAGCGAAAGTAATAGCCAACAGAAAAACATTGACTGTAGAAGCGCTCATGTGACCAACCCATTTCATAATTGGCTACTTCAATATTAACCATGCTCGGTTATATAGAAAAAGCAAAAAACACTAAACTGCATTGCCTTCAATATCACGGTTGAGTTTTAGCAATCTAATCAAATTACCGCCCATTATGGCCTCTTTATCGGCATTACTCAGATGCACAGAATTCAAGATGATATCCATGGTATCTGGCCAACCAAGCGGCATGTCAGTACCATAAACTACTTGGCTTGCGCCCATCTCGGCTACTAAATGCCGTAATCCTTCATCAGAAAACACCATGCTATCAGCAAATATTTGAGTTTTTAAATACTCTCTTGGGGGCTTCTGGTATTTACAATCATCAGCCTGAATAGGATCTACTCCGACAAACTCACCATCAGCATTGATAGCCCGGCCACCAAAGGCACTGCAAGCAACCTCGGCTCGACCGAAGTATGATGGCAAATACCCGCCACCATGAGCACCACAAATTTTTAGCCCGGGAAAACGATCAAAGGTCCCATCAAACATAAGTTTAGTTAAGAACAGAGTCGTCTCAAGCGGATTCCCAATAATATTTCCCTGATCGCCAGCAAATGCCAAGCCATCCTCTTTAACAATATTTGACGCATTATTAGGATGCATAAAAATAGGCACATCCAATTCTTGTGCCTTAGCCCAAAACACATCATAGGCGGGCCCCGATGGTACCTCTCCATTTACATGGCCACCCATAGATGCACCGCGAAAACCCAATTTATTGACCGCATAATCTAACTGCTCGGCGGCTAACTCTGGAAACTGCAGCGCAACAGAGGTAAGCGCTACAAAACGATCAGGATATCGGCTCACCCATTCAGCAAAACCCTCATCCTGAACCCTAACAATCTCTCTAGCTAACTCTGGGTCTTGGGCTGCATACCACCAATATTGATTGGCGCTTATAACAGAAACATCAATACCCCAAGCATCCATCATGTCTAATCGACCCAAGTTTAGCAGCCTTGGCCCGCCAATCGTCCGATCAACCGGTGTACCCGCAATCACCTTCTCTACATCCTTAATGGAAGCGTGCGCGTGAATATCGACGGTTTTAATCCGTTTGCCATTTATGAGCACTTCTTTTCTTGACTGAGAAAAAGCACTTGGCATCAAAGCGCTGGCTGCCAAACCGGCTAAGAATTCTCTTCTTTTAATTTTCATGGGTCCCCCTATAATTTAAAATTAGTGATTATTCGAAGATGGTAAATTGTACTGCTTTATTATTATATCTTCGAATCTTCAGAAATAATGCATATATCTATTAAATCGAATTGCAGATTAATTTTCACAAAATGTTTATAGATAAAAACTTTACTGAAACAAGCTATGATTTTGTACGCAAATGATATAGCCGATCAATCAATTCTTTTGTGTATGCATAAGGTATGGCAGCGGGCGCGTAATACGGTCCAAAACTATCATAGCCGCCAACTTTATCTAGAAGCCTTAACATTGGTAAGCTGGCCTGAAGGTAAAGGAATAAGTTTTTTATTATGACAATGCGATTAGTGCGGGGCACGAAGACACGGCGACCCCCTCGCGTGATTTCAGCGCTATCGTCTATTTGGATGAAGACTTCGATGATGGTGAGCTATATTTCGAAAGAGATGAGGAAAATCTTGAAATTAAACCTGAAACTGGAATGTAGGTTTCGTTTGATTCAGGACCATCGAATTGGCATGGCGTGCATCCATGCAGAAACGGTACGCGAAACACCATGGGCTTATGGTTCAACGAACAGCCAGAAAGAATGTATTCGTTGGAACCATTTTTGGATGTTAAAACTTAGAAATTCTATGCGCACTGTATTGATTGCGATTTTCTGTATAGAGCCTTTTAGCAATTATGATTCAGATCGGGTAAGGCTAGATTATCCAACAAACCATTACGGTGACTACGGAACAAACATCATCAAAACCATGTTCTATACGTGAATTATTTTCGAATCCCCATAACAAATTAAGTTGTCGTGTTGCGCAGTGACCTACTCATACAGTTAAACAGAGTGCTTTTAAAAAGCTACATTCGCACCAAACATTAAGATATCGGACTTGGCGTTACTATCGCTATGTGTAGCAGCAGGATCGTCGAGATTACCGCCACTGATGAAGTTAAGCGGTGCATAACCATCCGTGTGGACATATTCGCCGAACAATTTCACGCTTGGGCTCAGGAATAAGGCTACGCCTAACACGATCTGATCCTGTTTCTCCCAGGGTGCGCCGGACGGGCCAGCCACAAAGCGACTAAAGTCTGCTGATAGATCAAACGGTTTCTTAAAAGCAGAAGTTATGTATTTTCCGCCGATACCCCAGCTGGTGACTTTACTGGCTGCATGCTGCGGGTTACTCAGATTAAATGTACCGGGCCATTCATTAACAGTTTCAGCGAATTCAGCCACATTACTGCCACCTTCCAAGTAGTTAGTTAGCTATCCACCCTGCAATGGGAACATTGGACCGGGCGACCGATTCCAAGGTCAAAAGTCCATGATTAATACATCCTAGCCGAATACCTACCACCACAATTACTGGTAAATTTAGGGCAATTGCCAGCGACTGCATATCGTGATACCCAGAAATAGGCACCCCCGTATGCATGGCAAATTAAATGCTCAGAGCGATCACTCAAACCCGGCCTGTCTAGACAACTCTGGCACACAGTCATAACGAAATAGCTCTAATTCGGGAGTGTAAACCATCTCTATATAACCAATATACGGTTCAGCCAAAAATTCAGGGTCTTCCACAACGATATCTACTATTGCGAGAGTTCCATCTTCACTCAAGGAGTATCGCTCGGTCATATGTTTTTGCTTACCGGAGGGAACACCACGGCCATTACCCGAGGGGTGACCAGCGAAATCTACTGTGTCCACGACCAAAACATCACCATCCCACGCACCGATGGAATGCCCCTCATTGGTCGGTTCTTGATCTTGCGGGTGGTCTCGGCCATCCGTGTAAACGATGCGAGTTTGGTCAAAATACTCATTTCGAAGTATTACGCGATCGTCTAAAACATCGATTCCATTTAGATACACATTAGTCCCCACGAGAAAGGGCGGAGGAGGTGCGACGCAATCTGCGACCGGGCTATCTCGAAAATATTCAAACTGCTCCTTAGCTGCTATAGCCGCCGGCGTCAGAGGCATTTCACTGAACCCTCTAAACACGCTAAAGGCGCTTCTTCCACGCCAAACACCGTTAAGGCCGGTCGCTGTAGATGTTACTTCAGGGTCTGTGTCTTTTTGTGCCCACAACTTACCATCCGTTGTTTCCAGTGTATTCACCATTGCCTTAGCCCTACCACTCCGCTCCGGATGCATACGCACTCTTATGATATCACCGGCTTTCAATAACCCCTCCGACCAACCACTACGAGTCATTATAGGTGTAGATCCGCTCTCAAGCTCCCATTCCACCCGCTCCCCTGATTCGGCCTCTGTTTCTACGAAAATCGTGACATGCGGATTCCGGAAAACGTATCGAACAACCTCCGCTTCGAACGCAACAATCGTTTCAAGATCATAACCTGCATCACTATGATGCGCCCCCACAGGGAATGTTAGTCCAACAAAGAAAAGAAAGGAAATACTGTATAAAATTTTCACACTGCTACTCCTAATTTTTTATAATGTTAAGTGTAAGTATTGCAGGCTAGAAATCCCACTGCGCGACGGATGATTTACGAAGCATAAATCATACTTGCTTCTAACCACGAATTCTAACCTTACCTAACTGCTCGTAAGCCTTAACTAAGGCTTGTGTACCCAAACGCCCTTCCCCCTCATCCATAAGTCGGTCAAATAATTGTTTCGCCTTACTAGTTGATTCTGCGACCGTTCCCGCCGCATCCAATGCTTCCTCGACTATACGCAAATCCTTAGCTAGCAACTCGATCATGAATCCCGGATCTAGTTGATTGTTCAGTATAGCAGGCCCTAAATTGTCCAATTGCCAGCTCTGCGCAGCGCCTCCGCCTAAGGCTTTTACCAAGGGCTTTAATTCAATATCGTTGGCAGCAGCTAAACCAAGCGCTTCGCAGACACCCATCAAATTAGAAGCAACTAGTATTTGATTGCAGGCCTTGCAAATCTGACCAGCGCCACTTGCACCAATGTGGGTTGCTGTTTTACCCAAGCAATCAAATATTGGCAGTGCCCGCTGAAAAGTAACTGCGTCACCCCCCACCATAATAGTAAGCGTTGCATTAATTGCCCCAACATCGCCGCCAGATACCGGTGCATCCAAAAAACCGACTTGTTTGGCGCCTAATTTCCCGTAAATTACTTGGCTAGCTGCCGGGCTGATGGTACTCATGTCGATCACCGTAGCACCTGATTGGATTGTAGAAATAACGCCGTGTTCACCCAAAAGTAATTGCTCGACATCTGGTGTATCAGCAACCATGGTGATAACGACATCGGCATCACTTGCAGCCTCGGCTACAGTAGCCGCTAGTTTCGCACCTTGTTTAACCAAAGAATCTGTTTTACTCACAGTACGGTTATAAACCGTTAAAGGGTAACCCGCCGCAAGCAAATGCCCTGCCATAGGTAAACCCATGATGCCCAAACCAAGAAAGGAAATACGAGTATCCATTAATTAGCAAACCTCGCTGAAAAGTTTGTGATTGCCGCAGCGATCCGCTTCAACGTCAACTCTCGACCTAAACACGCTAACGTTTGGTCAATCGAGGGAGACTGAGTACTGCCGGTAACTGCTATCCGGATGGGTTGAGCTACTTTGCCAAACCCTACTTCATTATGGGCAACAATGTTCTGAACTACATGATGAATATCTTCAGCTTGCCAGTTAGTAAGTGACTCGAGCTCTTGTTGCACCTGAGTAAGCAACTCGGCTGATGGCTCACGAATATTTTTCTTTATCGCAGACTCATCGTACGACTTAAACTCCTTAAAGAAAAACAAGGACTGGCTCACCAATTCTTTGAGTGTTGCAGTACGCTCGCGAATCAGCCCAACAACCTCCCCCGCATTGGAATGCTCTTCGATATTTATATCTTGCTGCTGATAGTGCCAAATAGCCGCTTCAACCAAGGCAGCTGGGTCCATGGCCTTCATATGCTCATGATTTACCCACAATAATTTGTCGGTATTAAAGGTCGATACAGATCGGTTAACATCTTCAATACGAAAGTACTCCAGTAGCTCTTGCCGACTGAATAATTCCTTGTCACCGTGCGACCACCCGAGTCGGACTAAATAATTCAGCAGCGCCTCCGGCAAATACCCATCATCGCGATACTGCATAACACCGACCGCGCCGTGGCGTTTGGACAAGCGCTTGCCATCATCACCGTGAATCATCGGCACATGGGCGTACTCCGGCAAGTCAATTCCAAGCGCCTTCAATATATTGATCTGTCGCGGCGTGTTATTTATGTGATCATCACCACGAATAACCTGCGTAATTCCCATATCCATATCGTCTACCACCACACATAAATTATAGGTCGGCATGCCGTCAGGGCGAGCAATCACAAGATCATCTAACTCTTCGTTAGAAATACTAATACTACCTTTTATTAAGTCTTTAAATATAACCGCGCCGGCCTCCGGGTTTTTAAATCGAACCACCGGCTCAACACCGTCGACTTTATTCACGCTATGTCTACATAGTCCATCGTATTTTGGCTTAACTCCTTTAGCACGTTGTGCTTCGCGCATTTCATCTAGACGCTTCTTGCTGCAATAGCAATGGTAAGCATGGTCGCTATCCAATAATTGCTGGATCACACCCTGATAGCGTTCCAGCCGCTTGGTTTGATAATGTGGCCCTTCGTCGTAGTCCAGGCCTAACCAGCTCATACCATCGGTAATGGCCTGGATCGCCTCATCGGTTGAGCGCTCACGATCGGTGTCTTCAATGCGCAATACAAAACTGCCTTCATTTTGACGGGCATGCAACCATGAATACAATGCGGTACGAGCGCCACCGATATGCAGATAACCGGTCGGGCTGGGAGGAAATCGAGTGGTAATACCCATAGGAATTGGAGTGATGCTCTCTAGCTTCTTGCTTGGAAACGCATTTTAACCCAATAAAAAACTTGAGTAGAACAATATTATCGAAGAATCAAAATTAACTAAGGCGCAGCTCTGCGCAGCGACTGGGGCCTCAACTATTGACCGAAATACTCCTCTAGCGTCATCGCAATAAGTTCACCAACTTTAGGGTCGGTAAATCTACCGTGCCCTCCGCCGGCAACAGTGTAAAACTCAACCTCAACCCCTGCGGCTTGTAGCGCCTCAACCAATATCTCGCTCTGATGATGTGGGACGAGTGGGTCTGCGTCACCGTGAACAACCAACATAGGTGCGTCTCCTTCACTAATATAAGTAATTGGATTTGCACGCGCCACCGCTTCAAGATTTTCTTGCAAGGCCCCACCAATAAATTGTGACTCAAAAGAATCGGCTAGATTGTGTTCCTGGCCGCCTGGTAAGCGATGAGCATCCATCTGAGCAAAGTCAGTTGGGCCATAGTTATCGAGTACGACCTGCACAGCACTGGATACATCTTGATTCTCCCCAACCTCAAACTCAGATACTCCACTGGTAACGCCCAACATAATGGCAAAATACGACCCAGCAGACTGCCCCCAAGCTGCAAATCGATTAGGATCAACTCCGTACTCATCCGCATTAGCTCGCAACCACCGAACTGCTGTTTTCACATCCTCAAGTGCCGCCGGAAATATAGCGTCCTGGCTCAAGCGATAATTAAGACTCGCCACAGCGTACCCCTTCTCCAAATACGATGCAGGTGGGAGCTGTTGCGCCTTACTTCCCCGGCTAAACCCACCTCCGTGTATATATATTATTAATGGCCGGCTTACTCCTGACTCCGGTAAAAATAGATCGAGTTTCTGATTCTGATGACCATCTGGTACATACGAAATATCTCGAAACTCTTGCGTACCTTCTGGCAACACCACAGGTGCTCGTTGACCTTGCCTCGCTCTTCCTTCCTGAGCTTGTAAATTTAACGACACCACCAGCACCAACGTAGCTATAAAACAACACCAAAACCTTTTCATTGATATGACCTATCTTGTTTCATTAATTTGTTAGGCAAACGTATATTTCCTTAATCAGGTTTTACAGAGCAAAACCTACAACAACTCCAAGTTGCTATCGTCATTCACATCGTAGGTGCCCTATAAATTCTCGATGCTCATGCTAGAATCGCGCATCATTTTATCATAGCTCTGGTTATGAGATAAGGTACGCACGCTAGAAAAACTTATGCGCACATTATTCGTAGACAATTTAACCGTTATTGACTGTTCGTTACTAGACAATGAGTTAGGCTTAAGCGGTGCCAGCTGGATTGTTGACCTTTCCTTATCGGGAAATCTTGATGATGAAAGCATGCTGCTCGATTTTGGTGTTGTAAAGAGGCAGGTAAAAGCACTAATCGACACGGAGGTTGACCACAAATTAATCGTTCCTCAAGCATCGAAACAATGTGCGCTTACAATTGGCGATGACACTAGTGCAATAAAATTCAACACCAATACTAGCCAGCAGTTTTCAGTTATCGCACCAAACTCAACCTTCTGTATACTGCCAAGCGACACTATAAATACACAAGTGGTAACGGCGTATTTAAACGATAGATTGAGGGCACTGTTACCAGAAAATATAAGCGTGATTGATGTTAGTTTGCGTAATGAAGCAAGAGACGATGCCGTTTGGTTTCGCTATAGCCACGGCTTAAAAAAGCACAATGGTAATTGCCAGCGCATCACTCACGGGCACCGGTCCCGATTAGAAATTTTTGTTGATGGAGCACGCGATAATGCTCTGGAACAAAAATGGGTTAATCGTCTGGATAATATCTATATTGCTAGCCGTGAAGATTTGCAGGAATCATCAGATGGAACAAGCCAATTCAGTTACCGGGCAGACCAAGGTACGTTCAAGCTAACGCTACCAGATCATCGCGTTTATCTCGTCAACTGTGATACCACTATCGAAGAGATTGCGCAGACATTGGCAGACACCGTCGCCAACAGTGTGTCAGGTAAAAATGTAAAGGTTATTGCCTGGGAAGGCGTTGACAAGGGCGCAATAGGAATCGCTAACTAAATTTAAGCTAATCCGAATTTGAGTTAAACAAACTGTCAGCTAAAACGACTAAGAGCTGCCTAAATTCAGTGCTGCTTGCTCATATATTACCTTAAGCATGGAATGCAGGCCGTTACTGCGGGTCGGGCTTAAATGCTCATCAAAACCAATATCTGATATAAATTCTGGCCCGGCATCTAAAATATCGTTAGGTTTTTGGCCGCTATAAACACGAAGCAATAATGCGATTAAGCCGGACACAATAGCCGCATCGCTAATTCCCTGTATATCCATTCGCCCACTGTCTTGCATTTCAATCTGGAACCACACTTGAGACTGACAGCCTCGGATACGATTTACTTCGGTTCGCCATTCCACCGGAAAATTTGGCAAGGCTTTGCCCAAATCAATAATGTGCTCATAACGAACCATCCAATCATCAAATAATTGAAATTCCTCAACCGTATCTTGTTGAGCTTGGGCAACAGGGTTCATAAGAATAACTCTTAATTATTGTGGGTTGTCATGGAACTACAACTGACGATAACTTGCTATCTAGCCTTGCGCCAGCGAGTACCGCCTGCAACATCTTCTAATTCTACGCCAAGCGCCAACAACTTATCTCGTATCGCATCAGCTTCAGCATACTGCTTGTCCACCCGAGCTTGTTCCCGATCGGCCACCAGCTTATCAATCATATCTTCATTAAACGCCCCGGAATCACCAGCAAACCATGTCGCTGGATCTTGAGCTAGAATCCCAAGCAGCTGCCCGCAAGCCAATAGCGCTGACTTTAGCTGCAACCGTTCTGTATCATCATTACTAATGTTCAACGCACGCGCCATATTAAACATCTCGGCTAAGGCTTTAGGTGTATTTAAATCATCTAGCAATGTATTCATGAAGGCTGGTGGCGCGGCAACATTCGATATACCTATATCTTCCGCATCTCTTAAAGCACCGTATAATCGGTCCAGTGCTGCTTGGGCCTGGCGGGCAGTGTCATCGGACCATTCCAACTGTGCTCGATAATGCGCACTTAGTAAAGCATATCGAACTACTTCACCACGATAATCTTTAACCAAATCTTTTACTAATAGTACGTTCCCTAACGATTTCGACATCTTCTCAGCATTAACGTTTATAAACCCGTTGTGTATCCAGAAGCGAACATAGGTATCCCCGCCGTGAGCGCAGGTACTTTGCGCCGCCTCATTCTCATGATGTGGAAACACCAGGTCTGTTCCTCCACCATGAATATCAATTGTTTTTCCTAAATGTGCCTTCGCCATTGCCGAACACTCGATGTGCCAACCTGGTCTGCCACGACCCCACGAACTCTCCCAACCTGGCTGGTCGTCACTGGAGGGCTTCCACAGCACGAAATCACTGGGGTTTTTCTTATACGGTGCAACTTCGACTCTGGCACCAGCTATCAACTCGTCTTGGTTCCGCCCCGATAGTTCGCCGTAGGCTTTATAAGTACTGACATCAAAAAGCACATGTGATTCGGCCTCGTATGCAAAACCATCTTCAATCAACGTGCTTATCATGGCCAAAATTTCTGGTAAGTGCTTGGTAACTCGTGGCTCTAAATCTACTGGCAGCACCCCCAGCATTTCCAAATCCGCGTGAAATGCTTTAATATATCGCTCGGAGATCACATCGATACCAACGCCCTCTGCCTTGGCCGCAATATTAATCTTATCGTCTATATCGGTGATATTCCGAACGTACTCAACATTCCGATACAAACTTTTTAGCAGCCTTGCAAGAATATCAAACACTACCGGGGGTCGCGCGTTCCCGATATGCGCAAAGCTATATACTGTAGGCCCGCACACATACATTGTCACTCGCTCAGAATCAAACGGAACAAAAGCCTCTTTTCTACGAGTGAGTGTATTGTGGAGTCGTAGTTCAGACATATCGTATAGAAATCAGATAGCAAAGATTTGGAAACTATTTTTAATTGTTACTACAAAATAGTGATTATAAAATGAAAAACGGCGGTCCAAGCCCGCCGTTCGCCTCAAATTGTTAGCAGACTCTACATAAACAAACGAAGAGTTACCATAGCCGAATAATCAGTACCGACACCTTGCACATGGTTAGGCTCTGATCGCATCATTAAAAAGCTACCTATTTCACCAAAACCGAAAACAGGTATGCGGTAATAAGCTTCTAGGCGATGTTCAGCGCCCTCTGATTGCAAGTCAAGGCGGCTAGTATTTTTCAACACTGATCGCTGCGCATCCAAAGCATACGGAATCACGTAGTCGACTTCTCCGCTGGTAATTCTCATTGGTTGAGACCAGGCAATACCTGCCCTGTCACCATCTGAAAACAGATTGTTGGCCAACAGTCCAAAACCAAACCATTCGCTGCGCACATTCGAGAAATTGTGCAACAAGCTTTCATCTGCTTCATCAATATAACTTAGCCCTTGGCCCATATTGCCAACCAAAGCGATTCGTTCGGACAAACGATAATGCGCGGTAAGGTTAATTGTCCAGGTTTCAGTTTGATCGACGCCAAAAACTCCACCACTAGAACCACCAAAAAAGCTTTGGTTTTCTGTTAATTGCGCAAACTGAACGTCCACCGCCCCACGCTCACTCAACCGATACTCTAACTGTAGAAGCGCACTGGAGCTATCCAGGCCAAACTCCTGTACTTCATCAACCGAAACTACTCCCATTTGTAAACTCAAATCATCTGCTAATGGATAAGAAATTGCGGCTGAATTGGCGCGACTCGAAAAACCGAGAGCGGGTGAGACAAAGGTTTTGCCCGACAGAAACACAGCCTGGCTCATGACCCCACGTGAACCTTGGTCGGTAACCGAAGCAAACTGCGTATTAGGATTAGTATTGTGGTTAATTCGATAATTCAGTCCATCTTGCTGACCGCTAGAAAACGAGAACGATACATCGGTATTTTGTTCCTCGGCCCAAACAACATCTCCAGCAAGTGCTGAATGACGGTCAAATTCAAATGGCTCTGTACCAAATGACGAATAACTAAAGTCAATGAAACTATTGTCCAGACCGGTTTGCATCCGCACTGCGCCGTACTGTTCGTCCAAAGAACTAAAGAAGCTATCTACATCAGTGGCACGATCTGAGACGGTCACATAATCGCCTAAATCAACCTCAAATGGTCGACCGTAAGAATCTAAAACCAAGGTCTTCTCGAGCTGACCTTTACTTCCCCCGTCTTTACTTCCCCCACGCGCAAGCAATGCACCGGCAACGACGCCACCTACCAGTAGCGCAGCGCCCACACCGCTAGAACCACCGCCACCGCTACCACCAGAACCACTAGTCGCTTGATTAATGGTCGGCACAGTCACTGGCCCAACAATTGAATTTGTTACCTGCGCAGCATCTAAAACAAAACCATTTCCCCACTCTGCATCAACACCTGCATCGCCGCGGTCGATAGCCGAAGCAAAAATCACTTGCGCAACATCTTCGCCAGTCAGTGTAGGATTTTGTACTAGCACCGCCGCACCAATACCTGCAATTCTCGCAGCTGCAAACGAAGTTCCGAACACAGGACTAAAACCAGTCACACCGGGCGTTACAACATAGCGTTGCGCAGTTCCCCCTGCTCGATTAGATTGAGGTAATAACTCTCCCTCAGCATCCGAGCCTCCGACAATCACAACGCCCGGTAACACGAAATGTGCGGAAGCTACCTCGCTGGGCTCAGCCAAAAAGCCATTACCGGATTGAATAGAAATAAATTTACCCGCGCCGGAAAGGAGCCCCATGTTATTTGAAAAACTTTGAGCACCTTCACTTAATGACAAAACCCGGATATTAGAGTTCTGTGCAGCAGCTAATATAGCGGCTTCAGTCGCGGCTTTTGTAGTAAAATAGTTCGCGTTGGCTACTTTTAGGGCAGCAATTGAGATACCGGATGACTGCTCGTCAATAATGAGAGCTGAAGTGGTGCCATGAAAAATTTCTGTACCGTCATAAAACGATCCATTATTTAACAAAAAATCGGTGCTAAATTCAGATATGATATTGAGATTATTATTGTCAGTGTTCACTCCAGTATCCACCAAACCTACTACAATCGTGCCTTCAGGAACGATTGCCGGAGTTTCAGTCGTTTGTGCATAGGCCGCACTATGAACGAGCAGCACCGTAGACATGGCGACTGACCCGAATAGCCATTTAGTGGCCGACATAATCAATCCAATAATTATTTTAGCATGCATGTTAACAAACCCTCCAAATCCGTAACTTACTAAGCATCGCAAAAAATCAATGTTTTTTGCGCCAATAACCAATTTAGCGATTGAAGCTGCGAAGATCAATTGACGAATCAGATATTAAACCAGTCGAACTATATTAATTATTTTTAGACTAGCAGACACCTTCCCCTATCGCCATACAAAACAGCCGCCCGCGCCCATTTCATCCTTTTTATTTTAGTCTAGGCAACAGAATCTAATATTTATACCGATTTTGGAACAAAAATTTATAGGCCATTATTTCAAACACATTACTTTATTCTAGCGTTCGTTTTGGCTCTATGCCTTACGTAATATTCCGCACACTCAGTATCAACTGAAAATGCTAGGCCGCGCTTTAAATAATTGCTGCAACGTCACCAGACACATAACCCCAAATATAAACACCATCCAGGTTGGCATACTCATACCTAAAAGCGACCATTGAATTTCAGCACATTCGCCGCTGCCTGACAGCACTGTAGAAATTGTTTCCAAAAGTGGAAACGCCTGCAGCATAAAGTCCAAATCAGGACCACAGGCTGGCACTTGATCAGCTGGCAAGCCTTGCAGCCAAACTTGTCTACCCGCAATCACTGCTCCAGAAAGTGAAAATAAAGCCGCAAGACCAGCGTAAATGCGATGCCCGGTAACTCCTGGGCCATGAAAAAACGCAACTAAGCAAACTACCCCAACAGCAATAACGAAAACCCGTTGAAACATGCACAATGGGCAGGGGTTGAGCCCCATGAAATGTTCAAAGTACAAAGCGCCCAACATTAATCCAACACAAGTTAGAAAACCTATTAAATATAGATGGGTAGAAGGGCTTCGCATTACCAGCAACCTCTAAAAATTAGTGATTAATAAACCTTTACAAGCAATCGGCACGCAGCATACAACACAATCGTGACAGGCTACAATCCTAGCTCGTTGATTTATTGAATAAGCTACGTATCTTCTGGCCAATCAACAACATACTCCTCCCAATCTTGATCGGCAGATTGCTCGCTCCGAACCCGCCCTCGTACCGACATACCTGCCTTATGCGCTGAATCTGGATCGCCAGTAACCAGCGGGTGCCAGATTGGCAATTCTTCTCCCTCAAATAACAGGCGATAAGCACAACTTGAGGGAGCAAATTCAGCGCACTCAGCTAAGTTCTCTGGCGTCAGTACCATACAACGGGGAACAAGAGATTTTCGTTCCTGATAGCGGGTACAACGGCACGCCTGCTGATCCAATAGATCACAACACACGTCTGTATATACCAAAGTGTTAGTCTCAACATCTTGTAATTGGTTCAGGCAGCACTTCGCACAACCATCACAAAGAGACTCCCACTCTTGTGTTGACATTTCCTGCAAGCTTTTTGATTTCCAAAATGGCAATTCTTCGGAATCCGATAACGCTCCTTTCGATACAACAGGGATAGTCGGTGATAGATTTTGCTCTAATTTAGACTTCATTTTTTCCTAGAGATAGCCACATGAATTATGGTCTTCTTTTAACGACACAAGCTCAAATGTAGCTTGCGATTAGTTGCCACTCTGACAGTTTTTGCTCAAAACTAAAACCAGCATTCGCCGGACTGGTAGAGGGTAATTTAATCATCTTCGGAAGCATACTCGCATCTACACCCCTCTGCGTTAAATCTGGCACTACATATCGATTAAAATATTTTTCCGCGGCCGCGCCATTAAAAGCAATCAGTTTTAAAGACTTAGAATCAAGCAAAAAAGAAAACTTATTAACCTGTAAACCCGGTGTTTTGATGCTGCTATCAAGGCTTCCTACGCGATGTGCGCTATGCACGACATCCCACAACATAATTCCACGACCAGCTAAACAGCTTACCCGATCAGAGTAAGTACTAGTAACCTCAAAACCAACAATCGTCGCCATAATAGACCAAAATTGGTTTCTGGGATGAGCAAAGTATTGCTGCTCTTTAAGCGATGCAACTCCAGGCAATGACCCCAGAATAAGCACGGTCGGTTGTGGGCTACCAACCGCTGCAAAACCTGTTGCCAGTGTGATTGTGGCTTTCTCGGTGCTAGCGTTGGCAGTCATGGCCTGTATTCACTCTGTCTGCCAAGCATCGACCGACACATAAAAGCTTACTGGACCGTAGGGTCTAATTCTCCACGCGCATATAATTCGGTCATACTTTCCAAACTTATCGGGCGAATCTTACTGGCATGCCCCGCCGTTCCAAACGCTTCATAACGAATAATACAAATATCCGACATAGCTTTGAGTGCCTTGCCCATGTATTTTCGTGGATCGAACTCTGCAGGATTATCAGTAAAAAACTGTCGAATAGCCCCGGTTACTGCTAGTCGCAAGTCAGTATCAATATTCACTTTTCTTACGCCATGCTTAATCCCTTGTTGAATTTCTTCAAGTGGCACACCGTAAGTCTCACCAAGGTCACCACCGTGTTCGTTAATAATCTTTAGCCATTCTTGCGGAACAGACGAAGAACCATGCATCACTAGATGAGTGTCGGGAATACGTTTATTGATCGCCTTAATACGGTCGATAGCCAGAATATCGCCAGTTGGAGGACGGGTAAACTTATACGCCCCATGGCTGGTTCCTATAGCTATCGCCAAAGCGTCAACATGGGTATCCCGAACGAAATCAGCGGCTTCATCCGGATCTGTTAATAATTGATCGTGACTCAACACTCCTTCGGCACCTGATCCGTCTTCGTCACCCGCCATTCCAGTTTCCAATGAACCAAGACAACCCAGCTCACCTTCAACCGAAACACCGCATGAGTGAGCTAATTCTACAACCTTAAGAGTCACCCCCGAATTATAATCATAGTCAGCTGGCGTCTTCATATCTTCTTTCAGTGAGCCATCCATCATTACCGACGTAAAACCTAACTGTATCGATCGCTGACACACTGCCGCAGACGCACCATGATCTTGATGCATTGCGACTGGAATATGTGGCCACTCCTCGGTAGCGCTCAAAATCAAATGCCGTAAGAACGGAGCGCCGGCATATGCACGTGCGCCCGCAGATGCCTGCACAATAACCGGGCTATCCGTTTTGTCGGCAGCCTCCATAATGGCTCGCATTTGTTCCAAATTATTCACATTGAATGCTGGCACGCCGTAGCCAAATTCAGCCGCATGATCCAACATTTGTCGCATACTTATTAATGCCATTACGATAACTCCTTCTTATTCATAGAAATTTTTAAATTAACCATCTATCTGAAATATTATTCTTTTAACGATCTAATTTCCCATACTATATTCGTTTAACCGAGGTGTTAATTTCACCAGTGTGCATCGGTGGGTTGAGTTATTTTAGCCTATATTTTATGTTTGACCTTTATTCCGGGTCTACTTTCTAATCTGACAAAACCGGTAAGCAGTTAAGGAATGGTGACTAATTTAAGTGTATTTGTATTGCCCTCCACACCCTCAAGGTCACCAAACGTTATCAACACTGTGTCACCAGAATCCAGCTTCAACAATCCGCGAAGTACTTCTACCGCCTGAAACGGTGGCGCGACTTCACTGTTTCTATCAATATCCCACAAAACCGGATAGACGCCTCGATACAGGGTGACGCGATGCACAGTTGCCGCACTACGTGATAGCGCCATAATCGGAATACCGGAACTGATGCGCGACATTAGTTTAGCGGTTTGACCAGATTCTGTTAATGCCAGGATTGCCCGCACCCCCAGGTGATTGGCTATATACATGGCACCCATTGCTATCGATTCTTCGACATCATTCAAAGGCTCATCGACCCGATGGCGAGATGTTCGTGAAAGCCGATGGCGTTCCGCCCCCAGACAAATACGCGCCATCGCTTCGATCACTTTATCGGGATGCGCACCGACGGCAGTTTCCGCTGACAGCATAACTGCGTCGGTACCATCCATTACGGCATTCGCAACATCTAAAACTTCGGCGCGCGTAGGTATGGGGCTCTCGACCATAGATTGCATCATTTGTGTTGCTGTAATGCATACACAATTACGTTCGCGTGCAGCGTTAATCAAGATTTTCTGAATCGCAGGTAACTCGGCATCACCGATTTCCACTGCTAAATCTCCGCGCGCTATCATCATTGCATCCGAGGCATCAATAATTTCTACATGCTGTTCAACTGCTTCAGCCCGCTCAATTTTCGAAACAATCAAGCCTTGCCCCCCGGCTTCACGCAGCAACTTGCGCGCCAACTCTACGTCGGCCGCGCAGGTTACAAAAGATACTGCCAAATAATCTGCCCCGACTTTAGCTGCCGTCAAAATATCAGCTTTATCTTTTTCTGTAAGAGCGGCAGCCGATAAACCACCACCCGCCAGATTCAGACCCTTTGAATCTGACAACACACCGCCGATAATAACCTCTGTGATAACGCTCAACCCATCGATAGCGGTCACCTGAAGCTCTATCAAACCATCATCCAGCATTAAACGATCGCCTATTTTTACATCTTTGGCTAATGGTTTATAGGTAACCCCCACGTGATATTGATCACCAACTGCCCCTTTAAGACTTGAATCCAATACAAACTCATCGGTCTCGTTCAGAGTGATTTTTCTCTCGCTAAACTTCCCTATTCGAATTTTGGGCCCTTGTAAATCGACTAAAATACCAACCGTGCGCCCAAATTCCCGACTTAGGCGTCGAACTCGCTCAATTCGATCAACGTGGTCTTTCTCAACGCCATGTGAAAAATTAACCCGTACGACATCCAATCCATGCTTAAGCATTTTATTGAAAACCTTATCCTCATCAGTCGCAGGACCTAATGTGGCAAGAATTTTGGTGCGTCTTAAATGTTCTGTCTTTGTGTTTGTATTCATTATCTATACTTAAATCGACCGAACTTTTCGCTTGGACATTTTTTAATTAAACCTATATTCACTCTATTTAAATTGATAATAGTTATTTTGTGGTTTGCATTACCTAATTAAGCTGCAGATCGGGCTTCTAATGCAGCGACTGCCGGAAGCTTCTTGCCCTCCATAAACTTCAGGAAAGCACCCCCGCCAGTTGATATATACGAGATGTCTTTTATTACTCCAAATTGATCCACAGCTGCCAGAGTATCTCCTCCGCCTGCTATCGAAAAAGCAGCGCTGTTTGCAACCGCAATTGCCAGATCTTGCGTGCCCCGAGAGAACTGGGGGAATTCAAATACACCAATCGGACCGTTCCAAATAATTGTTCCGGCAGCAGCAACTATATTATTGAATGCCGCTGAACTCTGAGGGCCAATGTCAAAAATCATATCGTCGGACTGCACACCCTTGACCAGTTTTAAGACTGCCTCAGCTGATGCTGAAAGTTCTTTTCCACAAACCACATCAACCGGCACAGGTATTGTGGCGCCGCGCGACTTCATGAGTCCTGTTAAGGCTCTAGCCTCATCTAATAAATCTTCTTCGTATAGAGAATTACCCACGGGGTGTCCCGCTGCTGCAATAAATGTATTAGCAATGCCACCACCAACAATTAATTGATCGACAACATTTACCAAACTTCGTAAAACAGAAAGTTTGGATGAAACCTTGGAACCACCTACTATTGCTACCAATGGCCGTTTAGGGTTTTTCAATGCGCAAGCCAAGGCGCTTAATTCAGCCGCCAACAATGGGCCAGCACACACCTCATTGGCATACAAAGCTACGCCATGTGTTGATGCTTGTGCACGGTGCGTGGTACCAAATGCATCCATAACAAACACGTCGCAGAGCGCTGCATATTGCCGCGCCAATTTCTCATCGTCAGCTTTTTCACCCGCCCAAAAACGTACATTCTCTAATATTCTAATTCCACTTCCTAATGGCTCTAGTGTCTCTGGATGCGAACTCTCAAGTACTACTTGTATGTCCAAGGCAGTAGACAAATAATCCGCAATGGGCTGCATACATAGCGCTGCATCGACTTGACCCTCTACAGGACGACCTAAATGAGACATTATTGTAACGCTCGCCGCGTCGTCTAGCGCGCGACGCAAGGTCGGCAATGACGCATCTATTCGCTTACTACTAGTGATTTTACCGTCGACTAACGGTACATTTAGATCCTGACGAATTAATATTCGCTTGCCGGTCAGATCAATATTGTTGAATGTATTAATCATCCTCAAATACTACGCAAGCAAGCCTTTACTGTGGGCAAGCACATTGTCGACAGTAAAGCCGAAATGCTCAAATAATTCAGGCGCAGGCGCCGATTCCCCAAAACTATCCATACCTATGACGGCACCATTCAAACCGACATACTTACGCCAATAATCAGATGAAGCTGCCTCAACTGCCAAACGTCGATCGCATGCAGCAGGTAAAACAGATTCACGGTAAGCGGCATCTTGCCGATCAAATTCGCTGGTAGATGGCATTGATACTAAGCGAACCTGCACCCCACTCTCGCGCAACTGTTCTTTCGCCAGATGCGCTATTCCAACTTCGGAACCGCTCGCAATAATGATTAGTTCGGGCAAGCCCTCGCAATCTGAAAGTACATAACCACCCTTTTCGACGTTAGTCAGATCAATATTATCTCTGTTCATATGCGTTAACGTTTGGCGCGAATAAACCATGCTGACAGGTGTATCAGTTGATTCACAGGCAAACTTCCACGTAACGGCCGTTTCAACTGCATCGCAGGGTCTCCAAACGGAATGGTTTGGAATAAGCCGCAAGCTTGCAAGATGCTCAACTGGTTGATGGGTTGGCCCGTCTTCTCCAAGACCAATTGAGTCGTGAGTAAACACAAATAAAGTTGGCTGCTTCATGAGCGCGGCCATTCGAATAGCATTGCGCGCGTAATCTGAAAACACCAAAAATGTTCCTGCATACGGCTTGAAACCCTCATGTAACGATATTCCATTCATTATCGCAGCCATTGCAAATTCGCGTACACCGTAATAAATATAGTTGCCACTAGGGTACGCGGCTGAAATCGTCTTTGAACCACTCCAATTAGTATTATTTGAACCCGTCAAATCAGCTGAACCACCTATCAACTCGGGTAATAATCCAGCGAAGTATTCAAGCGCACGCTGGGATGATTTACGTGTTGCGAGTGTCGGGCCTTCAATTTGAGTGTCTTTAATAAAAGCCTTGGACAGTTCTGCCCAACCTTCAGGCATACCGCCTGTCATCCGGCGCTGATATTCGGAGGCTAATTCAGGGTGTTTGCTTTTATATTCATCGAAAACTCCGTTCCATTGAGTCTCATCTTGTAAACCTTGCGCGCACGCATTCCAAGCTTGGTAGAGCTTTTCCGGAATATCAAACGATGCGTGAGGCCAATCAAGACCTTCACGTACTAACTTAATCTCTCCCTCGCCTAACGGTGCCCCGTGACTACCAGCAGTACCCTGCTTGTTAGGTGCACCGTAACCAATAGTTGTTCGGCAGCAAATTATACTAGGCTTGCCGGTTTCAGCAACGGCAGAATCGATTGCGGAATTTACGGCTTCGGCATCATGCCCGTCGATATCACGTAACACATGCCATCCATAAGCCTCAAACCTTGCTGCGGTATCATCAGTAAACCAACCATCCACCGGTCCATCAATCGATATCTGGTTGTCATCCCAAAAAGCAACCAACTTACCTAAGCCAAGCGTACCGGCCAGCGAGCAGGCTTCATGGGAGATACCTTCCATCAAACAACCATCGCCCAAAAATACCCATGTGCGGTGATCCACCAACTCAAGTTCAGCCTGATTAAATTGTGCTGCAAGTACTTTTTCTGCCAAGGCAAAACCAACTGCATTCGCAATGCCCTGCCCAAGTGGGCCAGTGGTAGTTTCAACCCCTGGAGTATAGCCGTGCTCAGGATGGCCTGGCGTTCGTGACTCAAATTGCCGAAAGTTCTTTAAATCCTCAATGCTCAAGTCGTAACCTGTCAAATGAAGTAAAGAATAAATAAGCATGGAGCCGTGTCCATTCGAAAGCACAAACCGATCCCGATTTTGCCAGCCTGGATTAGCTGGGTTATGTTTTAAGTGGTGATTCCATAATACCTGGGCAATATCGGCCATACCCATTGGTGCACCGGGATGACCGGAATTAGCTTGCTGCACAGCATCAGCAGTTAAAATTCGTATCGCGTTTGCCATCAAACGCGCATCAACTGTGGTCGTCATTTATTGACTCCATTGGTGGAAATTGTTTAGGAATATATAGGAGGACTATCTCTCAGCTTATATAGCGTCGGCAGCTAAAAAATACTACCTAATTAGCTAGCGTAACTATATACAATGCAATCAATTTATAACAGGCGAAACCGGCATCTAAAAGATACGTAAACACCCAAAAGTTAGCATTTCTACCTCAAAGCCTAGAGCGCCGGAAAGGTGTCCAACAAAGCACTTATATCGGGTATCACCGCTAGCCTCCCCTTTACATTTACACCCATAACCGCAAAACGAATATCCAAGTCTGGTAGTAGTTTTATTTCAACAGCGGCGTCATCAATGGTAACTGTCTTTGGATTCCCTCGCTTAACAACGCAAGCCTTGACGTTTTACACCCATGCAGGATACCTGCTAACCCTTCCAAGTGACAAGCAATAGGCTAACGGCAACACCAATTTTTAATGAGCGAGACAGTAAGTCGATAAATAGCAGTTAGTCGATTTAATGATCAATCAACCACATATGGGTGCTTAACAGCCTACTTCCAAGAGACTTCGACCTAGATGCAGCAAACCGAACCTCCACAGGCACAAATTCACCGGATGAATATTGAGGCCGGATTTCACCAACTACAATCGCAGCAGCAGAGCACTGCCATACACTAATATCGGCCAACGCATCGCCCGCATAAACAAAATCACGCTCTCCAAATAATGAGCACAATTCACGCGCCTTAGCCCAGCCCTTAATATTTTTGCTCCCGCTACTGGCTATAACGGTATCAAACAGACCAAAATGATCTGCTACGCTCTGGGCTATTGATTGATCAGCCGCTGTGGCTAGACAGATACATCTGCCGGCATTCCTTTGTATACGCAAATAGTTTATCAGCGGCTGATTCCATGCTAATTTAGCTAAATCGAGCTGCACGTGTTTGAATACAAATTGCTTAAACCTAGCCCGATTACCAATCAAACCAAGACTTTTAATAAACTGCAACGGCTGAGCGCGCAGTAACTCAATAACCCCCTCGAATAGCGTATAGGTATGGCATAAGGTACCGTCAAGATCCACCGCAAGGGGCAATAATTCGGTAGTAGTTTCAGTTTTGGCAGCCAAATCTCTTCTATGTAGCTATTACAAGGCAGCTGATCGATTATTGATTGTATAATGACAAGCTCTGTCAGCACAGGAGTTGATTAAGAGCATCAAACAGTAAATAGTAATAATACACATGGGCTTTAAATATAGGTTTAATTATGGGCATTAATATTGGTGTGGTTATGGACCCCATATCGTCCAGCAATTACAAAAAAGATAGTACTCTAGAAATGCTGTGGCGCGCCAGTGAGCGCGAATGGCCAATTCAATATATGGAAATGGGTGATCTTTATTTAGTCGATGGCCATCCTCGCGCAATCATGCGACCACTTACTGTCAAAAGAGACCCCAAAGATTTCTATGCACTAGGCGCGCCAACTGATCAATCGTTGACGGCTCTCGACGTCATTCTAATGCGCAAGGACCCGCCATTCGATCTGGAATACATCTACGTTACTTATATGCTTGAACGGGCTGAGCAAGAAAATGTACTAATTATCAATAAGCCAGCATCTCTACGCGACTGCAATGAAAAGGTTTTTACTGCATGGTTTTCGGAATTAACTCCACCTACCCTAATCAGCCGCAATAGTAATCAAATTAAATCCTTTATAACCAAACACCAAGATACAATTATTAAACCTCTGAACGGTATGGGTGGTACCTCAATATTTCGACTTAGGGCGCAAGATCCAAACGTCAATGTTGTGTTGGAGCATATGACCGCCCACAATACGCAGTTTACAATGGTACAAACCTTTCTCCCAGAGATTGTAGATGGCGACAAGCGCATATTAATGATTAATGGAAAACCAGCCGATTATGTTCTCGCTCGTATTCCGAAAAAAGGGGAGACTCGAGGGAATCTCGCTGCTGGTGGAACTGGAGTAGGACAGAAAATAAATGCATCTGATCGGAAAATCGCTAATATTGTCGGCCCCGAACTAGAAAAACGTGGGATTGTTTTCGCCGGATTAGATGTTATTGGAGATCGAATAACAGAAATAAATGTGACCAGCCCAACGTGTATTCGTGAGCTAAACGATCAGTTTGGTTGCGATATTGCGGGCGATTTGCTGGACGCAATTGAAAGATTATTAAGCGCGTAAAACTACCTTGAAGGCGATCGAGTTACAAATAGACACTCATGATACCGAACGGTTGGGTGTTACCGCCTTCATTTCATTAGTTGCCCATATTATCGTTATACTGGGAATCGGCTTCACACTTCCAAAAATCGCATCACAACCGAAGCTAAGCAACACGCTCGAAATCCTTTTGGTAAATGCACCAAACTATCAAGAAGCTGAAGATGCTGATTTCGTCGCCCAACACGATAGTCTTGGCGGCGGTTACGCAGAAACGGTAGCCCAAAGTCCACTGCTATTCGAACCAGGCGCGCAAGATTCAGCAGCTAGCCCGACCAGCAAGCAACAGCAAAGTGATAGCCAATCTCCAGATATTCAAACCATCAAAGGCGAGCAGTTTAACGCTCCATCGGAAAGTCCTGAAACCACTGTACCCCCTCCTATAAACGAGCCAATTCCAGAAGTCACCAGCGATAACACTGCTGCTGTCGCACTAGCAGAACGCCGCCGCCTAATCGCGCAAATTAGCCAACGCTGGCAGAAATACCAAAAAAAACCAAGGCGTACGTTCTTATCCCCTAGCGTAAAAGCAGATGCTGCCGCAAACTATATGGCAATATGGCGAGAGAAAGTAGAAAGTATCGGCAATGAAAATTACCCTGCTCAAGCGCGACAACAGCAGATCTCTGCAGAACTCATCATAGATGTCGCGATTAATCCTAATGGCAGCATTAATAAAGTTAACCTGGTTAAACGTTCTGCCTACCCTTTTCTGAACGACGCAGCTATTCGATTTATAAAATTAGCTAGCCCATTCGCACCCTTCCCTGAAGAATTAAAAGCCACGAGCGACATCATACATATAACTCGGTCATTCCATTTTCTTGAGGGTGAACTAAATACTCTAGCTGCAGATCGAGCGGACTCACAGCAATAAACCTTAACTTGGCTCATCAATCTAACAACTCTTTCTCACTAGCAGGACAATTGCTGATCGCAAACCCTGGCATGCTAGACCCGCACTTTAAAAAGACCGTAACTCTGATTTGCGAACACGATGAAAAGGGCGCGTTAGGAATAACTATCAATCGACCATCCACACAATCGCTCGCAGAAGTACTAACAGAAATTGGCATTTCTATTAACGACCCAAGCAATCTGGAACGTTTAAGTCAGAGCCAGATATTGTACGGCGGCCCTGTACATTCAAACCGAGGATTAATTCTCCATACTGCGGACGGCATTTGGGAATCTTCGATCAAAGTTTCCGATCAAATTCACTTGACCAGCTCCAAAGACGTTTTAGAATCCATAGCGACCGGCTGCCCACCTCTTCACTATCGCATGGTTCTCGGCTACACCGGATGGGGATCAGGCCAACTAGAACAGGAACTTATAGAAAATGCCTGGCTGCACGCCAGCGCGACACATCAGTTAATATTTGAAACCGAACATCAGCACTGTTGGCGCGCAACGGGCAATTCCCTAGGAATAGATATTAATAGTATGTCTACCCAGGCAGGCCACGCGTAGCATTATCTAGGCCATGAACTTATCAAACATATTAGTACTCGTTAAAAGTCCAAGATTCACCACATGAAAGGTACAACCGTGCTGTGTTTCGATTTTGGCCTAAAACGTATTGGGGTTGCAGTAGGACAAACGGCTACTAATAGTGGTCGCCCGCTTACTACTATAAGCGCAGTCTCCGGCATCCCGGATACAGCCGTGTTGAAACGAGTACTAAACGAATGGCAGCCAGAACTTGTGATCGTTGGTCAAACCTATTCAGATACTTCAAAAAGTAAGAGTAACAAACGCTTTAACAAAGCCCATAATGAATTCATCAATCAACTTACCTCACAGTATGGCTTGCCAGTGGAAATCATTAATGAAGCCTACACAACATTAGCAGCGAATCACGCATTAGCCGAAGAGGGTATTAAAGCGCATAATAGAACCGCACTGAGAGACCAGTACGCCGCACTCGAAATACTCAACACCTGGATGAATGAGCGGCATAATCAACGAACAAAGACTCTCGATCAATTGAACAGTAATCTGTGAGCAATACACCAAAAATCCCGGCGGTTGAGATACTGCTAGCCAGCTTAGTCGATGAGTTAACAGCAGATGCTTATTCGGATGGTGTGCTTGTGGGTATTCGCCGAGGTGGGGCCTGGATCGTCGATGAATTGCAAGCAAGACTCGGGCGCACAGACCCTCCCGGCTATATAGATATCAGTTTTTATCGTGATGATTTTGCCATGGTCGGACTACAGCCTGAAGTAGGCGGCTCAGAATTACCGGTCAGTATCGACGACGCGCACGTAATATTAGTTGATGATGTAATTCACACAGGCCGCACAATTCGAGCAGCGATGAACGAGTTATTTGATTCCGGACGGCCAAAAAAAATCAGTTTGATCAGTTTAATTGAACGAGATGGCCACGAATTACCAATTCGCGCAGATATTTGCTCTTTACGGGTTTCCTTAGCCCCTAATGAACATGTAAAATTACTCGGCCCCGAGCCGTTGGCCTTTGAACTAGTGAAACGAAATCGTGAAAAAAAGTGAGTAGTAGCGGTTTACGCGACTCCCACGTCCAATTGAACGAGGATGGAAGCTTAAGACACTTCCTGACCATAGATGGTCTTTCCCAATCTTTATTGACTGAAATCATGGAAAACGCCGAGCGGTTTATAGATTTTGGCCAACGTAAAATCAAAAAAGCACCTTTACTGCGTGGCTACACAATCGTTAACCTCTTTTTTGAGCCAAGTACCCGTACCCGCACAACATTTGAAATTGCTGCCAAACGCCTATCCGCTGACGTCATCAATCTAAACGCACAGCGCTCCTCCACAAGTAAAGGCGAAACTCTGCTTGATACCGCACGGAACCTCCAAGCGATGCATGCCGATATGCTGATCGTGCGAGATAGCCACGCCGGCGCAGCACATCTAATCGCTACTCATCTCAATGATCAGCTTCAAGTAGTTAACGCCGGTGATGGACGTCACGCTCACCCAACACAGGCAATGCTGGATATGTTTACTATTCGCCAGTACAAACCTGACTTTTCAAAACTTGCAGTAGCCATTGTTGGCGATGTGCTTCATTCAAGAGTCGCCCGCTCCCAAATTCAAGCGCTCGGAATTCTTGGTGTACCGGACATACGTGTAATCGGACCAAACACCCTTATTCCTACCGACGTTGAATCACTAGGGGTAACCGCTCATACGTCGATGGAAACCGGACTCGATAATGTAGATGTGGTTATTATGCTACGTCTGCAAAGAGAACGTATGATTGGTCAATTAATCGCGAGCGAACAAGAGTATTTTAAAACATGGGGGCTTACCCAAGAGCGCTTCGCAAGTACCAATAAAAATGCAATCGTAATGCACCCTGGGCCAATTAACCGTGGTCTGGAAATTTCTTCAAGCATGGCAGACTCACCTAATTCACTAATTTTACCGCAAGTAACTAACGGCATTGCCATCAGAATGTCGGTACTGTCGATGGTGATGAGTGGTGTGGAAGGAGTTAAAGAGTAATGCGTATTGCTATAAATGGCGGATTACTGATTGATCCAAAAGCTGGCACCGAAAAAAAGCAGAACGTTTATATTAATAATGGCGTTGTCGAAGCTATCGGCAAATCACCCGCATGGGGAAATAAAAAAGCAACCAATATAGATGCCTCGGGTTTAATCGTTTCTCCGGGGTTCGTAGACTTACGGGCGAGAATGCGAGAACCCGGCCACGAGCATAAAGCAACATTGGCAAGCGAGACTCGAGCTGCTGCAATCGCCGGAATCACCAGCTTATGCATGCCGCCGGACTGCATTCCAGCCATAGACACGCCTGCGATCGCTCAAATGATTAAACACCGTGCCAATGGGTTGGGTGGTACTCAGGTATATCCGATCGCCGCACTTACACATGGCCTTCATGGCAGTGTGCTCACCGACATGAAGGCTCTCATTGATGCTGGCTGCGTCGGGGTAAGCAACGCTTTGACGCCTTTAGACAATTCACTGGTTATGCGACGCGCACTCCAGTACGCAACAACATTCGATATCCTGACATTAATTTACCCGCAAAATGCCAGTTTACGCGGTAATGGGGTAGCCCACGAAGGCCGCGTAAGTACTCGACTCGGCCTACCGGCCTCTCCGGTTGCTGCGGAAATAGTTGGTCTTGCCAGAGACCTTGCTTTGGTTGAAACTACAGGCGCACGAGCGCACTTTTGCGGTATAAGCAGCGCCAGAGCTGTTGAGATGATCCAGGAAGCACGCGCGCGGGGCTTATCGGTAACCGCCGATGTGGCTATCGCTCACTTACACCTAACCGAAGATAGCCTGCTTAGCTTTGACACTAATTGTCATGTCGAACCACCATTTCGCAGCGAGCAAGACCGCCAGGCACTAATCTCAGCAGTCGCTGACGGAACCATAACCGCTATCTGTACTGATCACCAGCCGCATGAACCTGAAGCAAAACTTACCCCATTCAGCGAGTCAGAACCTGGAACCTCTAGCCTTGAAGTCTTATTACCGCTGGCACTAACCACTGGTAAACAAACACAAATGCCACTCGCCAGTACTATTGCTCTACTCACTTATGGCCCAGCCCAGATTCTAAATATCGATGTTGGTGAAATTAGCGTGGGCCACCGCGCAGATATTTGTATTTTTGACCTCGACGAACAATGGATCCTGAATAAAGACACCATAAATAGCGCGGGCAAAAATAGCCCTTTTCTTGGGGACACTCTCACCGGTAAAGTAAAACAGGTTATTTGTGGGGGTAAACTAAAAATAAATTGATCAATTTGGATATGTAAGTCCGAAGCGCCATTCTTGTCAGAAAATGCCAACAACTCAGATATGTCCATGCCTTATCCAGGAGACCTGTTATCATTTCCTTTGCCAGTCAATTAATACCGGCTCAGGCAAACAAATTAAAAGTATGCCGTGTCCCAATTGAGTAACAAGCGCTACATATGAAAAACGATTTTAATCTACGTTTTCATAAGCTTAAAGATAGAATCTTAGATTCTGAGAGAGCCGCAGGGGTTGTACCGGAAAAAGTTACTTTGATTGCCGCCAGTAAAACTCAATCCGTAGAAAAAATTGAACACGCCGCAGAAGTTGGGATAACTCATTTTGGCGAAAACTATTTACAGGAATCGATTCCAAAAATACAAGCACTTCGACACCTGGATCTTTGCTGGCATTTCATTGGCGCCCTTCAGAGCAACAAAACTGATTCCATTGCAGAACATTTTACCTGGGTCCATACAATAGATCGATTCAAAATAGCTCGACGACTGTCGGAGCAACGCCCGCAACATGCGGCGGAACTGAATGTTCTAATTCAGGTAAATATTGATAATGAATCGCAGAAAGCCGGTGTTTCAGTGCAGGACTTACCGGCGTTGGCAAAAAAAATAACAGTACTCCCTAATTTAAAACTACGTGGTCTAATGGTATTACCGAAGCCACGAGCCCATAAGCTGGAACAGCAAGAAATTTTTCAACAGGTTGCCAATTGTCATAAGCAACTTGCCAGCGAAATTGGCGAACACTTCGACTCGTTGTCAATGGGGATGTCCAACGACCTAGAAGCCGCTATCTGGGCCGGAGCAACACATATTCGTATTGGCAGCGACCTATTCGGTCCTCGAGCATAGTTTTCGCATACTCCATCACGCATCGTCATTAAACACCAGATAAGATTACTGAATCACGCTTGGCCTATACCGCACTTCCGCCCTACAATACACCGCTAGAACGACTGAGTTTTTATTGAATCTATATGCAAATTAATATTGGGTTTATAGGCGGCGGGAATATGGCCGCCAGCCTCATCGGTGGGTTAATTCCTGACACTGTCGCACCTGACAGTATTATCGTTGCTGAGCCTAATAAAGAGCGACGTACTAAACTAGTAAGTCAGTTTGGCGTACAGGTAACCGCAGACAATAATGTTGTTTGTCAAAACTCTGATGTCGTAGTACTAGCAGTTAAGCCTCATGTAATGCCTGATGTGGTACAGCAATTAACAGGCTATCAAAATCAGACGCTGTTTATATCAATTGCCGCAGGAATAAATATAACCAGTCTCCAGGCTTGGCTTGGTACACAACACCCTGTCGTTCGCGTTATGCCGAATACACCAGCACTGATTGGTATTGGCGCAAGCGCCTTGTACGCAAGTGGCAACGTAAGTAAAGAAAAAAAAAACATCGTAGGAACAATATTAGATGCCGTTGGAATGTCGACATGGGTCAACAACGAGTCAGATCTAGATATTGTCACCGCCCTATCTGGAAGCGGACCTGCGTATTTCATGCTTTTTATTAAGGCACTAGTTGACCAAGCGATCAAAGCTGGCTTAAATGACTCAGTGGCTAAGGAACTAGCCGTGCAAACTGCTATTGGCGCAGCAACACTAGCGAAATTATCCGAGGATGACTTAGCTACTCTCATTCAAAAAGTAACCTCGCCAGGTGGGACTACAGCAAAGGCCATGGAAGTATTGAACAACCGAGATGTGCCGGCAATTATTGCTGAGGCATTCGATGCTGCGCAGCAGCGCTCGGAAGCCATTGCCTCTGAATTCAGCGATTAAAAATTCACCCACAACCACCATGCAAATACCGCATCAACAGATTTAAAGATACTTTATGAATAATCCCTATATTGGCAATGCAACGTCTTACCTGATTGACGTTTTTCTTGGACTTTTTATTTTTGCTCTACTGCTGAGATTTATGTTGCAGTGGGTTCGAGGAGACTTTTATAACCCAATTGGCGAGTTTTTAGTAAAGTTCACTAATCCGGTAGTTATTCCACTACGCCGTATTATCCCCGGATTTATGGGGCTCGACTTCGCAACCCTATTTACCACAATTGCTTTTTCGTTCGTGAAAACCTGGCTGCTTCTAACGATTGCGGGCGCGCAGGTGGCACCATTTGGCTTATTTATTTATACACTGGCTGAGTTGCTCAAGCTAACTATCTATATATTTATGGGAGCGATCATTATTCGTATTGTTGCAAGCTGGATCGCTCCGCAGGCTACCTATAGCCCAATAATGTCTCCGGTATACGCGTTATCGGAACCATTAATGTCAAGTGCTCGTAGGATTATACCCGATATTGGAGGGATTGATTTATCGCCCATTCTAGTATTCGTTTTTTTAAACCTTACACAAATGCTTGCCGTTGCTCCTTTGTATGCTCTCGCTCAGCAATACATGTAAAGTCAACTTAAAATCGTGAATTCTAAAAAAAATCATTCAGTAGGTATTATCACCCCTCAAACCCTACATTTTGACGGGCGAGTGCAGCTTAAAAGCGGTGATAGCCTGGAAAATTTTGACGTGGTTTATGAAAGCTACGGTAAGCTGAACAGCAAGAATACTAATGCAATTCTTATTTGCCATGCGCTTAGTGGTGACCATCATGCGGCTGGCTATCACAACACCGATGATACGCATATCGGATGGTGGGATAATCTAATTGGGCCAGGAAAACCGATAGACACGAATCGATTCTTCGTTATTTGCACCAACAATGTCGGTGGTTTCCAAGGAAGTACAGGCCCTGCAAGTAATAACCCATCTACCAATCAACCCTACGGCCCTGATTTTCCGATGGTCACTGTTGAAGATTGGGTCACAGTGCAATCAATGGTCGCTGACCGTCTAAAAATCGACGTCTGGGCAGCAGTAATTGGCGGAAGCCTTGGTGGGATGCAGGCGATGCAGTGGAGTATCGATTACCCTTCTCGTATAAAGCATAGTTGTATCATTGCCTCTACACCCAAATTGAGTGCTCAAAATATTGCTTTCAATGATGTAGCCCGTCAAGCAATTCGAACTGACAGCGAATTTTACGATGGCCGATATTATGAAAAAAATACTGTCCCTTCGCGGGGGCTACGCGTTGCTAGAATGCTAGGCCATATAACCTATTTATCAGATGATCTAATGGCAGAGAAATTCGGTCGTAATTTGAGAGATATAGAAAATATCGGTTTTAATTACAACCCTGAGTTCGAAGTAGAAAGCTATTTACGCTATCAAGGTGATCGCTTTTCTCAATCATTTGATGCGAACACTTACTTATTAATGACAAAAGCTCTCGACTATTACGACCCCGCACAAGCACACGGCGGTGATCTTAGTCACGCAATGGCTCCTGCCGTTTGTGATTTTTTAGTTATCTCCTTTACAAGTGACTGGCGATTTACGGTCGAACGCTCACGCGAAATAGTTAAAGCAATACATGACAACGACCTTAATGTTACCTACGCAGAAATTACTGCCACTCAGGGCCACGATGCTTTCTTGCTTGAAATCCCCGACTATCTAAATGTTTTTACTGCCTATATGGATCAGGTATATGAATGTACTGGAATTAAATCTGAGGACAGCCTCTAATGGACCAAAAAATCAAGCGTCCAGATTTCGACATAATAACCAAGTGGATCGAACCTAGCACTCGGGTATTGGATCTAGGCTGTGAAGATGGAGAACTACTAAAGCGATTGGGCGATAAATTTGTATCTGGTTACGGAGTCGAAATTAATCCGGAAGCGATTCCCCTTTGCGTAAAAAATAGAGTCAATGTTATTCAGCTAAATCTTGACCAGGGGCTTGCTGGTTTCGATGATAATTCTTTCGACTTTGTGGTGTTATCTTTAACCCTTCAGGCGATGAAACAGCCACGACAATTGCTTAAAGAAATGCTCCGGGTCGGCCAAACAGGCATAGTCTCTTTCCCAAACTTTGGTCATTGGAAGGTTCGCACTCAGCTTGGCTTTAGCGGACGAATGCCGGTTAGCAGGCACCTGCCAAATAGCTGGTTCAACACACCAAATATTCATATGTGCACGCTAAAAGATTTCGAGATACTTTGTACAGAAGAAGATATACGGATACTTGATCGCCGCGCGGTAAATTACAGACATGAAACTTCAATAGGCTTAAAATTATTCCCCAACCTGCTTGGTGAAATTGCGCTCTACATGTTCACCAGCGCCTAGCGTCTAAATCTAGGTGGCCGATTTAAGTTTATAGCCCATATCAGGTAGATCAAAGGCCAATCTATTATTTTAAATAGCGCTCTAAAATAACAAGCTAAACTAAACTTTCCCAATCAGCTTGTTTATAGCCGACTAAGCCAAAGCTTTTCGCCAATAAAAATGGTCGTTTAATCAATTTTCCGTTTATGGCCAACAAACCAATAGCCTCAGCTATGGACATATCTCCCAATCGGTCCTTAATGCCTAGCTCCCTATACTGCAAACCGGCTGTATTGAATAGCTTCCGAAGCTCACCACGTTGATAGCCCAACATAATGTTTAACTCATCTTCAGAGGGCGGTTGAGTAATTATATCTATCAGCTCATACACAGCGCCTTGGGAGTCGAGAAATTTTTGAGCCTTTCGACAGGTACTACAGTTTTTATATTGATAAAACTTCACAGTTGGTCTGCTCTTAGCCTCCTAGCTTTGCTGGGCTTTTATTATCCGACGATCACGAACTGACTTCGCCAATCCGTATAACACAGGCTCGGTATCATCCATCGATAGACATGCGTCAGTAATGCTCTGGCCATAAGTTAGCGGCTCACCTGGTTTGACCTTTTGATTCCCCTCGACCAAGTGTGACTCAATCATTACACCAAATATGCTGTTACTTCCGGTGGCTATTTGACCACCAACATTTTCAGCAACGTTAACTTGCTTCTGATGTTGTTTTTCACTATTAGCATGGCTAAAGTCGATCATTATTTTTTCTGGTAGGCCAGCTTTTACCAAGGCTTCTTCCGCATGCTGAACTTGCTCTGCTTGGTAATTCACACCATCACTGCCGCCTCGAAGAATCATATGGCAATCGGCATTACCCGCACTATTGAAAATAGCCGTTCGCCCTTCTTTGGTAACAGAAAGAAATATATGGGGGTTATTACTAGCACCAATAGCATCAACTGCAATTTGCAAATTACCACTGGTACCATTTTTGAAGCCGACTGGACAAGATAAGCCTGAAGCCAATTCACGATGGCACTGGCTCTCAGTTGTCCGAGCGCCAATAGCACCCCAGGCGATCAAATCTCCAGTATATTGAGGAGTAATTAAGTCCAAATACTCACTACCGACCGGTAGGCCCATCTCGTTAATATCGCGCAATAAGGCTCGTGCGGTAGTCAATCCTTTTTGAATCTGAAAACTTTCATCCAGGTTAGGATCATTAATTAGACCTTTCCAACCTACCGTTGTTCTCGGCTTTTCAAAATACACTCGCATCACTATTAGCAAGTCGTCTTGAAGCTCCTCTCGAATCTGTAGCAATCGACTAGCGTACTCCAGTGCGGATTTTGGATCATGAATCGAACACGGCCCAACAATCACAAGTAAGCGGTCATCTGTACCAACAAGTATATTGTGAATACCTTGCCGCCCCATGGCGACCACCTCGGAGGCCTGTTCAGAAATTGCTACTTGCTGTAGCAGAATATTGGGTGGCACCAATTCCTGGGTGTCAACTATTCGCAAATCGTCGGTTTGTTGCATTGTCTTTAAACTCACTATCGGCTAAAAGGCTATTATTGCCTCTAGTATAAATCAGCCAAATCAAAAGGATGCGTAGTTTACAGATAATTCCAAAGCTAGTGTATGTAAATTATCACATTCGTATATTCCGATACGTGTAGATTATCTATTCTCATCTTAGTGCAGCCAGAAAAACCGTGAGCTCAGCCAAAACCCAATTACAAGGACTAGCACTTTCCAACTCTGATTTTTACAGTAACGTAGAAATATCTCTATTGGCATTTAACGAACGTGTTCTAAAAATGGCTAGAAATCCCCAGATACAGCTATTCGAGCGACTCAAGTTTCTATGCATTTTCTGCTCAAATTTGGATGATTTTTTTGAAAAAACTCGCGGCAATAAAGTAGCTAGTCGACCTGAGGCTAAATGACACTGACCCTAACGACCTAACTCCAGAAGACATTTTTCACTTGTGCACCTAACGCGCGCGCAAAATTATAAAAGACCGGTATTTGTGCCTAAACCAGGAATTGATACCTAAATTCGCGCCTAAAAAAATTTATTCACAGGAATGAATTTAGCGATGCGCAAACTGACTACGCCCATACTTGGTTCAAAAACAATATATTACCAGTCTAGAGGTGCCGAGGAGTATTTTGTCCAGGTATCGATGATTACTCGACCATTCGTCCCCCAAAAGCATAGTTCGCATTATTACTACGGGCGTCAATTAAAGTATGTCACTCGATAGAAACTGCTGTGATTAATAACAGAATTCCTACCTGCTTATATAACATCCCACGGTTTAGTTACGATCAGATACCTCAGGGATCGCCATCTCTCTACCAACCCTTGCAAGCAGCTCACCCTGATTAAATCTGTAAAGCACCCACATGGGCACATCGAAATCGTTTGATATGCCCCACAAAGTATCGCCAGACTGTATGCGGTAACTTTGCACGTCATTGATATCGAATCGTTGGATATATTCGTCCACTAATAAACTATGGAACTCCTTACGTTTGGATTCGAATTCAGCTAGCTGGTCCTGGGTAGAAACTGGCAAGCGCAGTCTTACACCAACCTCAAGCAGGTCACCAAATTTAAAATTATTAAGCCTTCGAAGCGCACCTGCTGGCCCTATACCCAGCCAGTCGGCGTAATAGCCCAAATTCTCTTCCGGTAATACGTTAATCTCGTAATTACCACCAGATAGCTCCACATTTAAATCCTTCCAGTCATACAGTGGTGCCAGCCGATCATCTGCCGATCCTTGAAATCTAGCAGGTTGCTCCGCAGTCGATAGAGAAACCTGAACAGATTCGTCGCTTATATCAGATGACGCGACGGTACCTTCAATATTGCCTGATGCAATTACCCAACTAGAGCCATTAGCAGTATTACTATTGTCTGCTATTGATTTCGCATCAGGTTCAGAAGCAGAGGAAACCTGAGCTTCTGGGGTTGCCTCAGTTGTGGTTACTGATGATGTCGTAGGTGTGGTTTGGATGACCGACGTCTCAGTAGGCTCTGAAGAAGCCAGCGTGGGCTTTTGGAAGGCACCCGGGATCTTAAGTGTCTGGCCTACGTATATTATACTGCGGCGATTCAATCCGTTAACTGATAAGACCGCATCACAGCTAACATTGTAATTTCTCGCGATACTGCATGGAGACTGCCCAGAGCGAACTTTATGATTACTCGCCAAGGAAGTACCACTCGATGACTCTGGAACCAGCAATGTCTGCCCAACATAAATCTTGCTGCGCATAGAAAGTCCATTGGCTGCCAAAAAAGACTCACAGTTCATTCCATACTGATTAGCTATTCCACAAGGGGTTTGGCCTCCTCTGACTACATGCCCACCAACCCGATGGCCGCTAGCGGCAACGACAATAGCCCCTCCCTTACCCGGAATCATGAGCACCTGACCAATACGGATCGTCGCCTGCCGACCCAATCGGTTTAATTCAATTATATCGCGGCACTTAACTCGATATAGTTCAGCAACTTCGCAAGCCGTGTTTCCGCGTTCTACAACATGACGCTCACCGCCATCGCTTGGGCCCTCAGGAGGCAGCGCAGCTAACTGAACTCGTTGATCACTCCAGTCATCACTACGCAGCGGCAATGCGAAACTGAAGCCAGCTGGAACATAACTAAAGCCCTTCCAAACCCGTGAGGTAAGTGCGGGGTTTAAATCTTTCAACACCGACTCATCAACCTTAAACACCGACACCAAGCGTTTTATCGATGCGCTAAAAGGAATACTTACAATAGAGGTTTTCGTGGCAGAATTTCCGGTAACGCCAGGGAAATAGCGTTCCGAGTTTTTTGCGACGTAACGAGCAGCAAGAAAACTGGCATAAAAGTTCTTAACTGCAGTACGAAATGTACGGGACTTATACTCATTCAATAAACGAACATAATCCAACCCCACTTCTTCGATCGCCCGTGTCATACCCCGCACACCATAATTATAAGAAGTCACAACAAAAGGATTCATCTTCCCAGGGGTAACTTCCGAGCCCTGTTTCTCAGCCGCAGCAGCAACCTGCTTCACACTATCATGGAAATAGCGAATAGCCCCTTGAGTAGCCAGCCGAGGGTCAAATCGTTCATCCACCGATGCGCTTATTTGAAGTCCTAAATTTCTAGCTGTTTTAGGCATAATTTGCCAAATACCAGCGGCACCAAGATGCGAATAGGCTTGTGGGTGATAAGCAGACTCTACAAATGGCAAATACTGCAATTCAGTAGATAATCCAGCATCAGCCAAATATTCGACCACAAACGGGCGATACTCTCCAAACCGTCGTAATGCGTTTTCAAATCGGTCTTGATTACCAGATTGGCACCTTAATCGTTCTGAGGCACTTCGCAATTCGGCTCCACCAGCTCCCGGATACAAATTCGCCAAATCAGTTTGAAACGAATTTTCAGGGGCCTGGCCAGCATCTATTCGGTTAGCCAATGTTTGCAAAGCATCGCGGATCTTATCTTGCTCCTGCTTTACCAGTTTTCCGGGACGTTTTGCACTGCATCTATCTTCAGTACGCAAAACTGCAAATACTTTTTGCGGATGGTCAGAATCATGAATAACTCGCTGACCGGTATCCCATTGGCGAAAAACTTGAACCCAAAAGTCTACCCGACGTTGAATTTCTTCCGGGCAAGGAAATAAGTCTCCGCACTGCAAAGCATGGCGCTCCACTGTAGGGGTCGCCGCTTGCGACACTGACGAAGTTACGAATATAACGCAGCTCGCAGCCAGAAATAAAACTCTTCCTACTAATTCCATTCAAGAACCAAAAAATGTTGCCTCAGCTGTTCCGTAAATTAACCAAGCAAGCGCTGACAAGCAAGCTATATGACAGAAAGTTACTAATCCAACGACGAAAACTTTGCTTAGCGGGAAACCACTAATAAGGGATAAAACACTTGTATCTATCTTGCAGCAATAGTATCGCTATGAAAGACCTAAACCAGGCGCACTCGCATCTGATGTTTTTAGCGGTGTCGACTTATCTCCACGAAATTTTCGCCGCAAGTAATTACGGATATCCCGCGCAATCAACATATTAATAGGCACAAATACTAGCGTTATCATAGTCGCGAAAATTATGCCAAAGGCTAGCGAGATCGCCATTGGTTTCAGAAAAGCAGCACTTGGGTCTCCTGCGCTAAAGAGTGTTAGGGGCATCAATCCAAAAAATGTAGTGAGAGATGTAAGCATCACCGGACGAAAACGCATAATGCCCGCCGTAGAGGCAGCTTCTAACAAGCTTTTACCTTTTACACGAAGCTTCGTAACATAATCTACCAATACTAGGCTGTCGTTAACTACCACTCCAACCAACGCCAACAAACCTAAGATACTTAATAATGATAGGGGTTCGTCCATTAGCCAATGACCCAGTACAGCGCCAATCAAAGAAAATGGAATAACAGACATCACTATCAAAGGTAAGGTATATGACTTGAGGGGCAAAGCCAGTAGCGCATAAATAACAAACAGTAACGTTATAAAACTTGTGGTTGCACTGCCTAGAGCTTTAGCCTGTTCTTCTGCTTCTCCGCTCAATAATGCGGTTATACTAGGATACTGAACTAAAAACTCATCTAAATATTCAGCAATCTGTTCATTTATTACCGTCATGTTCGTAGTATCCTTATCGACATCGGCGGTAATTGACATGGTCCGATACAAATCGATTCGTGTAATAGAACTTGGCCCCTTGTCTGGCGTAAGCGTTGCTACAGTCGTCAGCGGCACCAATCTGCCGTTTGGCGCAGTAATTAACATTTCTTGCAAAGTGTCCGTAGTGCTGCGTTCGGAAAGGGGGAACCGGACCAGCACTCGTATATCATCTCGGCCGCGCTGAATTCGCTGCGCCTGAAACCCTTGAAACGCTTGACTAACCTGGCTAACGATATCGCTACGCGTCAAGCCCATTAAATGCCCTTGCGGTGTCAGATCAATACGCAACTCCTCCTTACCATCGGCTAATGAGTCCGCAATCTCAAAAACACCGTCATACGTAGCTAAGTGCTCCTTAATATTTGTAGCAGCTTGCTCCAGCTCTTCTAGCGACTGCCCTCTTAGTTCAATATCAATGGGATCGCCAACTCTAAAAAATTCTGCACGAAAGGTTAATGACTCAGCACCAGGAATTTCACCTACCTCCTTGCGCCAGTCGTTCATAATCTGCGTAGACGAGACATTAACAATTCGCTCCGACCGTGTCATACCTTCAAAAGTGACTGACCCAACATTTGACGATAGTCCCCCACCACCTCTACCTGCCTGACCAGTCTTGGCAAGAATGTTGGTCACGATAGGGCCACCACCCTCTCCATTAGTGTATTTTTTCTGCATTTCCAGACCAGCGTCCATAATTTTACTCATATAGCCGTCGGTAACCTCAAATGGCGTACCGGTAGGCATAACCAAAGTGATCTGGCCGCCATCAGATTCAGTTCTAGGAATGAACACAAACCGGGACCATCCAGTCACGATTGTAGTGACCAAGACAAAAAACATACAAATAAAGGCTGCCAAAACGGTATAACGATACTCGATCGCTTTGTCCAGCATCGGACGATACCGATTAATTATCAAACTCTCGAAACCATGTGAAAAATTCATTTGCCAACGACTAAACCTGCCAACGCTATTAATGTCTCTCGGCTTAATGTGTTTAAGATGCGAGGGTAAGATTAATTTTGATTCAATCAGTGAAAAGAACAACACTGGAATTACCACAGCTGGTATTGGCACAAAAAATGTCGCGAGCCGACCATCAAGCTGAGTGATCGGAACAAAGGCCGCCATTGTGGTCAAGATGCCAAACGTTACCGGTATAGCCACCGCCTTGGTTCCATTGATAGATGCCTGCAAACCATCCTCACCATCACGCAATCTTGCATAAACACTCTCTCCGGTAACAATCGCATCGTCCACGACAATCCCTAACACCACAATAAATCCAAATAGACTCATCATATTCATGCTAACACCAATCACATCAAGCACTGCGACTGCCCCTAGAAACGTGACGGGAATCCCCAATGTCACCCAAAATGCAACCGATGGCCGCAAGAAAAGCGCCAGCAAAATGATAACTAGCAAACCGCCTTGCAAGGCACTGCTGCCTAAAATCGACAGTCGTGACTTTAGTACTTCAGAGTTATCATCCCAATAGTCCACACTAGTGCCAACCGGAAGATTAGGTTGTTGTTTAGCGACATAGGATTTTATCTTGTCCGCAATTTCTATAGCATCTTCGTTCGCGGTTCTTTCAATTTCTATCATCGCGGCAATTGTGCCGTTAAAGCGAGTTAATAGAGCCTCTTCCTGAAAGCCGTCATTGACTTCGGCGACATCTGCCACTCGAATGATGGAACCATCTTGATTAGTCTTAACAACAATATCGGCGAAGTCAGCATATCGATAAGCCTGGCCTTTGGAGCGTAATAAAATATCACCACCAGCGGCACGCACATTTCCAGCAGAAATATCCTGCGAGCTACTACGAATGGCGCTGGCGACTGAGGCCAAAGTAAGACCATAATCGCGCAATCTATTCTGGCTAACTTCAATCGCTATTTCGTAGGCCCTTACCCCATCAAGTGAGGCCAGGCTAACACCGTCCATTCGAAGAATCTCTTCTCTTACCTGCTCAGCAAAACGTCGAGTTTCACCTTCTCCGTAATCGGTGGTAACGGCGACTGATATCACCCCCCATCTTCTTTCTCGTAAAGCTATCACTGGACGCTCCGCTTCAGCTGGAAAAGTATTAATTGAGTCAATGCGATTTTTTACATCGTCCAGCATTTCTCGAGCATTGTAGGCCTCATTGACCTCGATACTTACATTGGTACTTCCTTCCCGCGACACACTCCGAATCTCGTCAATGCCCTCTAGATCCTGAATTGCTTCTTCGATTCTTACCGCAACACCCAACTCAATATCTTCTGGATTTGCACCACGCAACGTTACTGAAACCGAGATTGAATCAGGCTCGGAATCCGGAAACACTTCAAGGTTCATACGCGAAAAAATTGTGATCAACCCGGACATAACAATCGCAACCATTAATAAGTTGGCAGCAACTGCATTTCTGGCAAACCATTCAATCATGATCGATCTCCTTACTGTTCAGCACTAATATAATATCCAAGCCACTCATATGCGTATCTAATCGGTATTAAGGAAAAATGGTTATCAAGCCCGGCTCATCCGTTTGCTGTTCCAGACGAGTTCTAGCCCTAGCCGCATCTACTCGCCGCAGGTAAGGCCCAATCCAAATACGAGTCGCCATACCCCTAGAAGTCTCGATAGTATCTGTATCGGGTTCAAATCCTTTACTGCTTAAATCCACAAGAAGTTTTTTAACGTTCACAGCATTCACAAAGGTGCCTACCCTTACCACCCAACCTCGCTCCACAGTGTTTGCAGAAACTGCAGGCGATCCAAGTTTTTTCACCACCGGCTTGTTTGCGGGCGTACGTTTGGGGGCAGAGCTGTCTGCTACTAAAGCTTCAGGCCCGGATACTGGCGAACTGCGACGCTCACCAAAATTCGCATTCGGTACAAAACTTTTAGCTTTCATTTTTACAGCATTGGGAGCGACACCGTCCAGCCTGCCACCACTAGTTTGAGTAGCAACCCCACGGCTTCGCCCAGCACCTTGTCCAGCACCACGGCCAGAAAACCCCGAATCTTGTACCTCACCTTCAATCGCAACTCGTAACCCGGAGGTTACTTGGCCCAGCGTGGTTGTTACTAAACGATCACCAACGTCCAGACCGGAGCCAATAAGCGCTTCAGTGGTATTTTGCCACACAATATCAATATCCCGTCGAAGCAGCACGCCGTCGTGGACCACATATACGTAACTACTCTGGTATATAGCATCGGCAGGAATCACAATTGCACCTGATATAACTTTACCTTGCAGTTCTGCAGTAACGTACTCACCTATTTTTAATGGCGAGCGACCTACAGCGGCTTCTCCAAAAGGATCATCAATTTGAGCAACTACGTGTAACTGTCGCGAATTTTGATCGATAGCACTTTCTGTTCTTACCACTTTCCCCATCCATCCTTGCTCTACGCCGGATATGGAAGAATAAAGAGTTACCAGGAAACCACCGGTCTCACGCTGCACTCCTCGGTAACTTTCTGGTAGATCCACAAACTGCAAGTCAGCATTTCTCAAAGGTAATCGAACTTCAATATAATCAGTGGCGTAAACCTCTGCTAACTGTGTGTTATTTCCAGCCACCTGACCCAAGTCGATCATCTGACGTAATACTCTCCCGGCAAAAGGTGCGATAACTTCTGTTCTTTCAAGGCTCAATTTTGCTCTGTCAAGTGCCGCATCAGAAGAGGCTACACGGGCCTCAGCTGCAAGCAACTGTGGCTTACGAAGCACTAAATCACTTGGCTCACCATCGTTACCCAATCGCCCCCAATCTCTGGCAGCCTGTTCTGACCTAGCATGCTCCTCGGCTAAAGAGCGCTGAGCATCTGCTAAATTGGCCTCAGCGATTTTCACGTCAGCCTGGTAATCGCGGTCATCTATTCGCAGCAACACATCGCCTACGTCAAAAAAACTACCTTCCCGAAATTTTTCGCTAAGCTCCATAACTTGACCGCTCACTTGAGCAACAAGAAAACTCTGGGTCCTGGGCGCAACACTACCGTAACTTTGAACGTTCACCTGAAAATCCCTCGCTTCTACTTCATGTACTGCAACCGTTATCGTCGGAGCTGTAGATGGGCGTCTTTGCTGAGCTTCTGGCTTATTTAGAACAAAAAATACTATTAACAATCCTGAAAAAATAAACACTAATATTGGTAAAACTACTCGCCGAGATTTTTTCATAAATATTCCAGACGGAACTTTTGTTTGCCTAAACCATTCTGTGAATTAGGACTCAACTGCAACTTACTATCACTGTTCATTTATCAGCTCTTACTAAGATTACCGGTTCAGTACTTACTTGTTCACTGATTTCTTCACTAGTTACATTTTCTGTACTAGTTAAATTCTCAAAACTAGATGCATGCTCGATTATATCCGCACCGAAATCACCTCCAAGTGATTGATACAAGGTAATTCTGTTTTGTAGCAACTGATTGCGTAAATCAATTACTGTATTCTGCGAATCAAATGCCCTGCGTTGTGACTCAAGAACGGTTTGGTACTCTGATAGCCCACTTTGGTATTGTTCAAATGACAGCTCGTATGCAGCAATAGCATTTTGTTCAGCCTTAAGAAATGAATCGTAACGACGTCTCAAGCGATCTTGTCGGGTAATCGCTCGCTCTACGTCAGAAAACGCATTATTCACAGCATTCAAATACTGCTGTTCTAATTGGATCACTCGCTGTCGTGCCTGCTCTTCAGTCGCAACCAATCTACCACCCTGAAACAAAGGCAAGGCTATATTAGTTATCAGCGATCTTGCCAGGCTTCCATTTGTGAGGAGATCAGAAACATTATTAGCATCATCTGACATACTCGCGTTTAGCGTTAAGCGCGGAAAGCGTTGCTTATGCGCAACGGCCAAACTCAAATCGGCCGATAGCAAATTAAACCAAGTCTGCTGGACGTCAGGCCTGCGTGTTAACAGGTCGCTGGGAATACCTACTGGAATCGAAGTTTCGATTACCGGCAATTCACGGCTCAGAGGCCATCCACCATCGGGGTAATCCGCAACTAATAATTGTAGTCGGGATACCGACTCAATCACGTTCTGCTCTTGCTGAGCAACACGCGCACGTTCTTGTTCCAGACTATTAGAAGCCAAGTACACGTCTACTGCACTATTAAGACCAGCGCGGTATCCACTACTAATTATCGCCATATCTTGTTCCAAAGTAGCTAACCGCAAATTGAACAGGGCTAACAATTGTTGGTCAGCCATCATTTGATACCAAGCTCTGCTGGTATCAGAAACCAGGGCAAGCCGCTGACTAATATAACTGGCTTCGCTCGCGGCATACGACATGGTCGCCTGTTTTTGATTGCTTTTTAGCCTGCCCCAAATGTCTAACTCCCAACTCGCATTTAAATCTACGCCATAGGTATCGATTGTTGATTGTATCCGGCCAAGTAGTGCACCACGCCGGATACTATTATTGGAGGAGACGGACAAACTTGGATAACGATCCGCACCGGCAATAATCACACCTTGCTGGGCTTCTTCCAATCGTGCAGCCTGCTCGGCCAGACCATAATTACTAACCAAGGCAGAGATCACTACTTCGTTGAGTTGTTGATCACCAAATTCAGCCAACCATCGATCGCTAGGTTGACCCATCTGCTCATCACTTTCTTCCTTGCTAGTAGATAACTTAGGCTGATGTACAAATGCATCTGGGGCCTGCAATGAACTCGCCTTGGGCGAGATAGCACTGGTAGCGCAAGCTGACAAGAATAAGCCCATAGCAAAAGCCCCAATAAGGGAACAAACTGACTTGCTAGATTGATTCACACTCAATTGCATTTTAAATAGTACATCTTGCGTCCAAACTGACTTGTTTGGATATTTTATTATTGACTACATTTTACTCTGCAAAGCGATAATTAGTAATAAATGAACAATTTATTAGTTATTTGTTACATACCGACATAGACCCCACACAATTCCTGCACAATTCCTGCACAATTCCTGCACAATGAAGCTATATAGTCCCTAACGAGAACATAACGGCAGTAACTCAAAGTCTAACGTTCCTTTTTTACGCCAACTTCTGAGTGCTCCGTGCATACAATGTTAATCTCTTGATGACCAGTCAATACACACCACACAACTAAGATTTAGCCTAAAATTAGTGTGGATCGGCGTTCGATAAAGGTGCAACAAATAAATTAAGAAGTTGCTACTGAAACAGAGCCGTCAATCTGCTATCATGCGCTCCGCAATAAAGCCTGCGGACACACTAGAACGATATTGCTTGATTAGCTTATTTACCGTTCTAGTTCCTCGCCAACGTGTGGATATAGAGAAATTAATTCTTATCCACAATGGTCAAAGGCAACGCATTGGCTTACTGGTAAGCCAATCAATATTTTTACAACTTTACTGTAGCGTCAGCTCGCCCTGATTATTAATTGAGAAATTATTAATTTCGGTACTAGCGCGTATACAGCGTGTAGCTTTCCATACGCGTACTAAAAATTTTATATGAGACAGCCGTTATGACTGATAAAAAAGCTCGTTTAAATATCGACGGATATGATAAAGAAATAGAACTTGATGTATATGAAGGAACCATGGGGCCAGATGTAATTGATGTGGCCCCGGTGCTCAAACACGGGCACTTCACTTACGACCCGGGATTCACCTCAACCGCAAGTTGTGAGTCTGCTATTACATTTATTGATGGGCACAAAGGCAAACTGCTGCATAGAGGCATTCCAATCGAGCAGATTGCTGAAAAAACTGACTACCTGAATCTTTGTTACTTGCTTTACTACGGCCACTTACCAAACAAGGAACAAGAGGCCGATTTTAAGAGTACGATCACTCGGCACACTATGCTACACGATCAGATTTGGAATTTTTATCGCGGATTCAGGCGAGATGCTCACCCAATGGCAATTATGTGCGGCGTAGTCGGTGCCTTGGCTTCATTTTACCACGACGCATTAGACATCACTAATGAAACCCATCGCAATATAACTGCGCATCGTCTAATAGCCAAAATCCCAACGATTGCGGCAATGTCATACAAATACACTACCGGGCAGCCATTTGTCTATCCAAAAAATAATTTGGGGTATGCAGAAAACTTCCTGCACATGATGTTTGGAGTACCGACTGAAGAAACCGTAGTCAGCCCCATTCTTGCAAAAGCGATGGATCGAATATTCATGCTGCATGCTGATCACGAACAAAATGCATCTACATCTACGGTTAGACTGGCTGGATCTAGTGGAGCCAACCCATTTGCTTGTATATCAGCCGGCATCGCAACTCTATGGGGACCTGCTCATGGTGGTGCAAATGAAGCTTGCTTAGAAATGCTGGAAGAAATCGGAACCCCAGACAAGGTTGATGGATACATAACCCGAGCCAAGGACAAGAATGATTCATTCAGAATCATGGGTTTTGGTCATCGGGTATATAAAAATCACGATCCGCGTGCCACAATAATGAAAGTAACATGCGACGAGGTTCTAGCCGATCTTGGCATTGAAGACTCGCCATTATTTCAGGTCGCACGCAGACTGGAAGAAGCAGCACTAAATGACAACTACTTCATAGAGCGAAAACTCTACCCTAACGTCGATTTTTATTCCGGTATCATCCTTAAAGCAATCGGTATTCCGCCAAATATGTTCACCGTAATTTTTGCCCTATCTCGCACTATTGGATGGATAAGCCACTGGAACGAGATGGTCAGCCAGTCATATAAAATTGGCCGCCCACGACAACTTTATACTGGTCCCGTAGAAAGAGACTTTCCGGCTTAAAACTGGAAAACGTCACGTATAAAGTAGCCAACCCGGCCGTAATGATTACAGCTGGGTTTTTTGTTCCCCAGAAGAACGGATGAATTTCCTGGCCCACCTGTTCGTATGCCCACCTGATCCAGAATCAATGGTAGGTAATTTGATGGCTGACTTCCGCAAATATGTAGACTTTGAGTCATTACCGCAAAGTGTCAAAGAAGGAATTGAAAATCACCAACAAGTTGATAAATTTACCGATACCCATCCTTTAGTTACTAATTTAAGGCAAGCATTTCATCCCCCACAACGCCGCTTTTCGGGCATTATTCTTGACGTAGTTTTTGACTACTTTCTATCCAAACACTGGCATCAATACACACAGGTTGACCGCTTGAAATTTATATCTAGCGCCTACGCCACGCTTAACGATATGGAAGAGATACTTCCAGCCCAAATGCATAAGGCACTAATCAAGATGAGCGAACAAGATTGGCTCGGCTCTTATGCAACACTTGACGGAATCGAAGTAACCCTGGAGCGCATAGGCACAAGAATACGATTTGTAAATCCGCTCGCCGATTCAAGAGCAGAAATAGAGCGCTTGCACGACCCGATAGAACGATGTTTTCTCGAGTTTTTCCCCGATTTAATACATAATTTTCAGCGCCCTGTCTAGCGACAGTTAGATAAGCTAGCAGCGCCTCAATAAAGTCAATCTCAGGTGCAGATATTGCGAAACGTCAAATTAATACGGGGGTTAGGAATAGTTTTCTGTTTCGGAACACTGTGCTGCCAGTTCCGTTGTGTCTCCCCAGACATCAACAACAAACTACCTGATTTAAGTTCCAGCCGATGCTTACGGCGCGGTTCAGCTACGCTACGCAAGTCAAAATAACGTGTTGCACCAAAACTCAAAGAAGCGATTATCGGAGAACATCCCAGCTCCGGTTCATCGTCTGAATGCCAACCAATTGAATCGTGGCCATGCCTATACATATTACCTAGTACACTATTAAAGTGCCGCCCCAAATGCACAAGTAAATTTTGTCGAATTTGATCCAGTAGCGGTGGCATACTTATACTTTTATGCACCAATCCCGAATAACAGTAATCCTTATCAGTATCCCCGTACCAAGCGGTTAGCCTCGGCGCTTCGATTGTACGACCATATATTCGCAGCTGTTCAGGCCGCCATTCCAATTTCGAATGCAATTGGTCGAATAATTGTTGAGCCTCTTGCTCACCATAAAAGTACGGCCAGCACTTGATATCTGAACCCGGCAGCCCGATATCTACGACCTCAACGCGCCCGGCGGCAAACAAATCAGCCATTGTGGCTAGCTACTAATCTTTATATACCAGATTGCTGCAGCGCTTGCTGAATCTCAGCGACTTTGTTGCGCAAAATTTGGGTGTTTTCCGGGCCGATTCGAAGATACAATTTTTGAATTGCGGGTAATCCTTCTATCAACAAATCAACATACTGGTAACGATCGCCCACCTTTTTAAGCTTTGGATCTGGAACTGGTGGTGGACCGATTGATGCTTGTTGTAAGCCTCTTTCTAGCGCGGTTCGAAAATTCCTGTTTGAATAGCCTAGTTCACTATATGCACCTTCAAAAAGGGGTTCAAACCGTGTATAGATGCTAGCGATCGACTGCGCATCAAACTTATCAACAATACTGACATAAAGAGCATAACGCCCGTAATTACTCTCAAGTAGACTGAAATGCTCACCAGACTCGATCACTTCAACCGAATTTTCCATATTCGGAAAGGATAAGAAACTACGCCCAATATCGCCATCAACAGCCTTATCGACCACCGTAACAAGTTTACGTACAAACTCGTCAGTTGGTAACCAAGCGAGCCATTCAGGGGCCGACGCCACCCCTTTTAACGATTCGAAAAACTGACGATCGCTGCGGTCCAGAGCTGGCAATTCATCCAATTGAATAACCGGCGATTGCTTTCGATCAGCAATAACCACAATATCCGCCGCATTAGCTTGTTCATCCAAACCCACATCAATTTCACGGTCCGCAAAAACCTCCAGCGCATCGTCAATTGATTCGATCACCGGCTTTACTAAATTTTGATCGGGTATTGTATCTGGACGTAATAAAAACCACGAGAGCGCGGCAATCACTAACAACAGCGCAAAAGGCCAAAGCCTGGTTGCTTGCTTTGCTACTGTCCCACGAGCACCTGTTGGCGAGCGAGAGGGTAATTTAAAGTCTGGTGAATCGTTCAAAACTTAAACATACATAATATCTACATTCATAAACCGAACATATCCTAAAATACTACTAAACGACGCTAAATTTCCTTTGTGTAATCTACGTCATCAGCATCGCCCTACCTTTTGATTCACTAAGCACTCGCCCCGCAAAACAAAGTAGCAAAAAAGTGGGGGCAACCGCCCCCACTTTTCTTAACTACTATCCAGTCTCACTAATAACTAAAAATTCTTCCTTAAACTTACACCAATAGTACGTGGTTCACGTTGGTAAGCATTAATTTTACCATCTTGTAGCGGAACGCTATAGTAAGTACCTAAATAATCTTCATTAAATAAGTTACGCGCCCAAATAGATAAATCAACATCATTATCTAACCACGTCATACCCATACGAGCATTAGCCAAACCAAATCCTCCTCTACTCTTAAGTGGATCCGCATCACCATCCATATTTGCATTACCGCGATAATTATAATCAGCATGCACATATGCCGACATTGCACTACTTACTGGGAACATTTTAGTTGCTGATACCGTATAAAAATGCTCAGAATTTGGGTTAACTCGGTCACCCGATCGATCACAAAAGCTACTATTCGATATAGCCCCAGGATCTGGTTGACCAGTAAGTAGAGGCGTAGCTACCCAACAATTAGCTTTTTCGTGGCTTTTATAAATTGCATCCGTAAATGCATACCCCGCACTCAAAGAAAAATCATCAGTTGGAGACCAAACTAATTCCACTTCCATCCCTTTCGACTCTAATTGCCCTGCGTTTGATAGATTAAAGGAACCACCCGAAAACGCATTCGTTTGGAAATCATCAAATGTTGAAATATGAGCAGCTATATTGAGACGAAGACTTTGATCTGGAAAGTCAGCTTTCACACCAACCTCAAATGATTCAGATGTTTCTGGAGCAAAAATTTGGCTTTGAAAACTGGCAATTCGATCAGTGTTAGTTCCACCTGACTTATAACCAGTACCAAAACTAGCATATGCCATTGTTGTATCGTTGACAGCCCAACTTAGTTTCAAAGTACCAGTAACCTGATCATCCTCTAAGCTAGCGGTCAAATCAGACCGTGGTGCTATAGTTGGAGTTAACGAAAGCCCCCAGCCAGTCCGATACATTGGGGCATATAAAGCGGCATTCGGCGCCGCTAACCCAGCACCCACAGCAAGTAAATTAGCGCCTATCCCAGCAAGATTTGCTGCAGGACCAACGGCACTCTGAGTAAAAGCACCCGTTACGTCCTTGTGCTCACTAGTAAACCTCAAGCCAGCCGTCAGAGTCAAAGTGTCGGTTAAGTTATAGTCTAGCTGACCAAAAACTGCCCAAGCTTTTTGTTCCTGCTGGAATACGTCCCGTGAAAAGGCTGCTTGCGGAAAAGGTGCCGCTACCCTTGGGAGTGCACCACCTGTCGCAGCAGATAAACCATTAAGACCCCCAACGAGTGCCGCAGCACTACTTAATGCCAAAGTTGTAAAATCTACCCCTAAATCAAAAAAACTGGTGCTGTCTAGATCTTGCTGGTAGTAATAAGCACCAACTATATAATTTAGCTTATCACCGTTGTTAGTAAATCTAACTTCTTGAGTAAAAACATCAGATTCACCATCACGGGTATTATTAAATAACCTAGCAGCACTAAAATCAACATCAGTCGTATCAACAGAATCAAAAGATCTAAAGGATGTTATTGAAGTAAAAGTACCTCCATTATCTACATCCCAGTTTATTTCAGCGGAAACACCACTATTTTTATTTTGTGACACCGGTAATTCATTTACTCGCATCACGTCATCAAATACTTGATTTTCCAATACCAAGGGTACACCCAACGAAGTAAGTAATGCATCGCTAAGAGGGGCCCCAGCAGCGCTAAAAAAATTGTTCCGTACGGTCGCAGCACCACAGCAAACCTCATCAACTTCCGAATAGTCTGCTATAACCCTAACCGAGACATCATCGTTAGGTGTATATAAAAGCTGGCCTCTAAACCCAAATCTATTTCGATCGTTTATTATGTTATCCCCAATTCCTAAAGCATCGACATACCCATCTCTATCAGTATTAAAGCCGGTTATTCGGAACGCTAGGACATCATCAACCAAGGACCCTCCTACGGCGCCACTTACTGTTCTCAAACCAAGGTTCCCAGCCGTCACATCTAAAAACCCAGATGATTCATGACTTGGGGCAACGGATTGCATCAAGAGTGCTCCTGAGGGCGAGTTTCGCCCAAATAATGTTCCTTGGGGCCCTCTAAGCACTTCTACACGTTCAATATCCACCATCTCGTTAACCATAGAGCTTTGCCTTGATTGATATACCCCATCCATATACAGGCCAACCGAGGACTCTAATCCAAAATTTTGCGCACTAGTCCCTACCCCACGAATACTAAAATTCGTAGTAGTAGCCGTCTGGTTTGCATCAACTATTAATCCAGGAGTGCTTTGCTGTAAATCGAAAACATCAGTCACGCCCAGTTCCGTAAGCTGGGCCCCACTAATTACCGTAATGGCAACGGGAACGTCTTGTAGCGACTGTTCTCTTTTTTGCGCGACCACAATTATTTCTTCCAATGCTGCCTGTGTTGAAATCGAGGTAGCTAGTAACACTGCCCCCATTAAAACTCCAAATACCGCTTTATAGATTAAGTTATTCACAAATCCCCCCAAACTTTATTTCAGAAATTGCACAAGCTAAAAACTAGTGCTCGTTAATTCTCACTAATCTAATAATGCATCATGTTGTAACCTAAATCTACAGATACTGGAAAGATAGCGATAACCTGGAATTATACGCAGATAGAAAAACTAAACTTAAAACAAGCAGCTTTAGCCTATGGCCTCCACAAAGTTAAAGACATTAAGCTTCAGTATCAGGACTATCGAGATGTTAGCTAACCATTTGACAGAAGTTTATCGGTTGGTATGTTTGAACCTGTTGGACCCAACTAAAGGCTATAGTAATAACATTATCTAATATGGCGGTATTTTATTGTTTACCGGCGTAGCTGCATTTAGGGCATATCGTTTATTTTAAATTAGGTCGAGTGCTGACTATAATTCGCTAAGATAAGACCGAAAACTTAGATTCTGACTATCGTTAATCAAAGCTGATCACGGGCTTTACGAGCAGGATAATTTAGAGCCGATAAAAAAATGCCGGATAGACTAATACTAGCATTGTGCGCAGCAAATACTTAAAAATACTAGGGCTGGCCGCTCCTATTATTCTCGCAAACCTAAGTGTCCCTCTGCTTGGCGCAGTAGATACCGTAATTCTAGGTCATTTGGATAATCCCATTCATCTAGGCGCTGTCGCTGTTGGCTCACAGTTAATTACCTTGGTGCTCTGGATATTTGGCTTTCTTCGCATGGGAACTACCAGCCTTGCGAGCAGCTTCTATGGCGCTGGAGATAATTCCGCACTACACCTACTGATTCTTCGGAGCCTGGGACTAGGCATTATCTTCGGTTTAGGTGTTATAGCTATTTCTCCATGGGTAGTCCCCTGGACAATAGACATTATTGCCGGCGATAGTTTGGTATCTCAAGATGCGTTAGTTTATGCGAATATAAGAATTTGGTCAGCGCCAGCAACCTTATGTAACTATGCAATAGCAGGCTGGTTTATTGGGCGCCAAAATACTGTCGTAATTGCTGTTTTATTATTTGCAATGAATTCACTTAACATTGCGCTCGACTTTATTTTTATTATTGCTTGGGGTTTTGAAAGTCGTGGCGCCGCTTACGCAAGTTTGATTTCAGAGTATATGGGGTTTGCTATCGCATTTGGGTTTTTACTAAAAACACAATTCCGTGAACACTGGGTACCTGATTGGAGCTTATTGTTGGAACCCACAGCAATAAAATCGCTCATTTCAATTAATACCCAAATTATGGTTCGAACCTTTGCACTGGTTATGACCACAACATTTTTTGTGGCAATGAGTAGCCGACAAGGGGAAACCGCTCTCGCAGCCAATGCAATTTTAATCAGCCTTTTATATCTAACCGCCTATGGATTAGACGGAGTCGCAAATGCTACTGAGGCATTAGTCGGAAAAGCGTTCGGCAAAGGAGACTCAAACGAATTAAAACAAGTACTAGAGGGATCAATGCACGTCGCATTTGTGTTTGCCCTAATGTCCAGCATAACAATTTTATTTGGCCAGACCCAAATCATACAGTTGTACACCAGTCTTGCCGACGTGAGAGCGTTAACTAGCCTTTATATTCCCTGGGTGGTCGCACTACCATTGTTGTCATTTTGGGGGTTTCAGTACGACGGAATATTTATTGGCATGGGCATGGGGCATCAAATGATGATGAGCATGTTGTTTGCAGTATTACTCATATTCTTCCCGGTATGGTGGGCAACGCAAGCGCTCGGGAATCATGGCTTATGGCTAGCCATGTGTTCATGGTACCTGGGAAGGTCACTCAGCCAGTCGTATTTATTGAAACGAAAATTAAACTGCTTGAACCTGCGTGTCTAGCCACCATCCATAGCGGCTACCGAACCCTTAATCGATAGCAACATTCAATAATATCCACACTTTTATTAGATGACTCAACGACTTCGGAAGAAGATTCCAACAGCTCAATATCGCACCAATCGGCGTATAAACTATTAACGACAGAAGCACCAATCGGAAATGGTGGTCCAGACATCTCGCTCTGATCGTACTCAATAGTAATTAGCAATATTTGAGCGCCGATTGGCAGTAATTCTCGCTGCAAAGCAACGTAATCTGCGCGCATAGTCTCCGGTAATGCTATTAGCGAAGCTCTGTCATATAAGCCAGCAACCGCACCCACAATATTTCGATCCAAAGCAAAATAATCACCTACCAGGAGTGAATATCCCTGACCGGTATATCGATTCAATACACCAACCTGATCGGCTATAAATTCGCCGCCAATATGTTTACAAAAGCTATCTATCGCGATAGGGCTAAACTCTATTCCCAATAGTTCATGCCCTTGTGCGCGCAGCCACACCATATCATTTGATTTTCCGCACAATGGAACAAATACTCGTCCACTACCCTCCAATCCTAGCTGATCCCAATATTTTAAGAGATACGGATGTTGCTCATCCAAATGAAATCCAATTTGGTCATTCCTCCATTTCTTCTGCCAAAATTCTGCTTCCATTGATCTACCCCCAAAACACTATTAATTCAGTCTAGCCCACGATAACTATAAATAAAATTACTACAGATAATAATAACTATTTCTATAGGTTATATTCATAAATATAAAAATATACGGTTCATTTTTATATTTCTGTTAACTACTCTTATTATTAAAGGAAACTACCCCAACTACCCAGCTTTTATATTAGATTAATGGAATAAATTATAGTTAATGTATTCTTTATAGTTATATTACTAATAATATTAAACCATTAGCTATGTAGTACTGCACATTACACAATGCGGCCATCAAAAAATGAACCCGACGAATATACATAATGATTGAACTAACTGTAATGGGTGTAATGATTCCAATAACACTAGGTCTATTAGCACTCATTGTTTCAGACGAAATTGAACGATAAGAAAATATTCTAGCTTACTGAACTTAACGTCTCCTCCCCTTTAAGTAAAAAATTAAGATATTTAACCCCCACCTCATAGAGGCCGGGGTTTTTGCTTATTTAATCAATTAGCTGATCTACATTAACAGACTGCATTCGAATTTCCGTTCACTTCTCAAGCCGGCACCAACCAGGATCAGTTCGTTCAACAAGCGCGAATTTTTTGCACAACGACGTCTTTTTCAATTGTGCTTTTCGAACTTCTGCTCGCACTCCGTCCTGATAATGCTCAAAATAAACTAGCCGGGTACATAAGCCCCAGCAAATTCCGTAATACCTTAAATGCTTGCCTCCGCATACTAGAACTTAAGTTTTTTGTTAAACCCACATAAATATTGTGGCGTTCTTTGTTCGTCAACAAATAGACGTAATAAATATTCTTTTTCATAGAATGCACTCCTTGCATAATTTCGATTGCCCCCTGTACCACTGCTAATCTCGGCAGATACTCTTTAAGCCTGCTAAAACTAGCAATATTTAATAAAGCCAAAAGCACGAACAATAGATAGGGGGTTGAGCCTCCTGCTCTGTAAGAAACTTCACTCCCCGCTCGATCAAACTACAAGCTTTTCGCTCCTCGGGGAGTGACGACACCACGATCACCAAATAGCAGAGCAAATATTCAAGCTAAAGTGTTCAGATTAGAAGTTAAGAGCTACACGAGAGCATAGAACAACCTGCTCTACTTCTTGCCCACTCCGGGCGCCGCTCAGCATACGCTTGTCTATTTTTTTGCTCCGTATATGGTCTCTTCAATACATCCAGAAATGTTTCCACTCCTGTAAAATCTCCTTGCTCTGCAGAATCTATTGCCTTCTGCGCAAGATAGTTACGGCAAACATATAATGGATTCACTGCATCCATTTGTTCGGCACGCGCCTTGTCACTAAGTTTGCTAACTCGCACTGCATAGCTCTGCAACCAACGTGTCCACCTTTGCACCACATTACTTTCGAGCTTCTCTAGTTGATAAAAGGCTGCTTGCATTAACTCTGGCCATTGCTCCATCGACAATATCTTTTGTTTGGACTTAATACCTGACAAAGATCTAAAAAACAAAGTCATGTCAGTTTCTTCGAGCTGCAACAGTTCGAATAATTCATCGATTAATGCTTCATCGGTATCCTGAAATTCAACGAACCCGAGCTTAGCCACAAGCAGCACCCGCCAACGCTCACTGTATTCATCTTTATATGTGTCTAACGCAGATTGCAAAACGCTCTTGTCTTCAATTAACGGCAATAGCGCAGTTCCCAACCGGGAGAGATTCCACATACCTATTGCAGGTTGATTTGCATAAGCGTATCGACGCCCTTCAGCATCGGTAGTGTTAGGCGTCCAGGCAAGCTCATATGGCTCTAACCAACCATACGGACCGTAATCAATCGTTTCACCTAATATCGACATATTATCTGTATTCATTACGCCATGCACAAACCCGACGCCCTGCCACGTAGCAATCAACGCTGCAGTGCGCTTGACCACCTCTATATAAAACTGCAGGTATTTGTCCGTACCAACGTAATTAGCATCAAGTTTGGGATAAAAGTTTTGTATTGTAAATTCAACCAACTCTTTCAAACGAACCTCGTCACCCCGAGAAGAAAATAACTCAAAACTACCGAACCGTATAAATGCTTTCGAAACTCTACATACGACAGCCCCAGGTTCAGCTTTAGGGTGGCCATCGTAAAACATATCGCGAACCACAGGATCACCCGTCAACACCAAGCTCAATGCGCGGGTTGTTGGAATCCCCAAATGGTGCATAGCCTCACTACACAGGAATTCTCTGACAGACGAACGCAATACAGCCAAGCCGTCAGCAGTGCGCGAATACGGAGTCAAACCGGCACCTTTTAGTTGTAGCGCCCAAGGTTGATTAGCGTTGTTAATTTCCCCCAATCCAATCGCACGTCCATCTCCGAGCTGTCCAGCCCACTGACCAAACTGATGTCCGCCATAACACATCGCAAATGGCCTCATCCCGCTCAACAGGGCACTACCCGATAAAAGATTAGCGTAGTCTTTCTTTTCAGGTTCATGAATCGCACCTCCTTGCTCCCCCAGACCAAGTAGTTTCGCTGTCTCAGATGACCAGGCAACCAACTGCGGTGAAGTACAAACTCGCGGAGATACCCGGGAATAAAAGGCTTCGTACACTTGTCTTGGTTTAACTTCAAGCGAAGGGTCGCCGGCCAAACCATTCACAAAATTATTGGTAAACTTTAGAGAATTTAACATAGCAAGATCGGCAAGCTAATACAGCGTTAACACAAAGGTTTGCCCGATGGAGGAATTCGATTTAGAAAGCAATAGGTTGTAAAAGTATATGTAAAGTCGCCCCACGGGTTCGTTTGCTTCGACCCAGCGTAACCGGTGCCCCCAGCTGAAAATAGTAGCCTCGGAGCGACACATAAAACACTGCCAGAAACTCAATCAGTGAATCGCTGATATCGCTGCTTAAGAGCATTATAGAGTTGATCTCGAAAATCGCTTGCTTGAGAATCCACACCGGCAAGAACCTCTACCAAATGCTCGTTATCTTCCCTGCCGCCCCAAAGTTTCCGATAGCTACCATCTTTATAACCATTATCTTGACGGAAAAAGTTTAAGACATTTTTAGCAACATATCTACGGTGTAAATCACTCATATCCATATCCATCAGTTTTGCTAACCCAGCAAAACTAGCCACAGAAAATTTACGCTCTTGAAGCACTTCAGTAGTGAATGCTTCTACAGCAGTTAAAAAATCATCATAGTGCCGAGGCTCAGAAAACTCTTTAACTATTATATTTGACAGACCCAAATTTCCCCGGGCTTCAACCAACATTAGACTCAAACCAAAATGCCAGATATCTACTAACTCTAACTTGATCTGTTCCAGGTCGGGTGACTGACGCTTCCACCACTTCCATCCATAGTGATCCATTAGCTCGGCGCACTCAACCCATATCGCCCGATACCACCCATAGCTTTGATTTCGCCAATCAGTATTAACTTTCTGGTTCATTTGCTCTTGCATTTCTAGCATGGTATCAACCAACGGTTCCATCACTGATTCAACTATTTCCTGCGACATCGATTCCCCTACATACTTCAATATGGTCAATAACTTTAATCACAAATTGCAGCGACCGAACTATTCTGTAAAATCACTCAGCTATTAAACAATAAACAAATAGCCTGAGCGGCAATCCCCAAACCTTTACCTTCGAAGCCCAATTTTTCGGTGGTTGTGGCCTTAACATTTATCAAACTTTTATGCGCCGCAAGATCACTGGCAATATTGTCGCACATCACGCTCAAGTACTCTGCCATTCGTGGCTGCTGAGCAATAATTGTCGCGTCAATGTTTCCAACCTGGTAACCTCGGTTGACCATAAGGTCAGACACCTGGCGTAGTAGTATTCGGCTGTCAACACCTGCTAAAGTGGCGTCTGAGTCCGGAAAGTGTCGACCAATATCACCTTCCCCCAAGGCACCAAGCACGGCATCTATAATCGAGTGCAACAAAACATCCGCATCTGAATGGCCTTGTAACCCGTATTCGTATGGGATCTCTACACCGCCGAGAATTAGCGGGCGCTCTTTTACCAACGCGTGGACGTCGTATCCTTGACCTATTCGCAAAGTAATAGCCCTTGCGCCACTAGCTACTCAAAAACTTGGGCATCTTCATTAATACCCGGCCTGCTTTCAATGAGTTGTTTTCTAAATTCGGTTCTACTACTTTTTTCTTTTTCTTTACGCTAAACCTCTTTCGTTTTTCAACGCGTGACGCAATCTTCGCTTCAGTTTCGAGAAAATATTCAGCTAACGGTAAGTCAGACGGAGTAGTTATTTTCAAATTTGCCTCTAAACCTTTTACGATCAACGGACGCATACCCACAAACTCCATTGCAGAAGCTTCATCAGTCGCTATAACTTTGCGCTGCTGTAAAGCCGTCAACGCGCCACGGAGCGCACTCAGACGAAACATTTGAGGTGTTTGAGCACGCCACATATTTTCTTTGGCAACCGACTGAATAATGGCGTCTTTAGGACCAGTCTTTTTCATGGTTTCAGTAACCGGAAGCCCGAGAATCCCCCCAACAGGGTGGCGCACCACTTTCTTTATCAATTTATCGATAAGTGCTTTGCTAATACAAGGGCGAGCAGCATCGTGTACTAGCACCCAATCATCTATTCCTACATGCGCTTGTAAAACGTTCAACCCGCTTAACACTGAATCACAACGTTCTTTACCCCCTTCGATTCGGCATAAAAACTTAGGGTGGGTCGGCTCCACAGCTTTCCATCGAGCATCATCAGGAGGAGTAACTACCACAACGCCAGCAACCATCTCGTGATTGAGAAAAGCATTCATTGAGTGCTCAATAACCGTTTTGCCTAAAATCTCCAAGTACTGCTTTGGCACACGCCGATTCATACGTTTGCCACTACCACCACCAGCGATGACCACCCAATATTTGCTCATATCTTTTACCGATGTTTAAATAGTCTTTGTGGACCTGCAGCTAAACTCATTTAGTCCAAGAGTCCACCCGATCAGTTATTATAACCAGAATTCGCTGCTGCAGGCAGTAAGTCCATATTATTCCACTCAACTCCCCAGTACAATCGCGAACCCTATTCGTGACACAACCTGATGACTTCACTTTCTCTAAAAGGGCACTCCCCGTTTCAACCCGTATTGCCCGAAACACCAGGGTCAAGAGTATTTTGGCGGCACCTGCACGGAAGCGCGCAAGATATCGCTATCGTGGAAGCTGCGCAGCACAACAGCTCGAACGGCGCGGCAACGCTACTAGTTTGCCCCGACGCGACCAGCATTTATCATCGGGCACAATCGACTCGATTCTACGCCGTCGACAGTTTCGAGCCAAAAATTTGCTTATTTCCAGATACTGAATGCCTCCCTTACGACCGCTTTTCACCCCACCAGGATATTACATCGACACGCCTTTTAACTCTTTTGGAACTTACTCAAGGTTTTAACGGCTTATTGATAGCGCCAGCAAGCGCCTTGTTAAGACGATTACCCCCACAAAATCACGTAAAGGGCAGCGCGTTTCATCTAACGATAGGCCAGCAGCTAGAGATTACAGCCTTCACGAATACGCTGGTCGACACAGGTTACTATTCAGTTAATCAAGTAATGTCGCCAGGGGAGTTCGCCGTCAGAGGCGGCCTAGTTGACGTTTACCCTATGGGTACCGAAACGCCCTTTCGGATTGATCTATTTGATACTGAAATAGAGAATATCCGATTATTCGATACCAGCACTCAAAGATCTGGAGAAACGATATCAACAATCAGGCTTCTTCCGGCCAGAGAATTTCCTACGCATGAGCAGGCAATCAGTGATTTTCGCCAGCGATTCAGAGCCCGGTTTGAAGGCGATCCACAAAAATCCCGCGCCTATCGTGATTTAAGTAATGGCATCATTCCTGCCGGTAGCGAATGCTACCTGCCGCTATTTTTTGAGCATACCGTTAGCCTGCTGGACTATCTTTCAGACGATACTCTGATCATTTTGGATGATGGAGCATCAGAAGCCACCGAGGGTACGGTCAATGAAATTAAGGAGCGTTATGACTATGCTTTACTCGATACTGAATGGCCCGCGTTAAAACCCGAGGAAATAGCACTAACACAGCAAGATTGGTTAGATAAACTCAAACCAAAAAAACGCGTACAGCTATTAACATTAAATCTGGATGACCAAAAAAAACATGTCTACGAATATTTAACTAACAAGCCCACAGAATTTAATATTAATGTCCGTAGTGAGTCGCCATATGGGCCATTAACAAAATATTTACAAACTAATGCCGCCCGAGTTTTATTGGTAGCAGAGTCCATCGGTAGACGAGAAACCCTAAACGGACTGCTACAAGATCACCAGCTTGATGCTTCTACGGTTGAATCCTGGCATGACTTTTTGAAAGGAGATGCGCGACTGAATATTACCAGTGCTCCCCTTGAGTACGGATTTCGGATCGAGCATACCGAGACAAGTACCGCCATTGATAACGATCTTGGCAACCATCTAGAAGTAATTACCGAATCACAAATATACGGTGAACGGGTTCTGCAAAAGCGACGCCGATCAGATCGCAACAAAAACCCTGACGTAATTATTCGCTCCCTTGCCGAGCTAAAACTAGGAGACCCTGTGGTGCATGACAATCATGGTGTCGGGCGTTACCGAGGGCTCACTACGCTAACAATCGATGGCCTCGACAATGAATATTTAACCCTTGAGTACGCCAATCAAGACAAGCTTTATATACCTGTCCTATCACTTGAGGCGGTAAGCCGTTATGTCGCAGGCAACCCAGATACTGCTCCAATACACAAGCTTGGCTCAGAAGCTTGGCTTAAGGCAAAAAAGCGCGCTCAAGAAAAAGCTTACGATGTGGCTGCCGAGTTACTTGAAGTGCAAGCTCTGCGCTCAAGCCGCCAGGGACATTGCTTTCCAAACGTTGATGCAAACTACGATACTTTCGCTGCCGGCTTCTCATTTGAGGAAACACCCGATCAGTTACAAGTTATAGACGACGTTATCTCGGATATGACACAGGCTAAACCAATGGATCGCCTGGTCTGCGGGGACGTAGGGTTTGGTAAAACCGAAATAGCTATGCGCGCAACCTATATAGCGATAGCAGGTCAAAAACAAGTAGTCGTTGTGGTGCCGACTACATTGTTAGCTCAGCAGCACTATGACAACTTTTGTGATCGATTCGCCGACTGGCCTGTAAAAGTAGATTTGCTTTCTCGATTCAGAATAAAGAGCGAAACTCTCACTGCTCTGGAAGGCATCGCTACAGGTACCGTAGACATTGCGATTGGAACGCACCGATTACTGCAAAAGGATATTCGTTTCAAACGTCTTGGATTGGTCATCATCGACGAAGAACATCGCTTTGGTGTTCGTCAAAAAGAACGACTAAAGCAACTGCGCAGCGAAGTCGACATTTTAACTTTAACTGCTACCCCAATTCCAAGGACGCTAAACTTTGCCTTATCTGGATTGCGTGACATCTCCATTATTGCAACACCGCCTCGCGCGAGGCTAGCAGTCAAGACCTTTGTCCGCGAGTGGAATGAAGGCATGATAAAAGAGGCTTGTGTACGGGAAATTCGACGCGGTGGACAAGTCTACTTTTTACATAACGAAGTGCAAACGATCGAAAAAATCGAGGCTGAACTTAACCTGTTGATGCCGGATGTCAGTATCCGACACGCGCATGGTCAAATGCGGGAACGCGAGTTGGAAGGCATAATGCGCGACTTCTATCATCAGCGGTTTAACATTCTTTTATGCACTACAATTATTGAAAGCGGTATCGATGTACCAACAGCCAACACGATTATTATTAATCGAGCTGACAAATTTGGATTGGCTCAACTACATCAATTGCGTGGCAGGGTCGGCCGGTCTCATCACCAAGCATTTGCATACTTACTAACCCCTCCGCTCAAACAGCTCACTGCAGACGCGAAAAAGCGATTAACAGCTATCGAAGCACTAGACGAATTAGGCGCAGGTTTTGCATTAGCCTCTCAAGATCTAGAAATTCGTGGTGCCGGAGAATTACTTGGTGAATCGCAAAGCGGCATGATTGATGAGGTAGGGTTTAGCCTGTATAGCGAGTTTCTCGACCAAGCCATTAATAGTTTGAAAAAATATAAGGATCGTCATTACCAACTCGCAGATAAAGAAAGTCTGGAAGTGAATCTGCAAATTGCCGCCCGCTTCCCCGATGAATATATATCCGATGTACATATCCGGCTAACAATGTATAAGCAAATCTCTTCAGCGATGGACCACGAACAGCTTCAAAATATTGCCGCTGAAACTGTAGACCGCTTTGGACTAATGCCAGATGCGACTAAATCTCTGTTCACCATTAGCGAGCTTAAGCTACAAGCTCGCAAGCTTGATCTCAAAAAAATAGAAACTGGATCAAAAGGCGCAACATTTGAATTTTTGGAAAACCCGAAAATTAATCTTGACCGATTAATTCAGCTTATCGCCGAAGATCCGAAACAATATGGAATGAAAAACTCTAGTACATTTCAGGTTCGTCGCGACCTGGAAGACGCCGAGAGCAAGTTCGATCTCCTCAAAGAAATCTTTGTCACCTTGTCCGACTAAACTGTCCAGCAAGAGATTGTAAAACAGGTTTCAATACAACATGGCAAACCAAAATGAGACCAACTATGTCGATAATATCTCAATAAAAATTATTCGAAGTAAACGGCGTCGGACCTTTGGAATTCAAATTAAGGAAGGCGACTTCATATTACGAGCACCCTCACGCGCGAGCCCTAGAAGCATAGAACATTCGCTGAATAGTTTTACACCGTGGATCCGACAAAAGCAGGCGATATTGGAAACTGCAGAAAAAGCCCCAACCTACACGTACCAATTTGGAGAACAATTTCCCTGGCTCGACACAAAGCTCATACTGACAAGTACCGACAAACGCGACATGCCAAAGCTCACCAACAAAAATTTGCTAATTCACGTTCCCAGTACAGTGCATAACCAAATCGCCTATAAACACAAACGTGTAGTGCAGTTTTATAAACACGTTGGCCTTAAACACTTAACGGCACGGGTTAATTACTTCGCGGACATTGTCGGGCGCCGACCTCAAGACGTTAGAATCTATAGCTACAAACGGCGTTGGGGTAGTTGCTCAAGCCAACGAGTAATAACTTTTAATTGGTCGATTCTTTTAGCACCCACAAGTATTGTGGACTACGTAGTAGTTCACGAACTCGCGCATCTGATTCACTTTGACCACTCCAAGTCTTATTGGCAAGTTGTAGAACGAGTCTTGCCCAACTATAGAAATCAGCAAACATGGCTAAAGGAAAATGGCCACTTGCTGAGCATAACACCAAGCCATTGAAACTAGACTGTAATAAATCTAATCGTTTCCACCTGACAGAAGTGACTTCAACGCGACAACCAATAACGCCGGTCCAACGAATACCGTAACATTACTAGCAATTACCATCACGTAAGCGCTAGCCTCTGGCAACACGGACAACGAGCCCGCAGATTCCGATAACGCTATACCTGCGATCAAAAAAGTATTGCTTTTGCTACCGCTGACGTTAAGAAACCCAACGATCAAACCCAGAACCGCGAGAATTAACGGAACCTGTGGGGCGCTAACCCCACAATAGCTATCATTACACCCAATATAAATGCCAATCGACCTATGTTTTCCAGATCTTCTTCTCCGGTATTTAAGTTATTCAATCTGAACGTTCACGTCGCTAAATATCTTCAGCGGCTAACTCTTCTTCAAAACCAAACAGGCTCATATCCTGAATACGCGAGGGATATAGTATTCCATCAAGATGATCACACTCGTGTTGCACAACTACCGCGTGAAAGCCTTGCACCTCGCACTCTATCAACTTTCCAAATTGATCAAATCCACGATAAATAATATGAGAGGGACGCTCCACATAGCCGCGCATGCCAGGAACGCTCAAACAACCTTCCCACATACCTTGCATGGAGTCTCCGAGTACCTCAATTTCCGGATTTATCAATACCGTCTCTGGAACAGATTCCGCGTCAGCGTATCGACTATTCTCCTGCACCCCAAATATAACCACCCGCTGTAACACACCAACCTGCGGAGCGGCTAACCCAGCACCGTTTTCCGCTACCATAGTATCGAATAAGTCAGACACCAAGCCGTGCAAAGCTTCAGTGTCGAAATCAACCACATCGATTGCTCGCTCCAGAAGCGCAGGATTACCGATTCGAAGGACTTCCCTTACAGCCATTTATATATCTCCATAGACCATTAATTTAATAAGCGTTGCAATTAAACCTGATAACATTTACTTAACGCAATCAAATTTATTTAGCGATGCTTTCCGGCCCATATATCAAACCGTGGTTCTTCAGATTTACTCTGCTTATTTTTCTGCCTATGTTGGCTTTAGCGCAAAATACAGCTCAAGTGAACGCAGAAATTGAACCACAAACACTAACAATTGACCAACTTCCACCAATTTCGAATGATCCATTAGGTGAAGTCTCTGAGACTATTCCAGAACCACACCGAGGTTACCTGATTGAGCTCATCGTGTTTGAAAACACCCAACACATAGAATTGGGAAAGCAAGATAATAATGACTATAGCTTACCTGACGATCGACCTACCAACCGGGAAATTATTTACCCGGCTATTCCTGACGAGTTATTTAGCCATATAGAACGCCTGCAACTAAACACTCTATACCAACCAATTGCGTACACAACTTGGCGACAAATATCGGAGCCACGTGTTGATAGCCCACGCTTTCAATTAAATGAAATTGCACCGAGTCTCAGTGGGACCGTAATGATCTACGACAACGTCATCCTGCTAACTGAGCTAGAGGTTGAATATAATCCAGCACTAGGTACTGCGGCTGCCAATATGAGTATTCTCGAGATCCCTAAACAAAAACCGGTTTTAGTGAATGACTCTTCGTTGAATAACTATCGTGCAGCTAGTAATCGTGAGATCGTACCGATCAAAAATGGGGTTTTAACTACTGAAAATGAAAATGTTGGTTCCAACAGTATAATTGATCTATCTGGGAACCCAATTCTTATAACTGCACAACCCCCCTACACTGGTGATTTTTATCCAATACCTTTCAGCACAGCACAATCCTATATTTATCGCCGTGTCAGCCATGAAAGCGCCCGTTACCTGATCAACGAAAAGCGTCGCGTTAAGTTTGAAGAAACGCACTACTTTGATCACCCAGCCTTCGGCATCCTGTTGCGGGTTATTCGAACGGAAATACCGGTAAGCGAGTACAACCTCTCAGCGGTAGAAGCTTTTGGGATCCCACCATTTTCTACTGCACCATCTGTGACCAATGACCCGATCGACGCTCTAGATCCAAGGCCCGTAAACCCGGGCGCGGAACTATTCTAAGCGCTATACCAACAAGCTCTCCAAGTCTCGTTCGGCCTGCTCCAAAAAGGTGCTAGGCGTATAGTTAAAGTCAGTAATCGCTGGAGTATTATCATAGGCTAAATCTGAATTCATTCTGTCAGCCATTTCAGCAGTATAGGCAAATCGACCCGTAAGGGCCGCCAACCGCAATACACCGCGATAAACCGGCACCGGGAGACTAATTACTCTCGCCGGCTTATTCAGAGCTTCAAATATTCTAGACAACATTTTTCGATAGGTAACTGTTTCCGCACCGGCAAGTGTATAAATATTGCTATAGGTCGCGGCCTGATCCAATGCCTTAAATATAGCGTCAACCAAATCTAATGTGTGAACGGGTTGCCGAAGGCCATCAGCATTTCCCGCAACCACGACAATACCCCAACGACTAATAAAACGAGCTAATCTAGAAACGTTCTCGTCCAAACCAAAACCATAAATCATACTTGGGCGAAAAATCGTAAACGCGATCCCAAGTCGATCACATTGTGAAGCAGTATTCCGTTCCGCCTCATCGAGCAAACGCACCAATTCTTGCTCAATTGGGTCTTGAGTGTTTTTTTTAGACAACACACTACTGGAACTAAATACTATCAAACGCCTCAACCCGAGGTTCGCCAGAGATTGTAAATGCCGAGGCAGCAACCAAATGGGCGCACAGTGAACCATCGTGTCTATCGACTCAATAGCTGCTATGGGTGTAAGTTCTTCATACTCCATGTCCCACTTTAATCCCTCTTCAGTAGCACAAGCATTCCTGCTAACTGCAACGACATGACAGCCACGGCGTTTAAACTCTTCACACAGCGGGTACCCAACCACCCCTCGAGCCCCACTAACTAAAGTGACTTTGCTCAAAACACTTTCTTCACAATCGCCCATAAAGCGCGCGGCAAATAAAGCAAATAAATACCCAACCGGATTAATCCACGCACCAGTAGGTTATATTTTTTACCTTCAAATTTACAAAAGAACCGATCCATACCCCGGTGCAGATACCACAACACGCGGACTGGCCTTGCTCGGCTACTAACCCCTTTTTCGTGCATTAACTGAGCAGTTCCGACCCACGCAACTTTGTAGCCCGACAGCCAAAACCGTTTGCACCAATCGAGATCTTCACAGTGCATGAAATATCCCTCATCCAGTATTCCAACCTCTTCGATCGCTGAACTTCTAGCAACCATAAAAGCTCCAGATATAGCATCTACGTATTCAATTTTTGAGTCATTCAAACTGAGTTGCTGTGGTTCTTCACCCCGATCAAAATCACTATTAAACAGCCGTCCTAAGCCAAGCAAACGCAACAAAGCTTGTAATAAAGTAGGGAAATCTCGCTTAGACGTTTTTTGATCACTACCGTCAGCATTTAAGATGCGCCCACCAGCGAGGCCAATTTTGGCATCTTCAAGCATCCTCTCCGATATTAACTCCCATATCGATGACTCCAACTCACAATCTGGATTCATTAAAACTATAAATTCAGTATTCAGATTTTTTAGGATCTGATTATTCGCCGCCGCAAAACCAACATTCTCGGTATTTTGAATAATATTTAGCCGGGCATCCAAAACCGAAACACGTAACTCCTTGATGCTATTGTCGCTAGAAGCATTATCCACGACGGTTATTAACCCGGGAATGCAATCAAGCGCAGAACGAACCGCCCGTAGTAACCACTCCCCAGAGTTAAAGTTAACTATTACCGTTTGAACAGAAGGGCCAACCATTCTAGTGATCAACTTTTAAAGCTGTACTTGGTGGATTAATTTCCCGCCCTGTTTTACCCTGCAGTCCATCACGGATTCCCACCAAAATCATTTTTAAATTTTGAAATCTTGGAGCGCAAAACACCGTGTATAAAAGGCCAATGCCAACGAGCCTCCAGACATCGTTAATGATCCAGTTAATCGGTGCATACGAGCGCCGATACAATAAAACACTGTTTCGAAAAATATAATAATAACGAAATGGTCGATGCTGCGGCACATGCCTAGTGCGTCCTACCCAAACTTTCAGGGTACGTTCTCCCAAACCGTGCTCCATTAATGCACGACATTCACCATATGCATGAAAACCCGAATGCGCAGCCCTTAAAAACCAGTCAGTATCGACATGGTCAATAAACAGCCGCTCATCCATTTCGCCAACCCCGTCAATCGTAGACATCGGAATTAGCGAACCCGATGAAATAAGAAAATCTGCAGGGACCAAGGTTTCTCCGATTTCGCACTCGGAACAATATTGTCGTTTGAAGCGTAACCATCCAAAACGCACAAAGAAGGACTCATTATCTTCTTCAGAGCCAAAGTAGCAAGCACCCACCGCACTGACCATCTTTCCTTTAGCCATAAGTGTCGACAAGCTATCGGTCAAATTTTGGACCATATCGTGGGCTGGCACACTATCTTGATCCATCAAGAGAACCGCTTGTGCATCAAACTTTCTAGCTTGCACGATACCTTGATTATGCGCATGCGCTATACCAAAGTTTGTTTCAAGCAGATGCAGATGAATCAAGTCAGAGGCAAACAAAAAAATCGCCTCTTTGTTTGAAGAGCCGTTATCCACAACTACTATATTGGGAACTTGCAAGCTCAAAGACGCAAGTAAACGAGCCAAAACTTCAATGTTTGGATTATAAGTAACGACGATAGCGCAAACTTTCACGGTTAGCTTTCTATCAGCAACTCGTTTTGAAAATGATTGTTTACCTTAATTTGGATTGTTCTCAAAACCTATCTTCGACCGAACGTGATAAATCGGCTTGTCCTGACTTTCATAGTAGGTACGAATCTGAAGCTCGCCGAGCAGACCAAATATAATGAATTGCACACCCAACAAAAATAGTACCAATGCGAACAGTAGCAGCGGACGCTCACTGAGCGACATGCCTAAAAATAGTCGGCCGAATGCCAGGTAAGCTGCAATCAAAAATCCCGTAGATCCACAAATTAAGCCCGGTATCCCAAAAAAATGAATCGGCCTACCGGAATAACTCAATAGAAACTTAACCGTTATCAAATCCAGTATCACGCGAAAAACTCTAGATAATCCGTATTTTGACTCACCCGCTGTACGAGCACGATGATTTACTGCAACCTCGGCAATACGCACCCCCATAAAACTCGCGACCGCAGGTATAAAACGATGCAGTTCCCCGTACAAGGTAATGCCTTTGGCGACATCTTTACGCATTGCCTTCAACGTACAGCCATAATCGTGCAAGCTGACATCGGTGATTTTTGATATTAATTTATTTGCTAATAACGATGGGAGTTTTCGCGACCAGTAAGTGTCCTGACGATCCCTCCGCCAGCCACAAACTAGATCAAACCCCTCATCAATCTTTTGCAGTAACAACGGTATATCTTCAGGGTCGTTCTGCCTATCAGCATCCATAGTAATCACTACATCGCCCTGTGAAAAGTCCAACCCCGCCGCCATTGCCGCCGTCTGCCCAAAGTTACGTCGAAACTCTACAACCTTAATTCGAGGATTCCTTTCATGCTCCTTAGACAAAAGCGCCACCCCACCATCAGAACTGCCATCGTCAACGAATATTAGCTCATAAATTTTTCCTTGCTCAAGTAATGGGGCAAAACTAGCCTCTAATTCTTCAACCAGGGGTTGTAGGTTTTCTTGCTCGTTTAAGAATGGTATGACAACTGAAATATCCATAGATATATTTTCGCTTAAAGTATTTGGCATCTATCGCCTAGAGTTTATCATTGGCTAATCAATTGCAGGTAGTCATCCGCCAGTTCAGCAACTTGGTCTTCTAGTGAGGTGATTCTCGCTTGACTGGCCGCGATATCAGGGGTGTTCGTTAAATAGTAACTCGATTTCTCATTTAATTTATTAAGAATTTTGGCCAAGCCAGCATCGTCACGCATGGGGTAAATAAAACCAGTTTTTTTCGAAATCACATCCTCTGCCATTCCACCTGCATCTGCTGCCACCACCCAAATACCGCGTAATGCAGCTTCACGAGTGACCAAACCAAAACTTTCTGGCCACACGGATGGCGCTACAAGCACATCGATTGACATATAAAAACCGTCCATCGCATCCGGCGTTTGGCGACCCCAAGTAAACACATTTGATTCACCCCACTTACCTACAGCTTTAACATTGGAGCGTTCTTCGTCTATATCGATAACATGACACTCAAGTTGTGAACACTGCGCCTCTTGCAGAACTCGCTTAAGCTGATAGTAACCCTTATGGTCACAGATTCCACCTACATAGCCTAAGCGTAGTTTACCGCTAGCAGACTTACTTCTATTCACTGGCGCTACGTGGGGCAAACCATTCTTGTTAACGGCTATATTCTTGAAACCGTTTTGTCGGTAAAGAGTGGCTTGATATTCCGACACTGCATATATTTTTTCTGCGCCTACCAACAAGCCAGATAAGTATTTAGATCGTTTAACAGCAGCCTCTGTATTCGAGGATGTTTGCTGCACAACTAGCGGGTTCAACTGATTGAAATCAACTAAATTTGTATTTTTATCGAGTAAAAACTGATGCTCAGAAATCCACCAAGCATCATGGACAGTCACTACATATGGAATAGAAAGTGACGCCGCGCTTTCGAGTAGAGTACCCGTCAGGCGTTGAACACAGTGCAAATGGATAATATCTGGTTTGAAGTACGCTAAGTACTCATCAAAAAAGTCCTTTAATACTCATCACGATAGCGCCATTCAAAGTCCTGCTCAGGCGGGATTCCAATAGTTTGTACCAAGGTCCCATTCCAAACATACTCGGTCATTTGGTATGGCGAAGTTAGGGTTAACTCTGATCTAAGCACTACGACGTCAAAATCCTTACCGTACTGTCGCTGCAATTCTTCTACTGAACGAACCACGACTACCGTCGCCCCACCAACCAGCTCGGGAGGATAAAAAGTATTAACTACTAATACACGTTTACGCTTTTTCTCTGAGTAGCCCAGCCCTCGTTTACACATGTCTGCTTGAAAGCGATTAAGTGTGTCAGCCATGTGGTTTTGCATTGCTACACGTCCATAATTTGCACGGGCTTTAATTCTTGCGGCCTCACCAATCTGAGCTCTAAGGGCAGCAGACTCTATTAAATCGCCAATGCACTGCTCCCACTCAGTATCATCATTGGCAAACAAACCATCAACACCCTGGTCAATAACATCCCTATAGGTACCAGTTGGCGTGACGACCGAAGGAACCCCGAAAACCCCAGCCTCTAGCCATTTAATTTCACTTTTACAATCTGCAAATATCCCTTCTTCCAGCGGAGCAATACTAATATCAGCGTAGCGCAGTGCGGTTAGATATACATCAAAATCCATCAAACCAAATTGATGGATACGGTCTGAGTATGCCTCCAAAGGAGCTGGCAATGAAAGGTAGCCAATTATTACGATCTCTAAACTACTATGCTTTTTCATCAACCGGGCAAGCACACCACCTACTAGGGCAAAGTCCTCATCATGGGTTCTAGTGCCACTACCATAAAGTAGGCGAACCACCCCAGCAGGCCTCTCAGCCATTGGGTTTTCTAGTACATCGTATACTACTTGGTCGAGCGCGTTGGGTAATACCTCGCAACGACCCTTACCAATCACCTTTTCAATTTCTGTCATCAGCGCGGGTGTTGAAGTAGTTGCGTAATCGCATAATTTAATAGCACTTTGATAAAGTTCAGCCCCCTTCAACATTTGCTCATAATCGTGCTCAGATAACTGACCACTGCCACCTTTAAACTTTTCTTCCAACCGCGCCCGATCAAAAATCAGATCATCCGTATCAAAAATTGTCATCTTCTTAAGTGCCTTGGCATAACGGATAGTCAGTAACACATCATCAAAACCTGGCACACGGTAAAACAACACGATATCGAATAAATGCATCCTTTCGCGTGCTAAACTCCCATTCCTCCATGACACCCATTCGTTATCCCAACCCAAGGCGTCTAGCTGATGCATTTTTTGCTCTACCCGATAACGGAAACACTGCGGGACCGTCTCTTCGATTACCAATAAAACTCGAGGTTTCTCCCGACTGGGTCGCGGTGGAAAGTCCTCATCCGTCTTAAACACTAACTCCACCGGCGTGCCGGTTTTCGCGGGCATTATTTTAGCGATATAACCCGATAATACTCTTCCTACACGTTGTTTAACCCTGACATAGCGAAACAAAATAGAAAGGAAAACGTTAAACACAACCATGGTTGATGGTGAGCCGGCTATCCAGTGCAACACACCTTCAGTTCGGGTGCGATTTGGCTTACTTAACGCGGCCAGACGGGCAAATAGGAATGTGGTCTTCTTAACGATTTTCTTCATTTTTTCAAGCAATCACTAGTAGCGATAGTCATCATGCCCCTTATCAAAATTAGGATTGTGGTAAGGATCACCTTTCTCAATTGAATCAAGATGACGAGCTCTAAAATTAGCCATCTCTTGGGAGAATCGCGATACCTTGTCGGTAGTAACTTCATAGCCGCGCGATTTCGACTCGAAATGATAGGCCTCACAATACGGTGTAAAAATATTAAAATATCCAGCTTCACGAGCTCGAATACAAAAATCCACATCGTTATAGGCTACGGCAAACTGATCCTCATCAAATCCGCCTAACTCCTGATAAATCGATCGTTTTACCATCAGTAATGCGCCGGTTACCGCGGTGACATTTTGTACCAACTGTAAACGATTAAAGTACCCTTCATGGTACGCTGGAAAGTTCTTATGGATATGCCCCGCATACCCACCCAAACCATGCACTATCCCGGCGTGCTGAATAGTATTGTCCGGGTAAAATAGCTTGCCCCCAACAGCAGCAACATTAGCTCGCTGAGAATGCTCAAGTAGAGACTCGATCCAATCACTGGACAACACTTCAATATCATTGTTCAGCAAAAGAATATGCTCCCCTTTAGCCTGCTGAACGCCAGCATTTACCACAAGCGAAAAATTGAACCCCTGGTTCAATTCGAGCATCCGAATTCGAGAATCCTGCTTGGAGAAATTCGCCAGAGCATCGTACAAAATTGGCGAGGTACTATCGTTAGAGACACAGATAATCTCGTAGTTATCATAAGAAGATTGAATCTGTATGGCATGAATACACTTGGTTAATAACCAAGGCTTATCCTTCAAAGGGATAATAATGCTGACAAGCGGTTCACCCTGAATTAGCCGCCGGACGCGAAAATAGTGCATTTTGTTACCATCCAAAACTTCTGCTGATGGCTCACCGCGGCGCGCCAACGCGTCCTTAAGGGCGCTACGGGCGTTCTCATGGGCTTCGGGTTTTACTTTTGGATTCATCGCAGTGGAAGTTTCAATCATTCGCCAGTGATATAGCGGCTTTGCGACATGTGCAATTTTCGTTGCTTGCTCAACCACACGTAAAAATAGATCGTAATCCTGCGCCCCGTCATAACCCACTCGAAATCGGCCGACCTTATTAAACAGTTCACTCGCGATCAAAACCATATGGGTAATGTAGTTTTGAGACAGCAGCAAATCAGGCGAGTAATCTGGTTTGAAATGTGGGTTTTCAAGCTCCCCGTCTGAAATCAGAAAATCTTCATCTGAATATACAAAGTCCGCACCCTTTTGTGCTTCCAGCACAAGCTCGAGTAATGCGTGAGGCGCGAGTACATCGTCATGGTCAAGTAAGGTTATGTACTCACCGGTCGCCAAATCAGCAGCGTGATTGCTAGCAAGAGAGATATTTTCATTTTGCTCACTAAAATGTACCTTAATGCGAGGATTATTGAGCGCCCTCAAATATTCGAGTGTCTGTTGGTTGTTAGAGTAGTCATCAACAATGCATAGCTCCCATTCTGGGTAGACCTGATTAATAACAGATGCAACAGCCTGGTCTAAAAGCTCGGGAGCAAGATCAAACACTGGCATGAGGATGCTAACTAACGGTGTACCATTTAACTCGTCTTGTGAACTCCAATAATCGACTGGTCGTGACGCCAACCATGCTTCATAATTATTCGGTGCCCTTTCCAGTGGAGCAACAATCACCTCAGGTTCAGGCTTGTTGGAATACCTCTGCTTCAAATGAGTAGCCAAACCATTAATGCCATGCCTTCGAATAGCTTTATATGGTCTACAAATTTGTTGGTAACCACGAAAAAGTCCGGGAATAAACCGTCGATGGACGACATCTCTATAAGTTTCTGCATATCGCCAAACACGCGAACGCTTTATCTCATTCAGTTCGTGCGAAGCAGCAAGATATTGATCTTGATAACGCTGATTAATATCAGCAATCGATGCTAACTTTCCTTCAATAAGTTCAGAAGCCAACGAGTAGCGATCACCAATAATGATAGCCTCGCGTGAACGGGGGAAAACCATATCGGCTTCAAATACATAATTTTCGTCGGCCGACAGACGTCGTCTCGGATTAATATGAAATTCCAGCCAGGCATCTTCTTCAAACAAATAGTATCCGCTCCCGAAACTAGCGCGTTCAAACCGCATACCATGAAATTCTCGCACTGCATCAGCCACCTGATTTTCTCCTTTGTACTGCCACACTAACTCCTTATTTTCACCACTAGTTGCGTACAAACTGACTCGACTTAATCGAAAGAATCCAGCGAGCTCTTCCCAAAAAACACTACAAGGATCAAACCGAATAAACTGAAGCTCATTAGCTTGAGTAGGTAGGGTCAACACCACAGTCTGTCTGGATTTACTAGAGCCAGCTGTCACCACCACACGATCCAATGCAACAAAATCGGCTTCGTTTCGGCGCCAATAAACCGCCAAATCTGGGTTACGTGAATTCATCCTTTGCAAGAAAGGAGCCTCCATATCCATCAAAACTGGCTCAGCAGATGCGACGCGCTGCAACAGCGTATCCTTCTCGATAACATCGTCAAGCATCTTTCGCCCAATAGGCTTGCCCACCAATTCAAAACAATGAAATACCAGATCAAGCGTATTAACTAACCGCCTGGATATACTGTACTCGACTAGCAAACTACGATAACTCGATACAAATATAACAATTGCCCGAAACAATAGCAGCTCGGGGAACAAGGTCCATTCAGTCTTCCATTCCTTATCAATCACCTCGTATTGGCCATCAATCAGTACGATATTGCTTGGCAAAAGATCCGGATTTAAATCTTCCGATTGCTGCAAAAAAACAAAATAATCACGCACGCACTGTTCAAATTCATCAAAGTGTTTTGCAGACAACAATGCTCTCGACCAAACAACCGATAACAAGGGCCCATCAAAGTATACTTCAGTAGATTCAAGTTCATGGGTAACCCCATCGATCGCGCCACTTCGTTGCGCAGCCTCTAGGTCTATAAACTCTCTATGCACCTCATCTGATCCAGCAGGTTTTTTGGCCAAAGTGCAATACTCTAGGCGCCGATTGAATTTAGGTAAATGCGCAAAGTCCGGTGCTGCAAGTTTGCTAATGGCTTTTGATGACTTACCCGCGAGAATTAAAAAAGAATTTGCCACCTTCCCGACGTAGCCTCCTTCACATGCCGCTCGCCAGAGCATCATTTCGCGACCACCCATATCCAGATATTCTAGATAGTCTCGCGAATTACTGCCTTCTAACAAGTTTGACGCATATTTGTGCTGGGCTGCAAACTCTTCAGAAATAACCAGATCCGGTATTTTATAGTCCGGAAACGGATACAAAACCTGGTTATCGGATAACCCCGCTGCAGTCAGCTGCGCTTGCCACTCGTCATAACTATAGGTTCTGATTCCAGCGCTTTTGGGGTAACCGCTAATACCAATATATGGCTCGGCATAATGATCTTCATTCGCGCCCATAACGTACTTAAGGCCGGTACGATTCTCAATCGCGATTATTACGACACCATTAGTGCTTATCGATGATTTCGCGCGTTGTAAAAGCGATTGCAAGGCCTCTTGGTCAGTCACGCCTTCTGAAAAACGACCCGCATACTCAGTTACACCTACATATAAAACTAGATCGTACGCTTCTTCGGAGAATTCGAAATCGTTAAAATTTCCAGTCGAGATAGTAACGTTCTTCAGGTCTTTGCATCTAAGCGCTGCTAGCTCTGCGCGCACTGGCGAACCTTCAACAGAATCGACTACCGCCCCTTGCTCACCCAAATAGCGTGTTATTGCACCACAACCGCAGCCGAGTTCGAGTATGCGTTTACACGACGAAAGGTCGAAACCTCTCAATAAATTAGCGCGTAATGGCGTTAGATGATACTCACTACCCCAATCTCGAATATGACTTTTAAGCTCAACTGAATAGCTACTCAGGTCACTTGATTGCTTAAGTACCTCCCGTAAATATTGCTCAGTCTCTGAGCCGTCTGAATAGGCAAAATCTTTTTGCGCGGCTGGGTGCACGTAAACGCCTTGCTCATTCTCAACCAGTTTATTGAGTTCAACTAATGAGATACTCATCATACTTCCCTGATCTCGCCATTAAGAGCGGCCAACCCAAAGGCAGTTTGCTCATCTTCAACCCTTAAATGAATCATGTCATAGCGACGATCGACAGCTACGTTATCTTTGTCGTTATCGTCTTGCGCTACACCTATCGATATAAAGTAATCACCGGCGAGTAAATTCAGTTTTAACTCACACTGGAACTGTATCGTCTGACCCGCTTTCGCGGTTGCAGAAACTTTTCCGTTAATACGCGAGTTAGTTCCGTAAATGGCGGTACCATCGGGTGTTTTAACCGTGACACCATAAATCAACCGATCAAGGTCACTATAAAAATGCACTACAAACCGCAGAAGAACGCTATCTCCACTAGCACAACTATGCCTCACAACGGTAGCGCCACAGCTCAACTGATAGTCAATAATCTCAGCTCGCCGATCTCCCCACCGATGTTCGGCCGCATTGTAGGTTGGATGGCTCGGACACGCGTCAACCGCGGGGTCAAAACTAAGATCAGCACTACCATCTTTATCCGCTCCTCTACTACGATCCGCCAACTCTACAGAATCTGATGAAAACATCATTTCCAGGTATTCATGCACAACGTCTTTAGGTTCACCCGATTTACGGACCTTACCTTCGTCTAGCAGTACTGCACGATCACAATAATTAATAATACTTTCGGTTGAATGAGTAACAAACAGAATTGCAACGCCCTGATTTTTCAACTCTTCAAGCCGACGAAAGCATTTACGTTGAAAACGTATATCTCCGACAGCCAACGCTTCATCAATAATGAGAATGTCTGGCTGCATATTTATTGCGACCGCAAATGCCAACCGCACATACATTCCACTAGAATACGTTTTAACTGGCCGGTGCATAAATTCACCCAGCCCTGAAAACTCAACTATATCTGGAAGCTTGGCGCGAAACTCTTCTCTGCTTAAGCCCAGTATCGAAGCATTTAGGCGAGCATTTTCCATACCGGTGAAATCAGGATTAAAACCAGCACCTAACTCGAGTAAAGCAGAAATCCTTCCCTTAGTATGCACCTCACCAGAGGTTTCTTGCAAAGTGCCGGCGACTATTTGTAATAGTGTAGATTTTCCCGAACCGTTCTTCCCGACGATCCCAACAGTCTCACCACGGCGCAGCTCCAGACTCACATCTTGAAGAGCGATAAACTCCTCATTTAAATTGAGTTTGTCTCCGGACAGCGATTGCCATAAGCGATGAATAGGCTTGCGATAACTTTGATAGGCCTTAGTCAAATTCTCGACAGTGACCAACAGCTCAGATGACATCGGCAAACCCTCGTCTAGTGCGTCCAAACCACCAATAGCCAAACACTAGACTTAGTAACCCCAACACAGAGTAAAGGCCCAAGCTCTGCCAATCTGGTAACTCACCCCACATTAATACCTTACGTAATTCAATTACGATAGTCGTAAGCGGGTTCATATAAATGAATATCTGCCATTTTTCAGGAATGCGGGAAATTGGGAAAAAAATAGGTGACATAAACAGTAAAATAGTCGCTACCACCCCAACCATTTGAGAAATATCTCGTAAATACACGCCTAATGATGCCAAAAACCAATTCATTCCAAGCGTTAGCAGAACCAAAGGCGCTAACACTATCGGTACTAATATTGCTGTCGGCGGTATATTGAAGCCTGCAATTAGCATAAATACCACCAACACAATTAAACTAACCACAAAATGAAACAGTGCCGAACATAAGGTAATTAAAGGGAGTATCTCCAGTGGGAATACAACCTTCTTAACTAATTGGACATTCCCGGTAATCAAACCGGGTGCTCTGGTCAGACACTCGGTAAACAATGCATGAACAATAAGCCCAGAGAATAAAATCACCCCAAATTGAAGTTCGCTTTCCTGCTCCAACCCCCAGCGTGTTTTAAACACCACACTAAATACAAACATATAAACCGCAAGCATCACCAACGGTAAAATAAAGGACCATACAATCCCGAGCATCGACCCACGATAACGCTGCAATACTTCACGTTGCGTCATTTGTGCGATCAAATAGCGATGCGCCAGTAAATTTCTAATCAAGCGATTTCTCCTTAAGCTCGACCACAAAACCAGATCTCAATATCAATCTCTTACACCACCCTGTTTATCCAGCACAAGCAACCTAAGTAAGTACTGGCCGTAGCCATTCTTTTTATACTTCTCCCCCATTCTAGTCAGCGCCACATCGTCAATATATCCATTACGCCAGGCGATCTCTTCAGGGCAAGCTATCTTCATGCCTTGCCTGTTCTCGATCGTTTCGATGAACATAGACGCTTGCAACAAAGATTCATGAGTTCCCATATCTAACCACGCCATTCCTCGGCCCAATACCTCAACCGATAAATCACCCCATTCGAGGTACTGTATATTCACATCAGTAATCTCCAACTCACCACGATGCGATGGTTTGATCTCTTTTGCGACATCAACCACTCGATTGTCATAAAAATATAATCCGGTTACCGCGTAGTTTGACTTCGGTTCGGCTGGTTTTTCTTCCAGACTCAACGCACACCACTTATCGTCAAACTCAACCACACCATAGCGCTCAGGATCGTGTACCGGATAAGCAAATACCGTTGCACCGCGTTCTTTTTCTGCTGCCCGCCTAAGAGCGACCGACAAATCGTGGCCATGAAACACATTATCACCCAACACCAAAGCACAAGAATCCTTACCAATAAACTCAGCACCAATAATAAAAGCTTGCGCTAAACCATCTGGCGATGGCTGAACGGCGTAGGAAAGATTGATTCCCCAGTCCGACCCATCACCCAATAACTGCTGAAAACGTGGGGTATCGAGAGGTGTAGAAATAATCAAAATATCTTTGATACCCGCTTCCATCAACGAAGACAGCGGGTAATAAATCATCGGCTTGTCGTACACCGGTAATAACTGCTTTGAGACAGCCAGTGTAACCGGATGCAGCCGCGTACCAGAACCACCCGCCAAAATAATGCCTCTCATCCTATATCTCCTACTTATTGTTATTTGCCATCGCTCTTAATGGCCCTAACCTTTGGTTCCCAAACGTTCGCCTTGATACTCCGAACTAACCGCTTCACACCAAGCCTGGTTTTCAAGATACCAGTCAACAGTAGCCGCCAAACCCGTATCAAATGTTTCATCTGGCAACCAATTTAACTCGTCACCTATCTTAGTAGCATCAATAGCATAGCGTTGGTCATGGCCCGCTCGATCCTTCACAAAGGTCATCAACTCCTCGTATTTAGATCCATCAGCACGCGGTCGGCGTGCATCCAACAAACCACAAAGAATTTTTACAACTTCGATGTTCTGTAGTTCATTATGTCCACCAACGTTATAAACCTCACCCGGCACACCTTCATTTACAATCTTCCAAAGCGCCTTTACGTGATCCACCACATACAACCAATCACGAACATTATCGCCCTTTCCATAGATTGGCAGAGACTCCAAAGCTAGCGCCTTATGAATAATCAAGGGCACAAGTTTCTCTGGAAACTGGTAAGGCCCGTAATTATTTGAACAATTAGAGATTATTACTGGCAGTTGGTAGGTCTTGTGCCAAGCACGCGCCAAGTGATCAGACCCTGCCTTACTGGCTGAATACGGTGAGTTCGGTTTGTATCGAGTTGTCTCGGTAAACAAGCCTGTTTCACTAAGACTGCCGTATACCTCGTCAGTCGATATGTGGTGAAAACGAAAATTATTAAATTTTTCACCATCCAGACTATCGCGATACTCGCGCGCAGCCTCTAACATGGTATAGGTGCCCACCAAGTTCGTTTGAATAAATTCACCCGGGCCGTCGATTGAACGGTCAACATGAGACTCGGCAGCCAAATGCATAACCGCATCGGGATGATACTTATTGAATAAGCCTCGAATTCCCTCGGCATCCAAAATATCAATCTGATAAAAATGGTGTCGCTCTTGGTCTGCAAACTTACCCAACGACAACAGGCTTCCGGCATAAGTCAGCTTGTCTACATTGATGACAGTTGTTTCGGTACTATCCATCAAATAACGTACCAGCGCCGAGCCAATGAAACCGGCACCGCCGGTAATTAATATAGTTTTATGCATGCTCTATTCCAACTAGGTTTTACAATATCTTACTTTAAAAAATAACTCTATTTTGTGCGCTCAATATTACTGTTAGGATTTTTCATTTATAACTACTTCGTCTTCTTGCCTGAACGATAACCCTGTCACGAAACTCGGCACCATTACCCGATCAACGCCAAAATCTTCACGACACATATCACTCATTTCTTCAGCTCCCCGCAGAGCAGTTACAAGCACCATACTATTCTGAGGAACCTCTGAGCTTTGCTTCCACACGGGTAGACCGAAGTATTCTATCAACTCTATAGTTGGGTCATACACGCCCACAACCTCAATTTCGCAGTTAAGCGACTTTAAATACGCAAGCTCTGTTAAGTCTGATAAGCCCGCCAAAACTATACTCCGATGCCCCTGACTAATAGCTTGATGATATAGCTCAACATACCAATCACCTGCCTGACGAAATAAGGTGAAAGACGTCGAAAGAAAATCTGTTGTTAGTCTGGCTTTCTCTGCGAACCCTTTCGGTGTTAGGTAATATAAGTACTGATTTGCACTAGCCGTAGTAACTTTTATAAAACCTCTACGAATACAAAGCTTCAAATATGAATTAGTAAGCCCCAAAGCCACACCTAACTGTTTGGCCATACTGCGCTGACTGAGGTCATTTTGCTGCTCGATTGCACCCAGCAAATCCAGCATTAGTCGATCTTTTTTTGATGTGCCGTTCATTTCTTGAACACTATACGTTCATTTTTTGAACGAGTCAAAAGTATGAGGGTATCTATCATTAGCTCCGATCATCGGATAATATAGATTGAAGAAAATAGGGTTATATATGTCGGCCCATTGAAAGAAAATGACCGTAATTCATAAGCCAACAAACTATAAGGGTAATAGCATGGGTCACTCAGACCGTTTATTTTTAGATCTAGGCCAAACGGTTTTTAGAATAAAACGTAGCTGGAGGGGACTCGGGTACCTATCAATATCTGTGCTTTCTATGCTGCTAATTACTCCATTAGAAGCGGATTCAGCCGATAGGCCCAATATTGTCCTTCTAATTTCTGATGATCAGGCTTGGTATGGCACGTCAGTGCAAATGCATCCAGATCTACCGAATTCGAAAAGTGATTTTTACCATACGCCCCGACTAGAAGAACTAGCCCAACAGGGAATGCGTTTCTCTTCAGGCTACGCGCCCGCTACCGTGTGTGCACCCACTCGCGCAAGCTTGCAAACGGGCATGAGTCCCGCCAAAAATTTATGGACCAAGGCTGCGCATAGTATTACGGCCAAAAATAATTTATCCCTGATCCCAATGCCACACCGGCGCTCCATCAATGCAGAAGAAGTCACCATTGCCGAGGTGCTATCAGCTGCAGGTTATACCACCGCCCATTACGGCAAATGGCATATAGACGGTGGCGGTCCCGAAGCCAACGGATACGATGAAAGTGACGGCAACACGGCAAATCGAGATGCCGATCCATTTGACAAACCCGACAACCCTCTCGACGTTATCGGCATGTCAAATAGAGCCCTGGATTTTATGCGCAGAGCGGATGAAGCCGATACTCCCTTCTTTATACAGTTATCCTATTACCCTTTGCATGTGGAGCAGAATGCATCTCCTGAAACCGTTGCTAGAGTCGAGGCGCGTGGTGCGGGCACAGTGCACTACGATGCACTTGTTGCTGCAATCACCGAAGATCTGGATACAGGGGTTGGTGTAATTATAGACGGTCTAGAAAGGCTGAACCTGAATGACAATACTTTCCTTATCTATATGGGCGACAACGGACATAGAGATAAAGATAATCGAATTACCAGCAATGCACTTAGCGAAGCTCCGTTACTAGGCGCGAAAGGCAACGTGTCTGAAGGAGGAATACGTGTCCCCTTCATTATCAGAGGCCCTGGGATAGATTCCAATTCCTGGTCACATGTACCGGTCGTCGGCTACGATTTTTTCCCAACCTTTACTGAATGGGCGGAAGTAGAAACAGGCCAAGTGCCGCAAGGTATTGAAGGCGGTAGCTTGGTTTCGCTACTTGAGAACAACGGACAAGGTGAGGTCGTTCGTCCAAATGAAGGTCTTGTATTTCACTTTCCTCATTACCAGGACGGTAGCCCTCAATCAGCGATCAGGTTGAACGATTACAAATTGATTAAATACTACGAGGGCAACAAGATTGTACTTTTTGATCTATCCAAAGATGTCGGTGAGCAACATAATTTGGCAGAGCGGATGCCAGTTAAAGCCGCTGAACTAGAGCTCCGATTGGATCGATACTTAGCTTCCATAAATGCTCACCTTCCTCGGCCAAATCTAGACTTTGATCCAGAAAAGCCATCCGAAATCTCGGTTGGAGGCGGTGTAGGTATTGTGCCCTATCCTCCGCATAACGACCCTAAGCATGTTTACTTCCCTTATCTTGCTCCGTTGATATATCCAAACCTATGATCCGAGGGGAACTGTATGAGAAAGATAATTACGAGCTTATTAAAGTCGAATGTGAGCCATCTCTAAAAATCTGCTGAAGAGCCTTGCCGGAATAAAATGAACATTGCCAGCGTTCTATCCCAAGAACACAAAAATACGCCTCTTATAGCCATATTAATTATAGCCGCTAGCGCACCATTATTTGCTGCAGACTTTGATGGCAATATCGTACTGGGCGCGCCAACGGGAACAAGTATTACCGCAAACGTATTAACTGCCACTAATCAAGATGTCTATTTGTCCTTTGGAACCCAATCTGGCGACTACTCGGACAGAACACTGGCTAGCAATTTTTCCGGTGGAGAGCCAGACGAAATTCATCTAACTGGTCTACAGCCAGATACACGCTATTACTACCAGCTGAACTACAACGAAGGCGGTAGTAGCTTTTTAGCTACTGAAGAGCTCAGCTTTCATACACCTCGTAAAAAAGGTAGCTCCTTTGTGTTTGGCGTACAGGGTGATTCACACCCTGAGCGGGCACCGCGCGATTTTATACCCGAATTGTATGAGCGAACCCTAAACCAAGCTAAGAACGATGGCGTGGAGTTCTATCTGACCACTGGTGATGATTTTAGTATTGATCGGAACTACCCCGGTGGGATTACCGAAGATGACGTCATTGAGCGCTACATAATTCAACGGCCTTGGTTAGGTGCAGTAGGTAACGAGGCGCCGGTGTTTTTAGTAAACGGCAATCATGAGCAAGCTGCCCTATATCTGTATAACGATGCTCGCAAATACCCTGCTCCTGATAATCCAGCAGTTTGGGCCCAAAATGCGCGCAATGAATATTTTACTCAGCCTGCGCCCAACGATTTTTATACCGGTAGCAGCAAAGAGATTGAATTTATCGACAAAGGTTTAACCGGCACCTATTTCTCGTTCGAGTGGGGCGATGCGCTCTTTGTTATTGTCGATCCGTTTTGGTCCTCTGAAGTTGTGGTAGATAACCTATTTGAAGGTCCTCCTGGAGAAGCCGGGGAGGTTTTCAAAACTCCCAACAAATGGGATATAAGTCTAGGGGATGATCAATATAACTGGCTCAAACAGACCTTGGAAAATAGTGATGCCAAATTCAAGTTTGTATTCTCTCACTTGCTCCACGGGGTCAGGAGAGGTGGGGTCGAGGGGTTAAACCTCTATGAATGGGGTGGAGAGGGACGCGACGGCAACTACGAATTCGATACCGAGCGTCCTACTTGGGATAAACCTTTACATCAGTTGATGGTGGATACGGATGTATCGATCTATTTTCACGCGCACGATCACGTCTGGGTAAAACAGGTGTTAGATGGGGTTGTTTATCAGGAGGTTAGTTCTCCTGCTGATAAGGACTACGAGCTAACTAAATGGGTAACAGCCTATACCGACGACAGCAGTGTGATACGCCCTAACACCGGATATACAAGAGTTAGTGTATCGCCGGAGCAGGTGCAAGTTGATTATGTTCGGACCTATCTACCGGAAGATGAAAACCAAGATCAAATAAGTGGTGAGGTGGCATATAGTTACATCATTGACGCGCGAGATGACTAAGCGCAAATTGTAATTAAGGTCAGAGTAAATAGAGGTGAACAGGTAGTACTGAGGCTGGCAACGTCATTGAATCGTATTTTGGGCCAATGCGCTGCCTTCGGCCTCTGTCTTAGCTACTCACATTTGGCTGGTACACTAACTTCCACAGAAGAATTGGCCCACCTTAACAGTGGCAATTGAAAGTAAAGTTACCACCTCATCTTCGCTGATCTTTAATAATTAATTCAACTTATTTATATTCAAATCGAGCGTTAGAACATGAAATATTTAATTTTTACCTTGGGATTAAACTTTTTTTTGACAACTTCTGCATCTGCACATCACAACTGGGCAGCCGCTTACGAGGTTGAAGGAGATTTGGAAATCGAAGGGGTAGTCAGCGAAGTGGTTTGGAGAAACCCGCATGTAGTAATGTACTTTACCGTCGATCAGGGGACTCCAAACGAAAAGGTTTATTCATCTGAAAGTAATTCGGTAGCTGCGCTGGCTCGTATGGACGTTACTAAAGAACTGGTCGCTGTCGGCACCAAAGTACGCGTGGCCGGCTACCCGTCACGTACTAAAGATGATGACCTTTTTATGAATCATATGTTGTTGATAGACGAGGGCCGTGAAATTGTATTTTTGCGAACAGCCGAAGCCCGATGGCCCGAAGAATCTACCCGTATTGGTAGCGCTGATTATGCGCATGGATTAAATGCACAAGAGGACTTTTCTGATCGACCAACCTCTATTTTTTCTGTTTGGACCACCATTTTTGGTGCCGAAGGTAGCCATCGTGCTATACGCGGACCCTTTGAAGGATTTAGCATTGACTACGCCGAGCAACGCGGATCGGGTAATTGTGTCAGTAAAGACGTGTGGGCGCAGATGGCGTCACCTTACCCCATGCAGATAGCCGACAATAATGACGGCACTGTTACGGTCCATTTAGAAGAGTACGACACTATACGCCCCGTGCACATGGATGTAGATCACAACGACCCGGGCACGTTTAAAAATAATCTCGGCTATTCAACCGGACGTATGGTTAGCGGTACACTCTTGATGACAACCACTTTCAAGGGCAGCAATTCCCCGATTCAATTGCATGAATTATTTTCGTTAAGTAATGATCACAATCGCCTGAATTATTCTCTAGTCATGGTTAATCCAGAGTCAGACGATCTACCAATCGTGCATACAAAATGGTGGGAATTCCAACCTAATTCTTACGTACAGCCTTACGATTGTATTGACCATCCGCAATTTGACGGGCAGTAGAATGCAGATACCAGGTTCGTTTGACGTTTCAGATATATATGAAACGTTAATTACGGGTAGCTAATAGATTCCCTTAGTTGAACTTCCCAGTTCAATCCGCCGAATAAAAGACCTTAAGACGCGCTAAATTTTTAATGTATTAGTCAAATCAATCAAAATAATTGATCTCGACGGTGACCTGATTGGGGTCATCAATAAATATTTGGTAAAGATTCAAACTCGGAACTTCCCTTTCTCGATAGGGAATGGCTTTCTCTTCTAAATGCACCCTTAACTGTTCCGGCTTGGTAGCTACAAATGCTAAGTGATCGACCGAGCCGCTACCCTCGATATTATCTATATCCACTTCTCCTAAATAATCGATTAACCCCTGCGGGTCATCTTTATCTATACCGACTATATGCACAACGGCTTGCCCAGCTATGTAAAGCCAATAGCCTGGGAAATCAAAATTTGGACGATCTCCGACGGTAAGGCCCAAAATATCCACATAAAAATCCCGGGTCTTTTCTACCTCTAGAGTGCGAAGAGAAAAATGATCAAGCTGCTTTAGGGGCATTGGAGGTCCTCATTCACAATTAAGTTTAATAAAATCTAAAGTCATTTAAGAGATCAATGCAAACGTTCATAAAATAGGCCTTTAGAAAGACTGCTATACCAGGAACTTGATTAGCCTTTAAGGCTATCCAAGTAAGCCGACACACCTGTATCTACATCCGCAAACGATTCTGTATATTCACCATCGACCATTAACTTATCTAAATCAGCTTGAGTATAACTCTGGTACTTACCCCGTAACTGCTCCGGAAAGGGAATATACCGAATCATATTATCCTTAACCCACTGGGCAGTGGTTCGTTGTTCCCCGCTCAGCGCATTTAGCGCTGCGCAGGCAACATCGTTAAAGCTTTGCGCACGCCCGGTACCGACGTTAAAAATTCCAGAAATTTGGGGTTGCGATAAAAAATGCATATTGACGTTTACAACATCATCTATGTACACAAAATCACGCAATTGTTCACCAGCCTCATAACCGCCACTGCCCTCAAACAAGTTAACGTAACCCTGTTCTTGATATTGCTGATAAAAATGCCAGGCGACACTGGCCATGCGCCCTTTGTTAGTTTCACCCGGCCCATACACATTAAAGTAGCGGAGCCCTACAATTTGGCATTCCAAATTATTACGATGGCGACGAACATAACGATCAAATAGTAATTTCGAGTACGCGTATACGTTCAACGCCTTTTCATATTCAACCTCTTCAATAAACTCTTTTCCATCACCGTAAACCGATGCTGAAGATGCATAGATAAACGGAATGCTGTGCTTGCTGGCAGTTTCAAGTAAAGTTTTAGAATATTCATAATTGGTCTGCATCATATACCGACCGTCTAACTCCATTGTGTCTGAGCACGCGCCTTGATGAAAGATTACATCCATATCTTCATATTTGCCGCCCTTAACAATATCCTGAATAAACTCATCTTTATCGACAAAATCGATAATATCGCAATCGGTTAAATTAGCTACTTTGTTACCTTGCGAAAGATCATCAACCACGAGGATATTTGCCATTCCTGATAGGTTCAATGCTTTGACAATATTGGATCCAATAAATCCTGCACCACCGGTTACAACTATCACTTTATGTTCCTTCCCAGGTTTTCAAAGCCATATTAATCTCATCTAATGAAACAGTTGCGGTGCCAATTTTGCGCACCACAACACCGGCAGCCGTATTGGCAAAATGCAAACTATCCATGTCATTCATTCCAGTTGCTAATGCCAATGCAAAACTTGCCACTACGGTATCACCTGCGCCGCTAACGTCAAAAACTTCAGTCGCCTTGGCAGGCAAATCAGATGCCGCACTACCTTCACGGAACAAAGTCATCCCCTTCTCGCCACGAGTTACCAATAACATCTGAAGCTTCAGTGACTCACGCAGTTCCTGTGCGCGATCATGAAACTGCTGCTTCGAATCACAGTCGCCGGCCACAGCAACAAACTCGCTCCAATTCGGAGTAATTATTGTAGCGCCTCGATACGGATCAAAATTACTGCCTTTTGGATCAATCACAATTGGCTTGCCTGCGGCTCGCGCGGCCTCAATCAAATCGTGAACACAGGTCAACGTACCCTTCCCATAATCAGAAAGCACTAACACATCAGTGCTACCCAAAAGATCCTGAAATTTCTGCTGCAAATTGTCTAGTGCCCAGCCGCCGGGTTGGTGATCAAAATCAAGACGAATCAATTGCTGATTGCGCGCAAGCACTCTGAATTTTTCGGTGGTGCGTGCACCAACTTCTCTTATCAAAGCGGTATTAACATGTTCTGCACTAAGCAGCTTTTCTAACTCATCGGCCGAGGAATCGTTGCCAGTCACGCACAGCAAAGTTACATTTGCCGACAAGCTGGCGATGTTCTGAGCCACATTTGCAGCACCGCCCGCCCGCGCTTGCTGCTCGACCACCGCCACTACTGGAACCGGTGCCTCTGGTGATATTCGGTCAACGTCTCCTAACCAATAGCGATCCAGCATCGCATCGCCTACTACCAATACACGAGTATTACTGAAGTTAGGCAATTTCATATCAAACCACCTTCCGGCCAATACTGTGATATTGCAGTCCATGCGCAGCAACGGCCGATGGATCATACAAATTGCGCCCATCAAATACGATTTTATCGCCCAGGCATTCACTCATCAGGGAAAAATCCGGGCTACGAAAGCTCTTCCACTCGGTAACGATCACTAGCGCATCGGCTCCCGTTAACGCGTTTGTCGCACTCTCTGCGAGCACCAAGTCATCTCTTGTACCATAAATTCTGGTGGCCTCTTCGCAAGCGACAGGATCATAGGCCCTTATAGACGCGCCGCGTTTCCAGAGACCCTCGATTACCACGCGACTAGTTGCTTCTCGCATATCATCAGTACCCGGCTTAAATGATAACCCCCATAAGGCGAAAGTTTTACCCTCAACACCGTTCGGGTAAGCCGCATCAATTTTATTCAACAAAACTTGTTTCTGATCTTCGTTTACCGCTTCAACCGCGCATAATATTCTTGCGTCATAACCGACTTCACCTGCAGTACGAAATAAGGCTTGGACATCTTTAGGGAAACAAGAGCCACCGTAACCGCAGCCCGGATAAATAAACTGATAGCCGATTCGCGGATCAGACCCGATACCATGTCGTACAAGCTCAATATCTGCGCCCAACTTATCTGCCAAATTTGATAATTCGTTCATAAACGAAATTTTTGTTGCCAACATTGCATTAGCTGCATATTTTGTTAATTCTGCAGACGGAACATCCATAAAAACAAGACGTTCATGATTTCGATTAAAGGGCGCATAAAGCTCGCGCATTAATTCAACCGCGCGATCAGCCTCAACACCAACTACTATCCGGTCGGGTTTCATAAAATCGTCTATCGCCGCACCTTCCTTTAAGAATTCGGGATTGGATGCAACCGAAAAATCCACATCTACCGCTCGCTCGTTTAACTTTGATTTAACCGCAGCAGTTACTTTTTCTGCGGTACCTACTGGCACGGTAGACTTAGTAACAATTACCTTATAACTATCAATGGCTGCACCAATTTCACTGGCGACCCCAAGCACATAACTCAAGTCTGCCGAACCATCTTCATCTGGAGGTGTGCCCACTGCAATAAACAAAATATCGCTTTCTGAAACAGCACGTGCAATATCCGTGGTAAAGCTAAGACGACCGGCGGCTACATTACTCCGTACCAAATTTTCGAGCCCTGGCTCATAAATTGGCAACTGACCCTGTATCAAGCTAGCCACCTTGGCTTCATTATTATCGACACATATAACCTGATTGCCTACCTCCGAAAAACAAGTTCCGGTTACCAGGCCAACGTAGCCCGTGCCTATAACGCCAATTTTCATTTAGTGCTTTATCTTTGCTAGTATAAGTACCGGCGTATTATCAGTGGTTTTGATCACAAAATCACCCGCAGATTTAAACCATTCCATGGTTTGCTAATATTCATAAGTAAAATCGTCTTTATAAAAGGTCGTGATTATGAGCCAGGTAGATAGCAGTACAACAAACAATCAGGGTTTTCTCGGATGGGTAGAGCGTCGTGGTAATAAATTGCCAGACCCGGTATTTATATTTTTCTGGCTAATATTAGTCTTAATTGTCATAAGCTTAATCGCCTCAATATTAGGTACTACGGCTCTACACCCAAGCAGGTTAGATGAAAACGGATCGACATACGTGATTTCTGCAGTTAGCCTACTCTCCCCGGATGTTATCCGGCGCTTGCTAGTAGAAATGCCGACTACTTTTAGTCACTTTCATCCACTCGGATACGTTTTGGTAGTTATGCTGGGCGCAGGTGTAGCGGAACGCTCTGGTTTGTTTGCTAGCGCCATGCGCGCTGCCGTAAAAAATGCACCGACAATAATGCTTACACCATTTGTCGCGCTAGTCGCGATGATGAGTAATCTAGCAGCCGACGCATCTTACGTTGTCTTAATCCCTCTAGCTGCGGTGCTGTATGCAGCAGCTGGCCGACACCCGATTGCAGGGCTCGCCGCTGCGTTTGCCGGTGTCTCTGGAGGTTTTTCTGCCAACTTGTTGCCAGGGCAACTGGACGCCTTATTATTTGGAATAACCGAAGCTGCAGCTGAATCGCTCGCCCCCAGCTGGGATGCCAATATCGCAGGTAATTGGTTTTTTATTAGTGCGATGACTTTTATATTTCTACCGATTATTTGGTATGTCACAGACCGAATCGTTGAACCTCGACTTGGTGAGTTTCACGGTGAAAACGATTACGCCAATCAAATTACGGAGAATGATAAACCGCTCACCGTTGACGAGCAGCGCGGCCTGCGGAACGCTGGGTACGCAATACTCACCATTATTGTGGTTTGGGTATTTCTATGCTTTGGACCAGGAACACCACTTATTGACGAGGCTGCCAGACCCGAAGTACAACTTACACCACTCTACCGTTCACTAATTGCCGGATTTTTAATTATGTTCTTAGCCTGCGGATGGGCCTACGGTACAGCAGCTGGCACGGTTAAAAACCATCGAGACATCGTAAATATGATGACTGAGGCAATGAGTGATATGGCCTACTACCTTGTGCTCGCCTTCGCCGCAGCACATTTTGTTGCCCTATTCAATTGGTCCAATTTAGGGCTAATTTTCGCCATTAAAGGCGCTGCAGTAATCGAATCAGCTAGTATGCCAATGCCAATTATATTGGCATTGCTCGTATTATTTACCGGGCTAGTTAATTTGTTTGTCGGGTCGGCCAGCGCCAAGTGGGCATTACTCGCACCAGTTCTTGTCCCCATGATGATGCTCACAGGAATCAGCCCTGAAATGACTACTGCCGCCTACAGAGTTGGTGATAGTGCAACTAATATCATCACACCTCTGATGATTTACTTTCCTCTAATTTTGATATTTGCACAGCGCTGGCAAAAAAATTATGGGCTCGGCAGCCTGACTGCCACAATGTTGCCATACTCGATCGGCCTATTGTTAGGCGGATTAGCCCTAATCATTATGTGGGTTGCAATGGGTTGGCCCTTAGGGCCTTCTGCCCCGCTAGGTTATACGTTACCTAACTAAACGTTACGATCCTAGCTCACAGCGCATAATCAACAACATAGCGTTCCTTGGTTACCTCGCCGAGAAACTCTTTAACCACCAAGTGATCCGGGTGTTCCTGGTAAGCGTCTAACGCTGCCTGGTTTTCAAACGCAGAGTAAAGAGCCACATCACAAGAGGCACCGACGTTGAGTATGTCAAAACCGACCTCTACGGTTATCACCCCGGGCAGTCCGTTCAAAGCTTCTAACTGCCGTTTAACCTGATCCATATTGTACTGCTTTGTCTACCCTGCGGCGCTGGCCTTAAATTGCCAAAAAACTATGTGTTTAACCATTCGGAAAATCTCGTATGTGAAGTTTGTTTTTAGTACTGGAACTGTACCTATAGATCACGCAGAAAAACAGGTAGCCATCGGCCACCTTTCTAGCACTTTATAAAAGCGGCTTTATTAATTTAGCGATACAATACTTCGATTTCTTTCATCGTCTTTTTACCAATCCCTTTTACTTCTATCAACTCTAGTTCGGACTCAAACGGACCATTTTGAGTTCGATAATCAACTATCGAACTAGCCGTTACTATGCCAACACCAATAAGCGCATCAGCAATAGTTGATGCATCTGCGATTTTACGTCCATGCTAACAGCGTAAACGCCCGGTGCAACAAATAAAGAAGAAGCTTGTGTTAAAGCAAGAATTATATATCTCATGTTGTTCAAAAATATTTATCGTTATACCTCTAGATAAAGGCAACTACAATTTTATGAGTTGAATGTAGTGAAGCTATGCTAGCAAGCTTTTATCTTTTGAAAATCACCCAACCAGATGATTTACGCTAGGGCCGCAAATCACGGCTATTGACGAAAATATTCGTAGGTTGTTGGGCAATCCGAGCCGGCGCGATCGCAATTTTCAGGGGTTGAGCTTATCCGAAAGTAAACTGGCATTAGTTCCATTATTTCGTAGACATCTGAATAGTTAACAGCGAAGCCATTAAGGGCGTCAATATGCAATGTCTGTAATCCATCTTTACATTGCCAACGGCCAGTTTGCACTTCGCGCCCTTGACTATTTTGGCCTTCGTGCCACATATCAACGTAAAAAGTTCGGTCAGCCAAAAATGTAGCCAATACTGTTCTTTGCGCAGACATATTGTAGTCGTCACCTTCGAACTTCCAATCGCCGATAAAGTCATCACAATTCCATGCTTGTGCAAACACCGGTTGAACTAATAGACTCAACAATACAGCAGTAATAAACCCCAAATTTCGCAACAATTAACTTTACCGAAACTCAACCTGATGCGCCTTACGTAGGCGTTTGTGTAGCAGGCTCTTACGAGGAAAGTGCGCTTTTAAAAATTTCATTTGATCAGCCAGCACTTTTTTACCTTTCAAAAAAATGTACTCCGCATGAGTGGGTGCAAAGGGTACAGCCAATAATGGCATACCAGCTTCCTCCGGACTTCGGCCTGCCTTGTGGTTATTACAACGTTTGCAAGAGGTCACCACGTTAGTCCATTTATCTTTACCACCCTTGGAGATCGGGGTTACATGATCTCGAGATAAATCTCGGTCAAAAAATTGACCGCCACAATACAAACAAATTCGCGCATCTCGGGCAAACAGAGCGTGATTATTGAGGGGCGGGCTATACTTGTAGAAATGCTTCCAAGTCGATCGAATTTCACCTTCGGTCGCTAAAATCGAATTTACTTCGATTACGCTGCGCTTGCCGGTTATCGAATTAAAACCTCCATGTACCCGGTACAATGGCTCACCAACACTATATAACACTTGCCCCAAGTGATAGCGACGTGCGGCTTCCTGATAATTGATCCACTCTAGTGGCATACCTGAAGCGTCGGTACGTAGTACCTGCTGATCCAACGAAAACATCGCCTAAGTCTCTCTCCGATCGCCAATTAGCAACTGGCACCGATTAAATCAGCTGCAAAGGTCTTGCACAAGCGCACGAAGATAAAATTTGTATGAAGTAATAAATACCGACAGTAAACAAAGCCCCCATATAAAGGGCTCCTCGGATAAAGCATTAATCTAATTAACAATAGGCAAACGGTTTATGACCATCAATTTCGATAAACTCGTAGCCAACGGTATAGTTCTTTGTCAACTGGCCAAAATGAAAGATCGATAACCATTGATCTAAACTACGCCTGCAACTGAAGTCAACTCCGTTGTTAACTTACAGGCATTCACAAGGCGACAGATCCTCTATATAAGAATGTTCAAATTCAAGCCACAAAAAACCGGTGCTAATAGACTACCGGTTTTTTCAGCTAATATTTAGCCAAATTTACTAAAGCAAAAGTCAGTTATTTAATTTTTGCTTCTTTGTACATTACGTGTTTTCGGACAACGGGATCATATTTTGTCACTTCCCACTTATCGGGAGACAACCGTTTGTTCTTGGTCACAGTGTAGTAATGACCGGTGTTAGCGCTGGATACCAATTTAATTATATCTCTCATAATTTCACTCTATACCTTTTCGCCACGCGAGCGTAAATCGACCAGCACATCATCAATGCCTTTCTTATCGATAATGCGGATGGCTTTAGCAGAAACACGCAATCTAACCCAGCGGCTCTCGCTCTCAACCCAAAATTTTCGATAATGCAAATTTGGAACAAATGTTCGGCGCGTTCTATTTTTGGCGTGAGAAACGTTATTCCCTCGCGTAGTGCGCTTACCGGTTACCTGACACTCTCTAGACATAAAAAAACCTTTAAAAGTACTTTTCAGAAAACCCACAAACACCAATAAAATCAAATGTTTACCGGGCCATCAATAAAACGACGCCTACTGCACAGGTAACCAACCCCATGCGGGGGCGAATTTATAACAAAAAACCACCTGAATGCATAGCCCCAATTCAATAAATATACTTGTAGACACCAAGCTTTACGAGCTTCTACGACTTTAAAGTTCATCACAAACCAAAATACTCATATCCATCCACGTTCGACAAATGAAACGCACTCACTGTCACCCACTGCAATATGGTCTAAAGCACGTATGTCTAACAACTCTGCAGCGCTACAAATTCGACCGGTGATATCACGATCAGCATTACTGGGCTCCGTAAATCGAGAGGGATGATTATGGGCTAAAATCATCGCAGCAGCGTTGCACTTCAACCCCTCCTGAATTACTTCGCGAAGATATACAGAAGCTCGAGACAATGTTCCTCTGAAAAGTTCTATCGCAGATATCACGAGAGGTTGGTTATCCAGCATCAGAATACTTCGTACGACTTGCCCACTAACCAGTGACGTAAATAATCGTGAGTGGCCTGCCGACTGTCTAACGCCTAACCTCGCTGCTAATGCTCAGCCAAGGCTCGTCTCCCGAGTTCACGAACTGCTTTTAGCAAAGCATTTTTGCCAATACCAACACCTATACAGGTAAGTAAGCCATCATGCGTAGCACCCAGTAAGCCCTCAAATTGAGCAATTAATTCGCGTGCCAGGTTCACTGCCGACTGCCCCTGATAAACAGTATCCAAAAAAATGGCTAATAACTCACTATCAGAAAGTGCCCCAGCACTGAGTTTTATTAACCTTTCACGTGGTCGTTCAGCCTCTGGCCACTCACATATTAGGAATATGTACCGAGTTGGTGATCGGCGTCGATCCAGCATTGATATCAGTAGATTGTTTTTTCATTACCACTCCTTGAGCGTAAAATTAGCTAAATATTCAACCTTATCGTCGAATATAGTAATTGTTTTACCGTGCCGCTTCCTTTGTGGCCTCAGTCCAAAGTACACTCCCACTAATGAGCTGTCTACAAAATAAACAAATTCTTCTAGGTGTCTCTGGTGGTATTGCCGCCTATAAGGCACCCGAACTAGTCCGCCGGTTACGTGATCAGGGGGCAGAAGTGCGGGTGGTTATGACAGCAGCTGCCGAAGGCTTTATTACAACCTTAAGCCTTCAAGCCGTCAGTGGTCACCCGGTTCACGTCGCTAAAATGAGCGCCGACAGTGAATCTGGCATGGGACATATTGATCTTGCTCGATGGGCAGATCTAGTTTTGATAGCGCCAGCTACTGCCAACACAATGGCTCGGCTTGCCAACGGGTTTGGCGATGAATTGCTCACTACCCTGTGTTTGGCGACTAGCGCACCAATAGCGGTTGCGCCTGCGATGAATCAACAGATGTGGAGCAACGCGGCTACGCGGGTTAATCTTGAAAAAATCAAATCGATTGGAATAGAGGTTTTCGGGCCGGGTGTAGGCGATCAGGCTTGCGGCGAAACAGGCCCGGGCCGCATGCTTGAGCCTGATGAATTAGTTTCATGTTGTGATCAACTATTAACATCCTTTCAGCGAGGCGGTCCGCTGCAAGAACTGCATTGCTTGATTACCGCAGGACCCACTGTAGAACATCTCGATCCGGTTCGAGCCATTACTAACTTTAGCTCTGGTCGAATGGGATATGCGGTAGCCGCTGCAGCGGTTGCTTCTGGAGCATCTGTTACACTTGTTAGTGGCCCAGTTTCATTAGATGTACCGCATGGTGTAAACCGAATTTCAGTGAAAAGTGCAGAAGAAATGCGCAGTGCAGTTTTATCAGAAATTGCCAACACTGATATTTTTATTGGGGTTGCAGCGGTCGCGGACTACCGACCTAAATCTCAAGTTAGCAAAAAAATAAAAAAAGACGATAACAAAATGACCATTGAGCTGGTCAAGAATCCGGATATTCTTAGTGAAGTTTCAGCGCACCAGGATCGACCATTTGTTGTTGGTTTTGCCGCAGAAACTGATAATCTTGAAAAAAATGCTCTGCGTAAACTCAAAAAGAAGAAATTAGACATGATCGCCGCCAATAAAGTAGGTGGGACGACGCCGGGATTTGGTGACAAGCCTAATGCATTAATAGTATTTTGCGCAAATGGCGATAAGCATGAACTACCGATGACCGACAAAAATCACCTTGCGCGCCAGCTGGTTAGCCTCATTAGCAGCAACTTACCGGCATAGATTTTCCGAAACTGACACCACTCAGGTTTGGTTTTGACATTTTTATGATGGCATCTCTAGATCATCTGATCATGGCAACTCAGCAGCCAATACAGCCAAGGCTGAGTGAAGCCATGCATGAAGCAGCGCTATCGGTTCATGACAGGGCCATACACAAATCTAACTAAAAGATTATCTGCGCTGCCCCACCAGACAAGACTAAAACTTTCTTAAAATCAACGATATATATAATTATGCACAAAAATTCAAATCGGCGAACAACCTCAACTGCATCTAATTTTGCGGATCGCTTTCCTATGACTGAATAATCTGCAGCGTTGGTCGTACAAACGCGCGAGAACACAAGCCAAATACTACAGAAAAGAGATGACCGTTTACTCGTAATTGTAGGCCCCTGTTCGGTGCATGATCCCATTCCTGCAAAGGAGTATAGAGAACGTTTGGCCAAAATAAGGGTAGCCTTGGCGAACCAACTCGAAATTGTTATGAGTGTTTATTTTGAGAAGCCTCGCACTCGTGTCGGATGGAAGGGTCTAATAAACGACCCTGATCTGGACGGTCAGTTTGATGTAAATAAAGGACTGCAAACAGCGCGCAAACTAAGGGTTAGGTTTTCCGACTAGACTCACTAACTCATTCAACGGCCATTGGATTCGATAATTACCTGAAGATGCTAGGTTGCGTAGCTCCCCCGAGAAAACACCAAGGGCAAAACAGAATCGTTCGCTTGAAAACCGAGCACTTCACCAACCACAATTGTGTGGTCCCCACCATCGTAAAACTTCCATGTTTTACATTCAAAAAATGCGGCGGTATTTTCTAACAGGGGGCTTCCACCCCGTCCTGAAGCAAACGCTATTCCATCGAATTTATCTTCGCTCTGTCGCGCAAAATTATTAGATATATCAGCCTGCTGGTTTCCCAAAACATTCACAGCAAAATATTCTGCCGCTTCAAATGCTTCCGCGCTGTATGCATCTTTGGCGATACACCATAAAATAAGAGGCGGCTCTAGGGACACCGTATTAAAACTACTGGCAGTTACACCAACGGGGCTGCCACTGGCATCCAACGTGGTAATAATGGTTACTCCGGTAGGGAAGTAACCTAGCGCCCTACGTAAATCTATAACGTCGATTGGTACACCCACTTATATTCACTCCTCTAAATACTCAGCTGAAACTAGTAACTAACTCGCTCTATCACTACAAACAGCCCGGGAACAGATGTCGACCAAATAATATTGCCAATTCAACTCACGTCTGGGTCCACATATTCAGCAATATCGATAACAGGGTTCAATCTCCCACCAGAATAGCGGGGTGCCATTAATGACAAGGGTTGACGGCCAAGTTAGTGAAGATAAGAGAGATTATACCGTTCTTTGATTTGCCCGCTAGAATAATGTCTTCTGTTAGACCAGTATTGGACGATCCAAATTATAAAGCGGGTGTTTTAGAACTCAGTTAATTGTGAAATATTTAGTCCAAAGGCGTGTGCAAAAAGTTCCCGTTGGCGACCCATTGCAACAACGTATAAGTAAGCCTTCATACATCTCTTTAGACACACCTGTAAGCGTGCCTTATTATATAGGTCAAAAATCAAGAAAATCAGGAATACAATCATGACCGATGCCTTTATTTGCGATGCTATTAGAACGCCAATTGGCCGCTACGGCGGATCTCTTGCTCAAATCCGCACAGATGATTTGGTGCTATCCCAACGCGAGAACTACAAAACCGTAACCCCTCAGTCGACTGGAGCGTACTCGATGATGTTATCTACGGTTGTGCCAATCAAGCTGGAGAAGATAACCAAAATGTAGCGCGCATCTGCATTACTTTCTGGCTTACCAGTTGAAGCGCCAGGTATAACCATAAATCAACTTTGTGGTTCCGGTATGGAATCTGTTGGTTTAGCTACGCGTGCAATTCTGGCTGGACAAGCCGAGCTAGTAATTGCCGGTGGCGTTGAGTCCATGTCACGGGCACCGCTGGTAATGCCCAAAGCTGAGACAGCTTTTTCACGCAAGGCAGAAATATATGACACTACAATGGGTTGGCGATTTATAAATCGCTTAATGAAGGCCCAATATGGCGTTGACTCGATGCCGGAAACTGCGGAGAACCTCGCAGAATAATTTAACATTAGCAGGGAAGATCAAGATGCATTTGCTGCACGTAGCCAGCATCGATACCAAAATGCATATCAATCCGATAGGTTTGTAGAAGAAATCGTCCAAGTAGAAACCCCTCAACGAAAGGGTGAACCAAGAATGTTCGATAAAGACGAACATCCCCGCACGACGAACGTCGAAACACTTGCAAATTTGCCCACCCGCTTTCGCAAAAATGGTTCAGTTACTGCGGGGAATGCTTCTGGAGTTAACGACGGGGCCTGTACGTTACTGGTAGCCAGCAAAGGCTCGATCAAGAATTTTAGGATTGCTCCTAGGGGTCGGGTTTTGAGTATGGCTTCTGCCGGGGTCGAACCACGCATTATGGGCTATGGTCCCGTACAAGCGGTTCACAAAGTCCTTGCGCAGACTGGCTTATCTCTAGAACAAATGGATGTAATAGAATTAAACGAGGCATTTGCCGCTCAGGCATTGGCGTTAGTTCGCGGTTTAGGCATCCCCGAAGATGCGGACTATTTAAATCCGAATGGCGGCGCAATATCGATGGGGCACCCCCTGGGAATGAGCGGCGCACCCATAGTACAAACTGCGGTTACTGAATTGCATCACAGACAGGCCCAATATGCGCTTTGCACTATGTGCGTTGGAGTAGGCCAAGGCATCGCGATGGTAATCGAGCGCGTTTAGAAATCACCACAGCCTTAGCCGTTCAGCGTTACGTCGGTTTACGATAGTAACTTCTACACCATTGGTTATAATTGAGCACACTCACAAATTTAGCAGTAATCATCCAAAGATCAAGCAATGAGCGAATACTTTCCTACAGAAATTTTCAAAGCCTACGATATACGTGGCATCGTGGATAAATCACTCACTGTCGATATGACTTACCAAATTGGTCAAAGTATAGGCACTGAAGCGATCGTTAATGATCAAACCGTGGTCATTATTGGTCGTGATGGACGGCTCTCTGGCCTAAAACTTTCCAAGGTGCTCGCCGATGGCATTCGATCAACGGGGGTAGACGTCGTGGATATTGGCGTCGCGCCGACACCAGTGGTCTATTTTGCCGCTTATCACTTGGGAATTCCTTCCTGTGTTGCGATTACGGGTAGCCATAACCCACCCGATTATAATGGATTTAAAATGGTCATCGATGGTATGACTCTTTCAGCTGAACGCATTCAAACTATTCGGCAACGTATCCAGGATAAAAGCTGTATTCTCGCATCGTCTGAGAACCTGGGAACATACTCGTCACGTGAAATCATCCCTGAATATCTCGACACCATCGTTGCAGATGTAAAGCCGGCTAGGCAAATTAAACTGGTTATCGATTGTGGAAATGGCGTAGCTGGTTCCGTCGCTCCCGAATTGTTTGAGAGACTGGGTTGTGATGTCACTACGCTGTATGGCGAAGTCGATGGAAACTTTCCTAATCATCACCCAGACCCCAGTCAAATTGAAAACCTGCAAGACTTAATCCAGGCAGTAAAGGATCAAGGTGCAGAGCTAGGTTTTGCGTTCGACGGCGATGGTGATCGCTTAGGCGTCGTTACAGCAGACGGAGATGTTATTTGGCCTGATCGACAGATGATACTCTTTGCACGCGACGTGTTGGAACGGAACCCGTCTGCCGAAATAATCTACGATGTAAAATGCTCAAGGACATTACCAAAAGAAATCGAGGCCGCTGGTGGCAAAGCGACCATGTGGCGAACTGGGCATTCTTTTATTAAAGGCAAATTAAAAGAAACCGGTGCACAATTAGCTGGTGAAATGAGCGGCCACATATTTTTTAAAGAGCGTTGGTATGGGTTCGACGATGGCAGCTATGCCGGGGCAAGACTAATCGAGTTGCTCTCTAAAATGGACCAAAGCCCTTCTGAGGTATTTAATGCTCTACCAGATACGATCAACACACCCGAATTGCGCATCGAAATGCAAGAAGGCGAACACTACAGGTTCATGGACGAAATGATTGAAAATGCATCATTTGATGACGCTCAATTATCTACTATGGATGGTATTCGTGTGGATTTTGAAGATGGGTTCGGGTTAATCCGTCCGTCGAACACAACACCCATACTGGTACTGAGATTCGAAGCAGACGATACCGCTGCCCTTGAGCGCATCCAATCCCGCTTCAGGGCTTTAATAACTGATACGCGCGCGGACGTAGTACCGCCGTTCTAACTTTAGCCCGTGCCCGCCGAGCCTGATATACCCCAAAAGTTGAAGCCTTTGGTGCTGCGTACCATTGCAAATCTGCGCGAGTTTATCGATCAGCAACGCATCCGTATGTCACGGAATGACGCGATGGCACAGCTCGCCGCTCTAGCGGTTATAGTTGGAATAGTCGCTGGCTCTTTAAGTATTATCTTTCGCCTTCTGGTAACAGGCGCACTTACGTCTTCGATATTAGATGATTACAGCGCCTCCTTTGAGTCACTTTCAGCCGTAACACGATTTTTACTGTGTGCAGGTGGCGGATTACTTATCGGGGTTATTTTTCAGAATATGAGCACCGCGACCCGGCAAATAGGCATAGTTCACGTGCTGGAACGACTCGCCTACCATCACGGCCGGATGCCTCTTAAAAACGCTGTCGCCCAGTTTCTAGGCGCCGCATTATGCATGGTCACTGGTCAATCTGTTGGTCGTGAAGGCCCCACAGTTCATTTAGGAGCTGCCGCTGGAGCGACAATTAGCGATACTCTTAAGATTCCACACAATGCTGGTCGAATATTAATCGGCTGTGGCGTAGCATCAGCAATTGGCGCTGGATTTAACACGCCCCTTGCCGGGGTAATTTTTGCAATGGAAGTTGTCCTAATGGAATACACGATCCTTGGGTTTACTCCCGTTATTATTGCCTCGCTGACCGCGACCAGTTTAGCTCGAATAATGTTTGGCGATGCACCCGCATTTACCGCACCCAGCATAGAATGGACGTCGATCGGGGAACTTCCCTACGTGATGTTGATGGGGGTAGTGATCGGCTTGAGCGCCGCAGCGTTCGTCAAAGCGACCGTACTCTTTTCGCATCTTATAGAAACAAAACCATATTGGATGCGAGTCGCGCTGGCTGGACTAATCACCGGCGTGCTGGCAATTCCCGTCCCACAAATAATGGGGATAGGCTACGACACTGTAAGTTTGGCAATTTTAGGGCAAATATCAATGGCTATGCTTATATTGATATTTTTTGCCAAATTAGTCGCTACATCCGCCTCTATCGGGTTGGGAATGCCAGGCGGCTTAATAGGCCCAGCTTTACTTATGGGCGCCTGCATAGGTGGCTCCATGGGTATGATGGCGAACGACCTGGTCGGCGGCTTACATGATGAGGGCCTTTACGCACTATTAGGCGCTTGTGCGATGATGGGTGCTGCGCTCCATGCACCGCTTGCCGCACTGGTAGCCATTCTGGAGTTAAGTGGCACCCACTCCGTAATTCTGCCGGCAATGATCGCTGTAGTAACTGCATTAATAACCAAAAGAGTACCTTTTGGATTAATGTCAATTTATCGCGTTTTAATGCGCGAACGAGGATTAGACTATCGAAATTCGCCAATGGCGCAGGCTTTACGCCGAATTGGCGTTGCTAGCGTAATGGATAAAAGTGTCTCGCAAATGGATAGAATTATTACGGTCGATGCTGCACGCACTATCCTAGAAACTAACCAACGCTGGATTATGACTTTTGCTGAAAATGGCCAGGCTTCGTTGCTACCTGCAGCTGATCTCGCCATCCATCTAAGCAGCCTAGAGACAGACAACCATGAAATAGACCTGCTCAGCCTACCTGCCATGCGCGAGGATTCAACAAGAGTTACGATTTTAGAAACGCTTCAGGAGGCGCACGAAGCGATGGAGGCGACTGGTGCTGAGCTCCTTTATGTCACCGGCGCACACGGCAAGTCTGCAAATCGAATATACGGCGTGATAACTCGAGAGCATATAGAACGGCGCTATAAGCTTTAATGATTATTACTAACGAAAGCGAATCTGCACACCAAGCGGGCAAACTCTAGAGCAATAGTTTTTGAATGCATACTACTACGCAATATTGTGCAGGGTATAATTAGTTACGTTTGCCATTCGTTGTTGAGATAAAATCCGCTTAGATTTTTTATCGGCAAGCTTAAACGGATCCCCCTGTGTCTCAAACATTTCTGAAAAATCTTAATCTTCTCAAACAGTCTGGCACTTTCAGCACACTGACTGGCATCCAGCGCGGAATCGAGAAAGAAGGTTTGCGTACTACCCCAGCGGGTGAGCTGTCGCAATCCGCACATCCTGCAGCTCTAGGGTCAGCTCTTGCCCACCCCAGTATTACTACCGACTTTTCAGAAGCACTCCTGGAGTTCGTCACACCGGTTATGCCAACCCCAGAAGCCGCGGTTAACTTCCTTGAAGATTTACACCGCTTTGCCTATGAAATTCTGGAAGAGGAGATTATTTGGAGTTCAAGTATGCCGTGCTTTTTAGGTGGCGAAAGTAGCATACCGATTGCACAGTACGGAAAGTCCAATATCGGCACGATGAAACATATTTATCGAGTGGGCCTGGAACATCGTTACGGCAAAACAATGCAAACAATTGCAGGCATTCATTATAATTTTTCGCTACCGGATGACTTTTGGACAGCCTTTCGCAGCGTGGTAGCCAGCACCGAATCTGATCGTGATTTCCGCGATAAGCAATATTTCGGCCTTATTCGAAACTTTCGACGCAATGCCTGGTTATTATTACTGTTATTTGGAGCATCTCCTGCTGTCTGCGGATCATTTATTAAAGGGCTCGATCACAAACTTCTAAAACTCGAAGGTAAGGGTTATTACCTGCCTTGGGCAACATCATTACGAATGGGTGGCCTGGGTTACACCAGTGATGCACAGAGTAGTTTTCGAGTTTGCTATAACTCGGTAGAATCTTACACCAGCACCTTGGGGCAAGCTTTAAACATGAGCTATCCGCCTTACGAGAAGATTGGTGCTAAAAATAACGGCCGTTATTTGCAACTCAATGACCGGTTACTGCAAATTGAGAATGAGTACTACAGTGATATTCGGCCCAAAAGAGTCACTCCGTCAGGCGCTCATCCTTTACCCTATTTGAAACAACACGGAGTCGAGTACATTGAAGTCAGAAATCTTGACCTCAATCCATTTCTGCCAGTTGGTATCGATTCAGCACAGGCAAGATTCGTTGATAGTTTTCTGCTTTACTGTCTTTTACAAGATAGCCCGCAAATCTCAACCGATGAATATGCGGCAAACAACCAAAACAAAACCTCGATTATTATCGAAGGGCGAAAGCCAGGGCTAAAATTAAAACGTAACGAAGAGACGATCGATGCGTTTCAATGGGCAACTGAACTAACAGATGGTATTGAGCAGACGGCAAACTTGCTAGATGAATCCCATGGCAATAATTTGCATACAAAAGCAGTCGCGGCGCAAAAGAATAAATTATTACATCCGGATTTGTTCCCGTCAGCACAAATCCTTCATTTCGCGGACACAGAAAAACTCAGCTTTAGCGAGCTAGGAATACGCCTTAGTAGTCAACATAAGGCTAACTTCAAAGAACCTCTGCCAGCCGATAAAAGAGCGGAAATGGATAAAATCGCGGTTGAATCTCTAGAAAAACAGAAGCAAATAGAAGATTCAGATACTATTGATTTCGATGATTTTTTAACCGACTACTTTGCCCGCAGTTAATCACTGTAATTAGATCAAGTCTCTGGATTGAGGTAGCAACAAGTAATGCTGAAAAGCTCAGTCAAGGGTACCATCTTGAATTTCTAGTTCGAATTATTATAGGTCAGCGAATCAACCCCATGCGCATGGTCCAAGTTGAGCACCGCATCAGCAGTTATCGGTAATCTGGTTAAACAATCACGCGTTATCCGCTCGCAGTGCATGATAAATCGTTGTAAAGCGACTGAGTCCATTACCCCCAGTCCATCGCCTACTTTCTCCCATAATTTTTTCTCTTGTTCGCTACGCCACTCATAAATGCACCCAAAACTTGGCGCTTTCAAAAATACCAAATAATCGAGTTTTGAATATAGCCCGGTGTATTGTGAAGCAAGCGCTTCGTTAGAATATGTGCGCCATTTACCATCAGCATCGTCAATACGCTCAAGCTCGTTAATTGGCTCCAACAGCAACTCACTACATTGGGCTTTGGCGCCTACGCACCAACCCTCGAGCACTACCAAATTGACCCGCCCTTCACTGATATCAGAATGATCGACTACCGCACGATCATCAAGCGATTTATCAAACCTTGGCATCTGCACGCGATCTCCTGCCAATAGACCATCAATAACCTTAGTCGCAAGTCGTATATCGTGGGTTCCCGGCACACCCCGGGTTGCAAATAAAGGGTGAATATTGCTCGCCAGATCTAGCCGTTCAGATCTGCGCAAGTAAAAATCATCCAATGACAAGCAGACTACGGTTAACCCGAAGTCATGTATCAGCACTTGGGCCGCAAACTTCGCGAGTGTAGATTTACCGGTTCCTTGAGCGCCGCTAATTCCAAGCACACGTATACTACCGCCTATCGTCAGCTTCGCTATCTTTGTTACCAGCGGTTGGTAATACTGCTCAGCGATAGATACAAATTCCTCGGGCAATCGATGTGTACGCACAAATTTCTCTATCTTATTCATCGCTCAATCTCTTCCCTGTGTATACGCCTGAACTCAATAGCAAAGCACAGTAAAATGATTTTTTCATACTTTGGTATATCTAAGGGCCTTTCTAATCGAATTAATGCCCAGCACTTAAAGCATTTCGGATTACCTCGATGCGCTTTCGATTGGTACCCATATCACTATACCCAACTCTTGATGCTGACCTGATAGATATTTGTCCACTTTCCGGATCATTAAGAAATTCCACATCATCAACAAAACCCATGATGGGCGTAGTAAACTCAACCCATATATAGTCGTCTTGGTTAGCTACCAGCACTGCCCCAACCATATTTGATAACTTATCCACCAGAGTGGGCCAAAGTAAACCATCAGCATCAGCAATCGCAGCTATTCTATGCTTGTCATCAGTTGCCCGACTAGACACGCAATTCGGTGAACTTGGACAATCGATCAATGTCCCATTTACTACGCCTAATTCTGGGTTTATCGAGTGACTCCTACTAGCCTCACCAACCAAACGAAAGGCCATAAATACTGCGATCAATATCACCGCACACATTAAAATCAACAAACTAACTTTCACCATAATATTTCCTACCTCTTTTAAGCGTATCCAACGACAGCGCAAAGTAATGTAGCGAATCTAAATAGCATTATATCGCCAATCAACACAATAATAGCTATATCCCGAAAGACTCCGGGCGTAATTTATAACGATAGTATTTCCATAAAAATAAACTACCTGCGCTGCGATTTGGCGACCAATGTAAGGTTAAGTCCACCGCTTGCATTGGTGTTGGCCTGGCATCCAAACCTTTTAAATGCTGCAAAGCTATCAGCAATGCCAAATCGTCTTCCGGAAATATGTCATCGCGACGCAGGGAAAACATCAGATATATTTTGGCTGTCCATTTGCCAAAGCCGCGGAGTTGAATAATGCTTTCAATCGCCTCATCATCGCTCATACTTGCGAGCGCAATCGGGTCAAATTCACCTGAAATAGTTGCTTCTGCTAGCCCTTGTAAATATTCGATTTTTCGACCAGATAGACCAGCGTTCCTTAAATCTTTGAACGGGGTAGATAGCAACCCGGCTGGCGACAACTCTGGGATAGCAGCTTTTAATCTGGAAAATATTGTAGCCGCAGCCTTAGTGGACAATTGCTGACTAACCACGGTAGAAACAAATGTTTCAAAGCCCGCCAAACGACTTCTCAGTTCCGGGTAGCCTATAGCTATGATCGCATTCGATACATCTCTATCAACCGCTGCAATGCTATCTATTGCGCTTTTAAGATCAGCTGTGGTCAATAATCATCCTCAGTCACAATTACTCCAAATCATATGGCTAACTTAACTTACTGCTTCCAATATATCATCGTACTTATTGTCGTCCAACCAGCCCACGAAGTGTTTCTGGGCGTAAAGCAAAGATACGTCCCGTTCATAATGGTTTGGTACTGCTGTACCCATGACAGTAACTAACACTACGCCCATTTTACTTACCCCCTTATTAACCACTGATCTAACAAAGGGCAGGCCGGTCCAAATAGTGTCACGCAGTTTGTAACACATAATAAAGTTAGCTAACCTACGGTTAACGCTGCTTTAGCGCTCCTACAATCTAATCGTCAACTCAATTCGTATGAGGATAAAGTGAATACTGCAACCGATTAAAAAGCGTATTGATAACCAAATAATAACATTGCGTCGGTTTCCAACTGCACGCCTGAAGTTTTACGACTCAAGGGCAAAAGATATTCGGCTGAGAGACGATGTCCATTCCAGCTACCCGACCCCGCAAAGTTTATACCTAAGCCCAAACCTAGTTGCTGCAATCCTGCATTATTAGGGTCAGCAGTTTGTACAGGGCCCATAATTTTTGAATCAATTCCGTCTATTTCCCCACGATCCATATAGTTCAACCGCAGGGAGGTACTAATCGCCGGCGACCAATTATAATTTATCCAAACAGACAGATCGTGTTCGTTCCCTAAGCGATAATCTTCATCATTATCCTCTATGCGAAACACTGAGCGCCATTGAGCCCCATAACCCCAACCGGTATCGGAAGAAAGCAGGCCCCCAGCATAAGTCAGCCCTACAATAGGGTCGAATGTGCCGCTACCTAATTGCATTGGATATGGCAACCGGACCTTTGGCGTACCTCCCATCGGGGTCAAAATAGCGTCTTCTTCAGTAGTGCTGCCAGTAGGCAGAGAAACCCCTATGGTCGCGTGAAGTTTATAGGTATCACTATTCGCCAATGTTACCAATGCAGCTACTGGAGTGTCTCCGATGCCCTTCGTCTTGGTGACGAACTGACCCAATATGCTCGTTCCTCTAGCACCACGGTAAGTTGTATGCGTCATATTTTTTTCGACGTGATTCAACATTGCCATCAATGTAACTCCATCACTAGGTGCGTACATTAGCCCGAACATATGCATTTCCATCGTCATCTCGGTAGGCACTATTCTCAATGTCGGTGGTTGTCCCGGCGCACCAAAAAAACGATTAGGGATTGTAGTTACAATCGTATTTTCCGAAATCGCTTCACCAGTCAAGCGGCTACCTTGCATGTTCATATTCATATAACGATAAGAGACCATTACCTCGCCCTTTTCATGAACATGATCTCCCATGATCCCTATAGGAGCATGGCTACCCGCATAATTGACCTCTCCAGAGTCTGCTTCCACCACTAAAACTGTACTAGCTATCGCCAAATTAATAACTGGTATCGATACTAAAGACCGCATGCCTATCCTCCAAAAATTGAGCTCACTTTTCAAAATCCGACGGACGATAACGCAAAACAAAGTATAAATACAAGATCACTCTGTAAAAATAATATAAGTTCAGGAGTAATATTTTATCGTAGCTATTCTAGTGCTGAAAAATACTTATGGGCAGGCTAAATATTTACTAAGCAGTCCAGTTACTGGTAGCCCACTGCCCCGGGCCAGAGGACACCTTCAACTCTACCATGCAGATATTTAACGCTTTAAGCCAAACTTCATCTGCACATAGCTGGTCGCAAAAGTATCGAGAAAGTTCTTCAATCGTTATATTGGTTAGAGGCAGAATTTGTGTATCGGCTTTCAAAAAAAACATTTCGTCTCTATCAAACAAAACCCGATATTGGCGACCGACATCTTCAATCGATAAATGCGGTGATAACTCAGGCAGCAGCATATATTCATTTAATTTTTCACAAATTACCCTCAACCGCTCCTTGGGCAAGTTGTAGTCAAAGCAAAGGCCGTTGTTATCTATTTCACCGGTTATATTAACCGCCAAGTAATAGTTGTGACCGTGCAAACGCTCTCGCTCGGTTGCTGAAAAAATAGTGAAATGAGCAGCTGAAAAATGCATGAACTGCTTTTCAATTTGAAGGGTGACTAAACGCGGCATAATCGATAAAGTGTCAGCCAATATAGGCAATAAACCTTATCCGAAAAGAAGCAAAAATGACACTCAAAAGGGAAGAGCTTTATGAACGACGCGAGCGCGTATTTCTAGTACTCGCTGGGTTTTTCCTATGTGCAATGACGCTGTTAAATGTGATTGGTATAACGCGGTTTGTCGAGTTAGGCGCGCTAACCGTTGCAGTTGGTGTATTGCCTTACCCGCTAACATTCTTATGCACTGATTTGGTGTGCGAATTATATGGGAAAAAGCGTGCTCAATTTATGGTGACAGTTGGTCTGCTTCTAAATTTTTTCATTCTTGGGTGCATGTGGCTTGCCAATTCCTTACCAGCTCCAGCAATGGACACACAAGCGCCCTGGCAGACAATTCAGCTAGCACAGGACATTACGTTACCAAATGGTAGTTCAGTATCTAATTCTGTTGAATTATTTGGACTAATCTACGCTTGTACATCCGGGGCTGTTTTTGCATCGATGCTAGCTTACATTGCTGCGCAATATTGCGACGTACAACTATTCCATTTTTGGAAAAAACTAACCAATGGCAAACATCTGTGGTTGCGAAATAATTGCAGCACCCTGGTATCGCAGGGCGTAGATTCGTTTATGGTTATCGCTGTAACTTTTGGTGCACTTTTTCTGGCCGGTGAAATGGATGCAAAAACCTTGTTTACGCTAATGGGGTTTAATTACCTATTCAAAGCCTTGGTAGCGCTCGCAGATACTGGTCCATTTTACTTAGGGGTTTACTATTTAAAGCGTTACCTGAAAATGTAGCAATAATTAGCTTGCGACCTGACCTAAGTTTGTATGTAAAACCGCCCCGTTGAACACAGGCTGCTGAGTAACCGAAAAAATGGCCTGAGCTATTTCTTCAGGTTCCACCAATCGGTTAAATGTTTGCATGCTAGCTATAGAATCTAATACCTGAGGGTCATCACCGATGTTGTCTCTCAACATCTCGGTATTTGTAAAACCTGGGCATATACATGCAGTGTGCACACCGGTACCCGCTAAATCCTGGCAATTGCTGCGCATTAAACCAATTACCGCGTGCTTGGATGTGACATAGGATGCATTGCCTGGTACCGCCTTTTCACTCAGGGTAGAGCCTATGTAAATAATAGAGGAACCACTATGCATATGCGGGATGAGTAAATCATTTAGCATGCTAGAAGCAACGACGTTCACTTCTAGTACACGGCGTAATTGCTCTTGCGGTAAGTCACCGACCCGATCTTTGATTAAAATACCGGCATTATGCACCAGTGCAATTTCACCTATACCGTCAAGCATGTTAGATAATTGATCGCGTACCTGGTTAATCCAGAGCGGCGCGCTTAAGTCCGCCGCTACATCAACCACCCCGTCCAAATTCGATGGTGTTCGAGATATATTCACCACTTTATAGCCGGACTCTATAAATAACTGCGCCGTAGACTTACCGATTCCGCGACTAGCCCCGCTAATAATTAGAATTTTGCTCATACAATCAGTATTTACTCTTTGAACAACTACACTACATATTAGTCTATACCGCTAGACAACCAAGGTATACCGACTGCAAATGTGAAGCCATATTATATACAATCTACTATGCTGACCTCTAAAAATTTACAGCCCTATACAGTTCTACAGTGTAGCTAAAGCACGGCAAAAATATGAGTTTAACAAAAAAAATATGCGAAATTTTTGACGCTCCAAGCGTTCTCTATAACGACGAGGTTTCAGATAAATATGCATCCGATTGGACCGATGGTGGGAAGTACCGACCCGAAGTCGTATTGCGCCCCAAAACTGCGGAAGATGTTTCCAGTATGCTGAAACTTTGTAATGTCGCTGGTCAACAAATTGTGGTTCAGGGAGGGCTAACAGGACTATCTGGCGGTGCATCGCCCAAGCCTGGAGAATGGTCACTATCGCTGGAACGAATGAACCAAATCATTGAGATAGATCAAGACGCGCTAACCATTACTGTTCAAGCAGGTACGCCTTTGTCTGTGGTGCAACGAGCAGCTGAAGATGCCGGTTTGTATTTACCACTCGACCTAGGTGCCAGGGGAAGCTGCCAAATTGGTGGCAATATCGCAACTAACGCCGGTGGAAACCAAGTTATCAAATACGGTATGGCTCGTGCTCTAGTCTCAGGCATGGTAGCGGTACTGGCTGATGGAACAATTTTGGCTAATCGTAACAAATTACTTAAGAACAATGCGGGGTACGACCTCAAGCAACTTTTCATTGGCTCTGAGGGCACGCTTGGAATAATTACCGAAGTTGTATTGCGCCTGTTTCCAAAACCCATCACAAAGCAGTCCGCCATGTGCGCGCTGGAATCGATGACTGATGTCATTCATCTTCTTAACGCGGCACGAACTCGATTGCCTAGCATTAGCGCCTTCGAAGTGATGTGGCCAAATTATTTTGATGCATGTATCAGTGCGATAGACGACGCACGTAGTCCGTTTACTGAAAAATACTCCTATTACGTTATTCTTGAATCTGAAGGTCACTGCGCTGAAACGGATTTCGAACATTTTTGCGAGTTACTTGCCGATCTGATGGAGCAAGGAATAGTTGCCAATGCCGTATTGGCTCAATCAATAGCAGACGCTGAAAATTTTTGGAAAATTCGGGATGGAATAGGAGAGCTAACCGCATTACTTAAAAATGCCGCTCACTTTGACATTGGAATCCCGATCCGAAGTGTAGAAGCGTGTGTAGATGATATACAAAGCACCCTACTAAGAAAATTCCCCAGTGTTATTGCCTATTATTTTGGTCACTTAGGCGATGGGAATTTCCATATAGTAGCTGGCACAGAGAATGAAGAACAAAAGTACGGGGTATATAATGCTGTCTATGAAATTACTGGAAAATACGAAGGCAGCATCACCGCTGAACACGGCGTTGGCTCAGATAAAACGCAATGGCTTCATCACTCACGCGACGAGGCAGAGATTGCACTTATGAGGACGCTGAAAGCCACTCTGGATCCAAAAGGTATTCTTAATCCAGGCAGAGTCTTTTAGGCACCACTTGCGTACGCGCATTACTGTGTTCGCAGATCAATTTACTTGGCCAACTTTGTCAATTCGCTAATAGCCTTTAGCTACTCGCCCTTTAGCCAGTGATGCCACCGCCCCAAGCACCGCAATTATTGACGTTATTGAAAAACTCAAACTAATTGCATCCATCAGCGCGTCAGAATTTTCACCAGTGATCATAGAGCTACCAAAATAGGTCGCAAAAACAGCTGTAACAATTGACATACTGGCAAGGTTTCCTACGCCTCGCATAGTCGGTATTGATGCAGATGCCTGGCCAACATATTGACTGGGCACTGACGACATTATTCGATTGGAATTAGGTGCACTAAAAAACCCAAATCCAATTCCGATAAATATTTGCGCCGAAATTACATATGAAATGCTCTGGCTACCGTCTAATCTCGCCAGCAGCATTAGTCCGATAGCATTTAGCATTAGACCTAAGCTGGCTAGCCAGCGAGCCGGATATTTATCCGACAGTCGGCCAGCAAAAGGAGTAACCAAAGCCATGCAAGCGGCTGTGACAATTAGCATCAACCCTGCTCGATCTGGCGCGAATCCAACAATATTCTGCAAATACAAGCTCAATAAAAAACCGACCGAAAACGACGAGCTGTAGGATAAAAAGGTGCTTAAGCAAGCGAATCCAAATATTCGATTATTGGCAAATAGAGCAACATGAACTAATGGTTTGTCTTTCTTGTACTCAGTTTTTATAAAACAAACCAGGCTAGCCGCACTCAACATGAACGCAAACCAACCAACAGGTTCGTACACGCGAGATACACCAAATAAAGCAAGAGCTACAGTACTGATAAACAAAAATAGTCCGGGCCAGTCAAACGGTGCATCGGAAGGCACATGCGGTTCTAAAACTAGCTTATCAGATGCTAACCACAAGCTAACACACAAAAATGGCAGTGGCAGTATGAAAACTTCGCGCCATGAAAACCAGCTGGTTATAAACCCGCCTATCACCGGACCCAGCGTTATACCCAGATAAACAGAACCTGCGGTAAATCCCATTACCATGCCCCGCTGGCTCGTAGGAAATACCGAAACAATAATGGCATTAGTAGTTGCGAACACCATGGCAGCACTCGCGCCCTGAAAAAGCCTTAATACAATCAACATACGAATATCAGTTGCCATTGACGACAAAAGTAAAATCACTCCCGATAAAACCAAACCGGAAAGGTATATCCGTTTGCGGCCTACCCGATTTGCCACCCAGGCCGCCGTAAACATACCGGTTCCCTGTATAAAAGCGAAAGCCATAACGACCCAGCTAGTCTGCACCGCAGATGCACCCAAATCGCCGCTAATTGTTGGCAACGCAACGTTCAACGATGACACAGACATCGGCATTACGAACGACGTAAGCGCTAGGGTATACAGCGCACCTCGATGCTTAGGGTGAATTTTACTAATCATACAGTCTGGCCCAAGCGCTCAAATATTAACATCCAGCGTTTATGATTAACTTTGAAAAGAATGATAGAACAACAACAAAATTATCAGCGGGCAAACGAACTGAAGGTAAACCGGCCAAATTTTCCAAAATAAAGTTATTTCTATCTCAGGATTTCCGAGTCTTATCTCTTCAAGCAACTGATTGCGATTCCAAAACCAGCCAACGATAACGCAGATAAACAATCCTAGTAATGGTTGGCTATATTCAGTGGTTAAGGAAACAACTAATCCAAACAATGCATCGAAATTAAGTAAAATAATCAGGCTAGCAAGTAATATAGCACCGGCAACCCAATAACAGGCTTTGGCACGATCACCGCTTTTTCGCTCGGTAATGTAAGAGACAGGAACTTCAAGCATAGAAATTGACGAAGTCAGCGCGGCAACAAGTAACAAGGTAAAGAATCCAATCGGCACCAGCGAAGCTAAACCCCGCATATTATCGAAAAGGGCTGGCAGTACTGTAAAAACAAGACCATCTCCACTAATTAAATTACCGGCCCCATCCAATATATCAACTCCGGATGCTTGCGCTACATACATCGCAGGAATAATTAACGCACCAGCCAAAATCGCTACTCCAACATCCACTAAAGCGACCAATGCTCCGATTGATACCATGTTCTCGGATTTAGAAAGATACGACCCGTAGATCAGCATTGTGCCGACACCTAAAGAAAGCGAGAAGAACGCCTGCCCCATAGCACTGATCGCAAGATCAATATCAAATACACGGCTAAAATTCGGGAAAATAAAAACGCTCCACCCCTCAGATGCCCCGCGCTGCAAACCCACATATACGATAAGTATCGACATTAGCCCTAACAAAATCGGCATTAAACGAACCGACCAACGTTCTATACCCGCAGCCACACCTTGTCTCACAATAAGCAGTGTAAGGATCGAAAAGAGTACAGTAAAAAGAATATTTCTCTCGAAAGAAAATTCAACTAACCACGCGGCAATAGCAGTTAAACCAATCAGGCTAGTAAAATAGTGCAACGCCCAGGCCATCAGCCAACCGCCGACAATTGAATAGAAAGCCAAGATAGAGCTTACGGTGAGCGTACCCCATACCCCCAAAAACGCTGATTTTTTATAATTAGTTATTTTTGGATAAGCGTCAATGCTATTAGATTTTGCATAACGGCCTACCAGTAGTTCCGCCATCAATACTGGGTATGCCAACACAAAAGTAAGTACAAGATAAACAAAAACGAATGCTGCGCCGCCGTTGCTTGCTACTTGAGTAGGGAACCCCCAGATATTGCCTAGGCCGACAGCCGACCCTGCTGCTGCCATGACAAAACCAAATTTCGAGGAAAATTCACCGCGAGTTGCCAAAACGTAACCTTGCTCAAATTAGACAACTTCGATTTTAACGCGCGACTGAATTGATTGGAATGCTTTACATGCCCCGTTTAACCTATCCGCTTATATAATTTCAATGGTTAACAAGATACCCATTCGTAATTAACAACCATTTGGCCGGCTGCAGTGCCTGGACCGCAAGCTAATCCGTTAATATTACCGTCATCTGCAGGTACCAACGCTACCCCATAGCCCTCACAGTATTGACTATTTTGCATTGCGCAAGTATTACCCCAATCATCAACGATATATAAAATTTTTGGTCGTGCGTTAAATTGAGCAGCAATATTATTAACCGCAGCGACGTGCGCGGAGCCCTGTAAACTTCCTGCAGGTTCCGAGCTTACAATCACATCAGGGTCTTTCGCAGTCTCTAGTGCTTCTTTGATAGCAGAAAGCGAAATTGCGTTACTTTCTTTACTTTCTTTAGCAGTATCAACACCATCTTGACCACCACCAGATACTGCATCCGAAATATAATTACAACCTACGCACAGAGCTATTACAGATAGATAGGCTATTAATCTTCTACTATACATACGATTTCTTTTGTATCTAATTGATTCATTGGATTCTATTATTACATGTCTTAAAATATTTTTACACCAATAGTTAATGTAAATTCTCATAATAGCAACAATAAGTACGTGCCCTTCTCCTAATAAATTCGAGTTACTGCTATAGAAATAATTCAAATAGGACTATCACCATACAAATAGAAAACTGCAACACCGAATCCTAATTGGACTCGGCGCTTCCTGCGCCTCAGGTTACTACCGGCCTTTAGCCGCCCCTATTCGTTCCTATCGAATTTGTACTGATATCATCCAGATACTGGATATTTGGTCGTTCAAAGACCTGAAACTACCTCTACGCTAGTCTCATGATTTACATCGTCTCCAGGGTCGTGAAAGTGCCCAGATACAACGCTTACCGAAATCGCTGGGCTCGTTTCGGATAAACATGCGATCACATGATTATCTCGATCATCATCGCCCAATAAAATAGGGTGAACACGGTCGCCACTTTCAAGAAGTACCGATATACCCATTCGCTGAGCCTCTGTTAGATTAGTGCCCTGTGGTCCGGTAAAGCCACCTTCCCAAGTTAATAAGACTACCTATCCGGTTTCGTCAGAGCATTCCCCTTCTAATCCTGCAGCACTTGGTACAAACCGCTCAGCGAATACTAGGCTGGGACCAGCCGCGAGAGCTGTGAACTTCCCAGTTCCTAGTCCCAGCAGCGAATTTCCGTAGATATCTTCAAGTTGTTCCACGATCTCTACAGCGCAGCGTACTTCCCCTACTGCCCACGTTCAGTAAATTTTGAACTGGTTTGCTACTCGCCAAGGAATTAGGTTCTTTCCTCAAGGAACGTCCGGTTCAATCTGCCCCTTGAGCACGAAATCGATTAGCTGATGACAGTGTGTAATTCCGAGCGGGCGCATTAAACGTGCGTTCGCCAATAATGTCCAACGCGTCGGCCATTAGGAGCTTTGGTTCGGGATTGTTGGGACGCAAACGGATCACATGCTGCGCTAACTGAGCAGCGCCAAGCGGATCCTCCGCAGTCATGGCTTCTTGGGCTTTCGTCCACAGGATATCGACGCCGCCCACGAGTTCCGCCATACGCTCAGACTGCCGTAATGGACTCTCGCGGTGGAGATTCAGGGGGTCGCCGTCGAACCAGCCAAGATCCTGCGCGTAGATATCGCGTACCGTGCCCCAGATGCTTCCATAATATTCCGCCAGGTAGTCTAGTTCTGCGAGATGTGCTGGCAAGGCTGCGTACTCCACGAGCTCGTCAGGTGTCATGTATAGCTTCGCGCCCTCAATAGTACGGTCGTGAACCCATTGCATGGCGTCCCTGTAGTTTGTTAACACTTCGTTCGCAGTGCCGAGTATAGGTGTGGTGTGGCCGCCTACGACGTGCAGCGGATCCTTCTGGACCATGCTGTCTAGGCTCGATATCCAGTCACGGATTGAACGGCGTGCAGTACCGCGCAATGGATATACGTTTGGCCAGGACTGATAGAAGTTGTCTCCCGGAAAGACGACGCGCTGCTTGGGAAGCCAGGCATATAGCTGGTCAGCTGTCTCGCCCGGAGCAGCCACGAGCTCCAAGCTAATGCCCGCAATATCGAGTGTTATCCGCTCCTCGGAGAACATATGAGTTGGGTCGATCCGGACAGGTTTCGCTTGTGAACCTACTCCGTCCACTTGGTTACTCCCGGCTGGCGGGCGTTGTGGAGGGATGGCAACGCCTACACCTATTTTCTGCTCCGGACGGAGATCGAACCCCTGCGTGTTTGACGGTCGAACCCCGCCAGTAAGCCCTGCCGCCTCTACACGATTCGGCTCAGACCAATAGTTCGATCGCGCCCAAACCTCGATGCCAGCTTCAGGATCGTAGAAGGCAGATGCACCGTTCGAGTGATCGGCATGGCCATGCGTATAGACGATCGCGCGAACAGGTAAGTCTGATATACGTTCGAACTCAGCACGAACCCGTCGTGCGGCCGCAACCTGCTGACCCGGATCAATTATGATTACACCGTCGTCACCTACTATCATTGTATTGGCGGACACTTGGTAACCGATAGCCGTGTAGACATTTTCAGCCACCTCGATGATGGCAGGTTCAAACATCTCGTTGCGCTTGAGAAGCTTTTGTGTGGCTTCGCTTTGCTGCGCGACGGCTGCATGGCCCGTGGATAAGAGCAAAAAAACCAGGATCAAGTTGCAATACTTTGTCATTCTTTTTTCTTTCCAATTAATATTTTTAGCACAGGAGATATATGATAGCTGCCCACACCTAATTCGCAAAGTTAACAAAACAATTAAAAACCCCGCACTGAAGCGGGATTTTTTGAATTAGATCCTGACAATGTCGCACTTGGGCTCATCACATCCTGTGTCTCGGGCTCTGCCCGACCTGCGGTCGCCCCAATTCGTTCCAAACGAATTGGGTGGGGGATACGTTGGAGGTGCGCACGACTCGCGTGGGCTGGCCGCACATCAATGACGAGGGCAAACCTCAGACGGGAGATTTAGAGATTGTTGAGTAATTCTCGCTTATAGATAACGGCAACCGCCTCAACTATAGACAGACCGTCAAAGATCCAAAAAACCTCCTCGAGCCGATGTCTACTGGTCTGGAATACGAAGACATTGGCCAGACCGCTGGAGAGCCGGTTTCCTGCGCATACCGAGGGCTACTGTCCAGGCCCAGCTAGAACGCCCGAAGCTTACGGGCCGTCCGACATAACCGGCGAGAACTTCTGAATGCGCTTGGCGTTATCGACTTCGCCGACGTAGATATTGCCGAATGAGTCCGTGCCGATCGCATTGGCAAAGTGAAACTGCCCGGCCTGGCGGCCGTTACGGCCGAAGTGGCCAAGCGTCTCGCCACTCTCCCGTTCGACGATCCAGACGACGTCGTTGTGTGCATCCGCGACAAACAGATATTTCTGCTTTGGATCTTTGGAAATCACCATCTTGTACATGCTGCCGCAGATCGAGGAATAGAACATTCCGGTCGGCATCGGAGAAGGAGAAGCTTCGCGCATTCCTGCACAATTACCCCGTTGCGCAGGTGTGTTCGGCGAGACGTACATGTCCTGCAACCACTCCCCTTCCGTCGTGAAGACCTGTATCCGATTCTGACCACGCTCGCCTACGTAAACGCGCCGGTCTGCCGAGATCTCGATAAAGTGTAGTGTTGGCGCAAACTGTTCCTCTTCGGGAGGTGGTCCACCCGTCCATTCGTAACCGGGAATTGGCTCGTTGCTGATTTCGCTCAACGGCATCCCGTGCCCGCCCCAGCCACGTTTGAACTTACCCGTCGAGGAGTCGTAGACCGTGACTCGCTTCTGATCGATGATGTAGATCTCGTCATCGACCTCGTCGAGCTGAAAGCGCCCCGCGTTTACAATCTCGTCAACGTTCTGATTGTTCTCCTGTGGGTCACGCGTGCGGAGGTCGGCGTCGGTACCCAACTTCGGCGGTCTGCGGCCGAAGTCCCAGAGAAACTCGCCATCACGAGTGAACTTCAGGATGCTGTCCTGAGCCGCCTCGCCTGAAATCCAAACGTTACCCTCAGAATCAGGAATGACCGTCTGCAGGTAAGTCGGCCACAGCGGATGGTACCCCGGGCCTCCCCAGGCGTTCAGAACATTACCTTCCTGGTCCAGTTCGATGATCTCCGGGCCGCGTACGCAGCAAAGCGCCGATCCTGGCCCGAGTTCCGCCGACAGTTCGATAGGTAATGTCGCCCTGCCGCGGTTAATGAACCAGATATGATCCTGCTGATCGATGTACATGCCCGTGACTTGCTGCATACTCCACTGATTCGGCAGTGGTTTGGGCCAGAACGGATCGACGATGTACTGGGGGGCACCATCCGCTTCGACAGCCTGGCCCTCGATCACCTGCGCCGCTCCAATGGCTCCAAACGCATACACCACGATGCCGCACAGACCTGCGAGGGTGGTTGGCACTCTACTCTTTATCATCACAATCTCCTACCTGAAAGTATAGGAAGAATAAACACCCAATTCCCCAAAATCAAGAAGTATCATTCAATCAAGCAGCTAGCCTTTCCTGCCGTCTTTAGCCAGGTAGCACTGTTAGTTGTTACTTAAGGTAGCGTTTTAACGAACGGTTTTCTCAAAGGCGGGGCTTTTCAAAATAAGATCCTGGCAATGTCCTACCTGGACTCAGCGCCTCCTGCGCCTCGGGCTTCGCCCGACCTACGGTCGCCCCAATTCGTTGCAAACGAATTGGTCACATGAGGTTGGCCACGCTCAAATAAAACATCACCGGGACAAATACAAAAAAACCCAGCCTTTAGGCTGGGTTCTTCTGAATAAGATCCTGGCAATGTCCTACTTTCACATGGCTAATGCCACACTATCATCGGCGCTAAGCGTTTTCACTTCTGAGTTCGGGATGGGATCAGGTGGTACCCGCTCGCTATGGTCACCAGGAAAACTGGTCTAGGAATTGGGGTCAGAGCACTATTGTACTCTGACCCCTACCTAATATTTAGTAGTTGTCAGGTTGGTTGTTACCAACAAATATCACAATCTTGTATCTCTTTTAAGTTCAATCATTTACCACTCCTCGCGCTTGAATAAATTCAAACCGCTTGGGTGTTATATGATCAAGCCTCACGGGCAATTAGTACAGGTTAGCTTAATGCCTTACAACACTTCCACACCCTGCCTATCAACGTCGTAGTCTTCGACGACCCTTTAGAAATCTTAAGATTAAGGGAGACCTAATCTTGGGAGGGGCTTCCCGCTTAGATGCTTTCAGCGGTTATCCCGTCCGTACATAGCTACCCAACAATGCCTCTGGCGAGACAATTGGAACACCAGGGGTACGTCCACTCCGGTCCTCTCGTACTAGGAGCAGCTTCCCTCAAGTCTCCGGCGCCCACGGCAGATAGGGACCAAACTGTCTCACGACGTTCTAAACCCAGCTCGCGTACCTCTTTAAATGGCGAACAGCCATACCCTTGGGACCGGCTACAGCCCCAGGATGAGATGAGCCGACATCGAGGTGCCAAACACCCCCGTCGATGTGAACTCTTGGGGGGTATCAGCCTGTTATCCCCGGCGTACCTTTTATCCGTTGAGCGATGGCCCTTCCATACAGAACCACCGGATCACTAAGACCTGGTTTCCCACCTGCTCGACGTGTCAGTCTCGCAGTCAAGCACTCTTATGCCTTTGCACTAACCGCGCGATTTCCGACCGCGCTTAGAGTACCTTCGCGCTCCTCCGTTACTCTTT
>JAQWNC010000028.1 GCA_029246505.1 Arenicellaceae bacterium
GGCTTCAAGGTGTTTTTTATCGTGCTTTGACATAATGTATCTCCGATTTTGAGAAATATTTATCGAGTGGGAACCATCGCTAGATTCTGATATCTATAAGAACTCACAAATGCCTTATCCGGCTAGTATGCCCGAATATTAACTAGTAATCCCGGAAAACGAAGGGATATTCAAGCAGTTAAGTGCGGGATATGGGCCAAGCTTTTGCCTGTGATATGGTTGTTAGGTGTATCTTTACTAAAAGTGACTTAATGCGAGAGCCTCAGATTGGGAGGAATGAAAAACAAACTATCAAACCCTAAACAACTTTGTCTCGCATAACACACCTGCATGGTTAAAAGCCTTTCCGTAGACTCATTACCTCCGGCACATTCAACACAATTAAGATGGGCTGCTAATTTCACTGCATTTGACATTGTTGGTCTGCGCTACCAGTAGCCGGGCTGTTGTCTGCCAACGACCATTAATAAGTTTGTCTTTTCTGAAGCAACTTAGGAGTTTCAAAGTACTCTACCTCAGCGCAATCATCGCCCAGTTCATCCCAATCGTTGATCGCACACTGTAGCGCAACAATACCGGATGTCGGTACATTGGTAATCTCAGAATTGCTTAAAAGATTAACTACTTGGGTAATTGCAGGATTGTGAGCGACAATGGCCACATGCTGCGCTTCACCTGGCAAACTTCGTAGAATCTCTAATAGCTCGTCAACGCTAAAGGTATAAAAAGAAAGGTCTGGTACAAGAGTGAAGCCACAGAATTCACTGATAATCTGCGCAAAATCAAGCGCCCGGTTTGCAGTACTGGAATATATAACGTCCAACGCCTCATCTCGTTCCATCAGGTATCGAGACATAGTTATCGAATCCCGCTCTCCCCGGCGGTTTAATGGTCGTTCATGGTCATCCAGTTCCAAAAATTTCGAGCTGGACTTTGCGTGACGAATTAAAAGTAGTTTACGCATTTAGAATTGCACAAAAAAACTGAGGCTAGCGATAGTCATAGCAACTGCAAAGGTTCCCACGTCACTTCACATTCACCCAATTCGGTAGCAATAAAAGCCGAGTTACCTGTAATCGTTATAGAAATATCCATAGTGCGTTCAATAAATCCAGAAAGCTCTTTTATGCATTGGGAGTCAAAACGAAACAAGGATGCTTTTAGCATGGCAAACTTTGACCGTCCGTGCTCCCACCAAACATCTGATTTAGAATTAAAACTGTAAACCTTAACTTCGCCCGCAAGCCGGGTCGCCTTTTTGATTCGCTCAACTGAAGGTTCACCAACATCGATCCATAAAGACGTTTGTCCATCCAGCATTGGTATCCAAATATCAGGCTCTTCTACAGAACTCAGTCCTTTTGTAAACATTAATCCGGCTTGGGCATTAACGCTAAATGCCAATACCCTTGCCATCATCCGTTCCAAACTCTCAGATGGGTGTTGTGCAATAGTTAAATTAAGTGCGTCATAATAGTTCCGCTCCAAGTCTGACAGCGCGATTCTAATTTTATAAATAGTAGCTTTTTGTACCAAAAAATATTTACGGATGTTGTTTTAAGCTGAATTGAATCGAGGATAAGGCTAATAAAGTGCCCTTCCTCTTCCTACATAGATAATTTATTATCCTCATTTGAGAGTTAAATTACGAACTATTTACAAGCGTAATAGCCGATAATCTTGAAACCTGATCTGAACAACCTCCAATAATAAATATGGCGTCATCTGATCACTTAATTACTACGCAAGAGCTAGCAACTGCGCTCAAAACCGAGGGTAGCAAAGATATAGTCATCTTAGATTGCTCCTGGTACTTACCCGCTCAAAAACGAAACGCTCAAGCTGAATTTATAAACAGCCACATTCCTGGGGCTAGGTATTTCGATATTGATACCATATGCGACAAAAGCAGTGAATTGCCACATATGCTACCCACTGCAGCAGCGTTTTCCGATGCAGTTGGCAGCTTGGGAATTAGTAATAACAGTATTGTTATTGTTTACGACGGTGCGGGCCTATTCTCTGCTGCACGGGTCTGGTGGATGTTCCATGTTTTTAATCATCAAAACGTCCGCGCCTTAAACGGTGGCTTTCCAAAGTGGGTAGCAGAAGATAGGGAGATAGAGAAAAATATTCAGCATCGACCAACTTGCCAGTTTGTCTCGAATAAATCAGATGATCTCATCGTATCGATGACAGACATGCTCGATATTTGTAGTTCAAAAGAGGCGGTAATATTAGATGCCCGCTCTTCAGGAAGATTCCAAGGAACTGCTCCGGAACCACGTCTGGAATTGCCTAGCGGTCATATGCCGGGAGCGATTTCGCTGCCCTTTGACCAACTTCAATCCAACGGTTTACTAAAGCCGGCCAAGGAATTACGTGCGATTTTTAATAAGCTTGGCGCAACTGGCAATGACCGGATAATCACTACTTGTGGTTCTGGTGTTACTGCAGCAATCATAACATTAGCTTTAGCTGAGGCTGGTTTCGGATTACATCATCTATACGATGGCGCTTGGTCTGAATGGGCGGCAGCGGAAAACACACCGATAATAAGTACTTAAAATGAATCAGCCTTAGGTCCACTATAAAACTTTATTTATCAAAAAGGTTCCCAACCATGATTCGAGTGATCCAGAATTTAGTTATATTCGTATTACTAGTATTAAATAAAATTTAGGTTCTGTGCTTGTCAAGAATAATTGACTAAACCAAGTCGAATCAACCGCACACATACCTTGACTAATCACCATGCCTACGACTATGAATTATTGATGAATAATAATTATCCGCGGATTTTTCACATGGGTAGTAACTTTAGCGTGAGACTGATGAGCACCAAACATGGCTACTGCACAAACTATTTTTAAGAGAATCGCCACCGAAGAGGCGTTCGTTACGCAGGAAATCGCGGACGAATGGGACAAAATAATCGCTACTGGAGCACCGGGTGACCCCGGCTTCAGGATGATGGGTCAAACAATTTTAAAACCCAGCCCCGGCACTAAAATTATTCATAAGCGCCTTACAGATCTTGGTGCGGGCCGGATCAAAGATATGGAGGCCGACGGAATTGATATGCAGGTGATTTCAATCACCTCGCCCGGAGTGCAGGTGCTAGAAGGCTCTTTAGCGCACGAATTAGCTGTACACGCAAATGACCAACTAGCAGCGGCCGTTAAAAAGCACCCGCATCGCTTCGCAGGCCTGGCTGCTATTGCACCGCAACGAGCCGAACTAGCTGCCATTGAATTAGACCGTGCAGTATCAACACTCGGGCTGAAAGGCGCGCTTATAAATTCGCACACCAACGGTAAATATCTGGATGATAAAATATATTGGCCGATTTTGGATGCAGCCAACGCACTAAAAGTACCTATATACCTGCACCCCCAAACGCCTTCACCCAGCATGGTTAAACCATACTTAGATTATGGGCTGTATTTTGCTGGCTGGGGATTTGCAGCCGAAACCAGCTTGCATGCCTTGCGGCTAATCATGAGTGGTGTATTCGATCAATTCCCAAATTTAATAATTATTCTCGGCCATATGGGCGAGGGAATTCCATTTCATCTGCAACGAATAGACAATCGCTATCTGTTGCAAGTAAAAATCGGTGCAGTTAAAAAAATGCAAAAGCTTCCCAGTGAATATTTTAAAGATAACTTTGTCATTACTACCTCGGGTGTGGTGCAACAGTCCTCACTACAACTATCATTAGAAGAACTCGGTGCTGACCGAATTTTATATGCTGCCGATTACCCGTATGAATCAGTTACTGAATCAGTGCACTTTATAGACGAAGCCAAAATTAGCGATAACGACAAACACAAAGTTTATCACGGCAACGCAGAACGACTATTTTCGCTCTAATTTCGTCATCACTAATTCGACTTACTAAAGCCTAATAGCACTTACGATACAACCAATAGCCCACACCCTTTGACAACGTTTTCAAATCTTTTGAGCGCGGTTAGAGCCTATAATATCTGCGAGACCAAATTACCTCACGGCACTCGTCCAGTTCTTCAGATCGATCCAGAGGCAAAGATTCTGATCGCCGGCCAAGCACCGGGTCGAGTAGTTTATAAATCAGGTGTACCGTTTGAAGACTCAAGTAGAATTCGTCTAAGAGAATGGTTAGGTGTATCACGCGAAGCATTCTATGACCCAAAAAAATAGCTCTTTTGCCGATGGGCTTCTGCTTTCCCGGCACCGAAAAGTCAGGAGATTTACCGCCAAGTCCGGAATCTGCCCCCGCATGGCGTTATCAGCTGCTAACGCATCTAGGCAACCTAAAACTGACTGTGATACTCGGGTAGTATTCACAGGGCTACCACTTTAAAAATAATCCTGGTTCAGTTACTGAGTTAGTTAAATCAGGGCAGGATCACTGTCCAAGTATGATTCCACTACCGCACCCCAGCCCTAGAAATAATATCTGGCTATGCCGAAATTCGTGGTTTGAAATCAAGTTACTTCCTGCGCTTCAAAACCGCGTTGAGGAGGTTCTTCAGTAGTACATCTGATACAAAATACTCCGTGCAGTAAAAATCAAAATAACCGGATTAACCTGGAAGTATTGGATTTGAATGACTATGCATTACCATTATTCGGTCAAGGTTTAGAAGATTAGAATGGACAGCAAGATAACGCCAATGCGTTTCTAGCATAAATTAATGAGGCCGATGGGATTATACCTCCTTCGCTGAGCACAACGGCAACTATTCGGCAGCATGGGGAAATTGATTAGATAAGTGCTCTAGAATCGAAGGCAAGGTATTTCAAAATACACCGATAGTGATACTTTCTACTTCACCGGGAGCACGTGGGTCGCATCATTAATAGAGTTGACTCTAAACTCGCCCCAAGATTTGGCACAGATATTAAGGCAAGCTTATCTATGTCCAGTTTTAATAAAAATTTTGATATTCAGACCGGTAAACTTACGGACCCGGACCTACAAAAAAAGGACCAACAAGCCGTAGCCAAACTGATTAAATAGCGAAATATCTAGAATATAGAAAAAGTAAAAACTTCGCCTACTTGCACTTTGGTTTTGATCTTCGTCCACGACGCATAATATTCATATCAACTATTTGAGAAGGTAGTTTTAACGCTTCATCTTTCTGGGTTCGCTTCTTTCGCTTACCTGCCTTTTTATTCTTTGGCGAATCAGAACGTTTAGGTGACTTGGCAAAAGAGGAACGTTTCGATTCTGAATCTTCTTTACCGTAGTATGAAAGGTCCAGAGGCTTACCAGCGACATGCACTCGCTTAAGCAGCTTTAACATACCTCTAGGCATATCTGCCGGTAAATCAACGGTGGAGAAATATTCCCGAATCTCTATTTCGCCAATGTACTTAGCATCCAGATCCGCTTCATTCGCAATAGCACCTACGATGTTTCCAGGCTTCACCTGATCTGTATGTCCAACGTCCAAACGGAATCGTGCCATTTCAATATCAGGAAAATCGGTGAGCGGCGTCGGCTTTAAAGCAGGCGCTGGTTTATCACCACGTGCTTTACTGCGCCTATTACCAAACTCTGCATGGTCCGGGCGATCACCTCGTTGCGGCCGATCCCGTCGACTGCGATTGGTACCATCCCGGTTACGGTTACTCGAATCGCTATCTTTTGCATTACTGGTTTGTAGATCACTATCCTGGATAAACAATGGCGCTTGACCTTGAGCAAGCAATGCAAAAGCAGCGGCAATTAAATCATTATCGAGATCACTTTTCTGGGTAAGCTCATTATATATCTCTCGAAAAGTTTCAATATTTTTACTATTAGTAGCGTTAAGCGCCCTTTGCTTAAATCGCTCGACACGCGCTTTGTTTATGTCGCTTGTACTTGGCAATTGCAAGGCAGGTATTTTCTGTTTAGTCGCTCGCTCAATAGTACCGAGCATCCGTTTCTCGCGTGGTGTTAGAAAAAGAACTGCGCAGCCACTGCGCCCGGCGCGCCCAGTACGGCCAACACGGTGAATGTAGGACTCTGTATCATGGGGTGCATCATAATTGATAACGTGACTAATTCGGTCAACATCCAATCCACGAGCCACCACGTCAGTGGCTACCAATAAATTTAGCCGCCCCCGTTTTAGCTGCTCCACAATTTTTTCGCGTTGATTCTGCGCGACATCACCATTCAAAGCTTCAGCCTTATAACCGAGACCTTCCAGTTTACTTGCTACTTCATTGGTAGCAATTTTAGTACGTACAAATATGATTACTCCGTCATGTTCTTCCCCTTCCAACACTCGGACCATCGCATCCAACTTGTGCCTCTGCGCTACTATTGCGTAACGCTGAGATGTAGTAGAGACCGTTGCCGTCTTATTAATAATTTTTATATGTTTCGGATTCTGTAAATGCTTGTCGGCAATACGTTTTATTTGTGCCGGCATTGTTGCTGAAAATAAAGCTATTTGGCGCGTATCGGGGGTCTGCTCAAGAATCCACTCAACATCATCAATAAAACCCATACGAAGCATTTCATCGGCCTCATCTAACACCAAAGCCTGTAAATCCTGTAGTTTTAGGGTTTTACGACGCAAATGATCCATCACCCGGCCAGGAGTACCTACAACGACTTGTGCTCCACGTTTAAGCTGACGTAATTGGTTATCATAAGATTGGCCCCCATAAACCGCCAAAACATTTAGTCCCTGAAGGTGTTTAGCGTAAGTGTTACAAGCTTCCGCCACCTGGATGGCCAGTTCACGCGTAGGGGCTAATATGATTATTTGAGTTTTATTCGACTTAATATCGATATTCGCAAGTAAGGGTAAAGCAAAGGCGGCAGTTTTCCCGGTACCTGTTTGAGCTTGTCCCAACACATCTCGGCCTTGCAATAACACGGGAATACTTTGCGCTTGAATCGGCGATGGCACTTCATATCCAACGTCCGTAACCGCTTTCATTAAAGGCTCTGGCAAGCCTAAATCACTAAACAAAACGGTATCCACTCTCGCCTTCTCAGGCGAATCCGAGCTATGCTCGGTCGATTCATTAGACATCCCTCTCTCCGGTCGTAAAGAAGCCGGCGGTTCCAACATCACCTTTACGCAAACCCTAACTGGCGTAAAGAAGCGATCACACGGAGATGCTAACTTCAGGGGCGCGAAGTATAACCATAAACTAGAAAAATACGAGTATTATTAATTATTTACGCACCTAACTTAAACTACCGGTTAGATTTCACTACGCATCGCTTCGTTACCTAAATCTATAAACTCACTTAGATACCCAAAGATGGACTCCAACCATTCAATAAACGGGATAAAATAAAATTTCACTCCAGTTACGAGCTAACTTATTTGAGAAAATAATTTAACCGAATTAAATCGTCGGCTAAAATAAAAAAGGTGCATCTCTAAGTAGAGAATGCACCTTACTGAGGATAGCCTTAACTAATATCACCCACCCATCCATTCGTTTTAACCCCCTATTAGTGTTCAACCCCATGCTCGATCGGAACAAAAGCTGCCGGACTAAAAAAGGTATCTCGTGTGATATTAGTATTATTCCCTTCGAGCACCATAAGCGCAATAAATACTAACAGGCAACCCATCGGTACTAATATCGCCGCCACCATTGCCAATCGTTCCCAGACCATATGCATAAATATGGCGATAATGAATCCAGACTTCAAAAACATGAAAACTAAAATTAGCGTCCATCTAAGGGTACCCTGTAGCGCCATATAATCCACCGCATATGAACCAGCGCTAAAAACAAAGAGTAATCCCCAGACCCAAAAATAAACGCTTATGGGATGTTGTTGACCTTCTACTTCAGACATATTCTTGCTCCCTACCACAAATAAAAGAATGCAAAGATAAACACCCAAACCAAATCGACAAAATGCCAATAAAGACCCATGCTCTCTACGATTTCGTAGTTACCCTTTCGGCCAGTCATAAACCCCGGTGTTTCATTATCATAACTACCACGCAATACCTTTACAGCAGTAATAATTAGAAATATAACGCCCACGGAAACGTGAAAACCATGAAAGCCGGTAACCATAAAAAAAACGGCGCCAAACTGCTCTGCACCCATTGGGTTACCCCAGGGACGTATACCTTCTTCAACAATCAACTTAGTCCACTCAAATGCCTGCATACCAACAAAAGAGGCACCTAAAAGAGCGGTGACAATAAGCAAAAACCCGGTCATATTTTTATTTTTTTGATACCCAAATCTAACCGCCATCGCCATCGTGCCACTACTGGTAATCAAAATAAACGTCATGATTGCAATAAGAAGCAACGGTATATGATGTCCGTTTATGGTTAGCGCGAAAACCTCACTCGAGCTCGGCCATGGTAAAGTGGTGGTTATACGTACTTTCATATAGCTAATTAAAAAGCACGCAAATATAAATGTATCACTGAGAAGAAATACCCACATCATGGCTTTATGCCACGGCACACCTTTAAACGCGCGCTGATCAGACGACCAGTCGGCCGCCATGCCAGCCAGTGCACCGGTTTTCTCATTTTCTACTACTTCACTCATGGTTTATATCCTATTTACGTCGACAACATCAAACCAAACAAAACTAGCCATACTATTAACAAAAAATGCCAATATACAGCGCACAATTCCACACTTATAGACACCTTCGCAGCCTCAACTCCGCTCCATACTCTAAATGCGGCCCTAATCCAGGCAACCAAACCACCTAGTAAATGCAGCCCATGTAATGCAGTAAATAGGTAGAAAAAGGAATTCGCCGGATTTGAACTTAGAAAATAGCCATCTTCAGCCAGTTGCTGCCATGCAAATAGCTGCCCAAAAATAAAGGTAACACTCAATGCACCTGCTAAATAAAGGCCACGCTTTAGACTTACATCTCGTCCATGCTTGGCAGACTGCCGAGCCCACTGAAAAGAAATGCTACTTAATACCAATAAGCCGGTGTTAAGCCATAATACATCTGGTTCTGGCAATGGTGTCCAATCCCCCAGTGACATCCGCATTGCATAAGCACTCATAAAAAGACAAAACATTGAAGTGACTACTGCGAGAAATGCCAAAAGACCAGACTTCGCTCTTGGTTGCAAAATCGCATCGGCATCAAGGTCCGGAATTAATCCAGTGTCAGCAATCCACGGCTGGACATTGATGGTTTGCTTAACCAGCCACCATACAATCACACCCATTATGCCGGCCATAAATATCAAAGTAATTGTCATTATCTTACTTCCAGAACCTTTCTATAAACTATTAATCAAATATCCTGTAGCTGCTCTTTTAACTACTTAGCACTATGCGTGCTACTAGCTGCGAGGTGGCTCATTTTGCGGTATAAAATCTTTGTCTGCACCAGGAACGCTATAATCGTAGGCCCAGCGAAAAACCTTCGGTAATTCTTTTCCAAAATTTCCGTGTCCAGGTGGCGTAGTAGCTGTCTGCCACTCCAATGTGGTCGCATTCCAGGGGTTATCTGATGCCTTTTTACCATTAAATAAGCTCCACACAAGATTATAAATAAACACCAATTGTGTAATTCCGACAATTATCGCGGCGATAGAAATCGCTTGATTCAAACTTGCTGCCGATGCAGGAATGAAGTCGGTATTGCCTAATGAAAAGTAACGTCGTGGCACACCCAAAAATCCTAGATAGTGCATCGGATAATAGATCGCGTATGAGCCTATAAAAGTAAACCAAAAATGAAACATCCCCATACCATCATGCAGCATTCTACCGGTGATCTTTGGATACCAATGGTAAATAGCACCAAAAACCACTAACACCGGAGACACCGCCATAACCATATGGAAATGAGCTACCACAAACATGGTGTCTGAAAGCGGAAGATCCACAGTCACATTACCTAGAAATAACCCCGTCAACCCACCATTAACAAACGTAAAAATAAACCCAATTGCAAAGTACATAGGTACTGTTAGATGGATGTTTCCACGCCACAATGTAAGCACCCAGTTATAGACTTTGAGTGCTGTTGGAACTGCAATAATAAGCGTCGTAGTGGCAAAGAAAAAACCGAAGTAAGGATTCATTCCACTCACATACATATGATGTGCCCAGACTATAAAGCTAAGCCCACCAATGGCGACTATCGCCCATACCATCATGCGATATCCAAAGATTGCCTTTCTAGCATGTACACTTAATAAATCCGAAACAATTCCAAATGCAGGTAGCGCAACGATATAAACTTCCGGATGACCAAAAAACCAAAATAGATGCTGGAATAGAATCGGGCTACCACCACCATATTCAAGTTGCTCTCCCATCGAAACGAGCGCCGGCATGAAAAAACTGGTCCCAAGCAATATATCCAAAAGCATCATGATACAACTCACCAGAAGTGCGGGAAATGCAAGTAGAGCCAATATAGTAGCGATAAAAATACCCCAAACCGTCAATGGCAAGCGCATTAAAGTCATACCTCTAGTACGGGCCTGCAACACTGTAATCACGTAGTTCAGTCCACCCATGGTAAATCCCACGATGAACATAAACAAAGAGATCAGCATCAAAATAATGCCCCATTCTGTACCAGGCGTACCTTCAAGAATTGCCTGAGGGGGATACAGGGTCCAGCCAGCACCACTAGGCCCACCAGGCACGAAAAAGCTGGCGACCAAAACCACAACAGCTAGAAAGTATATCCAAAAACTCAGCATATTCAGGAATGGAAATACCATATCCCTGGCACCAACCATCACCGGAATCAGATAGTTACCAAACCCCCCGAGAAACAATGCGGTTAATAGATAAACCACCATGATCATGCCGTGCATGGTCACATATTGATAATAGGCTGTCGGGGTAATAAACGAGAACGCATTTGGAAATCCAAGCTGCAAGCGCATTAATAAGGAAAGAACCAACGCGACCATGCCTATAGCAATCGCCGTAAAGGCGTATTGAATCGCAATTACTTTCGCATCCTGTGAAAAAACATATTTTCCTAACCAGGTTTTCGCGTGATAGAGCTCCATCTCTCCGACTTCTGCCGGCGGAACATAACTAGTTTCATCATGTGTAGTAGCGGTAGACATTAAAGCACCCTCTTTGCGGAACGTTCGTCAGTTTCAATTTGCATAGATTTCATCATTATTAATTCCAGAACTTGCACTATGGCAAAGTATTTATGTAAGCGGCCAAGTCGTCGATGGTTTGATCATCAGCCAGCGTAGCTGCCAGCATTGTCATCTGGTGGCCATACATATCCTTACGATTCGCGCCGCGTATACCTTTCCGAAAGTTTTTCAATTGTGTCACTAAATACCAGTCGGTCATACCAGATAAACGAGGAGCATTGAGCGCCCATCGTCCCTGTCCTTGAGAACCATGACAAGCAGCGCAGGTTTCGTACACCTTCTGACCACGACCAACGTCTCCACTAACTGTTGCCGCTGAGCGCACATCTGGTAGGGAGTCAATATAAGCAACCACATTATTAATCGCGGCATCATCTATTAATGTCGCCGCCATTGCTATCATCTGCTTGCCAAAAATATCACCTTCGTGGGTACCACGCGCGCCAGACTTAAAGTATTCCAGCTGTCGCTTCATATACCAGCCATCCTGGCCACTAATTTTCGGTGAGTTAAGTTGCGGATTACCTTCACCCTGTGCACCATGGCAAGCAGCGCAAACCACGTACGCAGATGCACCAGCCACAGGGTCTCCGACTGGTTGAGCCAATATTTCTGCATATGTTAGCTGATCATCAAGCCACACCTGGTAATCTGCATCTTCATCGACGGTAACTCTACCTCGCATCGCGAAATGACCTACACCACAATACTCTTCACACAAAATATCGTATTCACCAACCTTAGTTGGCGTATACCATAAATAAGTGACCATACCGGGCACTAGATCCATTTTTACTCGAAACTCTGTAACTGTAAAATTGTGCAGTACGTCATTTGAACGTAACAACATTTTGACCGGTGTACCTACAGGTACGTGTAGCTCATTGCTCGCTATAAGAAAGTCATCTTGACCATTCGGGTCATCAGGATTCATACCAAACGGATTGGCTTCGGTGATGTAACTAGAATCTATAGTGCCGAGCTTATTATCTACACCGGGCAAGCGAAAGCTCCAGTGCCATTGTTGACCAATCGCTTCTATTTCCGTTGCTTCTTCTGGAACCGTGACAAAATCAGACCATACCAAAAGCCCTGGTGCTAACATCGCCGCCACACCAAGTGAGGTGAATATCGTTAGCCAGAATTCAAGTTTCTGATTCTCCGGCTCGTAATCTGCTGTATTCCCATCGCTTTTCTTGTAGCGAATTACGCACCAAGCCATAAATAAATTTACGGCTATAAAAACAATTCCGGTAACCCAAAACGTCAAATCAATGGTGTCGTCAATATTTCCCCAATTGGATGCCAGGGGCGTTAAATACCACGGGCTCAATAAATGAAACAGTACTGAACCAACTACCAATAGAACTAATGCAATTGCGAAGACCATACCTATATATACCTTTAACCTGTATGCGCTACTTTAATATTTGTGATTTATCAACGTTAGACCAGACCGCCGCTAAACGACCCGCTACACTGACAATCAACGAAAATCATGACGAATAAAACTAGTAAATAAATGATTGAAAACCCGAACAACTTTCGAGCACCTCGAGGAGTTACCGGTTCCATCATAAATTTTATCGTCAACCCTAAATATGCCAACCCTAATCCAATAGCCGTGACTAAGTAAGCTAAACCAACAAATCCAAGCCCATACATCGCAGCAGTTACCGGAAGCAAGGCAAGGGTATAAACCAGCATTCGAAATTTTGTTACACGCGTTCCACGTGCCACTGGCAGCATCGGTATGCCAGCTCGTCGATACTCGTCTACCCGCAATAACGCCAAGGCCCAAAAATGAGGTGGCTGCCACAAGAACATAATCAAAAACATGACCAAGGCCGGCCAACCAATATCATTGGTAACGGCAGCCCACCCAAGAACCGGTGGCAAAGCTCCCGCGACACCGCCAATTTCGGTACAAAGCGGAGAACTTCGCTTTAACCAAGCGGTATAAATCACTACATAGAACAATATTGTTCCCACCGCCAACGCAGCAGTTAAAGGATTGACCGCATAAAAAAGAATCACGAACCCGGTAAAGCCCAGCAACAAACCAAAACCTAAGGCTATTTGTGGATCCAATCTCCCAGTAGGCAGCGCACGATTACGCGTCCGCGTCATAACCTTGTCAATCTCACGATCAATATAGTTATTTAGTACACCACTGGATGCAGATGCCAGACCCGTGCCCAGCAGAGTAAAAAAAACAAGTTCTAGAGAGAGTACGCCACCCGATGCCAGCCACATTCCACTATAAGTTGTGACTAACACCAATAGAGCTATCCGTGGTTTTGTCATTTCGACAAAATCATTAGCCTGACTTCGAACTGCTGTTAACGTGGCACTCAATTCAGTTTCCTCCCAGAAACCATGGACTTATAATGAATAGATTATCGGTACAGTCTATTGGTAAAGTTGAAACTTATTAGTGAATTTTAGCTTGAGTAATTAGTGTTTATCCAAGCCTCGTACTATTTACAGGCGCTTTATAGCATATGATTTTTATATCACAAAGCCATAATAATACTTATGAGAGGCATAGCCCAATAGATGCTATTTATTTAATGAAAAATGCCTAATTATGTTCTATAAATTTATACAAATACGACCTTATTAATACCTTCGCCATAAGTGCAGAATCAACGCTGTTAGCATCGCACCAACGAACAAAGCCAGCATTAAATAATTACGGCTGGCTTTGGGTAAATAAGTATCTGGCCGGAAACTTCGACTGACTCCGGGAATACTCCACAAATCACCACTACCTTTTCCTACCTTAAGCTGCGCCTTCATACCCATTTCCATATGCTGAGCCATATCACAATGCACTAAATAGGTCTTATCGTCGCTGGGAACGATAAAGGTACCCTCTCGAATCTGCCCGCCCGCAGCCTCTAGATGAAACATACCCCCAGGGTACAAATATCTAGGTAGACCATGAATCATCCACTGATGGCGAATATCATCGGTATTTATAAACTTTATAGTGACACTACTACATGGCTCGACCAGAATTTCGCGTTCGCTCATACCATAAATAGTTCCAGGATAATCAGATGAAAACTCAGTACCAGCATAGACTTCAAACTTATATTCCCGAATAATCTTAGCGCAATCCTGTGGCAGCGTCTGCCAATTACTGTTCATCGCCATCCCATCACTATCCAACGTCATATTGTGCTCGCCGTGATTAGATTGTAAATCTCCCATATCATTCTGTCCGCGCGGGTCTTCCATATTATGGGCTACATGCGAATCCACTTGCTGCGCCTGCAGCAGTGGAAAAAAATTAATCGCCAACAAGCAAACAGCAAAAAAAATCTTTTTCGCCGACATTTATCTATTAATGAGCACGTTTACGGATAAAGCCAAGCAGCAGCACGATAATCATACCTAGTGAAAGTGCAAACCCCAGTAATCGCAATAACATCCATCTATCTGTACCTACCATCAAAAAAACACTACCTGCAAGGCCGCCCCATACTGGCAACTCTTTTCTATAATAGGCCTCAGTAAAGTACGGGTCGTAATCTACCCCTTGAGTCTTCGGCCAACCGTTTTCCTGCAAATATTCCTCATAAACGATGGCGCTAATATTTCCACCGGGACTAACACCATCGGTGGTAATCCCTTTCTCCTGATGATCGTGGAACAACCAAATACCAGAGCCATAAGAGTGCAGGCCATCGTTTGTGGTTTCCAGATCCAAATCAACTCGCTGTGCACTTGCAATCCATACTACATCACGGGTAACACGTGCTGCAGGGTTGGTTTCAACCCCATCCAAATGCGTCGTGGTTACTTTATGCCCATGCGTGTGCAGGGCGATGCCACTACTACCACCGTTGACGACACGTAATTTAATATGCTCGTTTGGTTTGGTAACTACTAACGACTCTCGAAAGGTATACGGGAAGGATCGTCCGTTAATAGTAAAGTAATCGCTTGTCGCGTCAGTTATATCGTAACGATTATGCATCTGTTCAGTTATTACACGCGGATCACTGGAGGCTTGAATTAAATTATTAAGTTCCCTGTCTATATCGAGATATTGCAAATCATATTCGCGATCAAACTCTTCAGCTACCGCCACAGAAGGAACCCGCACTTGGCCTGCACCTACATTGAGCGTTTGTAGCCAATTATCTGGTCTATTTTCTTCTACAATAAACAAGCCTTGCAGGCCCATCATAATATGTACCTGCGGCTGCACATGGCAATGATAAAACATAGTGCCCGTTTGTCGGGGCTGCATATCGTAAGTCCGTACCCCGCCGGGCATAACTGGTTGCTCGCTAGTTATTGGCACCCCATCATTCCCTTCGCCATCAGCGTCCACGAACGGATGATCCACACCATGAAAATGAACGGTATGCGGCATGTAGTGGCTATTTTCAAGCGTAATTTTAATCTTGTCTCCCTGCTCGACACGTATTGCGGGCGAAGGCACTCGTAATATAGATCGAGCTTTTAAAGACTCAAAATTCTCGGTTGCCATACCAAAAGTTTTTGGCACAAACACCCAAAAGCCGGGCTTTATACCTGGCGCGATAGCGTACTGGGCCGTAAGTTCATTTAGGTCTGGTGAACTACCATTGAGCTCGGCTACTTCTAACCGAATATGGATCTCATCAGGATCGCCATCACCATCCAGATCGCGCCCCTTTTCAACAGCATCCGGCGTTAATCCACTATCTAAAAGAACTTGCTGAGAAACATTATTTGTCCCTCGCACAAAGGCTGCAACTGCACTGGGATTGTCTGCTACACAGGTCGGCGAAGAACGAATATCCACGCCAGCGATTGTTTGGGCTTCACGCCAAGCTTGCAAATCTTCCGGGCACGCGACTTCACTGGCTAGCTCTGTTGCCGCCAGCGAGTTAGGCCGGGCGCGATAATCCTGTGCACCAAACCAATCGCTAAACAGCAACCGAATGGGCTCGGGATACCATTGAGCTGGCAAACAAACTAGTGCAGAAAGAATGGCTATGAATAGCAATCTTATACGCATCTCTATTCCTGTGTAGTTTTGGGTATACAGTATTCCTTCTGTTCTATATGGACACTAAACACTCTGAATTCAATTAAGGCGCTGAATTTAGTACATTAATAATTGTTATAGGACAAGTAATTATCTATTAAATCACGTTGGGTTAGTTAGACTGAGTCCAGACAAGAATCTAGCTTGAAACTTTACGCTTCCGCGAGCTAAGCCAGTAAAGACCTTGAGCGAGCACCACCAGCATGATAAAAAGTGGAAGATAACCGTAATCATCGCCACCCACCTGAAAAAAGAACACCGCGTGATAGATTTTATCTTGCGCCGGATGCTCAGCATTAACAATCCCAATGTAACTGCCAGCCTCTTGAAAATCATACTCCACTGTAAGTACCCCATCTGCCCGCTTCACAGGTTGTTGATAAAAAACCGTATCACTTTCAATGTCATCAAGTCCTGCAATATCTTCCCACTTAGCAAATATTCCAAACTCATGAGTATCTTTTACTATACGAAAGTCAACCGGCATTTCCTTCAAAAAGTCATGCAAATAATCTAAAACAAAAATGCTACTAGTAACACTAGGTATGTCTTCGCAAAACTCCTCTGAGGCACTTGATTGGGTTTGGTATACAGTAAAATGTGCTTCTAGAAACCCGATGCTCAGTTTACAAACGTCGTCATCAAACGAGACGCCGCCGTGTGCAATCACTTGCTCACCGGTCGCTAGCAACAGGCCTAAACAAAATATACAGATTCTTGCTACGCACATGTGATTACAATCTTAATGTAGGGAAGCTATTTGGTGCCATGCGCTCTGGCTATGGTTAAAATATATTTGTATTTGGACTCTAACCAAACAGTTTAATGAGCCCTGTAGGCCAAATTGAACTTTGCTTGCACCTTTTACATTCTACTATTTTGAACACGAACTCTGATAAAAACAAATATGGCTATTTCAGCCGTTAACATTGCCAAAGCAAGGCTATTAGAATTATCACTCTTCAACGCTAGAACAACAAATATCAATGGGATTATTGAAGCAAGCAAAGAAATAATCGCTTCAGGAATTTGCGGATTAAAACGAGACAATAAAAAACCAAATCCGTACGCAAATCCAGCAAATATCGTGATAACCATCATGACTCCAGCCGTACCGTAAACAGAACCAAAAAACTCAACTAACAGACTAGCGGCGAGCCCTCAAAGCATTGCTTGTATAAAAGCAACTATTCGCTTGCCGACAATACTCATTTCCCAACCAGATTCATTTCAAAGTTTGAATAAAACGATAAGTAATGGCCAATATTCCGAACCCTACGTAGAAACCAATTAATGCTATTAGCATCAGCAGCATTATTTGAATGCTAACGACATTTTTGTAGCCTAGAAAAATTATCAAAACCGCAAGACTGGTGAAAACTAAGGCAAAGCCGATAACGATCTTTGAATTTTTACTTTTAGGTTTTGATTGCAAATTTACTCCAGCGCTATCGGATTGCCTGGAACGACCAAATGATAAGTACAGACTACAAATTCAGGCAGTAGATGGAGCGAGTTATTACACCCGTTACAGCTCGCTTGCTAGTCGACATCGATTTGTTTGATTGGACGACTTTGGTACATGATCATAGCACCAACCAAGTAGCAAAGATTTAGCCAGCTGGCCCACTGCAACCAGTGATCCTCGGTCAAAAAGAAAAATCCTATTGGAAAGAACGATAAGAAAAACACTAAGAATAGCCCCAAACTGTGGCCTTTGATAGAGACGATAATCGCCAGTATCGCGAGCAGGCTCAGTACAAATGCACCAGACAAAGTGATACCAGATAGTGACATCACAGATGCGGGCGCCCACATTGCATAACACCATATTGCAAACACCACGGTGCCTGACAGCACGCCAATCGACTGCCCGACCATAAAAATTATTTTGCGCAAAATATTGTACCCATTTTATTTGTAGCCTGTAGTTTTGTAGACGTAAATTCTATGCCATTAGCCAAGCAATTTAGAATGTAGATGGGGCAAGCGACTAGCATAAAGTGTAAGGCTTTTTTATAACCCCTAACTCCAAAGGCCCCCCAATGCCGCTAATTTACATGATAGATATATAAAACGAAACCAGCAGGAATCTAATCCAGTACTTTAGTAATTTTTTATAATCTAACTCACGTAGAACTAGCGATTTAGACGATTCTCGATCAGGTCTTCTACCACTGACGGATCAGCAAGTGTTGAGGTGTCGCCCAGTTCATCATGCTCATTAGTCGCGATTTTACGCAATATACGACGCATAATTTTTCCAGAGCGCGTTTTCGGTAACCCCACGGCCCACTGAATAAAATCTGGAGTTGCGATCGCACCAATCTCCTGACGAATCAAATCGACCACTTCATGCTGCAGTTCATTCGACGGACTAACACCAGAATTTAGTGTCACATAGATATAGATACCCTGCCCCTTTATATCATGCGGGCAAGCAACCACCGCAGCTTCAGCTACTTTCTCATGCAGTACTACCGCACTTTCAATTTCGGCAGTACCGAGTCTATGCCCAGAAACATTCAACACATCATCCATACGGCCGGTAATCCATAAGTAATCGTCAGCATCGCGCATAGCACCATCGCCAGCAAAATACTTGCCCGGAAAAGTTGAGAAATAAGTAGCAATAAATCGCTTATGATCGCCATACACTGTTCGACTTTGTCCGGGCCAACTATCTAAAAGCACTAAACTACCTTCAGATTCTCCCTCTAACTGCACACCATCAGCATTCACTAATGCTGGCTGTACACCAAAGAAAGGCTGCACAGCAGATCCCGGCTTCAGGTCTGTAACGCCGGGCAAAGGGGTGATCATGATACCGCCCGTTTCAGTTTGCCACCAGGTATCTACTATTGGACAAGCACGTTTCCCCATTGTCTCGTAGTACCATTCCCACGCTGCTGGATTGATGGGCTCGCCCACGCTGCCCAATATTTTTAAACTGCCTCGGTCGGTATCTTCCACCGCAGCATCGCCTTGAGCCATCAATGCTCGAATAGCAGTGGGAGCGGTATACAGAATGTTTACCCCATGTTTGTCTATCACCTGTGCCATGCGAGCAACAGATGGATAAGTCGGTACGCCTTCAAACATAATATTAATAGCACCGTTAGCGAGCGGTCCATAGACAATATAGGTATGCCCTGTAATCCACCCTACGTCAGCCGCTGCCCAATAAATATCACCCTGGTGATAATCGAATACGTATTCATGCGTCAGTGAGGCATAAACGAGATAGCCCCCGGTAGTGTGGACTACGCCTTTGGGAGCACCCGTGGAACCCGATGTATAGAGTATAAATAGTGGATCTTCAGCGTTCATTTCTTCGCAAGGGCACTTTACTGATTCATTGGCAACTAAATCCTGCCAGCAGCAGTCTACGGAATTGTTCCATCCAACTTCACCGCCAGTAGAAGTAAACGAGATCACTGTATGGATTTGTTCTGTGCCCTCTTTGGTTAGCGCCTCATCTACATTCGCCTTAAGTGGAAAAACACGTCCGCCGCGTCGATTTTCATCTGCCGTAATGACCGCTGTGCTTCCACATGCTTTAATTCGACTGGCAATTGCTTCCGGAGAAAACCCACCAAATATAACCGAATGAGGCGCACCAATACGGGCGCACGCGAGCATCGCCACTGCTGCCTCCGGAATCATTGGCATATATATAGTGACCACATCTCCCTTACCAACTCCGCGAGCCTTAAGCGCATTAGCTAATTTGCATACCTTCTCATGAAGCTGCTTATAGGTAATCGTCGCTGAAATTGAAGGGTCATCACCCTCCCAAATAATAGCGGGTTGCTTACCTTTGGTTAGGAGATGACGATCAACACAGTTATAGCAAGCATTAAGAGTACCATCCTCATACCAGCGAATATCAACGTTGCCCAACTCAAATGACGTATTCTTCACTTTGGTATATGGCTTGACCCAATCAATGCGTTTACCTTGTCCATCCCAAAAGGTGTTTGGGTCCTCTATCGACTCCTGATACATGCGCTGATAAGTGCTGTCATCAATTAAAGCACGAGCCGAGACTTTCGCGCTGACAGGATATACTTGAACTTCAGACATAATTTGAGCTTCCTTGGGGCTTGGTTGTACTAGTGGCCATCCAGTTAAAAGTGACTTAATTATTACAAATCAACGAACTAAATTCATCTTCAAGGCTGCACTTATTAATCCTTCTAAACAGTACTTTATACGCCCTTAGAACATAATTTTTCATACAAACAAATGAGAGCACGATTTGAAGAAACTTATGCCAGCAACAAGTGGGGTTAGGGTAGGCTCTATTTATAGTAACACTAAGGAATATGCCAAATTTCTTAATAAATTTATTCGCCGACACAATATAAAATCTGTTATTGATCTCGAAGGATGGCGATTTTAGATGCCTTGATATTCCACTTCCAACATTTAACGTAGGAGCCAAAGAAGTATATTCGTTCCGTAAACCTCAAGGACTATTGCAGCGATGCAGGTTCGAGCGACCCAACTGAATCAAAACAATACTCTTGCTATAAAATACCGTTTAGGCCTCTGTAATACTGGTTATGGAATGCCCCCTTCCATAGTATTCAATACGAAAAAGAATATGCCTTAGTGGTTAAAAACCTTTCTTAATTCTGTGGCGATTTCCCCCCAATATGCCTTAAGGCCATCGTATTTATGATCAATATGATCGAGATATTCATCCAAGTGATCAATCGCCTGACGCTGCTCTTCTTCCTCTATAACCTGCAATTTATGCCTGAGTTTTGCGAGTGAGGTTTCCAATTCGAATACCTTTTCTTTCAATTCAGATTTACGTTTTTTTATTTCACTCATCCGCCCCTCCTGGATACAGGTAGCAATCTCACTAAACTCCAAATAACCGACTAGCGCCGATCAACAATCCCGGTACTACAAAAAACGCACCAAAAAGATAAATTGCAGCATAAAGTTTATTCACCACGGTTAGCGCGGCTAATTTTTCAGCAGCAATTACTGGTAATTCACGCAAAAACGGTGTGCCATAAACAAAAACCACGCCGAAGATATTGTATAACAAATGTATCAAGGCAATTTGTAAAGCAAATACTGCATTTGCCCCCACAATTGCGGTTGCAGCCAACAAGCCAGTAATGCAAGTTCCAATGTTCGCTCCCAAAGTAAATGGATAGACCTGTCTCAAAGTAAAAATACCATTGCCGGCCAAAGGAACGATCAAACTGGTGGTGGTAGATGAAGATTGAACCAATATGGTGGTAATCGCACCAGAGGTCATGCCTGACAAAGGACCACGACCTACGGCACTGCGCAGCATTTCTTTTGCCCGACCCACCATCAGTACCTTTAAAAGCTTTCCAATGGTAGTTAAGGAAGTAAAAATAAATAACACACCCAGTGCAACAAGAAGTATGCCGGCAGCAACATCAGACAAACTAGCGGTATAATCTTTAATAAAATCTAACGGCGGTCCAATCAGTGGCTTTATAAAGTTATAACTCTTCACTGATACTGACTCACCACCGACTAAATAACTGGCAAGTATCGATCCAGACTTCTCGAGAATTCCGAACATAATTTCCAGCGGTAAAAATATCGCCACGTTGAGTAGATTGAAAAAATCATGAATGGTGGCAGCAGAAAAGGCTCTCCTAAACTCCTCTGTCTGCTTAATATGGCCTAAACTTACAATGGTATTCGTAACCGTTGTGCCAATGTTTGCCCCCATAACCATCGGAATGGCGAGGCCAACAGGTAAACCCCCAGCCACCAACCCAACAATAATCGATGTGACAGTGCTCGACGACTGAATTAAAGCCGTAGCGACAATACCAATAACCAAGCCGGTTACCGGATTACTGGCAAACTGGAATAACTCGGTGGCCTGCTCTCCAGCGGCCAGCTTAAAGCCACTCCCTATAAGAGATACTGCCAGTAGCAGAAGATATACCAGCGCAGCTATGCCTATCCACTTCCTCCAATTTGAAGATTCTGCGGTATCGCTTATAAGAACCTCTCCGGAACTCTTTATCTCACCCATGCTTCTCGCTCTGGCTGTTACCCAAAACAGCCGACCATCAGGCCGACTGCGAAATAATTCTAGAACGAAATTGTGCTTGGTAGCTGGCCGACTCGCAATAGCTAAATAAAATAAGTGTCCTCGCCGACCAAAAGCCAAAATTTCATTGTCTGCGCGTAAGTACCTGTCACGTGAATGGCTCTTTGTTCTAGTCAAACATTCTCTACATCAGTAACAAATTCTTTCTGAGCGTAAGCCTTGCTTGCGAATCACCCCAGTTAGCGCCAACATGGAGTTCTCCACTTATTATCGTAACTCCAGCCTAACAAACTCTGGCTTCTAATAGCCTGGCCAAGAACACCTTCCCTCAGACAACTAACTAGAAGTCACCAATAATAATGAACGGTAAAAAATTGACCCCGGGTAATAGAGCAACCGACGAGCCTAAACCAGTACCCAAAGGTGACTGCGGAAAACTAACCTCGGGTTCAATCCCGCAACACTTTCGCAGCATGGCTGTGCCGATAGCTATTGGTATGGTTTTCAGCACGCTATATGCGGTTATTGATACTTTTTATGCCGGCCTCATTAGCACCGATGCCCAAGCTGGCCTAGTCATCGCCTCACAAGTGTTTATGTTACTAATAGCGCTGGGATTCGGCTTAAGCACGGCAATGGGAGCGCTGATAGGTAACGCTCTGGGAGAGAAAATGTCCACAGATGCCAGACAGCTCGCCTGTCAGGGCATCGTGTTTGGTATGGGCACTTCGATCATTATTAGCGCCGTCGGATATTTCTATTCGGCAGATATTCTGTCGGTCATTTCCAAGCCAGGCGCATATCAGGATGCTGCGATTGATTACCTACAACTACTACTCTTGGGCGCCATCGCTTTCCTATTAGCATTTGGCGCGAACGGGATTTTGCAAGCGCAAGGCAATATGAAAGCCATGCAGCGAGCACAAGTATGGGCATTTTTTGCCAATTTAGGCCTAAATCCGCTATTTATCTTCGGTATCCCAAACATCGTACCCGCAATGGGTTTTACTGGTATTGCGGTAAGTACTCTGGTCAGTCAAAGCGGAGTGTTGGTTTACGTGTTATATCGGGTATTTAAGTCAGACCTAATGATTGGCGCCACCAGGGCCTTGTTTTTACCCAAATTTAAGGACAACATGACCATCCTGACCCAGGCTCTACCTAGCAGTTTTAGTATAATAGTCATGATGCTCGCGGGCATAGTGGTACAGTTTTTCCTCAAAGAATTTGGAGCCAATGCGGTAGCGGGATTTGGCGTAGCACTCAGGCTTGAACAGCTGTTACTACTTCCTGCGTTCGGATTAACTGGGAGCTTATTGCCAATCGCCGCACAAAATTTCGGTGCAGGCAACTACGATAGAGTTCGTGAAGCTACACGATACTGCCTTAAGGTTGGATGTGTTTTGATGGTTGGTGCCATGGTCATTATATGGCTTGTAGGCGGCGGCGCCATCTCACTCTTTACCAGCGACCCTGAAGTGATTCGATATGGAATAGGCTACTTGAGAGTAGACTCAATCATTTTGCCAGTCTATGTGGCGCTATTTACGATCAATTCCGTATTCCAGGCCTTTAAAAAACCTATTTGGAGCGTCTGGATAGGAATTTATAGACAAGGAATTGGTGTTGCTTTATTTAGCTATATTGGCATTGTTTACCTACAGCTAGGTGTATTCGGGATTTGGTTTGGAATAGTGACTAGCGTGATCACTGGACTAATTCTTTCACTATTCTTAGTCGAACGTATTGCCCGTAAAGAAATAGGCGGCCTACTATTTACCAAGCATAAACAATCGTAGCCCAGACCAAAATAATCTCTTGCCCTATAAGTGCTTCGCGCAACAATAAGCCGAGGCCCACGCCCACTGAAAATTATAACCACCCAACCAGCCGGTTACGTCCACTGCCTCGCCTATGGCATAAAGGCCAGGTACTTTAGTACACTCAAAGGTTTGCGAAGATAGTTCATCCGTACTAATTCCGCCTAAAGTAACTTCCGCAGTTCTATAACCTTCGCTGCCTCCAGGCCGAAATTCCCAGTTTGCGAAACACTCGGTAACTTTATTCAGCTGCTTAGGCGAGTAACTTCCAATTTTAGTATCCTCAAACCATTTTCCTGCGACCTTGTCAACGAATCGCCTGGGTAGTTGGTTCCTTAAAAGCGTTGATAACCTATTCTGAGGCTTGGTTTCACGCTGTTCAAGCAGCCAATCAAGAACGTTGTTATTTGGCAAACAGTTAATAAAAATCGAATCACCTTCTCGCCAATAGGAGGATATTTGTAGAATCGCTGGGCCGCTTAGGCCACGGTGAGTAAATAGCACTCCTCCATCAAAGCTATAACCATTACAACTCACCTGACCAGTAAACGATATGCCACTAAGTGATTCAAAAAAAGGTTTATCCCCTGAATTCCAGGTTAACGGTACCAAACCCGCGCGCGGCGGAACAAGCTGTAAATCAAAATGGTTGGCTATTGAATAGGCAAGATCGCTTGCAATTTTAGGGAGTGATAAACCTCCGCACGCTACCACTACTTTGGAAGCAGAAAAAGATGCACCATCAAGCTCTACATTAAAACTGCCAGAGCGTTTAACAACATTACGTACTCGACTATTTAGCCGAATGTCTACTCCGACCCTCTCGCATTCTTCGAGCAACATTGCTTGTATTTGTTTTGAAGAATCATCACAAAATAGCTGGCCCAATATTTTTTCATGGTAGGCAACTCCGTGTTTTTCAACCAACTCGATGAAATTTGATGGGCTATACCGACGCATAGCAGAAATACAAAAGTGTGGATTTTGAGAAATGTAGTGTTCACGAGGGTCTGCCGACAGGTTTGTAAAGTTGCAACGCCCGCCTCCAGATATCAATATCTTCATACCGGCTTTTTGATTCTTCTCAAGAACCAATACATTCAAATTTTTATTGCCTGCGTAAAATGCACACATGAGCCCACTAGCTCCACCACCGAGTATGATGACGTCGTAGTTTTTCACAAATATTCTTTATATCGCTTAGTTATCGTAGAATCACTTTTACTAATAAATCATCGCGCCCGGTGATTACGGTGGTTCAGGCCACCCGCATTTCCCTGTATGATTCGCGCGACAACCCTTAAACTTAATAAACTTACCACATGCGTGCCTCCCAGTACCTAATAGCTACCCTTAAAGAAACCCCTGCAGATGCAGAAATTATTAGTCATCAGTTGATGCTGAGGGCAGGTTTAATCCGAAAACTAGCTTCAGGCCTCTACACTTGGTTGCCCACCGGTCTGCGTGTATTACGCAAAGTGGAACGAATTGTGCGTGAGGAGATGAATTTTGCTGGTGCGCAAGAAGTCCTAATGCCGGCCGTACAACCTGCAGAACTTTGGCAGGAATCTGGACGGTGGGATATGTATGGCGGCGAACTACTACGTTTTAAGGACCGACACGATCGCGAATTTTGCTTTGGCCCTACGCACGAAGAGGTAATCACTAATCTTGCAAGCACAGAAATTAAAAGCTACAAGCAACTACCGTTGAACTTTTATCAAATTCAGACTAAATTTCGCGATGAAACCCGCCCTCGTTTTGGCGTCATGCGAGCTCGCGAATTTATCATGAAAGATGCGTACTCCTTCCATGTCGACGATGCTTCTCTGGAACAAACGTATCAAATCATGTTTCAGGCATATACCAATATATTTACTCGCCTTGGCCTGGGCTTCCGTCTAGTCGAAGCAGATACAGGTAGCATAGGTGGTAACACTTCACATGAGTTTCATGTGTTAGCAGATTCAGGCGAAGATGCCATCGCGGTCTGTGATAAATATGAATACGCGGCAAATGTTGAGCTTGCCGAAGCACGAGCGCCTGCGCCTGGTACTGAAAAGTCTAAGGACCTGGTGGAGCACGACACACCAAGCATTGAGACGATTGAAGAAATAAGCCAGTACCTAAAAGTTAGCGCTGATAAGACGGTAAAGACTCTTATTGTGGTAGGTGTTGATGGATTAGTCGCTCTGGTTATACGTGGCGATCACGAACTCAATACAGTTAAAGCGGAAAAACATAGCCTCATCGCCGCACCTCTGGAATTTGCTACCGAGCAATTATTGAAAACTTTTTTGAGCATTAAACCTGGATCAATCGGCCCTGTGGGGCTGAATATCCCGGTAATAGTCGATCGCTCTGCTGCTGCATTAAAAAACTTTATTTGTGGTGCAAATCAAGATGACAAGCACTTGAGTAACGTAAATTGGGATCGCGATACTGTTATTGAGGAAATTGTAGATCTTAGAAAAGTGATAGCAGGCGATATCTGCGCCCGCGCAGGTGACGACAGTAGCGATGGAGCCAAACTCTCAATTAAACGAGGCATCGAAGTCGGACACATTTTCCAGCTTGGCGTTAAATACAGTACGGCAATGAATGCCCGCTGTCTTGATCAAAATGGCAAAGCCATTACCATGCCAATGGGGTGTTATGGCATCGGCATATCAAGAATTGTTGCTGCGGCGATAGAACAAAACCATGACGACAAGGGTATCATCTGGCCATCTGCTATTGCGCCTTTTGAGGTTGTAATTGTGACTATTGGTTACAAAAAATCGGAAGCAGTGCGTGCAAAAGCAGATGCCCTCTATCAGAAAATCAATGAACTCGGTATAGATGTTTTACTGGATGATAGAAATGAACGTCCCGGGATTATGTTTGCAGATGCTGAACTGATGGGCATACCGCATCGGCTAGTTATCGGAGATCGGGGGCTTGAAAAAGGAGTGATCGAATACAAAGCGCGTGACAAGGCAGACTCGGAAGACATACCTTTAAATAAGCTTGAGCAATCGTTAGCGACATTAATCACACGATCTTAGAATTACCGACCTATGGCAAACCGAAACCCTACGTAACGGCCACGGTTAACACAGCGACCAATTTTGTTGGCCGATTACGGGCCTACCATGCCACCCCAAGTCTGCAGGCAACAAAAGTCAGGCTGACGATGACTCATCTAGGCTTGCCACGAACTCAGCCCCAAACAAGGTCACCAGCCAAGACAAATATATCCAAATGAGAAATATTGGAATAGTCGCTAATACGCCATATAAAACTTCATAACTATTAAAATTAAGGATAAACAAACTAAAAAATTTCTTACTTACTTCGAATAACAACGCGGCGACTAAGGAACCCCAGGCCGCTGCTCGCCAACTTACACGTTTGTTCGGCATGGTCGAATAGAGCAACAAAAATGCTAGCGCTTCTATTAGAAATGGCAACAAGCTTAGGCCCAGTGATCGTGTTTGCACCTCTAATTCACTCCCCTGAATAATCTGAGTAGACAGTAAGTAGGTTGATAAAGATAAACTGGCACCCATTAAAATTGGGCCTAAAGTAACCATTGACCAATAAACCGTAATCCGTTGCGTAATTGACCGACCCTTTTTTACTCGCCATATCTCATTAAAAGAATCTTCGATATTGAACAACAATAACAGTGCAGTCAGCACAAATGTCAGCAAGCCAACCGCGGTTAAAGCTCCCGCTTGTGAAGCAAATTGCTCTAAATACTGCTGAACTTCGTCACCTGCAGTTGGTATTAAATAGCGGTAAATAAAGTCCTCCATTCCTTCGCCGATTGCTACGGTTGCCGAAAATAGTGAAAACATAGAGAAAATTATCGCGACTATCGGTACTAAAGCCAACAAAGAGCTATAAGAAAGCGCCGAGGCCTGTCGTATGCAGCTGTCACCTTGAAAACGTGAGATAACTGAAAATATGAACTTACCTAAACGCTGCATAGACTGTTTTACAAATTGCATATTTTAAAATCCTTATAAAATTGTGTATTACAGCAAGATCATGGCATATTGATATACTGTATGAAACGTTTAAACCTGAATTCGAAAATATGGAATTTATGATTTATCACAACCCTCGGTGCTCAAAATCACGTGCAACTCTACAAGTGCTGGAAGACAATGGTATAAATCCACAAGTATTTCACTATCTTAAGACACCACCAGATCACCAGCAGCTTGATAGTATTTTGCGTGGACTGGATAAGGAGCCTCGCGAGCTATTGCGAAAGAACGGACCTGAATATCCTGAGTTGGATATCGACAACCCTTCGTTGGGTCGAGACCATCTGATCGAAATCATGATTGCCCATCCGTGCCTTATTGAAAGGCCTATTGTCCTTGCTGGTGATCGTATAGTTATTGGTCGACCACCAGAAAGTGTGCTCGAACTACTAAATTGAGACGTTAGAATTGACTAATAAATTAAAGACGCTCCTTGTCCTCTACTACAGTGTTGGTGGCTCTACCAAAGGTTTAGCTAACTGTATTGCACGTGGTGCACGCAAAGTTGATGGCATTGAAGTGAAACTGCGTACAGTCGCAAAAATTTCTCCAGATACTCAGGCTTCAGAGCCTGTCATACCCCACGACGGCGATCCATATTGCTCGCTAGATGATCTAGCTAATTGCAATGCATTGGCACTCGGTAGCCCAACAAGATTCGGAAATATGGCAGCCCCGTTAAAGTATTTTATTGATGGTACCGCCAACCTTTGGGCAAATGGCTCGCTTGAAGGTATTCCCGCGGCAGTATTTACCTCAAGCTCATCACTTCATGGCGGGCAAGAGAGCACTTTACTATCGATGATGCTGCCATTATTACATCATGGCATGCTAATCACCGGAGTACCCTACAGTGAACATGCGATCAGAAAAACCTTATCTGGCGGAACGCCCTATGGCCCTAGCCACTACGAAAGTCATAGCGCAGGTGCAGAAATTAGCGAGGAAGAAAAGTCTATAGCAATGACCTTGGGTGAGCGGCTTGCGAACCTAGCTTTAAAACTTTAAGTCACAGTCGCTGCGAAAGGATTTCCTTTAAAAATGGCACCGTGATTTTTCGACCTGCCTGCAAAGTCTTTTCGTCCATAGTTTCTAATAATTGAAATAAGCTGTGCATATCGCGTGCAAAATGTTTAACCAAATAGCGAACCGGCTCATCAGCTATAGTGAATCCTCGATGCTCCGCTCGTAATTTTAATGCCTCCATACGCTCACCTTCAGACAGTAATACTAATTTGAATTGCAATCCACTGGATAACCGACTGACCAAATCAACTAATTCAAAACCCGCCGCATCAGCACTCGCGCTCGAGCTTGCTACCCAACCACCTCTGGCTCGTTTTACCCGCTCGTATAGCGCAAACAATGCCTGCTCGTTCACTGAATTTCCAGCCCAAACATCGACATCATCCAGTAATACCAATTGGTCAGCCGCTAATGTTTCCAACATCTCAACTGAAACTGACTTATCGGATAAGGCCAAATAACTTAACCGTTGAGTAGAATCGCCCCGCCCCGACATTCCCCTTAACCGATTAGCCACAGCATAAAGTATATGACTTTTACCGGTGCCCCGATGTCCAAACAAGAATATTGGATCTAATGGCCATGTTTCATCGATAAATAATTGACTTAGCGATTGAAAGACCAAGGCATTGGGGCCAGCGAAGTAGTTACTAAATCGTGCTGTATCGCTAACCCGAATCGGTAATACTAATTGATGAATCATTTTTTTGGCTCGTACATCTCAGGACTGCGATGTAAGGAAAAGCCCCATTGCCAAACATAAAATGCGCCGCTTAGAACCGACGAAAGCAAAACTGCGTAGCAAAAGGTACCTAAATACGGACTGAAATCAAACCAGGTTGCGGAAGTCATAAGCACCACTACAATAGTAATAATCTGCAAACAAGTATTGAGCTTGCTCAACCTGGAAGGAGACATGTCTGGCATTTTATCGATCAGTGTAATGAGTAAGCAACCTCCCAAAATAATGACGTCTCGAGACACTACAACAATCATTAACCAAAACGGGATCATCTCTAAGCCAGCCAACATAAGGTAAGCAGCAATCAGCAGTGCCTTGTCGGCTAGAGGATCCAATATCGCACCTATTCTCGTTTCGCATTCAAAGCGCTTTGCGATAAACCCATCTAGTGCGTCCGTAATGCCAGCCACAATAAACACCACCAAAGCCTCACCAAATCGATTTTCATCGATTAGAATGATAAATAGTGGCACCAATGCAAGGCGCATAACAGTAAGAATGTTGGGCACAAAGAACACCTATGGCCGCCTCTTTCGAATAAATTTAGATAGTGATTATCTCGTGGATTTAAGTCAGGAACAACAGCTCGCCAATCAAATCTGAATTTGGTTGGCGACAATCCAGTTTACGGTACAATACCCCATTTTTGAACATCAGGAATTAGGCGTGACTCAAGCCAACAACTCACCAAAAAAATCTCTCAGCTATAAAGATGCAGGCGTCGATATCAATGCCGGTGATCAGTTTATAGACGAGATAAAGCCTTTTGCTAAGTCCACTATGCGTAAAGGCTGCCTTGGTGGCCTGGGTGGCTTTGGCGCTCTTTTCGAAATACCGGAATCTTATAAACAGCCAGTACTGGTTTCAGGCACTGACGGTGTCGGCACCAAGTTGAAACTCGCCGTCGATAGCGGACTGCACGATAGCATCGGAATTGACCTGGTAGGGATGTGCGTCAACGATGTATTGGTGCAGGGTGCTGAGCCTTTGTTTTTTTTAGATTACTTTGCGACCGGAAAGTTAAACCCAAAAACCGGAGCCCAAGTGGTTAAGGGCATCGCAGAAGGCTGCCTACAAGCTGGTGCGGCTCTTATTGGAGGCGAAACTGCTGAAATGCCTGGCATGTATAGCGATGGGGACTACGATCTCGCAGGGTTTTGTGTGGGTGCGGTTGAAAAAAGTCGTATTATCGACGGTTCCAAAGTTACGCCGGGTGACGTGCTGATCGGGTTACCCTCTAGCGGGCCACACTCCAATGGCTACTCTCTGATTCGTAAAGTCATTGAAAGAGCTAATGCAAGTTTTGATATGCCGCTGGATGGCAGGTCACTGCTGGAACACGTAATGGCACCTACCCAAATATACGTTAAACCAATATTAGCATTACTCGCAGAGGTCGATGTACATGCCCTTGCCCATATTACCGGCGGCGGTATTCCTGGCAACCTGGTGCGTGTGCTACCTGATAGCTGCCACGCCGTCATCGATAAAACCAAGTGGAATTGGCCCGCTATTTTTGACTGGTTAAAAGCGGAAGGTAATATCGACCAAATAGAAATGTACCGGACCTTTAATTGTGGCCTGGGTATGATTTTATTGGTCGCTGCTAGCGACGCTCAAGCAGTAATTGCCAATCTGGAATCTAACGGTCAAGCTGCGATGATCATCGGTGAACTACACGATGGTAACAATAGCGAAGCTGTCACCATTCGTTAGTAATCCAAACAGTACATTATGACCAACAAAACGAGAGTTGCTGTGCTTGTGTCTGGCTTCGGTAGCAATTTGCAGGCTTTTATCGATGGCGCGCAAAACAGTAGCCTCCCGATCGACATCGTGGGCGTAATTTCGAATGTTGAAGGAGCCTTTAGCTTAGATCGAGCCAGGAACGCAGGCATTCCAAACCAATGTATTCCGCACGGCCAATTTCCGGACCGTGAAATATTTGATCAGGCCCTGCTAACTCAACTTGATAAATGGCAACCTGAGTTAGTTGTATTGGCTGGGTTTATGCGGATACTCAGCAGTAACTTTGTAGATCGCTTTAAAAATCGTTTGATCAATATTCATCCATCCTTACTGCCAGATTACACGGGGTTAAATACCCATCAACGAGTTATTGATGCTGGCGAACAATGGCATGGGAGTAGCGTTCACTTTGTTATCCCGGAACTTGATGCAGGCCCGGTTATTGTTCAAGGAAAGCTACAAGTCCACAATGACGACACCGCCGAAACGTTACAACAACGTATTCACATTATTGAACATCAAATATATCCTCTAGCAATCCAGTGGTTTGCTGAAGACAGGCTTAATGTAACCAAGAAAGGCGATGTGCTGTTAAACAACCTGAAAAATACAGATCAGCTGATCACCTTTAACATATAAATACTTTGATCTTATGACCTTCAGCATTACTCGAGTGTAATGTAGCGTCCACTCCATCGCTCGACTCTATAAAGTCGCGGCATGAACAATACACTACCCCCAAAAAAATGCTGGTTTCGCCTAGTATCTCTAGCGGCACTGACCTTTTTCAGTGTAAGTGCAATATCTCAATCGACTCCTGACATCACTCTCAACTACACGATAAAGGTTAGCGGTGCGAAATTGGGGACTCTGGCTGCGAAGCTCTCCTTCAACGGAACTACTTATCAAAGCACTTCGGAAACACGCGCGGAAGGCCTCGCGTCCATTTTATTGGGCGGCGACTTGTTCGAATCTTGTACTTTTACATTCGACGGACAAAAAGTTATTTCCACTAGCTATTCATCCTTCAAGCAAGGTCGTGGGGCTTATCAAAATGACACTAACTTTGATTGGGAAAACAGAAAAATTAGTTTCGGGCCTGAAAAGACCTTAATTCTTGATATCCCTAACGGTTACGTTGTAGATAATTGCAATATGGCGTTTGCCGCTACCTTATCAAAAGGCCAAATGAGTACCGATGAACCCTTTTATATAGTCGATGCGAAAATGCACCGTATTCGGGGTTATCTTGTACTTAACATTACCAATGAAATGATTGGCACAGAAATTGGCGATCTCAATACGATTAAAATTGAAATGCAAAGAGAGGCGGTCCCAGATCGCACTTTAACCCTATGGTTAGCAGAGGATGAACAATATGTGCTGGTGCGAATGGTTGAGAAAAGAAGTTCACGGACGACAACCATGGACATCGAGTCAATTGATGGGGTTTTTATTCACTAGTCAAACAGCATAGCGTACTTCTCCACTCACTTATTTAATAAAACTGTCGGTGTAATACCTGGCGTAATAATTATACCGACACCAGATCTTTCGATTGCTTAGCTTCAATTGCAAATTTGAGTTTATTTCTGACTGCACTCAGAACCACCGTGCCTCCGTTTACCAAGCCTCCAAACAACAACTCATCAGCCAACCCTCTCTTTATCTCAGTCTGAATTAGTCGACCCAATGGTCTTGCACCCATTTGCGGGTCATATCCGTGTTCAGCCAACCAGTCGCGCGCGCTTTGCCCTACTTCCAGGCTAACACCTTTTTCTACGAGTTGGCGCTCTACCTGCAACAGTTCTTTATCAACTACCATTGCCAACACCTCGCGACTTAAGGGGTTAAAGCGAATAATTGCGTCAATTCGATTTCGAAATTCTGGCGTAAATAATTTTTGGATGGCTTCTGTATCATCGGTACTATTGTCCTGCTCCTTAAATCCTACGCTATTTCTGGAAACTGCCGCTGCCCCAGCATTTGTCGTCATCACCAGTATTACGTTTCGAAAATCTGCTTTTCTACCATTATTGTCAGTTAACGCACCATGATCCATAACCTGCAATAGCAGATTGAACACATCGGGATGCGCCTTCTCAATTTCGTCGAGCAATACCACACAATGCGGGTGCTTATTGATTTCATCAGTTAGCAAACCACCCTGGTCGTAACCCACATAACCCGGAGGTGCCCCGATCAAGCGAGAAACTGTGTGCCGTTCCATATATTCAGACATATCAATACGCACTAACTCAACGCCCATAACGTGCGCCAGCTGCTTGGTCACCTCAGTTTTACCCACCCCCGTAGGGCCAGAAAACAGAAATGAGCCTATCGGTTTACCAGGATCGCCCAAACCTGAGCGTGACATTTTAATTGCCGAGGACAAAACCTGTATTGCATCATCCTGACCAAATACTACAAGTTTCAGGTTTCGCTCAAGATTCTTAAGAGCATCAACATCAGTGGTAGAAACGGTTTTCGCAGGGACGCGCGCAATACTCGCGACTACATCTTCAATTTCGTGTACGCCGACAATCAATGGTTTATCATCGTCGCGCTCTCCAGAAGTTTTTAAACGAACTCGGGCACCCGCCTCATCAATTACATCTATCGCTTTATCTGGCATAAAGCGATCGTTAATGTAGCGGTCTGCTAATTGCACGGCACTATGCAACGCTTCTGGCGTATAGCTAACTTGGTGGTGTTCCTCAAATCGAGACTTAAGTCCCTTTAGAATGAGCACCGTCTCTTTAAGACTAGGCGGCTCGATATCAACCTTTTGAAAGCGTCGCGACAAGGCACGATCCTTCTCAAAAATACCCCTGTACTCTTGATAAGTGGTCGAACCTATACATCGCAATTCACCGGAAGAGAGTGAAGGTTTAAGTAAATTCGACGCATCCATGGCGCCCCCAGAAGCCGCGCCAGCGCCAATAATAGTATGAATTTCATCAATGAAAAGGATCGCTTCTGGTTCCTTTTTTAAGGCACGCAACACCGCTTTCAATCGCTTTTCAAAATCGCCTCTATACTTGGTCCCTGCTAACAAGGCACCCATATCCAAGGAGTATATAGTCGCGTCATTCAACACATCCGGCACGTCCTTTTCTACAATGCGTTTAGCTAGCCCTTCGGCAATTGCAGTTTTACCGACCCCCGATTCACCGACAAACAATGGGTTATTTTTACGTCGACGACATAAAATCTGAACCGTGCGTTCCAACTCTTTTTCGCGCCCTATAAGAGGATCAATGCGACCGTCCAGAGCAAGTTCATTCAGGTTCTGCGTATATGATTCAAGCGGCCCAGTCTGGGGCTCTTCAGCAGCCTGATCTGGCGCCGGCAATTCTGGAATTTCACCACCATCATCAGATATCACACCATGTGATATATAGCTTACTGCATCATAACGAGTAATATCTTGTTGGTCGAGAAAGTATGCTGCATACGAATCTTTCTCCGCAAACAGGGCAATTAAAACGTTTGCTCCTTCGACTTGACCTTTTCCAGTACCCTGCACGTGCAAAACTGCACGTTGAATTACCCGCTGAAAACCGATACTCGGTTGAGTGTGAAAATCCTCTTCATCGGGCAAATGGGGAAGGTGTTCTTCCATGTGCTTGACCAAATCGACACGTAACAACTCAACCTCCCCACCACAAGCGCCTATTACTTGCTGCGCTGAACGATTATCAAGCAAGGCCAGCAATAAATGCTCTGTCGTAACAAATTCATGATGCGCCTCCTGAGCTACCTGGACTGCAAAACTAATAGTTTTTTCAAGTTCGGCTGATAACATTAACTTTCCTCATCGTCACCGGATTCTGGCTCCATAACACATTGCAACGGATGCTGATTTTTTCTAGCCGCCTGCATTACTTGGTCTACTTTGGTTTCAGCAATTTCTCTAGGATAAACCCCACAAACACCCATACCCCGCTGATGAACGTTCAGCATAACTTGTACAGATTGCTCCTGAGTCAACATAAAGTACCCTTGCAGTAACCCCACCACGAAATCCATCGGAGTGTAATCATCATTCAATAACAGCACTTTATATAGTGGGGGCCGTTTTAACTTTGGCTTGGTTTCTTCAAGTACCAACCCATCGATATCACCGAAGTCTTCTTCGGCCGGGTTGTCCGAACTCTGGCTCATTGTATTACATAGAGAAATCACATCAATTTTATCTTGGTATAACAAACCTAGGCCGACAATAGATCAGTAACAATTTTTAAACGAAACATAGTGACTATGAGTTTGAGGGCTAAAGCTTAAAATTCAAGTTAATTCAGATACATTTTACCAGTTAATGCACCGCTTCTTTACCCGCTATCTACTTAACTACACAACAACATAACGAAAGAATATTCCTCTCTCGCTATTTAATGTGCACAATTTTGATACGTAAGTTCGCGTAAGACTGCGCAAAAGAAAGTCATTATGCAGTTTGTACTATCAAAAGGGGGCTACAAATATGCTTAACGGCACTGTAAAATGGTTTAATTCTGCCAAAGGGTTCGGGTTTATAACACCTGACGAGGGTGGCAATGAGGTTTTTGCACATTTCCCCGCAATTCAGATGGATGGATATAAACTGCTCAATGAAGGACAAGAAGTCGAAGATGGCCTGCCTGGGCCAAAGGCACTATTATCCAATCGGCTAGTTCGACCGAACAAACAGTAGTATATATACCACCGCTGATGATCTCTATGCTTAGAACCTGAAGCAATTGGTCCAATCAAAAAATCTAAAACAAAAACCAAAAACCAAACTCGATGTTAATTAGCCAACATTTTAATACCAGCTAATTACCAGAACGGATTTTTGTGGTTGGTTGTTCGACGTTAAATAGAACCGTTTAATAGCTAGCCAGCGTTAAAGTTGTCGATCACTGAGTTCAAAGTTTCACTAGGCCGCATAGCGGCAACAGCCTTTGCTTCATTCGGAAAGTAATAGCCCGCAAGATCGACCGAATCACCTTGCACACCGTTTAGTTCCGACACAATAGCCTGTTCATTTTCAATCAGCTTAGAAGCTAATGGCGCAAATATTTCCGCCAACGCATTATCATCGCTCTGTTTTACTATTGCTTGCGCCCAATAAAAGGCAAGATAAAAATGACTACCGCGATTATCCAATTCGCCTACTTTACGAGACGGCGACTTTCGATTACTAAGTAACTGCCCAGTGGCCTCTCCCAAGGTATCTGATAAAACCTTCGCGCCAGTACTTTGGCTAACTTCGGAGTAGTGCTGTAGCGACTCTGCTAACGCCAGAAACTCACCGAGACTATCCCAACGCAAATGATTCTCTTGCTCAAATTGCTGTACGTGCTTGGGTGCTGATCCGCCAGCTCCAGTTTCAAATAAGCCACCACCTTGCATTAAAGGAACAATAGATAGCATTTTTGCACTGGTGCCCAATTCTAGAATGGGAAACAAATCAGTTAAATAATCCCGTAAAACATTGCCCGTCACTGAAATCGTATCAAGGCCATTTGCAGTCCGCTCTAGGGTGAAATGAGTTGCCTCGGCAACAGACATCACATGAATCTCTAACCCATCGGTATCATGCTCCGCCAAATAGGTCTCTACCTTATCTATCAACTGTAAATCATGCGCTCGAGCCTTATCCAGCCAGAATACTGCAGGTATCAGCGATGCGCGAGCACGCTTAACCGCCAACTTAACCCAATCCTGAATTGGCAAATCCTTAACCTGACACATGCGCCATATATCACCAGCCTGAACTTCATGCTCGATCAATACCGCACCAACATCATCAACAACCCGCACCAAACCATCAAAAGGAATTTCAAACGTCTTGTCATGCGAGCCATATTCTTCTGCTTTTTGCGCCATAAGGCCTACATTAGACACCGTTCCCATAGTTGTAGGGTCAAACGCCCCATGTTCACGGCAATATTCAATAGTCTCTGAATAAAGCGGTGCATAACTACTATCGGGAATAACTGCTTTTGTATCCTGCAGCTTACCGTCAGCATCCCACATTTGACCCGAAGTTCGTATCATCGCAGGCATTGAAGCATCAATAATCACATCACTAGGCACATGTAAGTTTGTAATCCCTTTATCTGAATTGACCATCGCAAGGTCCGGGCCATTTTCATACGCGAGATCTATATCCGCCTGAATCGCATCGCGTTGGCTTACCGGCAACTCCTTAATCGCTGCCAGTAAATTCCCAAAGCCATTATTTACATTTACTCCAGCTTGTTCCAACACGTCGGCATGCTTTTCAAATACCTGACTAAAAAATGCCTTAACACCATGGCCAAAAATAATTGGGTCAGACACCTTCATCATGGTCGCTTTTAAATGATACGAGAACAGCACACCTTTTTCTTTTGCATCTTTAACCTGATTATCAAGAAAACTTAATAAAGCACTCTTACTCATAAAAGTACCATCAACAATCTCACTGGCCATCACTACTACTGATTCTTTCAGTATGGTCGTTTGCCCATCATTATGAACTAATTCAATTCGTAAACTTCCATCACGGGAAATCGTTACTGATTTTTCATTAGCACGAAAATCACCAGTGCCCATAGTCGCTACATGAGTTTTAGATTGATTGGGCCATATACCCATCGAATGTGGGTTGTTTCGTGCATACTCTTTTACCGCCCTGGGTGCTCGACGATCCGAGTTACCTTCACGTAAAACCGGGTTGACGGCACTACCTTTAATTTTATCGTAGTTCAGCTTTACGGCCCTCTCATCATCAGTGCTGGGGCTATCTGGGTAATCGGGCAATACGAAACCCTGTTGCTGCAGTTCAATGATCGTTTCTTTCAGTTGAGGCACCGAAGCGCTGATGTTGGGCAACTTAATAATATTGGCGCCGGGATCTTGAGTCATTTTACCAAGCTCAGCCAAGTCGTCAGATACTTTTTGCTCATCCGTTAAATATTCTGGAAACACTGCCAATATGCGTGCGGCGAGTGAAATGTCACGTGTTTCAACAACTACACCACAAGTTTTAGTAAAGGCGGAAACAATTGGCAGTAACGAGCGAGCTGCAAGCGCAGGGGCTTCATCCGTTAGGGTATAAATGATAGTCGAATTATTTTCGGACATATAGAAATCTCTCAATCTATTTGACAGGTAAGGTAGCCACGACGCTTTAAAACTTAAGTATCAATACCAAAACAAAAGCACACGCCGGCTGTTATATAAATGCCACTAACAAAACTAACCCCATGATTTACGCGACGCATGCCATTATTATGGCGAGTCAATTAGCATGAGAGCCATGAGGGGCGCGGATTCTATCATACATTTCGACCTTATTTTCGATCCAAAAAAAAGCGACATAAAATATACTAAGATACTGCAAATTAAGCCGAAAAATATTCACCCTAAATAGCACTTGTGGCAGTATCTATGGCCAATAACGCGAAACAACCAGCTGAATAATACTCAGAGCAAAGAACGCAAATGACAAATCTACAACGCTGGCATCCACATGTAACCGTAGCAACCGTTATCAAACGTTCTAATCAATACTTGATGGTCGAAGAACGTAGCGAACAACTCGGTTTAGTTATAAATCAACCCGCCGGGCATGTGGATCCTGGTGAAGGTATAGTGGATGCAGCAATTCGGGAGACACTGGAAGAAACCTGTTGGTCAATTAGTATCGACCATCTGGTCGGTATTTACCAATGGTCCTTACCGCAAAAACAGAAGCAAAACCTTCCAACCAAAACCTACTTACGGTTTACTTTCGCTGGCCAGATAATCGAGGATCATAGCGGTCAAGTAAAGTTAGATGCCGATATTGTCGATACTCATTGGTTAACACTAAGTGAAATCGAAAATAAATTTATCGTCCGAAGCCCGCTTGTTGTTAAATCCATTATAGATTATGAAACCGGTAGGAAAATTCCTCTGAATACATACCAAAATTTAGATTTGGCGGTAAATTAAGCTCGCAACAAATATGCTATTTGACCCTAGCCATCCAGTTACCGGTAAAAAACCTTCCAAAACCCACGTTATTGTCGGTATGTCGGGTGGAGTGGATTCTTCTGTCGCCGCAATGCTACTGCGTGACGCTGGCTTCTCGGTTAGCGGGCTATTTATGAAAAACTGGGAAGAAGATGACACGGAAGAATACTGTGCCGCAGCCGCTGATATGGCCGATGCTCAATTGGTATGCGACAAACTAGGCATCGAATTAACAAGCGTGAATTTTGCCGCCGAATATTGGGATAGAGTATTCGAACATTTTCTGGCGGAATATGCCGCAGGTCGAACCCCTAACCCCGATATTCTATGTAACCGAGAAATTAAATTTCACGAGTTTTTACTACAAGCGGATTCGCTTGGCGCAGACTACATAGCTACTGGGCACTATGTCGCCAGCGATAAATCTGAGGGTCAGTATCGATTGCGACGCGCCACCGACGGTAATAAAGACCAAAGCTACTTCTTATACGCGCTGGGACAGCACCAAATAAAGAGAAGTTTGTTCCCACTTGGCGAGATTGACAAACCGCGCGTCCGCGCTTTAGCACAAGCAGCAGGCCTGGTGACTCATAATAAAAAAGATAGTACCGGCATCTGTTTCATAGGGGAACGTCGCTTCGATGATTTTCTGGCGAACTATCTAAAACCTTGCCCGGGCGAAATGCGTAGTGATAGAGGCCAGCTGATGGGCACGCATCAAGGGTTGATGTACCACACCATCGGCCAACGGCATGGTTTGGATATTGGTGGTCCAGGAAGTGCATGGTATGTGGCAGGAAAAAACTTAAAATCAAATACACTGATCGTTGTACAGGGCCATAATCATTCTGGATTACTATCCGACTCGCTCGATGCCTCTGAGCCTGAATGGGTAAGCAATTCGCCCGATAATGGAAGCAAATTAACAGCTAAAATACGCTATCGCCAAGCCGACCAGGTCTGCACCTATATCCAAACAGGCAGTAGTTTTAGCCTTAAGTTCGATCTGCCGCAACGTGCCGTTACACCAGGCCAAGCCGTTGTTTTATATCAGGGCAGAAACTGCCTCGGCGGCGGAACAATCATGCATGCCAACGCACCACTTTTATTAGGCTAATCGACCAATACACTATTTGGAAGTAAATAATAACCGGCTGAGTCTGCGCACTAACTGCCCTATTGCCCGTAACACTAATCCCGGTCTCCCTCCGACATGAGTACTAACCGTCGGGTCAGGTAATAGATCGGGGACGATCTTAGATTTTAATTTTAATACGGCTGATTCATCCACTGCGCACAAACCACGAAAGACCGCATTTGCGACATAATTCCAGCTTGAACCCTTGCCACTTGAAGCAACAAAATCAACTAGCACTGGATTAGCATTTTTATCTATGAGTATATTCCCCGGGCTGCGCAAATCTCCATGCGCAATACCAGCTGTGTGCATACGTCGAATTAACCGCTCCAGGCTATCAAACCAGGCTTGCCAGTCTTCTATGTGCGGATAGCTTTTTGCTTCTATAGCTTCAGCGTATTCAATTAGGACCGAACGCGCATCAGGCCTTGCTAATAAAACAGGGATCCCAGAAACTTTTTTAAGCCTAACAAGCGCACGGGCTTCTCGCCAGGTCAGTAACGGACCAACAAGCATTGCAAACCACCGGTCACAGGCATTTTGGTCTTTCAATACTGCCCGCACGCCACCAATTTCTACTAGTAAGACATCCGGCCGGGTTCCCTGCCCTTCACGAAGTACATCAATCGTATGCTCACGCAATTCTTTCAAGCTATATTGTGCAATAGTCTTCATTGATTGTTGCCGATCCTAACGGCTGCAAGTGTGCCTAATCAGACTGAAATTTTGAACCTTATGATACCATCTGGACTAATCTATTAGAGTGATCTCAGGCACCACATATGCAGTATATTTGGCCCTGTTTAATCCTTACAATTAGCCGAAAAACTGCTTTAATCTAATCCTTACGTAAAATACATGCAACATAGTAGCGGTTGCCGACTCGACAGGATCAGTAATAAGATTTTTCAACAAGACCTGCAGATACAAACAACAGAAATAACATGAGCAAAAAACAAACTGGACAACAGACACTACTGCACGCCGAAGTAATGGCTCTTTCGCCATTAGATGGACGCTACGTCACTAAAGCAGCTGCACTAAAAGCGATATTTAGCGAATATGGCCTAATACGCTATCGTTGCAAGGTGGAAATTGAGTGGCTAATCGCTCTTTCTCTAAACCCACAAATATCGGAAATTTCTCCATTTAGTAGTGCATCCATGGCCGCTTTGCGTTCGATAATCGATAGCTTTAGTGCTGACGATGCGCTTGCCGTCAAAGATATTGAAGCCACTACAAATCACGACGTCAAAGCAGTCGAATATTTTCTAAAACAATCAACGACGCATCTGCAAGAAGTGAGCGTCGCTTCAGAATTTTTTCATTTCGCTTGTACTTCTGAAGATATTAACAACCTTTCCTACGCACTAATGCTTGCTGATGCCCGAACACAGGTAATGCTACCGTTATTACAAAGCGTGGCTGATGCCATAGACGCCTTGGCTAATGCACATTGCGGCACAACGATGCTTGCGCGCACCCATGGGCAACCAGCTTCACCAACCACCCTTGGCAAAGAATTTAGAAACGTTACTGATCGACTTCATCGACAACTGGAACAAATTAAAAACATTGAAATACTAGGAAAAATAAATGGTGCAACTGGTAACTTTAACGCTCATGTGGTTACTTACCCTGAAGTCGACTGGCCCGCATTTTCAGAGAATTTTGTAACTGGCCTTGGATTGCAGTGGAACAAAATGACCACCCAAATAGAACCTCACGACTATATGGCCGAACTGTTCCATGCATTTTCTCGCTTTAACACTATATTGCTGGATTTTAACCGAGATATATGGAGTTATATATCGATCGGCTATTTCAAACAAAAAGTGGTCGAAGGTGAAGTTGGGTCTTCAACAATGCCACATAAAGTAAACCCTATTGATTTTGAAAACTCCGAGGGCAACCTGGGGTTAGCTAATGTAATTTTCGAACATCTCGCACGCAAATTACCAATTAGCCGCTGGCAGCGTGATCTAACTGACTCTACAGTGCTTAGAAATATCGGAACCGGATTTGGATACACTGCCATTGCATGCCATGCCGCCTTAAAAGGTATTAGCAAACTCGAAGTAAATAAGGCCGCGCTCAATCGAGATCTTGAAAATAATTGGGCTGTGCTTGGTGAAGCCTTCCAGACGGTAATGCGTCGCTACGGAATCGATGAACCTTACGAGAAACTCAAAGTACTAACCCGAGGTCAAGATAATATAACCCAAGCGACGCTAAGTGCTTTTATCGAGACTCTTGAAATGCCCGAAAACGTTAAGCAAGAACTTCATGATCTATCGCCTGCCTCTTACATTGGCTTGGCAAAATCGCTTTCAACCAAATAAATACTAATGACAGAGGTCACCCGACTATCTAAGGTTATGGCTAATCGCGGCCTGTGCTCCAGACGCGAAGCTGACAAAATGATCGAGGCAGGTCTGGTAAGTGTGGACGGCACAATCGTCTCTTTACTCGGATCCAAGGTCGCTCTGGATGCCAACATTCAAATTGCTGCGGTGGCTGAAGAAGCACGTGATGCAGCAGTGACGATCATGATAAACAAACCCATAGGCTACGTTTCAGGCCAAGCTGAAGACGATTACGTCCCTGCTATTAGGCTATTCAACGCGGACAATCAATATCACGATGGTTCAATTTATACTCGATTTAATCACAAGCATACCCGTAAGCTTGCCCCGGCTGGCAGGTTAGACATCGACTCACAAGGACTACTAGTCATGACCCAGGACGGGCGAATAGCAAAAGCGCTAGTTGGTGAGAATAGCCAAATTGAAAAAGAGTATTTGGTTCGTATAGATGGCAGTGTCGGCGAAAATAAAATTCGCAAACTTAGCCACGGCCTAGAACTTGACGGCAAGAAACTAAAGCCCGCCAAGATACGCGTTCAAAACGAAGATCAACTTAACTTTATTCTCACCGAGGGCAAGAAAAGACAAATTCGCCGCATGTGCGAACTTGTCGATCTAAAAGTGGTCGGAATTAAACGGGTGCGAATTGGAAAACTTCGACTCGGTAAGTTACCTGAAGGCCAATGGCAATATGTAGATCGCAGCTACTTCATAGATTCATAGCTGTGATCCAACCAAAAAAAGTGTCCTATCTGTATAAATTTATAATGTCATTACTTTTTGCGCTCGATGCCGAAAAAGCTCATGACATTACGCTAGGCGTATTGGGTGGGGTATCGCGTTCAAATTTTCTAAGCCAAATACTACAATCTGGTATTGGGAACCGGGTTCCAGATATACCAACACGCCTTATGGGGCTGGAATTTCGCCACCCAGTTGGATTAGCTGCCGGACTAGATAAAAATGCCAGAGCCTATGAAGCATTCAGCGCGTTGGGGTTTAGTAGTATAGAAACTGGAACTGTAACTCCGAAACCCCAACCAGGAAGTGAAAAGCCACGTATTTTCCGACTTGTACAAGACCAGGCTATTATCAATCGACTTGGATTCAATAGCGAGGGGCTTGATAACTACAAAAGTAATCTTCAAAAACGACGAACCAAATCAATTATCGGTGGGAATGTCGGCAAGAATGCTAGCACCTCCCTAGATAGAGCCCACGAAGACTATGTCACAGGCATGCGTCAAATCTACAAGTTAGTCGACTATATTACGATCAATATTTCATCACCGAACACTAAAGCGTTACGCGAATTACAAAATGCCGAATATCTAGATGATTTATTGTTTAAAGTAAAAGATACGCAGAGTAAGCTAAATAAAGTTTCGGGAATTTACACGCCTGTAGCTCTTAAAATCGCCCCTGACCTTCAGCCTGACGAATTAGAAACGCTTTGTGAACTGGCTACCAGCCACGAATTCGATGCGCTTATTGCAACAAACACGACGATAGATAGACCAACGACCCTTGCTTCGGAACAAAAGACCGAAATTGGTGGTTTAAGCGGAAAACCATTAAACGATAAAAGTACCGATACTATCCGTACCGCAGCTTTTTACCTTGAAGGAAAGTTGCCGATTATTGGAGTTGGTGGCATCACCAACACTCGCGATGCGTGGGACAAACTAATGGCCGGTGCAGAGTACCTCCAAATCTATACCTCTTTCATTTATCAGGGACCTGCAATTATTGAAACTATCGTCAAAGGACTGCAAGCACGGCTTGAGCACTATCAATGCCAAACAATTGCTGAGGCCCGTCGAAAGCTTACAAAAGACCAATAGCGCTATCAAGAAACCGTTACATACCGGGTAAATCGATCAGCCTGAATTCGAGGCAAATAGAATAAATAAATATTTAGCATTAAATGTATACGTCTTGTACGAAAGGGTATTACAGTACTTTTTATACGGCCGCAATCCGTATGTGATAAGTTAATCGTCAGTCAGATTAGCAACCAGAGAATAGGTTAAAAATTCTCGATACTTAGCTGACAATAAACATTTCGCACCGGCAAGGAGGTCAATGTGAAACAAAGTAAAAATTATAAAGGTAATAGCTCTTTTCACACTAGTAGCACTACTTGGAAGAGTTTTCTACCTTCCACCACTAGGATAAGTAGAAATTTTAATTGGCTTGTGCATGCGCCATGTCCGATATGCCGAAAATCCCAACAAAATTTATCTACAATCGCTTGTGACGGGTGCGCTGACAGCATTCAACTTAACGTCGCTGGCTGCGGTATCTGCAACGATCACATCGAAAGCGCTAACATTTTCAGTAGGTGTATTACTAACCCACTCTACTTTGATTGTTTAATCGCCACATGGCTATATAAAACTCCACTGGATATTTTAATTAGTAAGGCATCTGGGGTACTCAGCGGTTCATTACCCTTTAACTAGTTATTCCCATAACCCTCCCGTAGGCTCTAGTGCCAGTAACGCTGCACGTGTGCTGTTTGCGCGAACGTGGCTACAATCAGGCAAAACTTATAGCCAGGGCTATTTCGACAGCACCCGGTATACCTGTCTTCGAAAATATGGCGCGTAAAAAACACGCGACTCTACCGCAAAGTAAGCTTGGAGTTAGAAAACGATTAGTCAGTTTAAAGCAGGCATTTTCAGCAAATAAATGGCCTAACATTGATCGTCTTGCGATTATTGACGATGTCGCGACGTCCGAGGCAACACTAAATGAACTCGCCAAAACATTAAAGAACGTGGTTGATAAACAGGTGGACTGCTGATGTATTGCAAGGACAAAAAAACAATGAATTTGACTAGGGGACTTTATGTAAATGGTTTAAAATCAGTAGCTAACGAGATAAAGTTAGATACATATATTAGGAATGCTTTGATATTCACGATCGCACCGCCCCAATCCTTAACGCCCCATGAAGAGCCGCGCGTTACCTTACGCTATTTTGGGGCCGACAGGTGTATGACCTTAAAAAGCCCCGCAGTATCGATTTACTTAAGCAAGCTATTACAAATACTGGTTAAGAAAATTTATACTCAAGAGCTCAATCTACAAGACATCGCCGTTAAATTAGGGCCTAACCGTGATATATAGAATAGCGGCAGCAGAAGTATTAGTACTCGGTCAAAGCCCTAACCAAGCAGAGCCCCACCCAAGTTCTATAATTTCCGAAACCAACAAACGTAGCGACCTGCTTGCCAAATGCTGGGGGATCGATAGCTGGTGGGCGTTGGTAGTAGCTGGTGAAGAGTCGGGTAAACTCGGCACTATACTGGACCGAATAGCCACATACCAGGAAAAAATGGAGGCTATAAAGAGCAAAGTGAAGTCTGCGTTGATGTCCCCTACAGTAGTGTTATCTATCGCAATTGCAGTGATCATTATACTGCCACTGTCCGTAATTCCTTCCTTTGAGAAAATGTTCAAAAGTTTTGGATCAGACTTGCCAACGTTGACCCAAATGATGGTAGATGCATCACACTGGGTTAGTTCGAATTGGCCATTCATGCTGCTTGTTAGCGTAGGTGGCTCAATGATTTTCTCATCCATCTGCAAGCGATCGACAAACATGCAATACACCGCTGATCGACTGATACTTAAAGCACCCATTATTGGTGTAATTGTTAACAAATCAGCTATCGTGCTAAAGCGTACTTCGCGCAGCAAACCTATTCCGTTTGGGCCATTTTTAGCATCTGGCACGGTAATAGCGCTGCTATGGGGCAACGACATCATCACAGCTTATTTAAGCACGCTGTAATCATATGAGCTTACGTGTCGGGCTTACCGGTGGTATTGGCTCAGGAAAAACACAAATCTCCAATCGGTTGGGTGAGCTAGGTGTCGAAATTATAGATACCGATAAAATCGCACGAGAAATCGTTGTTCCAGCATTACCAACACTAAATCGAATCGTCGACCACTTTGGTACAGACGCGCTCACAAATACTAAGCATCTTGATCGCGCTTGGTTGCGCAAGCACGTATTCGATCACCCGAATGCTCGCGTAGAACTCGATAGAATCACCCATCCAGTTATTGCCAAACTAACCGCGCAACGACTCAGCATGTCACAAGGAGCATACTGTGTTGCAGTTATTCCCCTTCTCATCGAAACCTCTTTTAAAAGACTGCTGGATCACGTAGTTGTAGTTACTGCGCCTATAGAAAAGCGTATTACCTGGATTATGAATAGAAACCAGCTATCACGATCCGAAGTGCTTAAAATAATAGACTCTCAAGTCAGTGATGATGAACGAGTTGCTCAGGCAAACGCTACCGTTCAAAATAATGGCAGCCTCGAAGCGCTTCTACTTGCCACAGATAAACTACATTTAGACCTACATAATTTAGCCACCAAAAAATCAAATACAAAATAACTCCACGTTACTGTCCGCCTTTAACTTTTTAATTCAAGTGCTGAGAAAACCTTATGCGAAACTAAAGAGCTTAGCCCCAGGCTGCAGAAATCATGGCTACTCCTTGCCCTCCGGCTCGGCGAATTTGCTCGATATTATCCTCGCGCATTCCACCTACCGCATATACCGGAACATTCGCCATCACCGAGAGTCTAGAAAACTCAGTTATCCCTAGTACTTCCCCATCAGAATGCGACCGAGTACTAGCAATACTCCCCACAGTAATGTAATCAGCCTCAATTACTTTGGCCATATGAATCTCCTCAGCACTATGACATGAGCAACCGAGCAGCAAGCCATGAGGTTTTTTACACCCTTCCGCCAAAGCTCTACGCACATTGGACACACTTAGATGAATCCCTGCTATACCCTCGACCATTTCAAATCCGAGGTTATCATTTCGAGTAACCTGCACAGACGAACCTCTAGTACAACTCACCAATCGCGTAGTAAATTCATTACGCTCTGTCAAATTTAAGTCCGGTTCTCGCACCTGAATCATCGCAGAAATACCGTGTTTGACTTCGGCGGCAACCGCTTCGCAAATATGATTCATACCAAACCTTTTGGTATCTGTAATCATTATGCGTTGCGGTAAAGTCAGTGCGCTAAAAATTGGTTGCGTAGCCTCCAAAAAATCTTTGACATGGGTATTAGCGAGCGATATCCACTCAATCGCCTGACCCTCTCGTCCATGCGGTTCGCCCAGATACGAATTCACTTCCATAACGTACAAACGAACTTTTCTATCCGGGTAATCATGATCCAATTGTATAAGTGGTCTAGATCCTGTTATCTGAATACCTAACTCTTCGCTGAGTTCTCTAGCAAGTGCATGTTCAGGTGTTTCACAAGACTCCAATTTTCCGCCTGGAAACTCCCAGCGCTCGAAGTAACGATCTTGCACCAAGCGCTGCCCGACTAGAACTTCGTCGTTACCTCGCCGAATAACGCCTACCGCGACCTCTATACGCTTTGATATTTGCTCAACTTCGATAGTCGGCATTTATACTTACATAATCATGTGAAAAGTCAGAAGTCCATACAGTAGCAACTTGATCGCCACTAGCTATTCTTACATCTATTCTCAAATCAACCTGGTTAAAGGCCGTTTGACCGTCAGACTCCTGATAATCCGATACAAGTTCCCCTGCCCGCACTATCGAAACACCATTGATACTTATAGAAACTTCTTGCATATTAATTTCATCGCTTGAAATTGGTGCACGCCCAATCGCGGCGAGTATTCGCCCCCAATTCGGGTCACTTGCAAATATCGCAGTTTTAACTAACGGTGACAGCGCAATCGTATTGGCAACAGACTTACAAGCATCATAGTGACCACCCAACACATTTATCTCAACAAACTTTGTAGCGCCTTCCGCGTCCCTAACAACACTTTTTGCAAGTGCCTGAGTCAATTCATATAACGCTGCTTGAAACTTCTTAAAACGCGGATCTGCGCTATCTTCTATTATCGAAATATCGCATCTACCTGTCGCTGTAAGGCTACAGGCATCGTTAGTAGAAGTATCACCATCCACTGTAATACAGTTAAAGCTTCGATCAACGGCAAACTCCAATGACTGCTGCAATAACGAATGGGCTACTGGAGCATCTGTGCCAATAAACGCTAACATGGTCGCCATATCTGGATGAATCATACCCGACCCTTTTACTACCCCCGTCAACGTCACAAGCTCACCATCAATCTGTAACTGTATAGACTCGCCCTTAGCCACCGTATCGGTCGTCATAATAGCGTTTGCAGCCTCGACCCATCGGTCCTTACTCAGGTCTGTGGCCAGCGAAGGTACTGCAATACTAAACCGCTCAATCAGTAAATGTTCACCTATCACTCCTGTAGAAAACGGTAACACTTGTTCAGGCAATAGTCCTAATTCTGCAGCCACTAACGCGCTACACTGTAGCGCATCGTCCAATCCCTGTTGGCCGGTTCCGGCATTCGCATTGCCAGCATTAATCAAAAGTGCCCGAGGCTGCGTTATTTTATAGTGCCTTGCGGCAATTTGGACCGGTGCTGCACTAAATCGGTTTTGAGTTTGAACTAATGCCGTATTACTCCCTTCATCCAGTACGATCAGCACTAAATCATCACGATCAGCATAGCGAATTCCTGCAGCACAAGTCGCAAGTTGAAGGCCATCAACTGCTAGCAACTGACTAACGCTGTCCAATCCTACTGCCATTTTACAAATCTTGAATCATACTGGTCAGTACATCACCGAAATCTACGATGCCTCCATCAAGCCAACTTCCCGTGGCATTGCTTATACTTTTTGCCGGAACCACAGGGGCACGGGCTATTTCGACCCACTTTAGGTTGGTCACGCACCAGCGGGCGCATTACGGATGCACCGGATAAAGCGCTGCTGGGCACATTAGCACTACCCATAGGTGCTGTAAGGGGCTCTTGCGCCTCACCAGATTTAGGGTGCACCATATGCATATTTCGCTGTTGCACTTGGCGGCGTTCGCGCTCAGTGCGTTCGAGATCATCTTCCTCACGCAATTTTACGCGAGAAAGAAATATCACCACTTCACGCTTCACTCGCTCAAGCATCGCAGTAAACATTTCAAATGCTTCGCGTTTATATTCCTGCTTCGGGTTTTTTTGCGCATACCCACGCAACCCAATACCCTGACGCAAATAATCCATCGCTGAAAGATGCTCCTTCCACTGAGCATCAAGAACTTGCAGCGTCACAGACTTTTCAAGGTGCCGCATAAGCTCGTCGCCAAAGTTTTTGCACTTAAGCGCGTAAGCCGCATCAATGTGCTCCAATAATTTATCACGTAATTTTTCCTCATGCAGGTTGATGTCGTTTGCCAACCACTGGCGAACCGGCGTATCGACGCCGAAATCCCTTTTAAAATCCTGCTCTAATTGCTCAAGATTCCACTGCTCAGGCAAACTTTGTGGTGGAATGCTCATATTGACAGCTTGCTCAACAACTTCTTCGCGCATCTCTGCAACATTATCAGATACGTCGGCAGCCGCCATTAGTTCACGCCGCTCACCGTAAACCAGTTTTCTCTGTTCGTTTGCTACATCATCGTATTCTAATAATTGCTTACGGATATCAAAGTTTCGGCCTTCAACTTTACGCTGAGCATTTTCTATCGCTCGTGTTACCCACGGGTGTTCAATTGCCTCGCCTTCCTCCATACCAAGTTTTTGCATTAAACTGGATATTCGATCCGACCCGAAGATACGCATCAACCCATCGTCCATAGATAGATAAAAGCGGCTTTCTCCAGCATCACCTTGCCGACCCGAACGGCCACGTAACTGATTATCTATTCGGCGGGATTCATGACGTTCAGTACCAATCACATACAAGCCGCCTGCATCTAACACCTTTTGATGGCGCAACGCCCATTGATCTCGTAATTTGGCATGTTGGGATTCCTCAGCACCTTCTAATTCGCGTTCTAGATTTCCCCCCAAAACAATATCTGTACCACGACCTGCCATATTAGTGGCAATTGTAATAGCCCCTGGCGCGCCCGCTTGAGCGATAATATCTGCTTCACGCTCGTGTTGTTTTGCATTAAGAACTTCGTGCTTCAGGCCGCCTTTATCAAGCGCCTTTGACAATAGCTCAGAAACTTCAATAGATGCCGTTCCCAACAGTACCGGTTGGTAAGCCTTACTCCGCTCTTTTACATCTTCTGCTATCGCCTCAAACTTTTCTGCAATGGTACGATAGATCAAATCTGGCTGATCTATGCGTATCATGTCTTTATGCGTTGGAATCACCACAACTTCAAGGCCATAAATCTGATGGAATTCAGGTGCCTCTGTGTCAGCCGTACCCGTCATCCCTGAAAGCTTATCGTACAACCGAAAATAATTTTGAAAAGTGATCGATGCCAGAGTTTGATTTTCCTGTTGCACAACCACGCCTTCTTTAGCCTCTACAGCCTGGTGAAGCCCATCAGACCAACGTCGGCCAGACATCATACGGCCGGTAAATTCATCTATGATGACTATATGCCCGTCATCAACAATATAATCGACGTCTTTTTGAAACAAATTGTGAGCGCGTATTGCCGCATATAAATGATGAAGCAAAGCAATGCTACCGACGTCATAAAGGCTAGAGTCGTCCGGCAGTAAGCCCATACTCTCAAGGAGCTGTTCAGCCTTCTCGTGTCCGTCTTCAGTAAGATAGGCCTGGCGCCCTTTTTCATCAACTGAAAAATCCCCCGGTCCATCTTCTTCCTCTTGCTTTACAAGTTTCGGAATGACTTTGTCAATTTTTTGATAGAGGTCAGTACTGGTGTCTGCTGGGCCAGAAATAATGAGAGGTGTACGGGCTTCGTCTATCAAGATTGAATCAACCTCGTCGACAATTGCAAAACCCAGACCACGTTGCGCGCAATCATTGGAAGAGAAAGCCATATTGTCACGTAGGTAATCAAAACCAAACTCATTATTAGTTCCGTACACTATGTCGCAAGCATATGCCTTTCGCTTCTCATCAGGGGCCTGTCCAGACTTAATAACGCCAACCGTTAAGCCAAGAAAGTTGTACACAGCCGCCATCCAATCAGCATCACGTTGAGCCAAATAATCGTTTACCGTAACTACGTGTACTGATTCTCCAGACAGCGCATTGAGGTAGGCTGGCAAAGTCGCCATTAGGGTCTTGCCCTCGCCTGTACGCATTTCAGCTATTTTTCCGCTATTGAGCACCAACCCACCAACTAACTGTGCATCAAAAGGTCGCATCCCTAAAGACCGTTGAGAGCCTTCTCTGGCTACTGCAAAGGCTTCTATCAATAGATCATCAATAGGCTCACCATTTGATACTCGGGTCCGAAAATTTTCCGTACAAGCCTTCAGTTGATCGTCACTTAAAGCCTGATACTTTTCTTCAAGTACATTGATCTGACTTATCGTCTTACCAAATCCACTTATTAGCCGATCATTTCGACTGCCTACAAATTTCTTGATTACTTTGGAAAACATATCTGTTCAAGTTTGGTAAATGACGTCGCTGTAACAATTTGCGCACTACATACTATAAAGTATTCCTTCTGTTCTATATGGACACTAAACACTCTGCATTCAATTAAGGCGCTGAATTTAGTACATTAATAGATGACCCAGATTACTGATCTGTGTCATCTATTAATGGGTACGGATGGTAACCGCCTGTGCGGGGTTCCACAATGAAAAACTAGGCTGCCGAGCCCGTTTTAATTAGCACTAGAGCTAAAAACTGACCGTCAAATTTTGTTCTTGATGTATGGGTACGGATTGACCGTTTTTCCAGATTGTTTAACCTCAAAATGTACATGGGGCCCGGTAGATCTTCCGGTGCTACCCAAGAGGGCTATTACCTGCCCTTTATGGACAGTATCACCAACCTCTACCAGATTTTCTTTATTGTGGCTATATTGTGTTTGCATGCCATCACCATGATTCAATTCGACAGTCCAACCATAACTTCCCGCGTATTTGGATTGCAAAACCACACCACCGGCAACAGCAACTACTTGAGAGCCCGAATATCCGGGAATATCTACGCCTTGATGAAATTGCGGTTTACCAGTCAACGGATTAGTCCTGATTCCATAACCGGAGGATATCCAGCCATCATCAACTGGCCAGCCAGAAGGCTCTCTACTTTGGGACTGCTGATTATCGCTTAGTAAATATCCTAAAGCTTCAAATTGAACTGCATTTGCAGAAATACTCAATTCAAGCTTACGCAATTGAGCAACTAGACTACCTTCATTAATACTCCCCGTATCTGGGGATGCTCCGCCAACGCCAGAATCACTTTCAAATTGAAAAGCCTCCAGATCCAGACCAACCTGTTCAGCTAAGCGCTCAGCAACCGCCTCAATTCTGGACATTTGTGCTTGGAATGCACCCATTCGCTTCGCATATGCAGTCAATGTTTGCTGTGCATCCTGGCGCAGAAGAGCCACTTGCTCCTGATAACTTACTAAATCATCGGGCTTTGAAGAGCTTACTGGGCCATACCAAATACTTGCAGCCGCTATCAACAAAAAGCAAGGGAAGGCGATAACACCAGCTCGGATCAACTTTAGCTGCTGAGAATTAAAGCTAAACGTCCTTGGCTTACTCTGCGTATCTTTTATAACTATTAGTTTCAAAACTACACCGATCGTATTATTGTTGAACCATCACAACCCCAAACATTCAAAACACTAATATTAAAAGTGCATCTGATCGGACTGAATCAATTACATCCGCCCGCAAAACTATCAGCTGTTTGTCACCTGTATAATAAATTAAATGTTTTTGCAGCTGCCCTTGAATTTAAAATTTTATTTTATGTATCCAGCGCAACAACCAACTCTAGCATCATGTCTAAAAAATCAAATCGGAATATTACAACGCTGTTAGATGATTTACCAGTTACCCGTAAGCTGAAAAGCTCATCGAAGATTGTTTCTCCAATCACGGATAAATGGCTCCAGTTACTTGATCAACCGCTAAGTGTTCATTCCTCACCCTCTTATTTTGAAGGTGGAACCCTTACCATCGTGGTTGATGGGCCAGTCTGGGTAACCGAATTGCGTCACAATATTCCAAGCGTACTGCGTAAGCTCCATTTACTTGGGCATAATCAAATCATCAATATAAAAATAATACTCAGGCCAGACAATATTGGGCCAGCGCAGAAAAAAAGTATCGTAAGGCCATCAGTTGATGTCCATGCACTTGATGCGCTTACAAATAGCGCTGAATATGTAAAAGAGGAAGTTTTAGCTAAAGCCCTCAAAAGTCTTGGCAAAACCCTGGCCAAAAACCCAAAGGAACTCGACTGAGAGCGATCTCTCGATCGATCCACGAACTTGCAATAACTGAACCTAAGAGAAAAGACTTCCCTATACACACGGGATGCGCTTAGTTCAATAAAGGAACAGCTTACTGCGCTATAGCAATATCTCTAGCGGACTAAATTTCTAATGGACCGCGGATGAGGCTGAGGAACTAGGCGCAGTTATTAATTTGATGCAAATGACTAAGTGGCTTGCGCACTAGCAAGCTGCATAAATGATATTGGCGCTTCCTCTGGATTGTCAAACGTCACCAACTCCCACGCTGCATCATCTGCAAGAAGCGTCCTAAGCAACTTGTTATTCAATGAATGACCAGATTTATGGGCACTAAACTCACCAATCATTGGATGACCGAGTAAATACAAATCACCAATAGCATCCAGAATCTTATGCTTAACAAATTCGTCTTCATAGCGCAATCCATCGTCATTCAATATATTAAACCCATCCATAACGATTGCGTTGTCCTGACTACCACCTAATGCGAGCCCACGCTCGCGCAACGCCTCTACATCGTGCATAAACCCGAAAGTTCTGGCGCGACTAACTTCCTTTACAAATGATGTTGTCGAAAAATCTACCATCGCATGTTGAGGTGCTTTAATAAATATTGGATGATCAAAATCTATCGAAAAGGCAACTTTAAACCCCTCGAAGGGCTTAAATTCAGCCCACTTATCACCTTCTTCAACTTTTACATTTTTGCGAACACGCAAAAATGTCTTGGCCGCCTTTTGTTCGACAACACCGGCACTTTGAATCAAGAAAACAAAGGGTCCGGCACTACCATCCATGATGGGTACTTCAGGTTCGGTTAACTCAACATAAACGTTATCGACACCTAGGCCTGCGAATGCTGACATTAAATGCTCGACAGTTGAGATTGTCACATCACCATTATGCAATGCAGTCGACAATCGAGTGTCGCCGACATATTCAGGTTTAGCTGGAAGTTCGATAACCGGATCCAAGTCAACTCGTCTAAATATGATTCCGGTATCTACTGCCGCTGGACGTAAAGTAAGGTAGACTTTTTTACCGGTATGCAAACCGATGCCGGTCGCACGAATTACATTTTTTAGCGTGCGTTGATTAATCATTTAATTGAGGTGCTCGGACTTCTGTTGGCATACAATGCAAAGGCTGACCCAAAATTATTCTATTTATAAATTACCACCCAAAATTAAATCGCAGCGACGCAAGCTTGGATAGTACTTCTCTTATAGAGACTTTATTGAACGATCATTCAAACTGGCAAATTGATCTTCATATTTATATTTATATCCGCCGGAAGACACATTAAAAATTTCCAATAAGCTTCTACGACGTAGCTATGCGAGATAACTATGCGGCGATACTACACCAAACGGGAGTGTAAGTGTAGTATCAGCCGGATAACCAATATTTAGAGACTGAACAGAGAAAGGTCCCTCCCGGCTGCATATCCAATGTTGGATAACCAGTAATAAGATAGATTTTTAACTTTTAGTCTGCTTGCCGGCGTAAAAAGGTCGGAATATCTAACCCATCAGCATCATCAGCATTCGAGCGTGCGTCGTAACTTGCACGCCGATGATATAGCATATCATCCTCGCTTATATCGGGCCCGTTAACCACACGTTGCAGCGGTTGCACAACCTTATATGGTTTTTCTTGCCCACCACCGGCGGCCCTACCCTGTTCAAGACCAGTAGCCACCATGGTTACTCTAAGGTTATCCCCAAGACTGCTATCGATTGCGGTACCAATAACCACCGTTGCATCATCAGCAGCAATATCTCGAATAATGGTTCCAACCTCACCAAACTCACCAATAGACAGGTCCGGTCCGGCAGTCACATTAACCAAAATACCTCTAGCACCTGAAATACTGGTTTTTTCCAGCAAGGGGCTGCTCAACGCACTTTGAGCAGCATCAAGAGCGCGATCTGGACCGCTGGCAGTTGCCGATCCCATCATCGCTTGTCCCATCTCGGACATAACCGTTCTAACATCAGCGAAATCTACATTGATCAAACCAGGACGCGTAATCAGCTCGGATATGCCTTGCACTGCGCTACGCAGCACCTCATTAGCCTGCCCGAAAGCGTCCTGCAGGCTGGCATCCTTACCCATAACATCCATTAGACGCTGATTCGGAATAGTAATAAGGGAATCAACGGTCTCCGCCAGCGCGTCCAGACCCTGCTGAGCAACTTTGGCGCGCCGCCCACCTTCAAAATCAAATGGTTTGGTAACCACCGCAACCGTTAATGCGCCCAATTCACGGGCAATTTCGGCAACAACAGGCGCAGCACCTGTGCCAGTACCTCCACCCATTCCAGCCGTTATAAATACCATGTCGGCATCGCCCAAAGCATCGGCAATGCGTTCTCGATCCTCAATAGCTGCCTGACGGCCTATTTCCGGATTTGCACCGGCACCAAGACCTTTGGTTAAGGTTGAACCCAGTTGTAGCACTGTATTTGCACCTGTGTTTTGTAAAGCCTGCGAATCGGTGTTAGCGATTATAAAATCGACGCCAGCCATATCGCCATCGACCATATAATTGACGGCATTTCCTCCTCCTCCGCCAACGCCAACGACCTTAATAATGGCCTGCTGGTCCACTGTATCCAATAACTCAATCATCTTTGTATCTCCCGTTGTAAAAAAACTAGGTTTTCACTCGCTTAAAGTTAAATGTCAAAAATTAGTTTCAAACCAACCGCGCATGCGCGTCCAAACCGAATTACGATCGGCACCACAAAATCCGTCTAACTGCCCTCGCCCTCTATTTAGTAAGCCAAACTGAATTAATCCAACACCGGTTGCATAAATTGGATTCTTAACAGTTTCGCTTTGCCCCCCGACATTCTTTGGAATCCCAAGACGCACAGGAGCGTGAAAAACTTCTTCCGCCAACTCGACCATTCCTTCCATTTTAGAACTACCACCTGTCAATACGACCCCCGAACTAACCAACTCTTCGAAGCCGCTGCGCCGTAATTCGTACAGTACCAATTCGTACAGTTCCTCAATTCTTGGCTCGATTACCTCGGCCAAGGTCTGTCTTGAAAGTTTTCTTACCGGTCGATCGCCCAAGCTATGGACCTCAATCGTCTGACCACTATCGGCTAATTGCCTAAGCGCGCAACCGTATTGCTTTTTCAGTTCTTCTGCAGATTTCGTAGGTGTTCTTAACGCAATAGCAATGTCGTTGGTGATTTGATCACCTGCCACAGGGATAACCGCTGTATGCTTAATTGAACCCTCCGTGTACACCGCAATATCGGAAGTTCCACCACCTATATCTACAAGACAAACACCGAGCTCTTTTTCATCCTCAGTCAGCACTGACTGACTGGAGGCTAGCTGCTCTAACACAATGTCATCAACTTCCAAACCAACTCGACGAATGCACTTAATAATGTTTTGTGCCGCACTTACCGAACCGGTGATCATGTGCACCTTGGCTTCAAGTCGTACACCACTCATCCCTATTGGCTCTCGAATCCCTTCTTGCCTATCGATAATGTATTCCTGCGGCAAAATATGCAAAATCTTCTGATCGTTTGGTATTGCTACCGCGCGTGCTGCTTCTATAACCCGATCAACGTCACTTTGGGTAACTTCTCCATCGTGTACTGCCACGACTCCATGCGAATTAAAGCTACTAATATGCGCTCCAGCAATACCGGCATAGACCGATACGATTTCACAACCAGTCATTAACTCGGCTTCTTCTACTGCTCGCTGAATGGACGTTACGGTAGATTCAATATTTGCAACCACCCCTTTGCGCATGCCCTTCGCTGCATGACTACCGCTACCAATAATTTCAATTTCACCGTCAGGCGACACCTCACCAACGATCGCTAACACCTTTGATGTACCTATATCCAAGCCCACAATAAGATTTTCGTCTTTGTTACGCGTCATTATTTTTAACCTAACCCGGCGGCGGCCGGTCGAATGATTGAACGCCGGCTATTGCCAAACCATCGGGGTAGCGGGCATCAACAAAAACTGCACCACCACCTGGTGCCAATAAGCCTTTTCGATAAGCGAGAAGGAAGCGCTCAAAACGTTGTTCCAGATTTATTGTGCCAAGTGCAACTTCTATCCGAGCCCGTTTTTCCAGCTTATCCTCCGAGACTACTAATCTCCATGATCGCCAATCACTCACATCAAGCGATATCAACTGTAAACCAAGTGCCTCTAATTCTTCAGACCACTCATAAGTTCGCAGCATGATTTGCATATTCTGTCTCTGCGGGCCGTAAACGGTAATTGCATCACTGTTCTCGAAATTGGGTAACTCAACAATACGTCCGTCACGCGTCAACCACCCTCCAGACTTCCAACGCATTATGGGAACACTTTCTACTAACTCGACCGCCAATGTATTTGGCCACTCTCGGCGAATCATTGAACGCTCAACCCATGTTTCTGAATCAACAATGCGTTTAATTTCTTCCAAATCTATTGTGAAAAAGTTACGCCCGAGTTCTGCTTCAATTTTTGGCTGTAGCGCCATCGGACTTAGGTATGTAAAACTACCTTTGATAACGAGGCGATCAACAATCAGTACGTTCGGTCTGAACAAGTAATCCAATCCAAGTAACACAGCGGTCACCAAAGACACCATAGTTATCGCAAAAATGATTAACCTGCGGGTAACGTGCGCACGTTTAATTCGTGTTCTCTTATACTGCCTAATAGCCAGCGCTCTTGGTGCTGCGGTCATAGACTGGTCTCCAATATCCGCACTACTAATTCGCTAAAACCTATACCAGCACTTTTTGCTGCCATTGGAACTAAACTATGATTCGTCATACCTGGCACCAAATTTGCCTCAAGTAATTGCGGTTGTCCTTCACCATCGAGTATCAGATCAATCCGCCCCCAACCACTGCAACCGAGAGAATGAAACGCTTTCTCCGCCAGGCGCTGGATCTGAAGCTCGAATGAACCGGCTAAACCTGATGGGCAGTGATAACTTGTTGAGTCAAGAATATATTTAGCCCGATAATCATAAAAGTCGTTTGCTGCCTCAATACGAATCAGCGGCAACGCTTTTCCGTCCAATATCCCTACCGTTAACTCATCGCCAGGTATATATTCCTCAATCAATGCATCACAGTTCAAGTCCCACGCACGCTCCAATGCGGCTTTTAAACCAGATGAATCCAGGACCTTTGTAATCCCAATGCTGGAACCTTCCAGTGCAGGCTTAACAAAAACTGGATACTGTAAATTTTGTGGTTGAAAATTTGCCTGCAACTCTCGAACAGCAACCCAGAACTTAGCAGTTGGCAAGCTATCTTGTAGCCAAAGTTTTTTCGACTTCACCTTATCCATTGCGAGTGCGCAAGAAAGCACATCACTGCCGGTATAGGGCATTCCAACAAAATCCAACGCACCCTGAATTGCGCCGTCTTCGCCGCCGCGTCCGTGCAAGGCAATCCATGCGCGATCAAAACTCGCATCAAGCATTGCCTTAATTCCGTGTTTGCCTGTATCAAACTCATGCGCATTTACCGAAGCCTCTCGCAGCCCCTGACAAACCGCGCGGCCACTGTTTAAAGATACCTCTCTCTCAGCGGAATCTCCCCCCATTAACACGGCCACTTTGCCAAACTTAGGGTTCACCATTTTTGTCCCCTATAATTTGAACTTCGGTTTGAAGAGAAACACCCATTTTTTCAATTACTTTTTTTTGCGCCAAATCAATCAGAAACTCAATATCAGCAGCCGAAGCACCACCATTATTGATAATAAAATTTGCGTGCTTTTCAGCGATCTCAGCTCCGCCTTTTTGCGTACCCTTTAAGCCACAACCTTCTATAAGCGCCGCCGCAAAACCTTCTTCAGGGTTACGAAACACACAACCCGCATTGGCTGACTGAATAGGTTGTGATGCGCCTCGCTGGGCCAGCATAGATTTAATTTCTAATACTCCGTCAAACCCCGCAGGTGCTTTTTCAAAATTAAATTCTGCACCTAGAAACCAGTCCTCCGGACCGCTAACAGAGCGATAGCCTACTTTATAATCCTCTGAAGTTCTGGTTCGCACTTGTCCGTGACGGTTAAGAGTTTCTAACTGCCTGACGTACTGCCAAGTCTCGCCACCCCAAGCACCAGCATTCATAGCCAAAGCTCCACCAATTGTGCCTGGAATACCGGCAAAAAATTCAGCCCCGGCAAACCCATTTGCCACCGCAAAACGAGCTAGTTTTGCTCCGGGCACGCCAGCACCAGCGCACAATAGCCCCTGTGAATTTAATTCCAGCATAGCCAGCGCTTTACGAGTATCGATAACAGCACCATCGTAACCAGCGTCTCTGACCAACAAATTACTTCCCAAGCCTAGCCACAAAACATCTATATCTGGCTCCAGCTGAATAACAAATTCTATTAAGTCGGCTTGATCTACGGGTGTAAAGAAAATTGCGGCATTCCCGCCTGCACGCCAGGAAGTGTGACGAGCCATTGATTCAGCAAAGCGTAGCTCACCGCGCACATCAAAACCGTTATTCACTGATGCAGCGCTCATCACGCAGATACCCCCAAGGACGACATAGTATTTATGGCCGACGGAAGCTCACGGGCGAATTTGCCTATACTTCCAGCACCTAATGTTAAAACAATGTCTCCGTCGCTAAGAATAGGCCACATTGACTGTCCCAAATCGTCAATATTTTCTATAAATATCGGTTCCACTTTTCCACGTGAACGAACTACCCGGCAAACGCTACGCCCGTCTGCACCGGGTATTTTAGCCTCCCCAGCCGCATATACTTCAAGCACAAATAACACATCGCTTTCAGACAACGCTCGTGCGAAATCGTCAAGTAAGTCTCTAGTTCTGGTATATCGATGCGGCTGAAAAACCAGCACCAATCGGGACTCTGGCCAAGCACCCCGAGCAGCAGATATAGTCACGTCTAGCTCACTAGGGTGATGCGCGTAATCATCTACCAGAACCGCTGTTCCACCGGCTTTTACTTTCAAATCTTGCATCCGCTCAAATCGCCGTCTAATACCCGCAAACGCTGCCAACGCTGAGACAATATGCTTATCCTCAACTCCGAGGCGATCTGCAACTGCTATCGCAGCTAATGCGTTTAAAACATTATGCTCACCCGGTAAGGCAAGCTCGATGGTTAGCTCACCCTTGTCCGCACGCTGTACTTTAAAGTTCATACCCAGATTACTAGGCGACACATTTACGCCCCTAACATCAGCGGACTCCGAAAACCCGTACCTTAAAATCGGTTTGTGTACCGCCGGCAAAATACTTACTAACTCCTCATTGTCCGCACACACAATGGCCAATCCATAAAATGGTAATGCCTGCAGAAATTCTACAAAAGCAGCCTTCAGCCTGCTGAAATCTCCACCATAAGTCTGCATATGATCGGCATCAATATTCGTAACTACAGCCATTTCTGGTTTCAGGCGTAAAAATGATGCGTCACTCTCATCCGCTTCTGCTACCAGATATTCTCCCTCCCCTAAACGTGCATTAGTTCCTGCGCCTTTGACCTGGCCACCAACGACAAAAGTTGGATCTAACCCGGCCTCAACCAATATGGCTGCGACCAAACTTGTAGTCGTTGTTTTACCGTGGGTTCCGGCCACCGCGATACCCTTTTGAAAACGCATTAACTCACCCAACATTTCCGCCCTTGGAATTACCGTAATGCGCGCATTCATCGCAGCGAGTACCTCAGGGTTCACGGAATCAATCGCAGTTGATACAACCAGGACATCTGCTCCGACAATGTTTGTAGCAGAGTGCCCAATAGTCACCTGTGCTCCAAGCGAACTTAGCCGTTGAATCGCAGCGCTATCTGCGATGTCTGAGCCACTCACTTTATATCCGCTGTTTACCAATACTTCTGCAATACCGCACATACCACTGCCACCAATGCCGACAAAGTGAATATGTCTAACCCAATTACGCATCTGCCGCCTCCATGCACACATCAGCGATCACGCTAGTAGAATCTTGCCTATACAGCTTGGCAGCTCGAGAACCCATTTCCTTCATCCGCTCGCGGTCATCCAATAACTCTTTCAACGTACTCGCTAAATCTTCAGCACTGGTAGCGGCTTCTTGACAAATTAACGCCGCGCCAGCACCAGACAAAAAATTTGCGTTAGCGGTTTGATGGTCACCGACAGCGTATGGGAATGGAATTAGTATAGAGGGGAGGCCCGCCGCTGCGATTTCGGTAACCGTCATTGCACCAGATCTGGCAACTATAATATCTGCCCACTCATAGGCTTTACCCATATCCTTAATAAACTCATCCACGCGAGCAGCTATACCTACTTTTTGATAGGCCGCAGTAACATCTGGTTCCTTGTTAGCACCGGTTTGATGCCAAACTTCAAATGTTTGACCTGCCCCTTTATCTCGCTCGCCTCCCAGGTCTGTTTGTGTCAATTGCCTACACCGTATAAGTGCAAGCGCCTCTGACACAAGCTGATTTAATTTCAATGCACCTTGACTACCGCCTGTTATAAGAATGTGTGGATGCAGTGAAGATGATTCATCAAGGGCAGTATTTGGTGCAAACTTCCTAACTGGATTACCAACCCAACTAAAGTTCTTACTCAAACCCTCCACGTTGGGGAAACCACTAAGCACACTATCAGCTAGTCTGGATAACAACTTGTTAGTTAATCCAACCGCTGCATTTTGTTCATGAATAATTAATGGAATACCGAGCAATTTAGCACTTACCCCACCTGGCCCGGCAACAAAGCCGCCCATGCCAAGCACAGACACCGGTTTGAGTTTTCGAAATACAGATAAGCTCTGTGCAATCGCCTTGAAAATTCGCACTGGTGAAACTAACCAGCCTAAAGCACCATTCCCTCGTAACCCACGAATCGATATCCACTCAATTGGGAAGCCTGCTTGCGGGACTACTCGTGCTTCCATTCCATTGCGCGTCCCTAGCCAAATCACGTCTATGCCACGATCACGCAGCTCGCTGGCCACCGCTAAAGCAGGGAAAATGTGCCCCCCCGTACCACCGGCCATCACCATTACGAGGCTCATACCACGCCCCTTGATAGCCGCCTTTGTCCATCTTTAACGCTAGATACCCTGACCGGCGTCTTAAGCTTAGTGTTAGTAATTTTTACAGGCAAATCTACATACAAACATTGGCGTTGTACCGCAAGCAATAAACCTATCGCGGCACAGCACATCAACATACTACTCCCACCATAACTTATGAACGGAAGGGTTAATCCTTTGGTTGGTAATACACCTAGGTTTACTCCTATATTAATGAGCGCCTGAACGACTAACAGTGCACCAACACCCTCAGCCAACCTGGCTGCAAATAGATAACCCGCCTGCGCCGCCAAACGCCCGGTCTGTAACGCAAACCAAAGTAGGGGCCCAAATAGAAACACTACAAAACTAATACCCAAAAAGCCTAACTCTTCGCCAATAATTGCCAGAATAAAGTCATTATTCGCGTGCGGTAAGTAATACAACTTTTGAATACTTCCGCCAAGTCCGACACCGAAGAGTTCGCCTCGACCAACTGCGATTAATGCCTGCACAAGCTGGAAACCGCTATTAAAAGGGTCAGCAAACGGATCAGTAAAACTTAATACTCGAGCCATCCTATATGGCGCCATAACCACCATAAGAGTAAAGGCGCAAGCAGTAGCGCTCACACATAACAACATATGCCATATACGCACACCGCCCAAGAACATCATCACACCAACCGTAATGGTAATCACTACGAAACTACCAAAGTCGGGCTGTGCCAGCAGGAGCAGTCCAATTAGGCTCATAACGATACCGATCATAACGATACCGTGGCTGAATGACTCTAATCGGGTTCGCATACGAGTCAGGTAGCCAGCGATATATATCACCACCACCAACTTGGCAAATTCTGCTGGTTGAAATCGAAACCCCGCCACGCCAATCCACCGCTTACTGCCGTTTACCTCGTGACCAACACCAGGGATCACCAAAAAAGCCAGTACGATTATCGTAGCTAACAGAATCCACTTGCCAAAACGCTCCCATAGATCAATCGGTATCAGTGCCGTCATGACCATGAAAATTAAGCCCGTACATACATGTAAAAGTTGACGAAAAAACAATCCTGTTTCAGGCTGCAAGCTCTTGTCTGAGTTGGCAATCGTGCTCGAATACACCATTAATAAACCAAACATTAACAATACCGCAAGCAACCCCAACAACCTCATGTCTACGCCCAAGCGACTGTCGTTGATAAACCTTGTGCTGGAATAATCTGTCACTTCGGTGCTCCAGCATTAATATGCTCAACTGCACGAATGTATTGATTACCTCTATCTTCATAACTAGAAAACATGTCAAGGCTCGCACAAGCTGGAGACAACATAACCGTATCGCCAATATTCACAGATGTCTCAGCAAGTACCACCGCTTCTTCCAAGCTAGCCAACACAACCGTGTCCACCGCTACAATATGTTGGGCAATTAATTCCGAATCAGCACCAAACAGGATAACTAGCTTTACGCTTGAAAGAGAAAGAACATAATTTAACCGCTCAAAATCCCCCCCCTTTCCTTGACCGCCAGCCAGTAAAACGGTAGGGCTTGAAAGACCATCAAGAGCTGCAGCTGTTGCTGCGACATTGGTGGCCTTTGAATCATTTATCCACGTCACTCCCGCCCACTCACCGACTACTTGCATTCGGTGACGCAACCCGGAAAACATGCGCGCGACATTGGCAATCACACCGTCATCAACACCTGCTTGATGGGCCATTGCCCAGCAAGCCATAAGATTTAGAATATTGTGCTGACCACGAATCGCGATTTCGGAAACAGCTAATAGCCTTGTTTTACCTCGGCAAACAAACTGCGATTCACTACCCAGTAAACCGTAATCCCTTTCACCCTTAGGAAAGTTCAAGCCAAACGAAATATCATCACTGACAGGGTTTAGGTAACCATCCAAACACGGATCATCCCGCCAATAAACACAGCGTTCAGCACCGGCATATACTTGCGACTTTGCGTCCTGATAATCGGCAAATGTAGCGTAACGATCCATATGGTCGGGCGTCACATTCAACACCACCGCAGCTGTCGCTGGCAGTCCGTCAATCAGCTCCAGCTGAAAGCTGGATAACTCCAACACTGCACAAGAATAGGTCTCACCGTCCAGTAGTGCATCCAATACCGGGGTACCAATATTTCCACCTACAAATACATTCTTACCAGCGGCCCGCATAATGTCACCAAGCAGTGTGGTTGCTGTGGTTTTCCCGTTAGAGCCAGTCACTAAAAAATTAGGCCAACTTGCTTCCTCACCGTATAACTGGACATCGCCGGTTATTTTCACTCCGTTAGCTTCAGCGTCAGCGATCGAAGGGTGGTTTCGCGACAGACCGGGGCTTACGACCAGCATATCGGCACTTCCTACGGATAATTTATTTGAACCTGTTATGCATGACACCTCCGGGTACATACTAGTTAGCCTATCGATAGCCGGTGGCGTTGCTCTAGTATCAACTACCGATACAGATGCTCCGCGAGCACGTAAATATCGAACCGCACTCATACCCGTCAAGCCAAGACCAACCACCAAAGCGTGGGTATCACTGAATCTTGTTGAATTAATGGTATTCAAGGTATTCAACGCACCTTAAGTGTCGCTAAACCCACTAATACAAGAACCAAACTAATAATCCAGAAGCGCACACAAACTCTTGGTTCAGGCCAACCCTTTAGCTCAAAATGGTGATGCAATGGCGCCATCCTAAAAAGGCGACGCCCGATCAACTTGAATGACATAACTTGCAGAATGACCGAGGCTGTCTCGATTACAAAAATCCCACCCATAATTAGCAAAACTATTTCCTGACGCACGATTACCGCGACAATTCCCAAGGCAGCGCCCAGAGCTAACGAGCCAATATCACCCATAAATAGTTGAGCGGGGTATGTGTTGAACCACAAAAACCCTAGACCTGCGCCAACTATTGCAGAGCAAAAAATAAGAACTTCGCCTACACCTGGAATACTCGGTATCGACAAGTATTCAGAAAACTCCGCGTGTCCCGTTAAATAGGCAAACATGCCCAAAGCTCCTGAAACTAATACTGTCGGTAATATGGCAAGCCCGTCTAATCCGTCAGTTAGATTTACCGCGTTACTAAACCCGACCAACATAAAAACAGTTAAAAGCACATAACCAAACCCTAATGGAATAACAATGTCTTTGAATACTGGAATAATCAGGGCAGTCTCAATCGGTTCTACCGCGGTAAAGTACAAAAACAGCGCACATATGCTACCCACTAGACACTGACCGGTTAACTTAGCGCTGGCTCCCATGCCGCGAGGATTCTTATCCACCAATTTTCGGTAATCATCAAGCCAGCCAATAGCGCCGAAACTTATACATGCAAAAAGAGATACCCATACAAAGCGGTTACCGAGATCACCCCACAGCAGAGTAGACAAAAGTATCGATATTAAAATCAATACCCCACCCATAGTGGGGGTTCCTACTTTATCGAAATGCGTCGGCGGCCCATCCTGCCTAACCGTTTGCCCAATCTGATGATGGCTCAGCTTACGGATCGTATATGGACCAATCGCAATACAAACTAATAGCGAGGTAAGTACTGCACAGATCGCCCGAAATGTAAGATACCGAAAGACATTAAAGGCGCTGTAGTCGATTGAAAGCCAACTAAAAAAATCATATAGCATTAGTGCACCTTGGCAGATTTAACCGTCAGACCTTTAACTATCTCTTCCATCCCAGCCGATCGAGAGCCCTTTATCAGCACGACATCACCAGGTTTTAACTCTCGGCGCAAACACTTCAACATAAGCTGCTTACTACCAAAATGCTCGGCTCGTTCTCCCACAACAGCTACCATTGATTCCATCAATTTTCCTACCGCATACACCGCAGATATGGGTCGATTTTCTATATAACGGCCAAGGGCTGCATGCTCCTCCAATTCACCTGCACCTAACTCAGCCATATCTCCAAGCACAACTACTCTCCGAGTAGCTTGTTGGGCAACGAGCATATCAACTGCCGCAGTCATAGATAATGGATTAGCGTTATACGAATCATCAATCACTGTTAAGCCATTTACCTGCAACATATTTGACCGGCCCGAAATTGGTTTAAACGACTCCAGACCGTCAACAATATGTTCAAACGAAACATCTAAGGCGCGAGCCGCGGCAACGGCTGCGGCTGCGTTTAGAGCATTATGTGAACCCGACAAAGGCAGTGCGATACTTAGCTCACGATTCTCTAGCGCAATCAAAACCTTTTGCCCGAGCAAAGCTTCTTCCGCAAGCTTCACAAAAACATCTGATTCCGCAGAAAATCCAAACGAAACCTGCCTAGTTGAACCGACTACCTCTTTCCAATAATCAGCGAATGGGTCATCAGTATTAATTACTGCAACACCATCGGCCTGAAGACCTTCAAATATTTCGGCCTTAGCCTTCGCCACTTCATCAATGGAGCCAAGACCATCTAAATGAGCAGACCCTGCATTTGTGATTATTGCGACACTAGGACGAGTAATTTTCGAAAGTCGAGATATTTCACCGCGATTACTCATACCCATTTCAATAACCGCATAATCATCACCAGCACCAAGGCGGGTGAGCGTAAGCGGTACCCCAATATGGTTATTTAGGTTCCCTTTGGTTACTACTCCTTGGCCTGTTAAAGACAAAATCGCCGCGAGCATTTCCTTAACGGTAGTTTTACCAGCACTGCCAGTTACACCTATCGTAGGTATTGAATATTTTTCACGCCAAGCCCTAGCTAGTTCGAGCAAAGCTTCAGATGTATTACTAACCCGCACGGCCGGAAGTGATCCGCTATAAGGTCGGTGCACCATTACGGCTGCCGCATCCTCCTTGATCGCAGCCTCAATATAATCATGCCCGTCAAAATTTGGCCCCTTTAGAGCCACAAACAGTTTTGCAGCACAATTCTTCCGTGTATCGGTAGTAACGCCTTCAAGGTGTGCATGACCAAAAACTTCCAAAGCATTGGTCGCTGTGCCAATTTCTGCCAAAGACATCATGCCGCCTCCAACAGTTCGCGAACAAATTGACGATCACTAAATTCAAGTTGAGAGTCAGCTAGTAGCTGCTGGGTCTCGTGACCTTTTCCAGCTACCAACACCCAATCTTTTGCCGATGCCTGATTAATCGCAAAGGCAATCGCATCAGCTCTATCAAAACGCACTTCTGGAACCAATTCCATCCCAGAACAAATATCTCGCACTATCGATTCCTGCGATTCAGTTCGTGGATTATCGTTAGTAAGCAGGACCACATCAGCTAGTCTTTCAGCGATAGCTCCCATCATTGCTCGCTTCTCAACATCACGATCTCCGCCGCAGCCAAATACACACCAAAGCAAACCCTTGCAATGATTGCGCAAGGATTTCAATGCTTGCTCCAAAGCGTCAGGTGTATGGGCGTAATCAATCACCACACTCGGTGTGCCAGGGCTCTTGAACAACTCCATTCGACCAGGTACCGCAGCAAGATTTGTAATTGCATCGACTATCTTAACTTCAGTAAATCCGAGTTCAGTTAGCGCGGAATATACCGCAAGAATATTTGGTACGTTGATTGCACCTACCAGAGCTGTTACCACGTTTAGATTTTTACCCTTGTCAGCGATAGTAAACGACAGCCCCCCCAAATCCTGTTTCAGATTAATAGCAGAAATATCGGCAACTTCACCATAAGTACGTTTATTGCCAATGGACACCTCAGCTGCAAGCTGCCTACCAAAGCTATCGTCCACATTCAGCACTGACCAAATTGGCTCTAGATCTAAAAATAAACGTGATTTGGCTTTCGCGTAACGATCAATCGTTTGATGATAATCAAGGTGATCGTGCGTCAAATTAGTAAGTATCGCGCCTTCAAACCTTGTACCTGTCACACGACCTTGGTCCAAAGCATGTGAAGAAACCTCGATGCAAACAAACTCCACATCACTGTCACGCCAATCAGCCAGTTGCTTTTGCAGGCTGATCGGGTCAGGAGTAGTGTGTCCAATTGGTCGAATAGTATCTCCCCGCACAGCGCCCAATGTACCTAGATACGCCGCAGAACACTTGAGTCTTGTAAGTGCCTGAGTTAATAACATTGCGACAGTCGTTTTTCCATTCGTGCCCGTTACACCAATAACTTTTAGAGCCTTTGAGGGCTCACCATAAAAACGACTCGCTATCTCACCGATATGTTTGGATAGATCGGTTACTGGATAGCAAGGAACATTAGTTTCGGTTAACAAATACTCAAACGGATCATAGACAACCGCAATAGCACCAGCCTTAATCGCGGCAGATATATAGTCCCGACCATCAACCTGATTACCCGGTACCGCCAAAAATAACATTCCCTCACGGACATTTCGGCTATCCAGTGCCAAGCCTAGCACTTCACCATCAACCTTTTGGTTCACGATATCTTGCAAAAGATTAGCTAAACTAAAACTCATGCAAACCTAACTCTTCTGGCAAATTGGCTTCATCCGTAACTACCCACAATTGCTCTGCGACAGCTGGTCTAATATTACGTAGACGTAAAGCACCTTTCATTACTGCCGAAAAAACTGGTGCGGCAACTGCGCCACCGAAATAATCTTCGCCTTTGGGATCATGCACTACAACCACCATAACAATATCGGGATCATCCGCTGGTGCAAATCCGGCAAAAATCGAGATATAGCTGTCCTTTGCGTAACTCCCGTCGACCAATCGCTCTACAGTGCCCGTCTTGCCAGCAACACGATAACTATCCACCCTCGCCAAAGATGCTGTACCGATATCACTAGTAACGCTTTCCAGCATTGGCACCATCTGATCGATAACGCTAGACTTGAACACCGGAACTCCGATTGCCTTAGTTCTAGGCAATATGGTTGGACTAAGCATTAATCCACGATTTGCGAATGCGGTATACGCTTGAGCCAATTGCAGTGTAGTTACAGTAAATCCATGCCCGTAAGATAAGGTTGCATGCTCCACATCCCTCCATACTTTCCGATTGGTAGGGATATTCCCGCCTTGCTCTCCGGGTAGCCTGACACCTGTTATGGCCCCAAAACCTAATCTTGTTAAGGGCTCAAGCAAAGATCCAAGTTCAGATAAAAATGCTATCTGTACCGCCCCCACATTACTGGATTTTACAATCACCCCTTCTGCTTTAAGCAAACCGTAATCGCCAGTATCGCTTATTGACTTTCTGCCCACGAACATCTGTGAAGTGTCAAACTCAGTGTCGACATCGATCAATCCTTGCTGTAATGCCATAGCAATTGTTACGGGCTTAGCCGTAGAACCGGGCTCAAAGGCATCCGTTATTGCCCGGTTTCTTACCCGATAATTCACCCGCTCTGCGCCATCGTTGGGATTAAAGTCAGGTGCATTTACCATGGCTAGAATCTCTCCCGTCTGGGCATCAAGGGCGACTAGGCTTGCACTTTGAGCCTTATGGTATTTAAACGCTGCCAGCAAACTGCGGTGCGCGAGATATTGAATTCGCATATCTAGACTGATGCGCAGTTCCTTCCCTGCCCGAGGTGGGCTCAACTGTTCAACATAATCTATAATATGGCCAACTCGATCCTGCATCACCCTAGTTCGCCCAGGGGCGCCTGTGAGCTGTTGATCAAATGTAAGTTCAAGCCCTTCCTGACCTTTATCATCTATGTTAGTAAAACCTACTACCTGAGCCGCAACTGCCGCGGTTGGGTAATACCTTCTATATTCGCGCTCCAAGTGGATACCTGGTACCTTAAGATCTTCCACTACGCGCGCCTCTCTTGGAGACAAATGACGCTTCAAGTACAAGAATTGTCGCCCAGTTGCATCCTGCAATTTTTTACTTAGTTCCTCGACCTCCATTCCTATTGCTCTCGTCAAATGCCCCCAAGCATGACCTTCATCTAATAAAGTCTGAGGATGAGCCCAAACAGAATCGACCGGAGTACTAATCGCAAGCGGCGTGCCATTTCTATCAACAATCATCGCTCGAGGGACCGCTTGCTCGCGTATGCGAATATGTCGAGCCTCACCTTCAGAGACCAAATACTCTGGCTCAATGATTTGTAAATAAGCAGCCCTGACCAACATTGCAGCAAACATTCCCGTAAAAAGCACCAGCACTATCAGGTAACGAGCCCTTGAGGGTTTTGGTTGTTGTAATAACTTTTTAGTGACTTTAGCCATCAGTTTAATCGCCTTTTATATAAAAGACCTTTTCCGGCTCACGCATACTCAATCTTTGACGTGATTCGGATTCAATATTCCTAGGAGATGTCCACAAACTCTCCTCGATCAATAATCGACCCCACTCAACATTCAGCCGGTCTCGTTCTGCAGCCTCGGCCACTACAGCCAGATACCCCAAGCGATGTTCATGGCGCATGTAAACCAAAGCCCCACCAGTGAAAAATGAGAAAGACACTAGTAACGGCAGAAACAGCCTAGACATAGACCACCTCAGTACGCTCAACCACTCGCATTACCGCGCTACGTGCACGGGGGTTGAATCGCAGCTCTCTTGCTCCAGCTCTAATAGGTTTACCTACCAGCTTTAGGGTTGCACCAAACTGACCCGCCTGTAGTGGAATATTTTTAGGCGCCCGTGACCCGCGAGCGTGATCCCGCATAAAACGCTTAACAATACGATCCTCTAAAGAGTGAAAACTAATTACCACCAAACGCCCAGCCACTTTTAGGGCTTTCAAGATCTTTGGCAACACGTCCTGTAATTGCTGCAACTCATCGTTCAAAAATATCCTTATTGCCTGAAAGCTTCGAGTTGCCGGATGTTTGTGCTTGTCCGGCCGCACAACTGCGGCCTTAATAATGTCAGCCAATTGCTTGGTTGTTTCAATCGGTTTTTCGACGCGATATTCCACAATTGCTCTGGCGATTCGTCGAGACTGACGCTCTTCACCGTATCGCCATAGAACATCTGCGATTTCCTCCACCTCGGCAAAAGCAATCCACTTCGCTGCGGTCTGTCCGCTCGAATTATCCATCCGCATATCCAACGGTCCGTCGGTGCGAAAACTAAAACCACGCCCAGCTTGATCCAATTGCGGAGATGAAACGCCGAGATCGAGCAAGATACCATCTACAGAGCCGTCAGCCAGCCCATGTAAACGCATAATTTTATCTATGTCCGAAAATGCAGAATGAACCAAAGTCACCCGCTGATCCTTTCCAATGTGGTCCTCAGCGTGCGCTATCGCTTGCGGGTCACGATCCAGACAAAGTAACCGTCCAGCGCTACCTAACGAAGATAGGATTAACTGGGAATGACCAGCGCGACCAAGCGTACAATCTATAAACAAGCCTCCTTGGTAAACATGCAAAGCTGCAACCGCCTCTGAGGCCAGGACTGGCAAATGCAAAGTTCCTGAGTTTAGAAGAGATTTTTCCATCGGACTATAAGGAGAGGGAGCTTATGTCTGCTGAAGGAGGTAAATCCTCAAAATCGTCCTCCATCCAAACGTCGCGACTTAAGGACCATGCCTCTTCACTCCAAATCTCGAACTTATTACCCTGCCCAATTACAACAATCTTTTTACCTAGGCCGGCAAATTCACGCAACGGTGCGGACAACAACACACGACCAGTGCCATCAAGATCAACATCAGTAGCATGCCCAATCAACATTCGCTTCAAACGCTGGGAACGTGGATCAAAGCTTGGTAATTGAACCACCTTACGCTCAACAATGTCCCAGTCTGCTAATGGGTATAGCCATAAACAGCGTTCTTGTGGGCTAACCGTCACAATCACACTGCCTGCAGAAGACCGCTGCAGTAAATCCCGATAACGAGTAGGCATAACGAAACGTCCTTTCGCATCCAGATTCATACTATTTACGCCACGAAACACTTTTTCACACAATTAGTGCTTTTTAGACACTTATCACCACGATATGACACGAAATGACACTATAGTGACCTGCAAAACCAAGTCAAGCTAAAATTTTCTTTTACATCAAAGACTTAAGTAAATTTTGATCCACTTATTGATAAGTTACATTAAGTTTATTTCTCAACAAACTGAATGTTAGAGGGAAATATTGAAGTGCGAATTTCAAATGCCTTAAAACGAACTAAATTGATTTAAAAAAATGAGCCAGCCTATAAGCCGGGTTCTGTCTAGGACAATCATTCATCTGGGACATTTGTCGCCAAATGCCTCAAGCAACCTACCCGAACCCAGCGCGGGCAACGCCTTAAGGGTTCCTATTTGGTCTTGCTCCAGGTGGGGTTTACCCTGCCATCACTGTTACCAGTGACGCGGTGCGCTCTTACCGCACCATTTCACCCTTACCAGCACGCTGGCGGTATATTTTCTGTGGCACTTGCCATCGACTCGCGTCGCCCAGGCGTTACCTGGCACCCTGCCCTATGGAGCCCGGACTTTCCTCCCAAACCTAACGGTAAGAGCGACTGCCCAGCTGGCTCGCTGAGCATTCTATACCTCCACGCCGATAGGTAACAGCGCTACTGCTATTTATTTAACTCCAATATTCGCTGGTACAACTGATTTTTCTTCCTACCTGTAATTTGTGCAGCCACAGACGCAGCTTTTTTCGCACTTAAGTCGGACAGCAACATCTCAAGCAGCTCATCCACCTCTTCCTGAGCAGACTCTTTAGGCTCAGTACCTGATACTAAAACCACAAATTCACCTCGAGTTTGATTTGGATCATCCAACATCCATTTGTATAGCTCGGCTAAACTCTGTTTATAAACAGTTTCATGTAATTTGGTAAGTTCCCGCGCAATAACTGCCAGCCTGGTTCCTCCAAAAATCAGCAACATATCTTTAACGCACGCCAAAATACGATGCGGCGATTCTAAAAAAATCAACGTATGCGAAAAACCCCGCAATTCACTTAATCGAGCTCTTCGACTAGCTGCCTTGGAAGGCAAGAATCCCTCAAAGAAAAAGCGATCCGACGGCAAGCCAGCAACTGACAACGCAGCGATCACAGAGGATGCGCCTGGAATCGGTTCTACACGCACGCCTTTATCATGCGCTGCTTGTACTAATCGATATCCTGGGTCACTCAAAAGCGGAGTTCCCGCATCGCTAATCAATGCTACGTCCTCTCCCGACTGCAACCGCTCTATAGCCCAACCGGCTCTAATTTCCTCATTATGCTGGTGATAAGAGTGTAAATCAGCTTTAATCCCCAACCGCTTTAATAATCCACTGCTATGCCGGGTATCCTCTGCGAGAACAATATTTACCGAAGAAAGCGTTGCGCAGGCTCGCGTACTAATATCACCAACATTACCAATTGGCGTTGCAACAATATATAACACTCCAGCCTTGGGCATAATAGACGACACTCGTTATACTTTAGCTATTCGAATTTGGATCACAAACATCAATTGAATCATCTTATTTCAAATTATCTTAACTTAAATACCGATCAACGGATTATTGTAATTCCTGGTCGCGCACTCTTTGTTGTAGTTCTGGCGTTAATTGTCAGTGCCTGCGAAACCACGCCACGTTATGAGGCGCCGACGCGTACAGATATTACCGTGATCGCTACACCCGGTGCACAAATTCCCGAAAACACAAGGGACGTTAGAGACTCCACCTCAATCGAAACGCAGTATGACCCTATCATATTGGCGCAAAACAAAATTAACGAGGCCCGATATTTAACCGGCAGGCTCAAAGCAAAAACTCAACTCGAAGCTGCCGTGCTATTAATGGATTCCGGCAGAACATTATCTTCATCAAACGTAGTATCCGAAATCTCACAATTCTCACTTACGCCTATAGACCAACAAACTTACCGCATCCTGCAGTCAACGGCTCTATATAGGAGCCAGAACTACGAAGGCGCTTGGAGAAGGGTCCAACAAATCAATCTACAAGCGATAAAGAAGAAAAATACTCTCCAAAAGTACTGGCGCCTACGCGGATTTTTGGAATATCGCCAAGGGCGAATAGCAAACTCTCTCAACAGCCTAGTTCTTAGAGAAGACTACCTTAGCGACAGGCTTTCATTGTCGCAAAATCAAGAGCAAATACGTGTGATCATCGAAAGCCTAACCGCTGAGCAAATTGCTCAGATAACCACCCGCGGCTTGCGCCCCAAGGTACTCAGCAGGTTCAACACATCGCGCCAAACCAATAATGATTTACTTTATCCATCACCTTACACCCAAGTCTACACCGCAACTGCGCTCGACAGTTCACCACGAAAAATGCTACGGAATCCCGTTTGGTCGCCAAATGCACCACGAAACATCGGATTATTGCTTCCACTGTCATCTCGGTTCGCCAGCTCATCTAGTGAGGTAGAACAAGGCTTTCGAGCCGCCCACAATAACGACCGTAGCCCGCGCAAACCAAACATACACCTTGTTGACGTAGGCGCGGATACAAGCTTAACCGGACGTTACTATGAAACCGCTATCGGTTCAGGTATCGACTTTATAGTTGGCCCACTCGGCCGCGAAGCTGCCCAACACATATCAAGTATCGCAAATGGTACAACCCAAACTCTTATGCTCGGTACTCCAGACAATCCCGCATACCGCCCGAATATAAATCTGACTCACTTCGACTTTTCCCCAGAAAATGAAGCTAAGGCAATTGCTGAAAAAATGTATAACGATGGGCATCGCTCTATCGTTACATTTCACCCCAACCAAACTTGGAGCAACCGATACCTGGAAAGCTTTCGTGCCGAATGGCTAAGACTAGGCGGCAAAATCAAACGCGAACAAATATACTACGGCGGTGCAGTTGATTTCTCAAGAGAGATTCGGAATTTACTTGGCGTTAACTTGAGCGAACGACGCAAAACCACGCTGCAATCAGCGCTTGCTGCCAACATCAACTTTCAGCCCCGACGAGACCGCTCTTTAGATGCAGTGTTACTGCTTGCAAGACCAGATGTCGGGCGCCTTATACGCCCACAGTTAAGTTTCCACCAAGGTCATGACCTTAATATTTACGCAAGTTCACATCTTTACGATGGAAATCCTGACGCTGCCAATAACCGCGATCTCGACAGCACCATTTTTCCGGTGACCCCCGCATCTCTAAATACTGGCGATGGCTCTGCATTACACGCACTGGGTGCTGATGCCTATTTTTTGGTTTCTGCATTGACCCAAAACATAGGTACTGATTTATCATTTTCCGGAAAATCCGGGTTAATTACACTCAATCAAGATGGAAGTATTTCCAGATCGCCATCTTGGGCAAAGTTCGAGAGCGGAGAACTACAAGTCGTTCTCGATAGCGAACAGACGCAAATAAACCCTACACCATTAACACCAGTATTGGTGAACGCAGAAAATGGCTATTTCTACCGAACAACAAGCAGAACTGATCGCGAAGCGATACCTTAAGAATCAAGGGCTTCGTTTTCTCGATGCAAATTTTAGCTTTCGAGTGGGAGAGATTGATTTAATTATGCACGACTTAGATACCACAGTTTTCGTTGAGGTTAGGTATCGGAAAAACTCTTTGTATGGCTCAGCTCTGGCAACCATCGCCCAAACAAAGAAAAATCATACTTACTGCAGAAACCTACCTAGCCAAACACAATCTTAAAAATATTGCTTGCCGATTTGACACCGCCGGTCTTTGCGAAAATATAGCGTCCCCAACTATCGAATGGATAAAAAATGCGTTCTAATACAACTAAATGGTTGATTACCCATCAAATATGAATACCACTAAAATCGTCCAGCAAGCATTCGAAGAAAGTATCGACGCCATTACGTCTGCCAAATCGCTTGACCAGATAATTGTCAATGCGGCTGAAAGAATGCTCAGTTGCTTTGCATGTGGCGGTAAAATTCTTATTTGCGGTAACGGTGGTTCAGCTGCCGATGCCCAGCACCTTTCATCTGAATTACTGAATCGCTATAAGGAAGAACGGCGAGAATTGCCCGGCATTACTCTCACCTCTGATGGCTCGACCCTAAGCTCTATTGGCAATGACTACGATTTTTCATTTGTGTATTCAAAGCAAATTAACGCGCTAGCTAACCCGAACGACTTGGTGTTTCTCATAACCACCTCTGGGAACTCTGCAAATATTGTGGAAGCCTGCAAAGCTGCGCACAACAAAGGAGCCTCAAATATTGTTCTAAACGGAAAAGATGGTGGAGCTTTAGCGATATTATTGTCTGATGATGATCTGGAAATACGTGTTCCTGGCACTACCACAGCACGAATTCAAGAAGTGCACGGTTTAATAATTCACTGCCTATGTGAACTGATCGACCACCAACTCACCAGCTGTTGAACGGAAACATCTGATGTTCAATCGTTACGTTTGCATTAACTTATCGTTACCAGTTTTCCTCATATTTTTTTCTCCGGTAAACTTAGATAAACAGCTCAGCTAATTAGGAGACCCGCCGGTATGTACATATCAAAGAATATTGGTTCAATTTCGCGATTTCTTCGCGTAATGGCACTCAGCACTGCTATCGGGACTACACTTCTGGGCTGTGTGATGGCCGCAGTGGGCGTCGGAGCTGCATCAATCACTTCAGTCGATGTGGTTCACGACCGACGGTCACTAGGAGAATATTTTGATGACAATGCAATTGAAGTAACGCTTAAGCAACATATATTGCGCGACTCCGTACTGCGTACCAATACCCACCTTAATGGCACAAGCTTTAACGGTATTTTGCTATTAACCGGCGAAATCTCGGATGAAACCAGCAAACAACAGATAACTGATTACGCCACCAACATTGAAGGTGTTAGACAAGTTGTTAACGAAACCCGTATCGCCGGCAAAACAGCATTCTTCAGCCGTACTAACGACACGTGGCTAACCGGCAAGGTAAAATCCATCATGTTTAAGGAGCTTCGATTGGACGCTAACCGTATAAAGGTTAAATCCGAGTACGGTAATGTTTACCTTATGGGAATCGTCACTGAAGATGAAGCCGACGTAGCTACGCAAATTGCTAGTTCAGTGCGCGGAGTAGTGCGCGTCATTAAAGTGTTCGAATATCAAAGCTAGCGATTCGTTTCCTAAAATTACCAAACTTAAGGGGCTCTCAGTGAATGTTAGTGCGCCCATTGTATCTCCAGAAAATGCACATACTGCCTGCGCTGAGCTCGCGCAACCTTTGGTGTTCACCAACGGTTGCTTCGACATCCTCCATTGTGGCCACATAAACTACCTGTTCGCCGCTCGTGAGCTAGGCAATAATCTGGTGGTAGCTTTGAATACCGATGCCTCAGTACACCGGCTAGGAAAATCTAAAAACCGCCCGCTGAATAATTTAGAGGCTCGCGCCGAACTAATTGCCGCACTGCGCTGCGTCGACCTGGTCACCTGGTTTGATCAAGACACTCCAGAGGAAATCATCAAAAAAATCAACCCACAAGCCTTGGTCAAAGGTGGCGATTGGCCAACTAATAAAATCGTCGGCGCCGATTACGTGCTATCCACGGGTGGCACAGTCCACTCAATTCCTTTCAAACACCATACATCGACTAGTGGATTAATCGAAAAGATTAAAAACAGCTAGTTCCGTTAACTCTGCCGCTCACCAGCCCCTATAAACAAACTATTCGATCGGCAAAGCTGCTAATTCAACTACCGCCGGCACTGCAAAAAATTCCTGTAAAAATAATCTCGCCACCATGGCTGATCGTACGTACCATTTTTCCTTATTAATAACCAAAGAAGCATACGCAATTTTTCTTCCATCACTAGCCTCACCGTAGCCGACAAACCAATCATGGCGGCCACGCGGAGAATAACCTGTCAACGAACCTGTTTTACCTCCCACACTGACCTCTCTAAGGTTCGGTTCTTTCCTATAATTAGTAAACGAATGTCTCGCAGAGCCTTGTAATACTGTCGCCATCATCAGCTTTTTCAATGCCAGAGCCGTAGCCGGTTTCATAATCTGCTGAAGCTTAGTTATCTCAGATTGGTACAACGGCTTTCTTGCCCCATCGACTAATGATTCCACAATATGGGGAGCCATTAACTTACCGCCGTTTACCACTGCCGCCGCCATCGCTGCAGCATGCACCGGACTTATTAGAATATCTTTGGTATAACCCGATGCGACCTCGGCAATCTGCCACTCATCATCTAAGGCCAAACTCACCAGACTAGGCGAGAGGTCAAAATCACTGAATAGAACACGGTCAAACCCGAACCGGTCAGCATAATCGCGCAATCCTTCAGCTCCTACCTGATAAATCCCCAGACGCGCAAAAACCGGATTTATCGACTTGGCAAATGCCTCAGTTAATTCCGGGTATCGAGTCCACCTATTATCTTGATGCCTCAATACCTGAGATTTATACAAACTGGTTGATTTGCCATTATACGGTAATACTGTAGTAGGGGTTGCTTTACCTGAATCAATTGCCGCGGTAGCAGTAATTATTTTAAATACTGATGCAGCAGGGTATGTGGTCCTAACCGATAGGTTATCCAGCTGCTCCTCCCCACGAATAAAACTAGTCAAGGTTCGTATTGCCCCCGATTCCGGGTCAATCGAAACAAATGCCCCAAAGTCTGGGCGATATCTACGATAAATAGCAGCCAGGGTGTCATGTAGGCTCGCGTCAAGCGTGTAATTGACGAGCGCATTAATGCTAATACCATCTATGTCCACTTCCATCGCACTTGGAAATGCACCGGCTCGCGCCAGTGGGGTAATCCGCTCAATAACTTGTTCTCTCGACACAGGTTGCGGACTAGCTATTAGGTAAACTACAGGGCTAGCCGATAGCGACTGCGTATCATTCGAGCTAACCGATGACACAGTCAAAATGGTTAGAAGGGCTGTGTACAAAAGTGACTTCAATATAATTGTAACTAACCTATAGCTGCCGAACGCCTGGCATATAGTTAGATAATTGACCTAAAGCCTCACGATAAACTTCACGCTTAAAATCGACAATCTCTTCTAGAACATCCCAATAATCAATCCATTTCCAGTCATCAAATTCTGGCTTAGCCGATCGATCCAGTTTTACGCTCGACTCATCACAATCCATTTCAAGTAAAAACCATATCTGCTTTTGACCGCGGATACGATTGCGTCGTCGCGCTACTGTAGTAGATAGAGGCCTTAAAAATTGTTGGGGAAGATCGTAATGCAACCAATCAGAAGTATGACCAACCAACTGAACATGGCTAACGTCCAGACCCGTCTCCTCTTTAAGTTCTCGATACATCGCTTGATCCGGAGTTTCATCTGGCCGCATACCCCCCTGAGGAAACTGCCAACCATCATGTTTTGAGCGCCTAGCCCAAAACACTTTACCGGCACCATTAGACAGCACGATACCTACATTTGGCCGGTAGCCATCATCCGAAAATATCGGCTCTATGCTAGTGAAATCGAACATACGTATGGTGAACTATACGCCATCTATTTTTATACCTGAATGTATCTATTCTCTGCTATGACGGAGTACTTATCAATCCCCTCGAAAATATAGCAATAGCTTGGCTTTCCATATTTGTACCTTATAATCACTACTTCAAATAGCACAATGTACTAAGGCCAACCCGACAGCCCCCCAAGTTTTTATAATGCCACTAGCTTTATTCGATCTAGACAACACCTTACTCAATGGCGACTCGGACTATGCCTGGGGCCTATATCTATGTGCAATAGGCGCGGTAGATGCCGCAGATCACCGATCTAGACATGAGCAGTACTATAAAGACTATGTTGCCGGCGTACTGGATATCAATGAATTTCTGGAATTTCAGCTAAAATCCCTAGCAGAAAACTCCACCGATGTACTTAAGCAGTGGCGGGAGGACTATCTCACCCAACAAATCGAGCCGATGATCGAACATTCTGCAATAGCCTTAATAAATCAACATCGCGAGCAAGGACATGACCTAGTTGTCATAACAGCAACAAATAGCTTTATCACCAAGCCTATAGCGGAACGACTAGGAATTCCAACGTTAATTGCAACCGAACCTGAAAGTATTAATGGCCAATTTACCGGCAAAGTAAATGGGACTCCCTGTTTCCAATCTGGCAAAGTCGAAAAGCTCACCGACTGGATATCGAAAAATAAATATAACCTGACTAATAGCTGGTTTTATTCAGACTCTTACAATGACCTCCCCCTGCTTCTTGAAGTTGACAATCCAGTGGTGACAAACCCAGATGAAAAACTAGCTACCGTAGCCTCAGAAAAAGGTTGGCCAGTGCTTCACCTATTTTCCAACTTACCTTCAAACCTTATACCCCACTACTAACTTTTCTAGATAAGGCGGAACATACTGCAAATACTTCCATCAACCCGAGTCATTACCGGGGAATTTGCCCGCATATGAATATCCGAGGCCTTGACCTACACTGACGAACTAATTACTGTAGTCAGAAAATCCATAACAGACATGCCGCCAACTTGCGTATCAACTGGTTCTGACAAAAACTCCCGCCTTTAACCATATATTTGCCAAACAGCGATTGGAAAAACTAGCCTATAAATGCCTGCAACCGGCGCAATGCATCGCCGCTATCCAAAGCTTCACGAACCATTGTTCGCGCAACAACTGGGTTACTCGCTAGCCCAACGTTATATAATATTAAGGCACCAGCTGTTGTCAGTAATTTTCTGGCATTTCCCTGCGCACCATTCAAAGCAGCTAACCCTTCTTCTGATATCTTGGCTACCTGAGCTTCACATTTATCCGTTGCTTTAAATTTGATTTCGGTACTTGAAACAACGTCCAGTGGATCAATCTCGAAATCTATTCGGGCTAATTCGCCAGAGCTATCACTTTCAACAAATTCTGCCTTAAGCGGTTTATCCAGCGCAGGGAAAACACCGCCCTCCATCCCCTTTACAATACACACCGAATCATAGCCAGCTTGCATTGCCATCCTGGCATATATAGAAGGATAGGCTTTGTGCACATAACCAATATGAAGATGATTCTTGCCTGATGCCACCAATGGATGCAGCAACCTTTCCAGCGTAGTCAAGGCAGTGCGTTTAACCATTAAATCTCGCTGTCCTCGTATCGCGTAAAGTGCTGGCGTACTATAGCTTTGCCCACAATATGCCCAACCCACATCGTTAGACTCTAATAGAGTTACTGCCTCAACCATACCTGGCAACTGCGTCTTCCCTAAAGACTCAAATATTTTCGATGCTGTCACACCATGCTTAGGGCCACAATCATGTACGCCACTAACGTAAGCAGGCAACCCACAAGCAGCCAACACAGCAGGTAAAAACGCACAGAAATTACGTTGTCGGTTACTACCATCAAAGGGTTCCGCCAGCTCAGCCAAATAATCCACGGCAATAGTAGTCGAGTTGGTCAGCTCTAATAACCCGTCCAAAATCCCTTCAAACTCATGCATTCGCTCACCTCGCATGCGCAAGGCAATTAAGAAAATACCTAACTGCATCATGTTCTCGTGACCATTTAGTGCCGACGTAATGGCCTCGGCTGCCTCTTGGCGGGTAATCTCTTTTTGCAATTTCGGACCTATTGCAACTCGCTGAACCAATTCTGGTAACTTCAGCTTCTCCAAGCTGGCTTCTGTATCATTCATTATAAATATTAATCAAATCAGGTTAACGAGAATAGAACCACTAATCATTGTTGGTAAGTGTAGCGCTGATTCCGCTCAATTCAATGCTTATCCGCGTCCGACTTCTACCCAAACTAACGCTCCCTTTGGTAGAATAAATTCTGACGACCTATACAGACCTTCCAAATTGGACTATTTTCCTACATTTATGAATCTCAAGTCACGCGAATGTGTGATCGTCGGTGGTGGTCAGGTAGCACTAAGAAAGGCTAGACTTCTAGCGTCTGCACACGCCAAGCTAGTGGTAATCGCTCCTGAGATTTGTGAGGAACTAAAAAATTTGGAGCAAGTCCATGCTATCTACCAACGCGAATTTCGAGATGACGATATTGATAACGCCACTCTGGTTGTGGTTACCACTAATGACACACAGCTGAATAGGCATGTTTCCAAGCTTGCCCAACAAAAGAACTTACCAGTAAACGTTGTCGACAACCCAGCTCTATGCAGCTTTATAACCCCCTCGATCGTCGATCGCTCACCGATTGTAGTAGCGATATCTAGTGGGGGTACCGCTCCAGTATTAGCACGTAGCCTGCGGGCCAGGCTAGAATCATTAGTCCCACCAGAATACGGCCAGCTAGCAGCCAGTATGGGTAAACTTCGAGACCAACTGAAAAGTAAAATGCCAGCAGAAAAGGATAGAAGAATATTTTGGGAAAAAATTGTGAACGGCCCTATCGCCAAAAAATTCTTAAGCGGCAACTCTGATAACGCTATTCAACAACTACAACGCGCGATTAACTCTACCGAAAAAAGTACAAATTATACTAATCATGGAAGCGTAGCACTGGTTGGCGCCGGCCCTGGCAATCCCGATTTATTAACCTTTCGAGCATTAAGGCTTATGCAGTCGGCTGATATTGTTTTATATGACCGTTTAGTATCCCCTGAAATCGTAGACCTTTGTCGCCGTGATGCTGAAAGAATCTACGTTGGGAAGCAGCGCAACAATCACGCTGTGCCGCAACCGAAGATTAATCAGCTATTAGTCGAGCTGGCTCAAAAAGGAAACGCTGTTGTTCGGCTTAAAGGCGGTGACCCTTTCATTTTCGGCCGTGGTGGAGAAGAAATCGAAGATTTAGCTGAGGCTAGAATTTCATTCGAGGTGGTACCGGGAATAACTGCGGCTAGCGGTTGCTCAAGCTACAGTGGCATTCCATTAACACACCGCAACTACGCGCAAGCCTGTGTGTTTGTAACCGGGCATTTAAAAGGTGGCACCGTAAACCTTAATTGGCAACAACTCGCTAATGCCAATCAGACTATTGTTGTATATATGGGGCTAGAAGGATTACCGATTATCTGCCGAGAGCTGATAAACCACGGGCTAGAAAGCAGTACACCAGCAGCTCTGATCGAGCAAGGTACTACCCCTCGCCAGCAGGTCATCACTAGCAATTTGGGTAACCTTAGTGAATTGGTAGCGGAAAGGTCAGTAACAGCGCCAACACTAATGATCATCGGTGGCGTAGTTAATCTATACGAAAAACTTAATTGGTTTTCCGTAACGCCAAATACAGATTAACAATTACTAAAACCTCAATTTCTCTCCAGCTTACTTACATTTTCCTGAGAACGCGTTGCCCCCCATTAAATGTTCAATTTCTCCACTAATCGTATTACCGTCAACAACCCTAGCATAAGACATATCCATATCACCCATTGGGGTTTAGCCAGTCACCGAAAAATTAAATTGATTGCCACTTATATTGGCTTCATCAAATCCAATTTTACCCATCATGCTATCAAGGCTAACGGTGCCGTCTTTGTTAATAATTAGTACCAACTCCATAACACCCAGTGGCGACTCAGAAGAAATGTCTTATGTACCCGGAACTTCAGCATTTACCGATAGTGAAGTGAGGATGATTCCGATAACCGCCGCATTCTTAACACGCTTCATTTTTTATCTCATATACAGGTTGTGAACTGATGTAAGCACCACAAAAAACACACCATGTTGGATAAAGCAATTCAGCCACGTTATTATCGCGATACTCGTAAATATGGTAAGTTTTTAATAGTTCTATCCAGCAATACTATCTGCGCCGCCCTCTGCGGTTCGCATCTTCTAGAGACGATGCACATAATACAGCCCGATATTGCTAATTAGTCAGGTTGATGAGATTAGCACCGCCACCTGATAACATTGATAATCTATGAAGCGCAGACATTTTATCCAGATCTCAAGCCTAGCGGTTGTTGCTAGTGGCACAGCCTATACGCTCAATCGTGGCCTTCGGTTTCCAAGCCTCGGGCTTGAATTGCCGGAATTATCGAGCAATTTCTTGGACCGTGATACTAACATCACCCATCAAGATGCAATTCTAGTTCGATCAGATGAACAGCAAATGCATTTTCGAGCCAACGTACCGGAACCTAAGTTTAGACTCTACGCGAATACTGCTCGCAAACTCAGTTTCATTGTTGAAAACTTGTCCACCAAAGCACAGTTAGCGGTTACCGGAGCCAGCACAGTAAACGAAACAATATCAGGGCTTCAACGGCTAGTAGAACTAGATTTAACGGGCGGCTCTGAAGTACTTTTACAATGGGATGTACCTTCCACCAAGAACTTTCGATTTGCCGCAATTGGCGATACTGGTGGCGGCCCTGAATTAGGCTGGTGTATAAGACGCGCGGCCGAGCTCGGTGCGGATTTCATACTGCATTTGGGTGATTTAAACTACCGCCCCGAGGATTACGACCTGGCTCGAGAAAACCTCCTAAATTCACCTATTCCAATCTACGTTTCAATAGGAAATCATGACTATCGTGATGGCGGCATTTATTTTCATGGTCGGTTTCGTACCCTAATAGGTCCTCTGAATAGTGAATTTACGCTAGGCGGCATTCGTTTCCTGAATATTGATACTGCGAGCGATTTTTTTCCTGCATCTAGCGGACAACGAGGTAAATTTATTAGACGACTTCAAATCAATAAAAATATCCGAGATACTATTGCCTTTACTCATAGGCCTATGGCTGATCCGCGATTAGGAAGCGCTCATGATATCGGCGGTGGCGGCCAAATTTCCTGGCTGGCATCTCAATTAAAACGGCTCAATTGCACCAACCTACTTGCTGGGCATATCCACAGCAAAGCCGAGATCGATCATGAAGGCATTTTTAATTTTATTGCCGGTCAGGGCCTTGCGATTGAAGATATTATTTCGGAACAATCTGTTGCCGAAATACTTATGGGAAACATCACCCCAAATGAAATGGTCCAATTCCACTGGGCGCCACTGTTGATGCCCTTTAATTATCATCGCAACCTGGAAGATCTGAGCACGCAAATTTCACCAGAAAAATTCGCCCGACTTAAATCAATATTACCCGGATAATAAATAGGCCAACTAGGCAGATTTGACTGAGCGTTTTTGTGATTTTCGTTGCAATGTTTGGCGATGAATATTCAATCGTCGTGCGACTTCTGACATATTAACATTACAGTCGACAAGCACCTTTTGAATATGCTCCCACTCCAAATATCTCAAAAGAAAGGGGTTCCCCAAGTTCAACGTTCGCCTTACCCTTTTCTCGTGCAAACGCACCTACCACCTTATCGACATCTGTTAGTTTAGTCAGATAGTAAGTTGCTCCTGATTTGATCGCCTCAACCGCAGTAGGAATAATTCCATAGCCAGTTAATACAACAATTTTCATCGCCCAATTAGCAACTAACTAATAGTTCTGAAATAATTGTTAAGCAAGACTCCTCACCGATGCGCAGGTCGACCACCGCAAACTCCGGTACCGCTTAAGCTACAGTCTGTTTGGCTTGCGTAATGTCCTGCGCAATAGAAACCGCGTATCCATTATTGCCCAACGCCCGCACCATTACCTGACAAAAAATCACATCGTCGTCAATCAATAGTAGCGGTACGTTCAAGCAATACCCCCCAACAACGCAGTCAACGGTAGTTCAAGATATGAGCCGTATTGTCGCGTTTAATTGACCTTTCGCATTTTCAAAAACTTACCAATCTTAGGTTTACCTACCAAAATTTCCTGATAATCCAAGCCTTCCAACTCATGTGGAAACACGATCCAATTATCTGTCTCACAGACAAAGTAATCTGGCGTTCGGTGTGTTTTATTTTTCAAGGGTTTGTACCACGGACACGCTATTCGAATTGTATCTTCGTCGATATCGCTGTTAGTCACCAACGTATTAACAATCACGTTAATACTTCTACCAGTATCAAAAACATCGTCAACAAATAGTAAATTTGTTTCCCGATTCACATGCGCCAGTAAATACTCAAGTGAATCTACCTTAATTTGTTTACTTTGCTGCTCGACCCCATAGTAAGAACGGCTCCTGATTGGAATATGATCAGCCACTACCCCATGCCATAAGAAATACTCGTGTACAGCCACCGCGATCGAAGCACCTCCACGCCAAACACCACAAATAAGGTCTGGGCGAAACTCACTGTCATAAATCATTTCAGCTAAGTGAAACGATTGCAGCAGTAATTCATCAGCAGTTAAAAATATTTTTGGCATTTGGCAGCGCTATTAAAAGATTAAGCACTCATTATGCGACACCCGACTGCTGAGTCAAACAGTATGTAAAGTGAGCGCGAAGTCGGTATAACCCGAGCACAAAGAGAGTGTAAACTTAGGCTCAAGCGTGATCCACAAAATTAATCTTTATACGACATCTACCCCATAGCCGCATATATGCCTTTTCAATCTCAAAAGCCTTACCAATTCTCCAGCTTGCTTCTATCAACCCTACTCTGCGTACCACTATCATTGCAAGCGCAGGGACCAAGTACAGATACCTCTACCATCCTTCGTTCAGCTGTGTTTCATCATCCGGTGATCGACACTCGCGGTATGGTTGTGACACAAAATGCGATTGCCAGCAAAGTAGGTGCACAAATACTCGCTAACGGCGGTAATGCGGTAGATGCGGCTGTCGCCACTGGATTTGCACTTGCGGTAACGTTACCGCGTGCTGGAAATATCGGCGGCGGCGGTTTTATGCTCGTCTACCTAGCCGACAAAGATCAAACAATAGCAATTGATTACCGTGAAAAGGCACCCGCCGCCGCACACCGAGATTTATATATCGACGCCACCGGTGAGATCATTCCCAACGATTCTCGGTTTACCCACCGAGCCGCTGGGGTACCAGGTACCGTAGCAGGCCTACATCATGCCCTAATAAATTACGGTACTATGCAGTGGGCAGATGTCGTCGCACCAGCTATAGCGTTGGCAGATACGGGGATTATTGTAAGTACGGATCTTGCGGAGAATCTAACACGAGCTAAAAGACGGTTAGCAAATAATCTAGCGAGTGCAAAAAAATTCTACAAAGACAACACTGGTAACAAGGATAGTAACTACCAGGTTGGCGACCTATTTAAACAACCTGATCTGGCACAAACACTTGATCGCATATCTGTTGGCGGCCCTGAAGGGTTTTATACAGGCCGGACCGCTGAGTTAATCGTTGCTGACATGCAGGCTAACAATGGCCTAATCACTATGGAGGATTTAGCCAGCTACCAAGCGGTCGAACGTAAACCAGTGCATGGTAGTTATCGCGGCCACGACATTGTTTCAATGCCACCTCCCAGTTCTGGCGGTATTCACGTTATTCAGATGCTCAACGTACTCGAAAATTTCGATCTAAAAGTAGCCGGCCAAGGCAGCGCACTTTATATAAACCGTATGGCAGAGGTTATGAAATACGCCTATGCTGACCGTAGTATGCATTTAGGTGACCCTGATTTCTATGAGATCCCTCAGGAATGGCTGCTGGATAAATCATACGCTGCAAAAATTGCTACAAAAATTATTGCCGGTAAAGCTACTCCATCAGATGAAATCCTCTCAGGCAAACCCAGTAACTATGAAAGCCCGGACACAACGCATTTCTCAATTATGGATAGTGCGGGTAACGCCGTTGCAAATACCTATACGCTAAACTTTTCTTATGGTTCTGGTATCACAATCCCTGGTACGGGTATGCTAATAAATAACGAGATGGACGACTTTTCGTCAAAGCCTGGAGCCCCGAATGCCTTTGGACTGTTGGGTGATATGGCCAATGAAATACAGCCACATAAACGACCACTGTCATCAATGACGCCAACGTTTGTATTTAAAGACGGTAAACCATGGTTTGTAACCGGTAGCCCTGGCGGTAGCCGAATTATTAGCACTGTGTTACAGCAGATCGTCAATGTTATTGACTTCGGAATGAACAGTGCCGATTCTGCCGCTCAACCGCGCTTACATCACCAATGGCAGCCTGATCAATTGCAATTGGAAACCGGCTTTAGTCCCGACACTATTCAACTGCTAGAAGTAATGGGGTATGACGTGAAAACGGTGCCTCGTACATGGGGAGCCGTACAAAACATCTTATCGCAAAACGAACTATTTTTTGGTGGCGTCGACCCTCGTCGAGCAGACGCTGGTGCTCTCGGGCCGGACGGTCTGGAATGTCTAGATAATGCGGTCGCATGCAGACTTCCGTAAACGGATTGTTATGTACCTGAAGTAGACTGGAAAATAACTGCTAAAGGATTTATTAAAGCTATGTGTTTGCACTGATTTTCACTGGCGTTTAGTGCTCATTTCGCCTATCATCCGCGCCCTTTATATAGTCAGGCCACAGTTTTGGTCTGTTTACCGTTACAAAAACCAGGTTTTGGAGCCATGACTGACCTAAGCAATTATCGAAATATCGGCATTTTTGCCCACGTTGATGCGGGTAAAACTACTACGACCGAACGTATACTCAGCTTGACTGGGAAAATCCATAAAATTGGAGAAGTGCATGATGGCGAAGCCACCACTGACTTTATGGATCAGGAGCGTGAGCGCGGAATTACTATTCAGTCAGCTGCCACTAGCTGTTTTTGGGATGAGCACCGTCTAAACATTATCGATACCCCTGGTCACGTAGACTTTACTGTAGAAGTTTATCGCTCCCTTAAGGTGCTCGACGGCGGTGTTGGTGTGTTTTGTGGATCAGGTGGCGTTGAGCCACAATCTGAAACCAACTGGCGTTATGCAAATGATTCAGAAGTTGCACGAATCATTCTGGTAAACAAGATGGACCGTATGGGTGCTGATTTTTACCGCGTGGTCGAGCAAATTGAAAAAGTGCTGGGTGCGAACCCAATAGTCATGACCTTACCGATTGGAATCGAAGATGAGTTCTCTGGCGTTGTTGACTTGCTAACTAGAAAATCCTGGATTTGGGATGACTCCAGTGACCCTCTTAATTATAAAATCGGAGACGTGCCTGCCAATATGGTAGACAAAGTCGAAGAATTTCGGGAAGCATTAGTCGAAAAGGCACTTGATCAAGATGACGATGCGATGGAAAAATATCTAGATGGTGAAGACCCAGATTTGGATACCTTAAAAGCCTGCATTCGAAAAGGAACGATTAGCTTGGACTTTTTCCCAACCTACTGCGGTTCTGCTTTTAAGAACAAAGGTATTCAGCTGATTCTGAACGCGGTTATTGACTATCTGCCAAGCCCAACTGAAGTTAAGCCTCAGCCTGAAGTAGACGAAGAAGGCAACGAAACTGGAGAGCTCGCTATCGTGGATGCCGGCAAGCCTTTGCGCGCGTTGGCGTTCAAAATTATGGATGACCGGTTTGGTGCCCTGACATTCGTGCGAATATACTCTGGTGTACTTGCTAAAGGTACCAGCGTGCTTAATTCGTTTACCGGTAAAACCGAGCGTATTGGCCGAATTGTAGAAATGCACGCGGACTCACGTGAAGAACTTAATAGCGCCTCTGCAGGTGACATTGTTGCGGTTGTCGGGATGAAGAACGTCCAAACCGGACACACGTTATGCGACCCGAAATTTCCAGCGACTCTCGAGCCGATGGTCTTTCCGGATCCAGTTATCTCAATGGCAGTCTCACCGAAAGACAAGGCTGCTTCTGAGAAGCTGGGTATCGCTCTAGGCAAAATGATTTCCGAAGATCCGTCGTTCCGCGTAGAAACCGACGAAGACTCAGGCGAAACCATCCTTAAGGGCATGGGTGAGCTACATCTGGATATCAAAATAGATATCCTAAAACGAACACACGCCGTCGAAGTTGAAAGTGGCAAACCACAAGTTGCCTACCGAGAAGCTATTACAAAACAGACTGAAGATAGCTACACGCATAAAAAGCAATCAGGTGGTTCAGGTCAATTCGGTAAAATCGAATATGTGTTGGAACCAGCTGAAACTGGTACTGGTTATGCATTCGAATCCAAGGTTACCGGTGGTAACGTACCCCGCGAATTCTGGCCCGCTATCGATAAGGGTTTTCGGAATTCAATGGCCGTCGGAGTACTGGCAGGGTTTCCATGCGTTGATGTTAAAGTCACGTTACTGGACGGTGCATTCCATGCAGTTGACTCCTCTGCTGTCGCCTTTGAAATTGCTGCGAAAGCGGCCTATCGTCAAACTATCCCCAAGGCTGGGCCTCAGTTAATGGAGCCAATTATGAAGGTTGACGTATTCACACCCGAAGATCACGTAGGGGATGTGATTGGTGACTTGAATCGCCGTCGAGGTATGATTAGATCGCAAGATGCTACAACAACTGGCGTTCGGATTAATGGCGAAGTGCCCCTATCAGAAATGTTTGGTTACATTGGCGATTTACGAACTATGACTTCTGGACGTGGCCAATTCACCATGGAATTTGATCACTACAGTGCTTGCCCAAGAAACGTAGCAGAGGAAGTGATTGCAGAAGTGAAAGTACGTAACGCGGCCAAATAAAACTCCAGATTGCAGACTAATAAACTACCTAGAGAAAGCAGATAAAATCAAGCCCCGCTGGATGTTACCAGCGGGGTTTTTTATTACTTGCTAATCGCAGGTTTTTCAAAAGGCGTGAAAGCACCCAGCAAAATCGGCAACAAAGTGAGATTAGCAACCAGGGCGACCAGCATTGCCAAGCCCGTAAGTAGACCGAAATAAACCGTCGGGACAAAATTAGATAATGATAAAATCGAGAACCCTAAGGTAACGGTTACCGAAGTATAAAAAATTGCGCGGCCAACAGTGTCGTGCGCAACACCCAGTGCCTGATTGTGATCTCCGCTAACCCAATACTCTTCGCGATATCGGTACACATAATGAATCGCATTATCAACCGCGATCCCAATACAGATAGCCGCAATGGTTATCGTCATAAGATCCAAAGGAATCCGCACTAGCCCCATCACCCCTAGTACTGCAAACGCAGCGAGAATATTTGGCGCTATTGCCACCAAAGAAACAGTTAGGTTTCGAAATAACACCAGGAACATTAAAACAATCGCAACGAACACTAACCCCAACGTTAAAATCTGGGAACGGAATAAACTTAATAGCATATTGTTATACAACACAGCCACGCCAGTGAGCTTGACCTGATCAGCACCCAATTCAAGATCGTTCACCAAGGTATCTCGTATTTCCGTTAACACCTCATTCCGAGGCCGGGTTTGATTTGACTCGTACATGCGAATTGAAAAGCGTAACTCGTTCCCATCCTCACTCATATAGGGGTCGACCAAAGACTCCTTAATAATGGGAGGTAAGCTTTTGTATACCACCGACAGTAAGAAGTCATCATTTGCCACATTAGGTGCAATAAACCCCAGTATTTTCATAGTGGTATCTATAGAAAGCACCTTTCCAGTTTCAGGTACGCTTTCCAAATACTGCTGGATCGTCTCCGCCTGCCTCAATTGAAATGTATTAAACCAGTAACTGGTCGCAGTTATACCCGCATCCTCTTCGTCATACTCGTCATCGAAATCGTCTTCGAAGTCATCGTAAAAATCGGCATCCAAGTCATCAAAATATTCTCCCACTGGATCTACCATAGGCTCTTCAAATGGTGGCGCTGTTATCACAACATCCAGAGGGATAGTGCCTCCCAGTTCGCTATCAAGTAACTCCATACCCTGATAAATCTCGGTTTCCGGATTAAAATAATCGATAAAACGGTTTTCCACTGACACTTTGGATATTCCCAATAACGCAATACCCAAAATCAACACGAAGGCAAAACTTGTAGGCTTCACCAAGCTACGGGTAATAACCGCGAGCCACCCAGTCACCTTTTCCGATATATCAAAACCCGCAGCAGAAGGTTTGCCAGGTGATAGCAACATGAGTGCCGCAGGGAATAATGTAAACGACAGAACAAAAGCGACCACAACGCCCAAACACATCATCCAGCCAAAATCGATCACCGGACGAATACCGCTAATCGTCAGGGAGCCAAACCCAACAATCGTAGTTAATCCAGTGTACATGCAGGGATAAAACTTTTGCTCCAAGGTGTGCGCGACCAATGTTAATTGATCTCCACCCGGTTGCACACGGTGTTGCTCACGAAAATGCACGATCAAATGCACGCACAAAGAGAGTGTGATAATCAACATCAAAGAAATGAAGTTAGATGACACCACCGTCACCGGCCAATCCAGTAAGCCGAGAATTCCCAGCATAACCGTACCCGAAGCAAAGCACGTAAGCACAGGCAAAATCACCCAGCGAGGCTTTCGGAAAGCAATCGCCAATAAGAGGATTATGAGCGACAGAACGCCAACACCAAATGTGTACAAATCACCACGAATATAGTCGATGGAGTCGGAGGCAATCATTGGCACGCCCCCCAAAAATATCTCAGCAGCGGCTCGGTATCGTTCAGTGATTGCTCGCACTTCAACGATTAAGTCTGCTTGGCTGGCCTGTGCTGCCTCCGTCGCCCGGTTGTAATCAAAGGTCACTTGATCCAATTCAGCCTGCTGTTTAGAAGACAAACCTTGCTTGCGCAATACGCGCAGCTGATCGCGACGAAACTGCAAATTTGCCAGCCCCGTGTTAGCGGTGAGATTCAGCTGTAGTGCCGTAGTCGTACCGGAAGAGTTAACCAATAAATTGGTGTAAAATGGGCTATTGGTCAATTCCTGCTTCGCCAATTCCGGCGAAGCACCGGCTTCAATTGTGTTAATACCCTCCGCCAACTCAGAAAGAGTCACTCTGGGGCTATCTATTAACGGAACATCCATCAGAGTCAGCACCGACTCAACTCGACCTAAAGCCGCGAACTCCACTTTCATTGCAGCCAGATTAACCAGCGCGACTTCGCTGAATAGATCGTCCTGAGGTGTATAAGTAACTACCAGGAACTCATCGCTGCCGTACGAATCTCGAGTATTGCGATAATCGTTCAGTGTCGGGTCATTCTCTAATAGCAGAGAATCCGACGAGGCATCCAAGCGAAAGTTCTTTGCAAAATAACCAACACTCCCTACAAGGCACAGAATAACAAACAACGCTAAAGCTGGGTTCTTAAGAATAAGCCGGTGATATAGATCGATCATTTAATATTTTTAGCGAACATGCCCAGCTATTACCGTGCGATATCCCATGGTGAACTTCAACACACAGATGCTATCTAATTAGCCTATCGCGGGCTAGTAGAGATTGATGAGCATACTTTAAGTATGTGCTTCTTCATTATAATAACCACAAAAATTATACTCGACCAACAAGCTCGGTGTACGCCGTATCTCCACGATGACGTCTTACGGTAATTCCGCACCGTACGCAGCTAGTAATATCACTTCCACATCCAACTCATTGAGGAAAGGTCGCGGTCTCTCTATGTCTACCTGATGCTTATCTCACAATCTAAGATCAATTATGTGGATATAACCGTATTCAAACTCATCGCCCTGTTTTGCGCAATGAATGGCTCTTTCCAGGCTAGGTGTAGTAGATATGCTTCCAGCAGGATATGCCTTCGGTTGCAGTTTGTCGTCTTGATAAGCAAAATAGCTCGGGTTCTCGCCCCGAAAAACTCGGTTATTCATTTAACAATAAACTAATATTTCAATTCAGAACTACAAACAGACTAACCCAGATACTCCAGTGCATTCTTTATTTTTTAAATTGAGTAGCTATACCTTCTACACCCTCCCACTGAGGAGTGCAATTAAATAGCTCAACCTGACGACCGGGTTCCCACTTTCTGGAAGATTCACGTACATAAGGCTTAGTAAACACCACGGGGTCGTTGATGGTAATCTGATAACTCAACAAATTGCCATCATCCGAGGCCGAAAACCGCTCGCTATAACTCACTTGCTCCGACTGTGGAATACCCACTTCATCGTAGTACGCCCAACTCACGCCGGTGGTGTTCACTACCAGTGTGTTGCCTTCCCATTTACCCTCAGAATAACCAAGCGGAGATAGCTCTTTTTCCATTTGAGTATTCTGGGCATTCATGTGGATTACACGCTCTACGTCATACTCTTGAAGGTGAATAAGAATACGCTCACCTTGATTGACTATTTCCATTGGGGAGCCTCGATCAAACATTGTTTCTGGCATTCCTTGTGTGCAATCTAGCTCATAATTGTCTTTGAGTGGGTCATACGCTGCCGCTAATTGACGACCTTTATCAGTAAAAAAAGGTTCATACTCAGCTGGCTTTATTCCGGGTTCCTGCACATTAGCCCAAACACGGAAAACACCATCTGCAGACTGTTTTGCCGCCTCGACCGTCGACACATCAAGATCTTGAAACTCACCTGCCATTCGTTGAGTGGACCAGCGCAGCTCGCGATTCCTACCATTTACGAACTCCCGACCATTGGTAAGCAACATATGCAATACCCCGAGTGAGGCAGTCTCAATTTTTGATATAAACCCGGCAACTTTAATCTGATCGCCCACCTGAACTATGTCGGTGGCACCGATTCCCATGCGCCGATAACCGTTTATGCTTCCGTTCATTTCCAACTCCCAAATAGTTTCTTCCTTGGACTCGTTCACAACACTGAGTTTAAATCGAGGATGCGGATTGCGCCAAAATATAGCGGTTACCTCGCCTTCAAGTTCAACCAAATTCTCAGCCCGATAAAGCTCCGGATTAACAATCGATCCATGATGCGCAAGCGCTCCAGCTGGTGCGAATATCCCTATTGCCCAACCTAAAACAGCTAGTACGAAACGTCTATTTAAAATCAACATTGTAATGTCCCCATACATTAAAAGTTCAGTATTAGCTTAATAACAATGCCTACTAATCCTTAATTGAAAAAAGTCTACGCCCAGCGGTAAGCTGAGTCTTGCGCTAGCTTACACCCCTAAGAGCTAAGAAAATATAACGAAGTTTCTTCAGGCAATGCTAAATCACGCAATCATACGGCTCTACTTTGGCATCTGGAAGCGCTAACCAACGTTTGGTAAGTTCAATCGGCTCGGTAAATGTCGTTGGGTCCGTAACAGTCAATTTATAACGTAAAGACTTCCCATTCTCGCTTAAAATAAAATGCTCTACAAATGTAGCATCAGGACCTTGCGGAAGACCAATTCCATTAAAATGAGCGTAATTGACGCGGCTGGTTTCTACTACCAGAATGTCAGCTTCCCAGTGCCCGACAGAATACCCAAGTAGTGATAAAGGCTGCTCATCAGCTGTCGCATCCGATTTCATATGTACTATCCGCAACGCCGCGTACTCTTCTAGGCGGATATGAATAGCATCGCCTTGCTGCGAGATTTCCATAGGATATGGTTGCTCCATTGCTATCGGCATTCCTTTCGGTGCACAATTGAGTGTCGCTATATCGGTTAGAGGATCAAAAACTTCTAGCGCAGCCCTTGCCTCATCTGTCATCGGATATCTAGCGGCAAGGGTAGGATCAAAGGTTTCGGGAAAAGGAAATGCATCAGGGTCAATCACCGAGGTACTCCAAACCCTAAAAATACCGGTCTTTTGGTCTTCTGCATCATCTTCCGTTGCCACCCACTTATTGGATGACGAAACTGATTCTCCCCAACGCGGCTTACCCCATGGTTCAAAAACAATCTCTAGTCCGCTTGGCAATAACAGGTTAATTACAAACATCGCATAATCCTGATGCCGTGCCGGATGACCCGCGACCTTAACCTTGTCACCAACTTTAAGGACGGTTGAATCAATATCCATCCTGCGCATAATGCTCAATGCGTGGCTTTCAACCTGATAAATTACTTCCTGCCCTTGCGCATCATTAACTTTAAGTTCAAATACCACATGCGGATTTCGCCAGCCCACACTGGTAATTTCACCTTCCAACTCATTTACCACTTCGATATTAAAAGTCGAAGCAAAACTATGGTGAGCGCTTGCAAAGCTTGGGCTGATCAACAGACACAAAACAGTCGTCCATCTAACTAATTTTGAAAATCTCACACAGTTTTTCCCTATTAACTTATCGTTGGTTAACAAATTGTAGTATAGAACAAATAGATTTTAAATCTTACCCGCCTACTTTTACGTAACCATCGAGTTGAAATTCCAGCAAGGTAGTTAGTGCCCAGTAATCGAGCTGAACTTCGGAAACGATACTCGCAGGGTCAATTTTCTTGCTAACCACAGCTTGCCCACATTGCCGAAAATCTACTCCAGCATTTTTAAGATCGGTAAGCAATTTCAGATTCGGGTTGTCACTGCCTCCGTTACGAGCTCGGTGAGCTTTATTGTTTAGGATTACTTCCGTCGCATTTTGGTGAATCACCACCGCTATGTGTCGATGCTCTGCTGGCACTCCTTGCTTATCCAACGTGTTCAAAAACATGCCTACACCGACCAAACCAGGGTTTACGGTATCCGCATCGGCTGCTCCTGCAACGATATCAAAAACCACCTTGTAGTCTAATTCGGAACTGGGCATACCGACCGCACCAGGAACCTCAACTTTTACCCCAACATCAGGCACCGGCAAATCAGTATTCTCTTGCGCAAAAGTGTGGCCGGCCGTTAAAACAAAAGCCGACATAGATGTAAACATTAACCATGTTTTCATATCTTTCCTCTAGGATGAATTTAACTACTCAACTGACTAGGCAAGTAGACAGCCCTATCAGCAGAAAATTGTTTCGTTAGCAAATAGTGTATCGATTTAAATAGCAGGAACCAAATCCTTACAAGTAATGAATATATGAAATGATAAGCTATTAAAGAAGCCATATTGATCAAGAACGCCCCAACGGGCTAAAATTACACATTACCGGCATCAGGCCGGAAATCTTTTGGGGAGAAAATCATGTACCACCATTTTCGTAAATTGATATTGGCTATTCCTGTCGTGCTATTTGGATCTGGCTTGTTTGACTTGGCCCAAGCGCAAGAGTTACCGGATGGCCCAGGGAAAGAACTGGTTAGCGCCACATGCGTGGCGTGCCATGAGATTGAGTTAATTCCACTGTCTGCGGGCTATACCCATGAACAATGGCGATATTTAGTATCGAAAATGATTGATCTACCAGAGCCTTTATCCAACGACATCCTTCAATACTTAGCTACCAATTTCCCGCATAGCGACCGACTTCAACCAACGCTTGTTAACGGTGATTTGGAGATCACTTTTCAGGAGTGGCACGTACCAACACTCGGGCAACGTGCACGTGACCCAATAATGACGCCCGACGGCATGATCTGGTGGACTGGAATGTTTGGCAGCCTGGTTGGCCGACTGAACCCGGCAACGGGTGAGATGACAGAATTCAAACTCGATCCAACCGCACGGCCGCACAGCATCATTAATGATGCTGCTGGGAATATCTGGTACACGGGTAATAGCAACGGAACTATGGGCAAACTGGACCCTAAAACTGGCGAAATTACCGTATACCCAATGCCGGACCCTGAAGCAAAGGATCCACATACGCCAATTGTCACGCAAAATGGCGATATTTGGTTCACTATTCAAAATAGTAATATGCTCGGTCGCCTGGTGCCAGATACCGGTGATATTCGTTTGACGAAAATGCCTAGGGAACGTGCGCGACCATATGGAATAAAAGAAGATTCCAAGGGCACAGTTTGGATTGCTTATCGCGGCAGCAATGCAGTTGCCAGCGTAAATCCAGAAACCTGGAAAATTACAGAATACGAAACACCAAACCCGGACCCTGCATCCCATGCCGGTGGATATTACATACGTCGTTTGGCAATCGATAGCCAAGATAACATTTGGTACGCCGACTCCGGGCGTGGCTATTTAGGGCGACTCAACCCAAGCACGGGTGAAATCAAAGAATGGCCATCGCCCAGTGGGCCTAAATCTCACCCGTATGCGATTGAAGTTGTTGATGACATTATTTGGTACAACGAATCTGACCAACGGCCGGATGCATTGGTTCGCTTCGACCCCCAAACCGAGAAATTCCAGAGCTGGACAATACCGTCAGGCATTGGGGTTATTCGGCACATGACAAAAACACCCGACGGCAATCTGGTTATTCACCAAAGTAGTACCAATACAGTCGGATTGGTAACCATACCAAAATAGCGCTCTATGCACTTGCGGGACTGGCCGCTTGGAAGCTTTTATTGAAGAGCTTCTGGCGGCCGGAAAGGCACGAATCTGATCAGGCGCTTACGGGCGACTTCTCCGGAATATATGTTACCGGAGAAATCGACGCCGAGTAATTCTATAAAGGCACCGACGTCTTCCTCATGTTGAGGAATAAAATGTGTTACCCATGCTTGTTCATAGAAAATGCCTCTTCAAATAGTCAATAAACTGCTCTGCTGAATTGCCTATCGATTGCGATCGTAAGATCCGATATCTTCGTAACCCACGCCACTGCAGGAAAGTGATCCATAGCGAATAAACTTTTGAATACGGGGGCCGTTATCTACTTCGCCGGTATAAACATTACCTTCCGAATCCACTGCCAGAATATGAATCCAGTTAAACTCTCCGACCTGCCGGCCACGTCTACCAACACGATCAAGTTCCGTATAGTTCTCGCGATTTACAATGTAAAAAGTTCCGTTAGCTAAATCAGCTACGTACATGCAGCTCTGTTCTGGGTCAGTAGAAAATGCTGCTGCCACGGCCGTACCGCTGGCGCTATATGGCGCTATAGGCACATCTCTTACAAAGCCACAGACCCCAGGTTCAGCATTAGGATTAGCACACTCGCCCTGACCAACCTCATTTACATCAAATACCTGAATTCGGTTATTGCTCCGGTCACAAGCATAAAGTAACCCATCTTTACTAAGTGTGGCGCAATGCAATGGGCTACGATAAAACATCGGCGTCAAATTACCCGCCTTGTAATCCCCAGCCCACGGCCCTGCATTGTATGGGTCAATATCTGTTCCTTCAGGATCATCTACCGGGTTTTGCCCGTAGGCGCCAAAATGTGCGATGTATTGCCCGTTTTCAGCGTCGACAATTAATACGCGTTTATTTCCATAACCATCGGCGATGTACATTCGATTAGTTTCTGGATCCACCGTCATATCTGCAACTAGATACGGTTGCGGCGTGCCATTTGGGCCACTATTTGTATCTTCGCTATCCGGCGCTTCTCTACCGGCATGGCCAATCTGATAAATAAACTCTCCGTCCGCGGTAAATTTTAAAATATGTGAATCATCGCCATAGGTCGCGGCCCACGGAAACTGGCCGGTAAAATTTGTACCGTTACCGGAAATATATACAAAGTCGTTATGGTCAACATAAATGCCGTGCTCTCGACCAGGCCAGAAACAGCCATCCGGTTCACGACAATTATTTTCTAAAAATCCTGGATCCTGCGGCCCGCCCCAGGAATCCAGTAAATTTCCTTGCGGATCGAATTTCAACACTGACGGCGCAACCGAACAACAACCGGCAATCTGATCTGCCAAAACCCTTGAATTGCCCATCGCATCAATTGGGTTTCCATCAGCATCGGTGCCCGCTACGCCAAGACCTCGCACAGAACTCTCATCCAATGATCTTCCACGGTGATACACCCAAATATTGTCGTGGGAATCCACGGATAAACCACCGACCTGACCAATTAGCCAGTTATTTGGCATATGCTTGGGCCAGGTTGGATCAACGACGAAACTTGGGGCTGTTGCTCCTTCAGCCACTCTAGGTTCAGACCGTTCTTTCAAAAAATCCAGAGTGTTGTGTGTAAAAGGTCCTGCGGCATCTGCTGCGGAAACATTCGCGGATGGAGTAACTACCTCGATCCCTGTATTTGAATCTGAACACGCGGAAAGACCCAAAAAACTAATTAAAAGAACTGCTACACCCAAGCGTTTTGATTCAATCATCTTTTATCCCCCTAAATTTAGACCTGTGTAACCACCTAAATACTAAAACTGCGGTTTTACCACACATTCGTAATAGAACGAATAAGATTGGGCACAATAGTACGCAAATCTGGCGCAAATGCGATCCTCAGTGTTTTAAGGAAGGCTATAGCTAGCTCTGGCACCATCCTGATAACAGATCAAATTCAATTTACATCGGTAGTGGGCCGAAGCAGCGCTACTTGAGCGGTACTGCTTTGAGCCTATTACAAGGATAAAAGGTGAGTACTCATCCGTTTACGAGTAGCTTCGTCAGGAAGCCCCCCATAGCCCGCTCGCATATTATCGATCAAATGGCTAACCTTGCTAGTTTCGGTAACAACACTGGTTATCGCTGGATTAGATAGAATGTATTTTAATGAGAACTGTGCCCACGACTCGCAGTCGAAGTCGGCCGTCCATTCGGGTAGTTCTTTATCCGCAACCACACTAAAAAATGCACCATCGTCAAAGGCTTTAAACGGCTCAACCGCAATAACTGCAATGCCAATATCTGCGGCCAGCGGCAAAATGCGCTCGGCTGGCCCCTGCTGGGTAATAGAATACCCCGGCATAATAAAATCAGGATTTTCATCCCTCATAAACTTTTCCAGTGGATCATAATCAGTTTTTCTGGTCAGACTAACGCCAATGTATCGAACTCGGCCAGTATTTTTCCATTCTTTTAAGATCGGCCACTGGATGTCCAGTTCACGCATATTGTGCAGTAACAGTAAATCAATAGGTTGCTTGTTTAAATTCGCCACCAACTTCTCAAGGTGCACGGTAGCAGCTTCCTTTCCGTTTACTGTGCTCTTTCCGATCAGGAATAGATCTTTCTGCACGCCCATCTCGGTAAGTAGTCCACCAACTGCCGGCACGTTTGGCCGAAAGAACGCAGGTGTATCCATTAATTTGCCGCCCATATCCATCATAGTTTGAATAATAGACATCGGTAGTTCTTTGCCTACCTCTTGATAGTCAACAAAAATATCGGGGGCACCCATTCCCACCACTGGTAATTGCTCGTCAGTCCCTGGAATCACGCGGGTACGCATCGATTCTTGTGCAAAAGCTGCTGTTGGCAACGAGGCAGCCGCGGCCAAAGTAGCGCTCTGCGTAAGGAATTTTCTTCTGTTCACTGATCTAAATTTTGACACTGGTACATACTCCTAGGCGTTCTTTCAATTATGGGGGTCGAATATAAATAGGCTAGCATCAGATCCGCACAAATGCAGCAGCCCTTACGTAGTAGGTACATAGAGTTGCAGATACCTAGATTAACAAGTAATAGGTTGTTGGTAGCCGTAAAGTAACAATCTATCCTGATTTGGATATTACTAAACAAATAAGTAATTTATACTTGTTTTTTTAATTAAATAGGAGCATCAAATGAATATAAATCGCGTTGTCGTTCTTTCCAGCTTACTTCTAATATTAGGTGTACCGTCTAGCTCCTTTGCTCAACAGGAACCAACGAGATCTATCACTCAGATAACCGGTGATTTATATCGCGGCCAAAATAATAATCACTTTACTGTTTTCCTGGTCACCGAAGAAGGGATTATCCTCGCCGACCCTATTAATCCAGAATTCTCTGCTTGGCTCAAAAGCGAACTTGATACCCGATTTGGCGTGCCAGTGAAGTATGTGCTGTACAGCCATCATCATGGCGATCACGCCTCTGGTGGTGATGTCTTTTCCGATACCGCCACGTTTATTGGCCATGAAAACATGTTGACTCACATGGCAATGCCTCCAGAGTCCACGCCACTGCCTCTCGAGGGACAATACGCAATTGCCGCAACAATGGACGCCAACGGCAATGGTATGGTTGAGCGAAGCGAAGCAAGTGGTGCTGTACTCGCTAATTTTGTCGGGTTTGACGAGAATGGCGACAACATCCTAAGCGGTGCAGAAATATTACGTGGCCCGATTAGCCAAGTGCGAGAGCCTGAAGTTACCTATGCCACAAATACCGTAATTACACTGGGTGGTAAAAATGTTGAGATGACCTGGGTAGGAGAGATGAATCACTCAGCGGATATGAGCGTGATCACCTTTCCTGAAGAGAGAGCAATGCATATCGTCGATTTTATTACTTTCCAACGCTTGCCGTATCGAGAAATGGACTTTGAGAACAGCATGTTTGACGAGTGGATGGCTGCTATAAATCATTGGGAGACTGTGTCGACAGACTACGAGTTCATCTCACCTGGGCACGGCCCCTTGGGCGATACTTCTGACGTTACAGAATGGCGTATTTATTTTGATCAATTACGTGGTGCTGTAAGCGAAGGTATTGCAGCAGGTCAAACACTCGAAGATATGAGAGAAAATATTAAATTGGACGATTACAGCGAATGGTCAGGATATTCCTGGTTACATGAGAATGTACTAGGCATGTATCACTTTTTAACGGATGAATAGTATCTAGTTGGGCACTCGCTTAGTTCCGAACGCGCTCCAGAATCAACTGATGAATAAGTTCGTTAAAAAATTTACACAGGGTCAAGCTTTGATTTTTTGACCTTTCTAAGCAACATGACTGGGTCCAACCAATGTGGTTAAAACAGCAGTGGTCAGGAGAATAATAAAACCCAGAACCATCTCGATCTGGATAGAGCGAGCCAATCGGTCGGGATACTCTGATTGCAGCAGGAGCCCTGGAACCAGACGCAACTTATGATACAGCGCCAGTAAAAGGATGGTGGTGACCACTATCAGTTTTGCGGACAAGATCTGCCCGTATTCGGTCAACCACAGCGCACTGACGGAGTTGAGCAATTGCGTCGCTACGAAAATGCCTACCGTAATCAGCAAAGCGACATTGAACTGGGCGAGCCGACCAAACCGCTGCATAATACTATGCAGGTGCCCTCTATCGAGCTTTTTGCAACTGAACCAGAGTGGCCAGAGCGTACCCATCCACCAAGCGATCGCCACCACATGTAAGCTCAAGGCAAGTTTTGCCCATAAATGAAGTTCTGCAGTGTGTCCAATATTTACAAAGGAAAACCCCAACAGATATAACGCAACTAACCACAGAGTAAAGGCCAAAAGACGTAAAAAACCTGCCCCATAGAAATTTTTGGGCGCTCGAAAAGCGGCCATCGCCACAAGCATTAATGCAAATCCAAGTCCACGCCAGAGCGTTGATTCACCCACCGCCGAACCCCAAAGAATGGTACGTAATAGTGGATTCCACATACCGCCAAATCCGGTCTCAGCAAGCGCTCCAATCTGCACAACAAAAGCCAATCCTGTAGCCAACAACGCGACAACTATCGATATCCATAAATATCGATTTAATGATTGCCTAAGACTGTTAGCATTTATTCCAAAAATAAATACTGTATTCACACCGCCGACTGCAGCTGAAAATCCAAGGTAAATACCCAGTTTACAAATTACTAGCATTAGCGCCCAGAGACTCAGTTCCATAGAGCCTGCCTCAATTACTGACCGCTGTGGCTCTGTTGATCGCCCGATGACTCCACTTCGCCCTCAGTCGTCGTTGGCATAGCCATCTCACCGTGATCTCTCATGGGCAAACCAGCACCCTGAACCATAAATTCAAATGAGCCAGTTATCTGGTGACCGTCACCACCTAGCAGCCCCCAAGTCACTTGATAATCACCAATGGCTAGCTCCGGTACGGCCACACTAAATGTAGCACTTGCCGTAACCGAGGGAATGAAATTCACCTCAACACGATAGCCGCTAATTTTGCTGACAACCTCGAACTTGATCAAATTGACTTTTGCCATAAATTTCAATTCGATCACTTCGGGGCTTCCCACCAGCATGGCGTTATTGTTAGGGACTGAGCTTTTCAATCCTGTATGCGCATAACTGTTAGCGCCCAGAATAAGGGTAATAAACAGAGTGAAAATTAGACTGGTTCTTTTCATGGTTTAGCTCCTGAGCGGTGGTTAACTGAAATATATTGAGTAGATTTAGTAAGCAGAAATCTCTGCCATAGAAAATAGATACTGGGTAATACCAGCAAGGTCAACAAGACTGAGCTAACCATACCCCCAACCATGGGTGCCGCTAGTCGGCTCATCACTTCTGAGCCGGTTCCAGTGCCTAACATAATGGGTACCAAACCAATGATGGTGGCACCCGCGGTCATGAGAACGGGACGCACTCGCAACCCAGCGCCTTGCAACACCGCGCTAGCGAGCATCTGTGTCGTTATGCTTTGTTGTTGTGAGTGACTTTGCTCATGTAACTCTCGCAGCGACTGATTTAGATAGACAAGCATGATCACTCCAGTTTCCACCGCAAGACCTGCCAGAGCGATCAACCCCACACCTACGGCGATCGAGAAGTTAAAATCAAGCCAATACATCAGCCACACACTTCCCACCAGCGAAAGCGGCATGATTACCATGAGAAGGACTACCGGCATCGCGCGTCCAAAATTTATGTAAAGCAGTATCACAATAATCGCAAGAGTGAGCGGCACCATGTAGTTAAGTTTTTCCTTTGCGCGCAGCATGTATTCATACTGACCAGACCAGTTAAGTGAATACCCAACAGGTAGTTCCAGTTGAGAGTTAACCGTTTGCATGGCTTGCTTAACGTAGCTGCCTACATCGATACCATCGATGTCCACATAGGTCCAACCGTTAATACGCGAATTCTCACTTTTGATACTTGGTGGGCCGTTTTCTATGTAGACGCTAGCAACATCTCCTAGTGCAATGCGTTGTCCCATTGGGGTAATTATAGGCAGCAAAGCCAACTGCTCAGGAGAATCCCGATAGGCTTGTGGATAACGTAAATTAACCGGATAGCGCTCTAAACCTTCTACTGTTTGAGTAACGTTCATACCACCAATCGCAGACGCTACAACTTGTTGCACATCGGCAATATTTAGACCAAAACGCGAAGCCCTTTCTCGATCAATGTCAACTCTTATGTAGCGACCACCTGCAACGCGCTCGGAATAGACAGACGCTGTACCTGGAACCTCTGCCAGAATCCGTTCAAGCTCTTGACCAATGGATTGAATTTTACTGAGATCCGCTCCAGCAACTTTGATACCGACGGGAGTTTTTATACCCGTTGCCAACATATCGATTCGGGTTTTAATCGGCATGACCCACGCGTTGGTGATACCAGGTAATTCTAGCAGTGTGTCGAATTCCTGCTTAAGGGATTCCGTCGTAACTCCTTCACGCCATTCGCTATGATCCTTTAGCTGGATAAACGTCTCGATCATTGTCAACGGCGCAGGGTCTGTCGCCGTTTCAGCTCGCCCCACCTTACCAAACACTGTTTCCACCTCAGGCGCAGTGCGAATCAGCTTGTCAGTTTGTTGCAGCAATTCCCTAGCCTTTCCAATAGAAATACCTGGGTAGGTGATCGGCATATACATCAGGTCACCCTCATCTAGTTCGGGCATAAACTCACTACCGATGCGTTGCAATGGCCAAAGACTAGTGGTAGCAATCAGCAAGGTTATAAGTAACGTGGATTTTGGGAAACGTAACACCGTTTTAAGCATAGGCATGTAGGCCGTAATCAAAATCCGATTCGCTGGATTCTTCTGTTCCGGCAGTATTTTTCCACGAATAAAAAAGCCCATTAAGACGGGCACCAGCGTGATAGCTAACACAGCAGCAGCGCCCATCGCATAGGTTTTAGTGAATGCAAGTGGAGAGAACATGCGGCCTTCTTGCGCTTCCAATGTGAATACCGGAATAAAACTGACGGTAATAATTAACAAACTAAAAAAAAGAGCTGGGCCAACTTCTGTAGCAGAATCTGCCACGATCTGCCAGCGGTTTTCCTAGTTCAGCACTGCCGTTAAATTTGGCTTTACCTTCCGCTTACACATCGTAATGGAAAAACTTGCCATTCGGCTAGCTGTTCTTTTAGTTGCATAAATAGCGGATTTATTATCGCCAATTCACCGCCGCCTATATTAAAATAGAGCAGCGCTCGGCACGCAAACTACAAAGAAACAAACTCATTGAGTGAGTTCGTTAATTATTCTTGCCGGAATACTCGGAAGCCTTTTGCTTCCATAAAAATCACATCCTGCACAGTTTTTTAAGGAAACCCTATCACCAATGATAAGTTTTTCGCGGACATTTCTGAAGTGATCGTTATTCCAGATTTCTAAAACCGTATTTTTATTTACGTCGCCCATTACATCGGAGAAATACAAATCAGAGCAGCACTTACTTACTTTTCCATTAGCAGTAATATTGAATTGTGTGAAAGGGTATTCACAAAAGCCTCTGGGAGCCATAGACTTTTCTTGTTTATTAGGGGCAGTTCCGCCTCTGCTATTTAACACCTCATTTTGTAGACGTCTAAATATATTCCATCGAAAAATTCTTTCACTCGTAAATTCAGCATAATGGCCAGCCTGAATTTGATCTTCAGCATAATATTTTGGAAGAATTTCATTACGTATAATGTCGAATTTCTTAGGCAGAGCGCTCTCAAGATCATCGTTGTACCAATCGATTGTAATTTCATTGATGCCGCCAGCAATCAGAGCTTCTGCTTTTTTAGTCGTTAAAGCCACTCCGTTAGTTAAAATTTGAATCCATGCACGAGGTAGTTTTTGTCTAGCATTATCGACAAACCTTTGGAGTTCTTTGAATATTAGCGGATCGTTGTTTACGTGATAGGCTATACGTCCCTCGAAATCAAATTCCGCCAATTCTGAAATTACTTTGTCGTAAAGCTCAAAAGACATGCTTTGGTCAGTGCGAGTTTCATTTTGAATGGAAGCAGCACAAAAAGAACACCTTCCATTACATAAAGTTCTTACTTCGAAAAAAACAGTATCAAATAAAGGTGGATCTTCAACGCCCGTAATATTCAGAGACTCCATTCTGGGTTCATAAACATATTTATTTTGACAATAAACGATCAGGGTTTTTGGCAAGCTACGTACGATAGACGGACCATATTTGCGGAGCATTGTTTTAAAAATAAGCATAATAAACGATAGAGTTAGTTGTAATCGGCATTATAGCAAGTTTTAAACATAGCCCGGGTGAAGAATTTGTTCAAAACATCGGCCTACGACTAAATCCATTTAACTCGATTTCAACCGGCCATTCTCAATGAAACGCAGTTTTTGAGCACATTAGTGGCGGCCTATCTAAAAACTTCCAGTTAAAAGGGCACCCATAACACCTAAAAAAAAGGGGGGGGGTAGGAGCCCCCAAGAGTATAAAAGTTCTTCGGTCGGAGCTAATTTCCTAATTAAGTTATTTGTTATTTTTTAAGGCATAGTCAAGGTTGGTTCTTTCTACCAATCTAATCTCCCTTACCTAACCAATCGGGCATGGATATCCCGTCGTCTTTATAGATTACTTCAGGGCCAGCAGGAATATCATCAGGCCGCTCCCCTGACTTAGCCCATTTTCTCCACTCGGCCTGGCTCCCTAAATTTAATGCTCGAGCATACTGACGAGCTTCCTCAAATGGTAGGAATTCCTTCTTAGAATAACCTAACCAATCGGGCCAGGATATCCAGTCGTCTTTATAGATTACTTCAGGGCCAGCAGGAATATCATCAGTTTAGGGCACGCTGTATTTTTCACACACGTTGTGTACCCCGCGTGTACCCGAGAAGATACAAAAACCTCCCTGTTCTCGTAAGCCATTGATTTAGTGGTGGGCCGTGCGCGGCTCGAACGCGCGACCACCTAATTAAAAGTCAGATGCTCTACCAACTGAGCTAACGGCCCGTATATCCCACTAAATATTCACCTCAAAATAAGGCGAGGCGCGATTATCGTTATAGTTGTACGTAGTGTCAAACCTGAATTACATTAATGCATATAACAATTCCACCACACTCACACATACGGTCGCATATATGATTACTCGAGTGGTGTCGCGGGCCACTTCTTCTCCAGAAATTTTCGGAGCCATTCCCAAACCGGTAATCGTTATTGCCGTAAATGAGGAGTAAAGCGTAGTTTTAATCCAGAACTGACTCACCCGCAAATCATCGTCACTAACCGCCAAAATATTCCACGGCTCTGCCACCTCAAATAGGTATCTGGCGCTTAATAAACTGCCGCCCCAAACTCCAATGGCAAAAACCGCAATGGTTACCACACAAGCGGCAAATACACTTAACGTAACAGGAAAGCGTAAATATCGATCTGGGTTAACTCCCAAACTATCGAGCGCACGAACTTGACCACCTCGCTGCAATTCGCCTAACCAGGCACTACAAATACTACCGGAACGTGCAACGAACAGCATGGAGGCGACCGCAGGAGCCAAGAAGACCACGTAAGCGCCACCCATCATTTCTAGCAAGCGGTCCGGTTTAAGCAGCATACCGATAATCCCGGTTAGGGCATTATCTGCCAGTGTGCGTACGACAGCTATGGTTGTTGCTCCAAGTGTGGTTCCTACTAAGAGATAAAAAAGTAAGCCACTCAAACAGGTTTGCCAAAACACTCGAATTGAAATATTGGCAAAATCTTTGATAGACGGCGTAAGTGTTAACAAACTTAGCAAACATTTCACCCCTCCCTTTAACCATTGCCATGCACCTGAGAACCAGACGGTTGGCATCAAGTAACCGATCTTGCCGGACTGTGATGGCACACCTTCATCTGGAATTGGCATTTCTTCAAGCGCCCGTGTTAGCGCACGATAGCGCTGATCAAATTGATCATCCGTCTCGGCGATAGTTTCCCAGTCAAATAGTTCGATGAGTTTACCGGCGCGAAGCTCTAGCACGCGAGTAGCAATTCTTGAAATATAATACGGGTTGTGGCTAACCGTTACTGCCGACGTTATAGAGGTAACGCGATCCACTACAGCGGACGCAACATCTTTAAGCGCCGACAAATCCATGCCGGTGTCAGGCTCATCAAACAAGAAAAGTTCTGGCTCTCTGACTAAAGCTCTGGCAATCGCTACGCGGCGTTTTTGCCCGCCACTCAACGAAGACACGGGTCTACCCAACAAGCTGTCAGGGAGACCAATTTCAGCGATCACCTCTTTAGCTGTTAACAAGCTTTTCTGTTTTGAAAAGCGCTGCACCAGATCAATATTTTGCCGCACGTTAAAATAGTCGAGTAATGCACCTTTTTGATACACCATCGCGGTTTGCTGTCGATTAACCGTAATATAACCGCTAGCTTTATTACCGTTTATCAGCACCTGCAATAGTGTTGATTTACCAGAGCCACTAGCGCCACATATAACAACGCTTTCACCAAACCCAACAACCAGGTCCAGATTATCGAATAGCGGCGGCGCACCCTTCCTGGCTCTGGAACAGAGCCCCTTCACCGTCAAACAACCTCTATGTAACGTCATGCACTTGCCGGGTCTGAATAGCCTGCTTCAACAAACCCCGCCTCTCGAATTTGGCAACTATCGCATTCTCCACAAGCTTGACTCTTGCTACCAACCAATTGAGGGTTATAACAAGAAGAAGTTGCGCCATAATCAACCCCGAGCTGGATACCTAGCCGTATAATGTCCGCCTTTGCCATGTCGATAAGAGGGGCTTGGATTTGAATCGTATTTCCTTCGATACCGCACCTGGTCGCCAGGTTGGCTAGTTCCGTAAAAGCACTAATAAACTCCGGCCGGCAATCTGGATACCCTGAATAGTCAACCGCATTTGCTCCAATAAATATATCTCGGGCACCGAGTACTTCGGCAAGGCCTAATGCCACTGATAAAAAAATAGTGTTACGAGCTGGCACGTAGGTGATTGGAATATCTTTCTGTTGTTTTAATTCCATTTGGGTAGGTACATCTATGGCCTTATCAGTTAAGGCCGAACCTCCAAAACCACCAATATCGATTGCAACTTCTCGATGATCTGTAACGCCCATGTCAGCTACTAGCTTGCGTGCACACTCAAGTTCCACCAGGTGCCGCTGCCCATAATTTACGCTCAATGTAGTGCAAACATAACCGTCCGCAAGTGCTTCGGCCAATACCGTAGCGGAATCTAAACCACCAGAAACCAACACTACTGCTTTTTTATTACTAATCATCTTTTAAAACTTTTACCGCCCTGGGTCATCGCCCCAGATCACTTTATGTAACTGGGTTTGCACACGCACCGGCAGCCGGTCACGCAATACCCATACGGATAAATCTTTGAGATCAAGTTGGCCCCATACTGGTGAAAATAAAATCGGGATCGATATGCTATTTTTGCTCAGAAAATCCTTAGACCACAAATAATCAGCTTCATCGCACAACACGAACTTAAGCTGATCGTTACTTTGCAAACATTCAAGGTTTTTATACTTATTATTAGATTCTTCGCCTGAACCCGGCGTTTTAATATCCAGAACCACCGAAACCTCGGGGTTTATATTTTTGATACTAACTGCATTACCTGTTTCTAAAGAGACCTGATAGCCAGCGTTAACTAACGCGTCCAATAGTGGCCAGCATGCCTTCTGCGCAAGGGGTTCTCCACCCGTAACCGTTACGTAGTTAGTGCCAAACGCCGTAACCTTGGAGAGAACCTCGGCTTGGGTATATTTTTCGCCACCAACAAATGCATAGGCAGTATCACAATACGTACAACGCATCGGACATCCGGTAAGCCGAACAAATACGGTCGGGCACCCAACACTGAGTGACTCGCCCTGGATAGAGTGGAATATTTCGGTAACTTTAAGCAAGAATGCAATGCAATATGGCTAATTAGACTTTACCGCCACTCACATGTATATGAATTAGTGGGGTAAATCCTCTACGGAAAATAAATTAGTCTAGATATCGCCTAAAACGCTATCTGTAGATGGTTGCATTTGTGATGGGAACGAATCGGTTTGATTTCCACCCGATTGCTCAACTTGCAAACCTGTAACAGGATCATCGAGAGGTACCGAACTTGGGCCCGAACTTCTAATAACCTGCCACTGCAACTCACTATTATTCTGATTAGGTGTTGGAGCCGCACCAGTGGTATTACTACCTAACGGGTCAGATTGGCTATTCGGGTCGTTCTGCATTTGCCACGCACCAGAAGTAGTCAAATTCTCGTTACTCGTGGTGATCTGACTAGCTTGAAGCTTATTGGCTATAACCGCACCACCCAGAGGCACAACTTCCACAGTAATTGGCGTAACAATAGCTTGGCTAGCATCCGGCACGGCTACAATAACATTGCTAGTGCCTGCTTGCTGATAACTTCCACTAACGTCATTAAAAGCAGAGCCAGACACATCCTGAGATCCAACTGGCAAGATTGTTAATGCTCGTGTTGTCGAGCCAGTTGTAGTAAGCGCAGCAGTCTCTGGCTGACCATACCGACCCATCGATACACCTATCATTGCCACCTCAGGTTCTTCGTCAATAATACCTGGAACTTCCGGTGCGCTCTGATATTCACTATTTGCCAGAGGCGTCGTATCCAAATCAGCAGCGCTATCAGAATCACCTAAAGTAAACCCTGAATCGCCCCCGTCGGTTCGATTAAACTCCCCATCGTTTGCTCCACTTTGAATTGATCTCAACTGCTCACGTAACGCTAAAGTTTCCTGATCACTCTTACGCTTGTACTGATTAAATTCGTATCCCTGGCGTTCTATTAAATTACGTAGTTCACTCATCTCCCTGCGTACCGCATCCATCTCTTGCAACTGCTGCAAAGATGAATTGACTCCCTGACCACGCCCTCCACCAGATGGATCAACTGCGCCAGGCGCTTGAGCAGCTGCCGGCTTACTGGCAATAAGCACGAGTACAGCCGCACTTACTAATAAGGCTTCGACTAAACCTTTCAGCGAAGTTGGTGTCGATATATTTATATTCATATACAAAATTTTAGCCAAAATAAGATAAGGGCCGCAACATGTGCGGCCCCAACCTTTTACTACTCGTCAATTACGATAAAGCCACTCCGATTAAACGGGAGCTCCTGTTTAATACAGGATTTCTACGCGACGGTTTTGACTCCAAGCACCATCGTTATGCTCTAGTGCCACAGGGCGTTCTTCACCATAAGATACGCTTTGTGTTGGATTATTTCCAGCACCGGCGGCGCTCATTAAGCGCGCTACACCTTGTGCACGACGCTCACCAAGAGCCAGGTTGTATTCACGCGTTCCACGCTCATCACAGTGCCCTTCAAGTGTTACTTCCACACCTGATTGCGAACCAAGTGCTCTTGAATGCGCTTCAATAATAACTCGAGAACGTTCAGCAATTTCAGAACTATCGTATGCGAAAAATACTGTTCGATAATTAACCGGGTCACCCATAATCCCCATCGCTTCAAGATCAGTAACAGAATAACCGCTACCGAAAGCATTACTATCAACCACGGCTTGTGCCGGCTCTGTTTCAACGGCTACTGTTTCTTTTTTCCCACATGCAGTCAGTGTTAGCAACATGGCAACAACTAATGCACCAGACATTTTATAATTCATAATTAAGGCTCCTGAGTCTTAGACAGAGTTTTTAATAAGTTCAAATTAGACTTGTTACTGTAAAATTAAGCAGTAACACGCCCATACTAGCAAAATGACAGTGAAAAAGTAGAGTAATTTACATCAAAATCGTGGGCCAGAAGGTGACCATGCTGGCTCCTTCACATCACCATTTTGAAATCTTAGCTCCTGCTTTACCCGACCATCAGCAGAAACTGCCGCTAATATACCATTATATTCCTTTTGTGCAGCATACAATATCATAGCGCCGTTGGGCGCAAAAGAGGGCGATTCAACCAAACTCACCTCACCACCAGTCAACGATTTTTGCTCACCGGTCGCCAAATCCATTATTGCAACATGAAATTGCTTATTCGGCCGGCTAATCATTACCAGGCTTTGCCCATTAGGCGAATACGAGGCTCTGGCATTGTATTTACCGTTAAACGTTAAACGCTCAAGTCTAGAACCATCACGATCGATACGGTAGATATGTGGATTACCGGAGCGATCAGAAGTAAATACTAGCGATTGTCCATCCGGGGACCAGGCTGCCTCTGTATCAATCGCCCAATGTTTGGTAATCTGTTGTCGAGTTCGAGTAGTCATATCCATAACATATATATCTGCATTACCAGATGTCGATGACGTGTAGGCAAGAAAGTTACCATCCGGGGACCACGCAGGCGCTCCGTTTATTCCCTTAAAAGACGCTACTACATTACGTTCTGGAGAATTGACATCTTGTACAACAATTTGTGAACGATTTGCCTCAAACGAAACATACGCCAGCCGTGTTGCATCCGGAGACCAGGATGGGGAGATAATCGAATTACTTGACTGAAAGACGGTACGCGGACCATAGCCATCAGAATCAGCCACTCTTAAGTAGTTATTTACCAAGCCCTGTCCCAGTCGTTCAACGGTAACGTAGGCAATTTGGGTATCGAATGCACCTGGTCGACCAGTCATCGCTTCATATATATAATCGGCAATTTGATGGGACACCTTGCGTAATAAATTACCGGGCACCTCGTCAAAACGTCTACCGACAACCATTTTCTCGCGAAATACGTCATAACCACGAGCTTCAATACTGTAGGTGTCATTGCCCAAAGAGCGTATTTCGCCAATTACCAAGGCTTCAGCTTTTGCCACACGCCAATCTTTAAAACGTACATCTTCAGGTTTACTTGGAAGACTCAAAAATCGATCACTAGGTATCGAATCAAACTCACCGCTTCTCGCCAAATCACTATTCACAATTTGTGAAACATCATGTGGCGGGCTAACAACGATCCCTGTCACAGGGTCAATCTGACCAGATAATGCAAAAGGGACAACCGCAACCGGTATTCCTCGAGCAACGCCCTGAGTAATCTCAATATTAATTTGTGCCTGGGCAGGACCCCATAAACTAGTTACAACAAGAATACCTAAAGATACGAACTTAAACGATTTCATAAGCAACCTTTCGGTGAGAAGGTGAAATTAAACTCTTTCCAATACTTATAGAGCTTCGGATTTTCTGGAATTGGTAAAGGACTGGCAAATGTTACAGCAACCTCGCCGGCGCGATCAAAGTCTGACGAACCACTCGACCTACTAAGCCTTACTGCCTGCACGGTTCCATTTTGCGCTACATTGACATTGTAAACGGCGCGCATGGCACAGGAGGTTCCAGCGGGTTCACGAAAGTTATCCTGTACAGCACGCTTAATCGCACCTTCATAACTACCAAATAGCTGCTCTGCCTCAGCTTTTTCTGCAGCTTCGGCCCGCTTTTTGCGCTCAGCTTCTTCTTTTCGATTTCGCTCAGCTTGCTCGCGCTCTCTCTGTTCAGCTTGTTCTGCAGCCTTCTGTTCTTCTTCCTTACGCTTCTTTTCGATCTCAAGCGATTTTTGTTCTTCTTCGCGCGACTGTTGCTTCAACTCTTCAATACGCTTTTCCTCTTCCTTGGTCTCTTTTTTTAACTCTTCAAGTCGCTCCTGCTCCTGAAGCACCTCCTCTTCTTGCAACTGCTCTTCCTGGCGCAACATTTCAGCCATTTCTTCAATTTCAGCAGCATCAACCGTAGTAGCTTGAATAATGTCTTCTTTAGGGGTCAGGCTGGAACTCTCCACTTGCATCACTTGATCCCAAAAGCCATATGCAGTAAACAAAAAAATCCCACCATATATTGCAATCGGTACTGCTGCTGCAGCCAACCGATCCTTGAACGACAATTTTGACTCACGTCTACGCATTATTCGACTTCAGCCGCTGTTGGCGTTTCTGTGACCAAGCTCACAGATTCAACGCCAGCATCTTTAAGTAGTACCATCGCTTGCAATACATCATTGTAGACCGCAGCTTTGTCTCCTCTTACAAAAAAATCTGCCGATGGATTATTCAGTAAATAAGCAGCGGCATAAATCTTTATTTCGTCTGAAGATTTTTGTAAGTCATCAACATAATAAATACCATCGACATCAACCGTAAGCACCATAGGTTCTGGAGCATCCTGATTTCGAGGAATAGGATTATTAGACAGCTGAGGTAAATCAACTTGCACCCCTTCGGTAAGCAAAGGAGCTGTCACCATAAAAATTATCAGCAACACCAGCATTACATCAATGTAAGGCACTACATTAATGTCTGCCATTTGCTTACGTTTTCGATCCCGGTAACTCATTTTATACAGGGTTTACTTACTCCTAGCTTGGCGGTTAACAATACTTAGGAACTCTTCAATAAACAACTCATAACGCCCAACAAGACGTTCAACCAAATGGCTAAAACGGTTATAGGCAATGACCGCTGGAATGGCCGCAAATAAACCCATTGCGGTGGCAATAAGCGCCTCTGCGATGCCAGGTGCGACTGTAGCAATGGTAGCCTGTTGATCTGATATACCGAGAGCAAGAAAGGAATTCATGATTCCCCAGACAGTCCCAAACAATCCGACATAGGGGCTAGTTGAGCCAACCGTCGCCAAAAATGATAGATGCGCCTCTAGGTGATCAATCTCTCGGCCGAGCTCAACTCGCATCGCCCGATGCACTGCATCCATCGCCGATTCATTGCTACCTTCAGCTCTTACAATACGATTCAGCTCTTTGTAGCCCGACATAAATATGCCAGCCATACCCGACACCTGATGACCTCGCCTAGACCAATTGTCGTTCAACTGTTCCATACTACCGCCAGACCAAAATTCATCTTCAAATTGGTCGGCTAAACCGGACTCTTCTCGTAAAACCCGATGTTTTACACCGATATAATACAGTGAGACTGCAGAAGCCAGAAACAAAGCCAACATAACCATTTGCACGGTTAAACTCGCGTCCAATACCAGCCCAAATGTAGACAAGCCGCCAGCCGTCTGCTCAGTTAAAGTCGAATCCATTATTAATGCCCAATTTATTTATAGGTTATATGTTTTTATGCAATTGCCGGGAAGCCAACAATAATTACGCCGGTGCGCCCGTTGAGCTAGTAATAGCGTCAACTATAGGTCGCGGCACCTGTATAGGCTTAAAAGTTTGATCATTCACACACGCGATCTTTAGTTCTCCACGACACAATAAGTCATTTTCTCGCCAAACTTCCTGGGCAAAAGAAAAACTCGCTGCACCCAGCCGCGTTAGCTCCACTTTAACAATTAAAACATCGTTAAGCCTTGCTGGCTGTAGATATTGCACCGATAATTTACTCACTGCAAACGCTATTGCGAATTGTTCATTAACGCGTCGAACATTCCAACCAATTACTTCTAGCCAATCACTGCGGCAACGCTCCATATATTTTACATAATTTGCGTGATAAACCACCCCGGTCGCATCGGTGTCTTCAAAAAACACCCTTAGCGTAAACTCATGCATTAATCATCTTGCTCAAATATGCCCGCTTGCTCGGCTGGCGAATCAGGGGCTACCAACCCAAAATGTTGCCAGGCACGACGGGTTACTGTTCTCCCTCTGGGTGTCCGCATCATAAAACCGTTCTGGATTAAAAATGGCTCGATTACGTCTTCGATAGTGCCACGCTCCTCCCCAATTGCAGCAGCCAGGCTGTCTATGCCAACCGGACCGCCATCGAATTTATACATAATAGCTTGCAAAACGCTTCTATCCATAACATCCAACCCTAGATGGTCCACCTCAAGCATGTCCAGTGCGAGTTCGGAAACTTTTGCGCTTAAACCTCCATCGGTCTTAACCTGCGCAAAATCACGAGCGCGCCGTAACAGGCGATTTGCAATTCTCGGCGTGCCTCTGGAACGAGTTGCAATAACTTCAATACCGCCTGGATCAGTACTAATTCCTAAAATACCGGCAGAACGCTCAACGATGCAGCATAAATCCTCAATATTGTAGTATTCCAAGCGCTGTACAATCCCGAACCGGTCTCGCAAGGGTGACGTTAACAAGCCCGCGCGCGTGGTAGCACCCACTAAGGTAAATGGTGGCAACGAAAGCTTCACCGTTCTGGCAGCCGGCCCTTCACCGATAATAATATCCAATTCAAAATCCTCCATTGCGGGGTAGAGAATCTCTTCTACAACAGGACTCAGGCGATGAATCTCATCAATAAATAATACATCGTGTGGTTCAAGATTAGTCAAAATCGCGGCCAAATCACCCGCTTTTTCGATCACTGGCCCGGAGGTCTGACGGATCATCACATCCAACTCACGAGCAATTATATTTGACAGTGTGGTTTTACCCAAACCTGGCGGCCCAAATAGCAACACATGATCCAATGCCTCATGGCGCTCGCGAGCGGCTTGTATATAAATTGCTAGCTGCTCTTTTAGCTTTGGCTGGCCCACAAAGTCAACCAACCGTTCAGGACGTAAACTGCGATCGGCGACTTCATCTTCATGGCCTAGCGGCTCGGGGTTTAGCGGTGTTTCGTTCATGTTCTACCTCTCCCCATATTTTTTAACGCCGCGCGAATCAATGCTTCACTCGTCATACCCGCCTCAGCAACCCCACGGACGGCACCGCTAGCATCTGCTGGCTTATAGCCCAAGGTAATTAACGCATCGATTGCATCACGTTCATCAGAAGCCACGCTCGATATAGTAACTGTAGCAGCTTCGGGTAACGCGGAGCCGAACTCTTTCGCCAATCTATCTTTAAGTTCAACTAACAAACGCTGCGCCGTTTTCTTACCAATACCCGGCACCGCCACCAACGTCGCAACATCTTCATGGGCGACACAAGACAATAAATCGTCCGCAGTAAGTGATGACAGAATCGCCAACCCAACTTTTGGACCAATTCCGCTTACCTTAATCAAGCTTCGGAATAAGTCACGTTGCTTGACACTAATAAAACCATATAAATTCTGCGTATCCTCACGCACCACCATGTGGACGTATAGACTGGCTTGAGAACCTAGATCGGGCAGATCATAAAAAACATTTAGTGGGGCTTCAAGATCATAACCGACACCATTCACATTCAGCACTATCGACGGTGGCCGCTTATCTAGCAACTCTCCTTTCAACCAGGCGATCACTGTATCGACTCTCGAATAGACCGCTGCATTTGCATCAAATGTAGTTGACAAATCGCTGCAGCCAACGCATCTGATGCGTCTTCTTGTGGACTTTCTCGAAGTGATAACAGCACACGCACCATGTGTTGTACCTGTTTTTTATCCGCACGCCCTCTACCCACAATAGATTTCTTTATTTCGGTTGCCGCCAATTCCTGCACATCTAAACCATTATTAACCGCAGCTAACATGGCAACGCCACGCGCATGTCCAAGCACCAAGGCTGAATGAGGATTCTTCGCAATAAACACTTTCTCAATGGCCATAACGGTCGGGCGGTATTGTAAAATAATTTCCAATAATTGCTGATATAGCACTCGCAAACGCTCCCCCAAATCACCTTTCGGCAACCGAATGGCCTCGTGCGCAATCCAGACCAGCTTGCTACCGTGCTGTTCAACAATACCAACTCCGGTGATCTGCGAGCCAGGATCCAAACCCATAACACGCGGGACTATTAGAGATGATCCCGTCGATAAGTTTGGCGAAGAGTTCTTCAAAAACGGCCTCAGCCAGTTGCGTTAGATCTAATATTACCTGCTATCACAATATAGTAACGCGTCGGTAACCGCATATGTCGTTATCCTTCAGTCCCATCAAGCACAGCATCTGGGAAATCGGCATTGGTGAACACATCATGTACATCGTCCAACTCCTCTATAGCATCGATCAGTTGCAATACTTTTTCGGCATCCTCGACACCCAGACTTGTCTCACTGGCCGCGCGTTGGACGATTTCTGAAGTTTCCGGCGTAAATCCGGCATCTACCAATGCACTAACTACGGCATGAAAAGCCTCTGGCGGAGTAGTAACTTCGACAGATCCATCATCGTGCGTTTCAATATCTTCAGCTCCTGCTTCAAGAGCAATATCCATCACTTGCTCTTCGTCTGTTCCTTCTGACAATAACATCATTCCAAAACGCTCAAACAGAAAAGATACCGACCCGGCAACGCCCATATTACCACCGTACTTACTAAAAGCGTGTCGAACCTCACTGACGGTACGTACCCGATTATCGGTCGTACATTCAACCAAAACTGCTATGCCTGAAGGGGCGTAACCTTCATACCGTACTTCTTCATAATTAACGCCTTCGAGATCACCAGTACCACGCTTTACTGCTTTTTCTACCGTATCGCGCGTCATATTCACGCCTAACGCTTTATCAATCGCCGTACGTAGCCTGGGGTTGTTCGCCGTATCAGCACCGCCTTCACGTGCCGCGACTGTTATCTCTCGGATATGTTTGGTGAATAATTTACCGCGCTTGGCATCCTGCGCGGCTTTGCGAAACTTGATGTTCGCCCACTTACTATGGCCTGCCATAAATTAGAATCAAAAGTTATGCTCATTAAGTAGCCCGAATTCTAACACCCGCAGGCAAAGCACCCAAGAAATGAGCAGCATCATTAAGAGAATTATTCCCGATAAAACAAGAACCTTTTTATAATCTTTCTTTTGGTGATCACGACCTCATACTTCGGCTCTAATTTAAAAAGTCTGAACTCTAATTGACAAATAATTAGTATCCACTAAATTGAAAGTACCATAGCTCAGCTATTAGAAGTGTAATGGGGATTAGCGATAATCCAGATGTTTGTTGTTGACTTGGTCTCCTAGCTAAACAAACCGCCATTGCGAAAACTGCCGGGCCGATTAACGGCACCCAATATCGCTCCCAGCTAACAATCTGTGCCAGCATTAGCATTACTAAATACGCGAATGAAAAAATCCCGACAGCAAGCACCATAGGTTCAGCGCTAGCTCGCCACCAACAAATCACACAAACCAGAAGCGGTACTCCCAAATTTAGCGCAGAAAACAAACCAAACTCTAAATAACTAAACAAACCCGAAAACGAAACATCGGTAGCGGTAGAAGCCGCTACAAATAATGTGCCCGTTAAATTAAGTGCGTAATAGCAAGTAATTACCATCAATGAAGCCAGCACTGATGTTGAGAATAACATCACCTGCTGTTCACTAATTTTACGTTCGCGGCACATTAACAAAACCGCCAATCCCGCTGGAACCGATGCCAGAGGCAATAATGCGATACGGGTTTGTATGCCTACAGTAATACAAATTGCAACAACTACAACCGATAGAGACCGTCGCCAATATTCGAATTTCCCATCACCAATCAAATAATGTAACGCGAGATAAAATACGGCCACCACTGCGGCGCCGGCAATATCAGTGATTGGCGTTAGCATGGACTGGAGATGTAGATGGTGGCAAGCAATTAGTAAAAAGGCCGCTAGCACTAAATACATGTCCACAACGTAAATACGCAATAAACGCCACCAACATACCAACATTATAAATGTTAGCAAAAGATTAGCTGAGGTGAACGCATTTAACCACGCAATGTCTATTTGATATAACGCAGCCACAAAAAACGGATACACCCATGCCTGACCATTTCTATCAGCGGCCAGCCATTTAATAAACTGATCCCATGAAGTTGCTCCACCCCACCATCTATCTATCTGGTAGGCGATCCCAACATAATTATCGGGCCAGAAGTAATTCCAATATTCATCAAGACGCTTCTGCCATGCTAATTCCGCCAGTGGTATCAAGAAAGCGACTAGCGCCAGGAATACAGGCCAGGATTTACGCTTAGGAATCGCTCTGGACGATACCTCGAACATTCCCGTATTACTCGCTAACCACGTGGCTAATAAAAATAAAACAGCAGCCACAACAGTAATATCGTTGAATCGACTCGACTTTGTATAGCGGGTTTGAACTCCCAGTTGCATACCTGCTAGCCCAGGCTTTTGTATGATTGATTCGTCGGTAAAACCAGCATTACGTTGAGCATCAAAAGCGGTGCTACCCAAAAGCAACAAGCCGTTCTTTGCATAGTTTGGGATATAAATATCCAGAACGATCGGATCGTCGCCGGACACACGATAATTCAAGCGAGAAAACACCAGCGCCGTTGGTTCAGGCGCAGTAGCGACAAATTCGCGATAAGCCAAGTCCCACTCACCTAACCGAACATCCCGAGATAAAGGGTCGACCGTACCCACACCTATACTTATGTTCAGAGGCATTTCTAGCGCGGATTGATACGAATTACTATCTACAAATAAAGCCAATTCTTCTATACGACGCACCGAAGCTGGCAATACGTATTGAACACGCTCACCGGGCCGTAATTGCGGTAAAAATTGAATCGCAGTTGCTCCCAGAGTGTGTGTATTGTGTTGTCTGGAGCTGTACAATGCCTGTAAAGATAGCAATGCACTGGTCAAGGTTAAAAACCCCAAGCAGTAGACCAATATTTTTTTGTAGGAATTAATCAAAAACACATGAAGCAATCAAAAATATCTGTTGTGGTGCCTATGTATAACGAACAGGCCACTATTGAAACTGTCCTCAACCAGCTCGATATATTGGAATTTGTCGGCGAGATCATTGTAGTGGACGATGGATCAAGTGATCAATCAGTAGCACTGACTAAGGCCCACCCTTCAAAAAAAGTCAAATTGATCCAACACGACAAAAATGCCGGCAAAACAGCTGCACTAAAAACTGGCTTTCAAGCGGTCACGTTGGAATTAATTGTAATACAAGATGCCGACCTAGAGTACGATCCACAAGAGCTAGTTCATGTCTGCGAGCCATTGTGGAGCGGGCGGGCAGATGTGGTTTATGGCTCTCGCTTTCTGGTAAGAAAAGCTCAGCGGGTACTGTATTTTTATCACTACCTTGGCAATTGCACGATTACCTTTTTTAGTAATCTATTTACCAACAAAAACATGACCGACGTAGAAACTTGTTACAAAGCTTTTCGCGCATCTCTTATTAAGGACATGCCAATTATTAGTGAGGGCTTTGGATTTGAAATAGAAGTGACTGCAAAGGTAAGTAAAACTAATGCCCGCATTTACGAAACGCCAATTTCATATTACGGTCGCACATTTGAGGAGGGCAAGAAAATCACCTGGCTAGATGGCGTAGCTGCGATATGGTACATCATAAAATTCAACATATTCCTTACTCAAGAAACCAAAAATTACATATCGGAAGCGAATCGTAACTTAAGCCAAATTCGTTAATACGGACTGTAGTGCGAATCTAAGGAGAATTCGTTAAACCTCTTTTTGGGCTAGTTTAAGCACTTGATCCGCCAAGGCCGATGAAGCAGACGCAAGAAAGGGTTCTGCCATAAACGGGTTAACGGGACCGCCATCATGGCTTAAAAATACGCCGCCGGCTTCCTGCATAATTATCTGTGGTGCAGCAATATCCCACACATCTTGTTTGACTTTAGTCGGATTGTTATCGTGAATCGTAAGATGGGGGGCATTTCTATGCTCTGCCATACGACAAGCTTGACCGGAGTTCGGTAAATATGAAGTCACAAGACAAGCGCCTTCTTCTGTTCGAAGACGATAGCGCAAAGTAGCAAAAAATGGTGTTTCCAAACGCGAATCACCATATTGATTCATGTCTATCCATGCGTCGCGGATCCCAACAAACTTGGAACTATCTACCTGTATTCGTTCTCCGTCTTTATAGGCGCCTTGACCGCGAACCGCGTAATAGCATTCGCCGGTGAGTGGATAATAACAAATCCCCAAATCCGTTTGTTGGCCTCGTCGACGCGCGACTAATACAGAACTATATTGTTTACCAGCATTAAGTAAAAATGCGCTGGTCGCATCAAGCGGGTCAATTATCCACATGTCAGCGTCAATTGAATCAGTATCAGGACTCATTTCTTCAGAAAGAATTGGTAAGTGCTCCGGGTCATCAGCCAGCACATCGGTCGCAGCAACGTCAGCTTGTTGATCAACAATCGAAACAAGATCGCCAACACCTTTTGACTCAACTCGATGCACGCGACCGTAACCCTCAGCGATAACCTGACCTGCCGCCAAGGTCGCCCGCATTGCAAGCTGCATACCTTCGCCTAAACTTTCCGCATGCTTAATTACCACGGGCTTCGGGCCTTTCATGTCTTGTTGTGGTCGCGGCACTTATAAATTATCTAGCATTCTTCTGCAACAGCGTAGCACTATATCAGCTCTTACCGCTGGCTGGAGCGCCATCATCGACTGAGGGCGATTTAGGTTTATTTCGTAATTTGATATGTAAATCTCTAAGTTGCTGATTATCCACTCGGCCTGGAGCCTCGGACAGTAAACAAGAGGCGCGCTGCGTTTTTGGAAATGCAATCACATCGCGAATCGAATCAACACCTAACATCATCGCAACGATACGATCCAAGCCGAACGCAATACCACCATGTGGAGGGGCGCCATATTTCAACGCCTCAAGCAAAAAGCCAAATTTTTCCTGGGCCTCTTCCTCATCAATACCTAACGTTTTAAACACCGTTTGCTGAACATCAGACGTGTGAATACGTATTGATCCACCACCAATTTCTGTACCATTAAGCACCACATCATAAGCACGCGATAGCACTTCGCCAGGGTTAGCCTGCAAGTTTGCCACCTGATCTACCTTCGGTGCAGTAAAAGGGTGATGTAGCGACTGCCAGCGTTTGTTAGCTCCCTCCCATTCAAACATTGGAAAATCGACCACCCATACTGGCGCCCATTCAGCTTGCAACAAGCCTAAATCATGACCCAGCTGCACTCGCAACGCAGCCAGTGAGTCATTTACCACTTTCGCTTCATCCGCACCAAAGAACACCAGATCACCATCTTCCGCCTGTACGCGATCCATAATCGCTGATACCACATCATCCGATAAAAACTTTAAAATTGGAGACTGCAAACCATCTTTACCTACAGATAGATCGTTAATCTTGATGTACGCTAAGCCTTTAGCGCCATAATTACTAACGTATTCGGTGTATTGATCAATTTGCTTACGACTCAAACTACTGCCACCCGGAACCCGCAGCACAGCAACTCGGCCACTATGCGAATTTGCAGGACCAGAAAATACTTTAAACTCAACAGACTGCATCAAGTCAGTCACACTCACCAACTCGAGTGGATTGCGCAAATCAGGTCGGTCAATACCAAAGCGTTCTATAGATTCGCTATATGGCATACGTGGAAAGGGTGTTGGCAATTCAATATCCAAGGCATCTCTAAACAAACCGACAATCAATGCCTCCATCATCTCCATGATTTGTTCTTCATCCATAAAAGACATTTCGATATCTAGTTGGGTGAACTCTGGCTGACGGTCAGCACGTAGATCTTCGTCCCTAAAGCAACGTGCAATTTGATAATAGCGCTCAAAACCAGCCACCATTAACATTTGCTTAAATAATTGTGGCGACTGGGGTAATGCGAAAAATTCGCCATCGTGTACACGACTAGGCACCAAATAGTCCCGTGCGCCTTCCGGGGTCGAGCGAGTTAATATAGGTGTTTCAATATCAACAAAACCCAGCTCATCAAGAAAACTGCGCATACTACGCGTAACCTGATGGCGTAAGCGTATAGCTTTTTGCATAGGCTCGCGACGCAGATCCAAATACCGATACTTGAGGCGTACAGGCTCACTCACATCATTTTCATCTAACTGAAATGGTATTGGTGCAGATCGATTAAGAATTTCAAGATTGGTGGCATACACTTCGACCATACCGGTAGCTAGATCACGATTCTGGGTGCCCTCAGGGCGATTACGAACCTTCGCAGTGACTTCAACGACGAACTCATTGCGCACCGAGTCGGCAAGTTCAAAAGCGTCTTTCGCATCTGGATCGATGACGACTTGCAGTGTGCTACTAGCGTCACGCAAGTCAATAAAGATAACCCCACCGTGGTCTCGGCGTCGCTGAACCCATCCAGATACTGTAACTACCTCATCTACCAAACTTTCATTCACTTCGGCACATGCATGTGTGCGCATAAAATTCTCCCTACCAGTAATTACTGGCTAAATAAATTTCGGGCCTGTTTAGACGTTATTGTTCGTTTTGTCTCTTGTCTTTGCTGTATCTGAACCAGTCTTTTTCTTAGGTGGCCCTGCATTTTCTGTATCTGAACTAGTTTTTTTATTAGGTGACCCTACATTATCGCTGGAGCTATCACTAGCTGGTTTGGCACCTGAGTTTTTGAAGTCAGTTTCGTACCAGCCGGTACCCTTCAAGCGAAAGGCGGCCGCAGTCAATTGCTTTATTAGCTTTGGCTTGTGACACGCAGGACATTCAGTTAGCCGGTCATCGCTCATTTTTTGCAAAGCTTCCAGTCGGTGCCCACAAGCACCACAGGCGTATTGATATATTGGCATAACTTATTCCGTAAACAATTACACACCCATTGAACGAATGAACTACTCAAAGCAAAGCATTCAAACGTAGCTCTTAATGCCCCACATTGGCCAACAGAAAAACCCGCGCATTATACGCTTATTTATAGCCCGGCGGGGATGTAATAATGCTCAACAAAGCAATACTCTAATCACCAGCAATGGTTAATTTATCCAACAGTATTGAGCCGCAATGAATATTACCTCGACCCAAAGAGTCTGCGGCAATCTCCTGTATTCCGTTAAACATATCTGCCAACTTACCCGCCACGGTTACTTCTTCAACAGGGAATTGAATTTCGCCATTCTCAACCCAAAAACCAGATGCACCGCGCGAGTAGTCTCCCGTCAACATACTAATTCCTGAGCCAATCAAATCTGTTACTAAAAAACCAGCGCCCATCTCACCAAGCAGTTGTTCACGCGATTTACTACCATGCGAAACCCTCACATTTCTAACCCCCCCAGAATTAGCGGTGGATTTCATGTCCAGCTTTCTAGCAGTATAGGAACCCAAAATATACCCACATAAAACGCCATTTTTTATGATGTCGCGCTGCTCGGGTGTGCGAACGCCTTCATCATCGAAACAAGCGCTGTTCGCAGCGCCAAATAATCGAGGTTTCTCAATAATATTGACGTGTTCAGAGAATAATTGCTCACCTAATTTATCGGTGAGAAAAGAGGCTTTCTTATAAAGAAGACCTCCTCTTATTGCTGACAAGAAGTGTCCAATTAAACTACCAGCAACGCTAGCATCAAATATAACTGGATACTCCCCTGTCGAGATTCTCCGCGAACCCAATTTTTGTAGCGCACGCTTAGCGGCCATTTCACCCACTGACTCAAGCGAATCAAGATTTGCAGGATTCCGCTCAGAGCTGTACCAATAATCGCGATGCATTTCATCTCCATCAACCGCAATCACAGAAGCACTATAACCATTTGTAGTCGAATAATAGTCCCCACAAAAACCATGGCTATTGGCATAAACCTCAAGCCCACGATGAGAGCTATAGTTTGCCCCCTCTGAATTCTTGATTCGACTATCAAAACTAATGGCAGCGGCCTCGCATGAAAGCGCTGCTTCGAGCATTTCATCAACCGAACGATCCCACTGAAAATCCAAACCCATATCAGAAATATCATTTGCCATTAGCTCCGCATCTGCCAAACCCAAGGCCTCATCGTACCCAGTGCTAGAAGCGATTGTGCAGGCCGCAGCCACTGCTTCCTGCACAGCAGAAATACTCAAATCGCAGGTACTAGCTGAACCTACTTTGTGGCCAAAATATACCGATAAGGAAACATTCTTGTCGCGATTATGCTCAATCGTTTCTAACTCACCCATACGCACACCAACCGACGCACCGGTACTACTAGATAAGGAAATTTCCGCCTGATCCGCGCCTAGTTCTATAGCTTTTGACAATGCTACTTTTGCAACATCCAACAATAATTGTCGATCTAGATCCCCTGATGAAACGCTCATACCTGAACCCCCCCAACCGTTAGTGCCTCAACCTTTAAGGTTGGCTGCCCAACACCCACCGGCACACTTTGACCATCTTTGCCACAAATGCCAACACCAGCATCAAGAGCTAAATCATTACCTACCATGCTTATTTTTTGCATTACTTCCGGGCCATTACCTATCAGCGTGGCACCACGTACAGGATGTAAAATTTTTCCATTCTCAACTCGATAAGCTTCGTTAGCTGAAAATACAAATTTACCCGACGTAATGTCTACTTGACCCCCCCCGAAATTCACCGCATAAATACCATCCTTCATACTGGCGACAATTTCTTCAGGGTCACTATCGCCTGCCAACATATACGTGTTTGTCATTCTTGGCATGGGCAAGTACGCGAATGATTCGCGACGAGCATTACCTGTGACAGGCACATTCATTAAACGAGCGTTTAAACTATCCTGCATATAACCCTTAAGCACCCCGTTCTCTATAAGGATGTTTTTTTGCGTTGGGTTTCCTTCATCATCCACGTTCAGTGAACCGCGACGACCATCCATAGTGCCATTATCTACCACAGTACATAAACCTGACGCGACTTGCTCACCAATACGGCCAGAAAAGGTTGATGTACCTTTACGATTAAAGTCACCTTCCAGCCCGTGACCAACTGCCTCGTGCAATAAAACTCCTGGCCACCCCGGGCCAAGTACTACTTCCATTGTACCTGCAGGTGCATCTTCGGCTTCAAGATTGATACAGGCATGCCGAACCGCCTCGTTAACATAATCAGCCACTTTATCTGACGTGAACATAAGATAATTAGTCCTTCCCCCGCCACCGCTGGAACCTGTTTCACGTCGTCCATTTTGTTCAACGATAACTGATACATTCATCCTCACCATTGGCCGAACGTCAGGTACTAAACCGCCGTCTGGGCGAACGATTAAGACAGTTTCATAGCTACCGCTGATACTAGCTGTCACCTCTTTAACTCTCGAGTCCTTCGCCCGAGCGAGCTGATCTGCCAAATTAAGTAGACCAATCTTTTGGCTGCTTTCAAGCGACTGGATTGGATCCACTGGCTGGTAGAAACTCGAACCACTTGAATCACAACGCTGCAACTTGACCACTTTATTTTGACCCTGCCGCACAATCGACTTTACTTTGCTACTCGCATCCAACAACGCACCCATACTCATATCGTCGCAATAGGCAAAGGCGGTTTTATCGCCAACTACTGCCCGTAGACCCACGCCTTTATCAATCGAGAAGCTACCACTTTTTACACAACTCTGGTCCAATTGCCAGCTCTCGGATCTGACATACTGGAAGTATAGATCGGCATAATCTGCTGCATCGTTTCCAGCTATATCATTGATTACCTTACTTATACCCGACTCGGTTAAGTCATACGGAACCAACAAGGTATCATTTGCTATTTGAAATTTATCGATCATATGCTTACCTTCCCGCCTTAGCAGGAAATTGTTCTATTAGACAGTGCTGTTAAATTAGAATGCTAGTTTAGGCGCTCTTTGAGGCACTAGTTCAGATATTGATTAAAGTGCCTTAACCGAATCTTTTTATTCGTCTATGTTTGAGACAAGGAAATTCTCGGCGCAGCTCACGTTGTCGCGATATATCCAACGTTGCTAGCACGGCCCCTTCACCTATTTCTTGCTGGCCAAGTATTGTACCCCATGGGTCAAGCACCATAGAATGCCCCCAACTCTGCAACCCATTCGGATGCACACCAACCTGATTACTAGCAATAACAAACGATAAGTTTTCTATTGCGCGAGCACGCAGCAAAGTTTCCCAATGCGCTGAACCAGTGTCGTATGTAAACGCGGCGGGAACCAAATACCCAATGATATCTTGATCTATTACCTGACGAAAAAGTTCTGGGAAGCGCAGGTCATAACAGATGGTAAGACAAAAAGTTCCCCACGGAGTCGAGAACAAACCGCCATTCGAGCTAAGTTCACCATATTCAAAGCTGTCTGACTCGGCATAGTTTTTGCCCCCAGGCAGCCGTACATCAAACAAATGAATTTTGTTATACCGCGCCAGCAAGTCACCATTAGGATCAAAGCATAAACTAGCCGAGAAAGCCTTATGTGAGTGCTCAGAAGCAATCGCTACAGACCCTGCCACCAAATAAATACTTTTTTGTTCACTTTTGGTCGCCAGAAACTCCTGTATAGGTCCAGACCCGATAGCTTCATAGGCCTGTTGTCGCTTTATCTTACTACTTGGAATTTGCGCAAAATTTTCAGGTAATAAGACCAACTGCGCCCCCTCGTCGACTGCTTGGTCTATAAGCATTTCAGCCAGTTCAATATTACGCTGTATATCTGACGCTGAACTTATCTGAATAGCAGCAACTACAAGTTTTTCCGACGTCATCGCAACATAGCTTCAGCTTCCGTATT